>SGYO01000038.1 GCA_004321745.1 bacterium | reverse complement strand
ATAATCAACTAATGAAATGGCTGGATCAATCTCGATTTCTGTTTGGTCATTATTGACCTCGATATTAAAAGGTATTTGCTCTCCACCCTCAAAAAACGTCAAGTTTAAATACCCAGCTAAATTTTCTGCTGTTATAATATTTCCATCTTGAAAAAGAGATTCTGTTGAGCTAATTAAAATATTATCGTCAGGATCAACGATCGAGGTATTATTCTCAACACTTATTCCTTCAATGAAAATTCCAGGTGCTTCAATATCATTCAAATCTATATAAATCGTATCACCAACACTGAATGGAATTCCTTCACTATTAACTAAATGAGGGGCATTTGCATTATTACCAGCACTTAAAAAAAGATGATCTTTGACCGTAAGAAGAACAGTAGACCCACCGTTTGGTTGATCAATTAAAGGAAACCTTATTTTATTATAGCCGGTATTTTGCTGTAGCGTATTGCCATTGTCATCAATTAAAGTTCCTACATTTATACTAACACCAGAAAGATCTTCAAGGTGAAAATATTCCTCATAATTTTCAATTGTACCTATGCTCCAATCTAAACCATCATTCACTCCATAAACAAAATCTGAAAAATTAACGTCTATAAATATATTTTGAGGGTGAATATCATATTCTGTAAAGTGAAGCATTTCTCCAATCACTATACTAAAGTTTCCAAAGCTTTCTGAAGAATGTCCATCTACAACAATATAGTAGTCTCCCTGCTCATCCAAATTAATATCTCTAGCAATTGGTAAGTATGCTGGAGGGCTAAAATCTTCTGCTGATGGACATAAAGCATTTGCATCTATCGACTCGCCCCATGATCCATCCACATAATTATTAATCAACTCCTCCCCATCAATATTTTTACAATCAATTCCAGCAGATTTAATAATTGCGATAGATGCATCAAAATCAACACCATTTCTGCACATATCAACAAAGAGGTTTATGCCCTCATCATTTTCCCCATCACCATCTTCATCAGAAAATCCAATAGTAATTTTATATATAACATCATTTGTAAAATAGCCAGCTAGCGTATCATTGCCATCATTTGTATAAACTACAAAATCATCCCCACTGTTAATAGTTGACCCATTTAGTTCAATTGGGAAATCATCTACTGAAATTATTTGATCAACATCATCATCACATTGAGCCATTAAAATAGAAGGCACAATTATTAATAAGAGGTAAAAGAAATTTACGATCTTAATAAACCGCATTAATCAATGCCTCTCCATACTGATTTAATTGAATAGAGTTATTACTCTTGTCTCTTATTGTTGTCCTTGAAGTATACCTGATTGGAGCTAACCCTTCATCTTGCACAGTAAATATTAATTTAGCCATAGACATTGTTCCACTTGCATCACTAGTACCGATCGTTGGTTGCAGAAATAAATATACATTTAAAAATCCATCCTCTTGATCAGTAAATAATATAGGTGAATTCACGCCATTCTTAAAAAACTCACCGTGAAGAACAGTATCAATTGAAATAATTTCAGCATCAAATTCTATCTGTAGGTGAGCTCCTGCTGCATTTTGCACATCATAACAATAAAGTTCTAGAGTATTTGAATTGCCAACCTTAATTGATTCAAATTGCGATGGGTGAAAAAATATTGTTGGTGGATTAAGGTTAAGATTTTCCGGATCAAATTCATTATCTAATTGATAAGTGACATCTTCACAAGAAGAAAAAAGCATAAAAAAAATAGTTAAGTATAATTGTATTTTATGGAATCTTAATACCAACATTAACTCCCAGTGATACCCACATGGTACTACCTAAAGATTGTGTATTCACCATATTTGCTCTGCTTGATAGCGCAAACGATAATGGAAATGTACTTATGTTATAAACTAAGTCTCCTCCAATTAAATACCCTGTCCCATCACTATAATTTGACCTACCTAAAAAGGCATATTTTTTAATGCTATTACCTCCAAAAGGTATTTTATTTGTTAAATCAAAATTTAATGCTGTTGTCTGGCTGGATCCTTCAACCTGATCTTCAAAACCAGAAGATGTAAATGAATAATTTGACATTTCATAGGTCAATGATGTAAACACAGATCCAAAATAAAGTCCTATCGGTGTTGTAATTAATAATCCAGCGTCAGTGTAGGGAGAATATGATGAAAGAGAGCTACCCTTGAAAACTGGCCTTATAATTAAACCTCTTAAACCAAAACCAGAAAGAATATCCCAAGTGGTCAACTTAGATTTTGATTCTGCATCAGAAAAATTTCCTAAGTTTCCAGTATTAACAAATATATCATCAGGCGCTACAATATATGCATGTAACATATTTATGCTCCAAATTGAGGCGCCTAAAATTCTTAAACCTTTTAAAAAATCATTATGCTTTTTGGTATCATTAGCATACCGTACTATATCTGGTCTTAGCTGAATTAGTTTTCCAGGGTCATCCTCAATTTGATAAGATTTGTATGTTTCTTGAAAGCCACCCCATGATTTTTGATAATTTGAATGAGCAAGCAAGGCCAAACTACCAATAATTATTTCAGCTCCAAAGAACCCTAGACCAGTATATGCACGTTTTGAGTATACTTGCCCAGCTCCTGGAACAACCGTAGAATACATTAATGATCTAACTTTTTTTGAAATTTTTGGCAGTCGAATCCAAGGCATTTTTTCTTGTTCTTTTACTTTAGTGACATAACTTAATACTTCAGATGAGGCTTCAATTGAAATGGTGTCAGGCACTTCTAAGCCACTGACGTTATACGACAACTTTTTCATTTCAAGCCTTATACTATCAATTTCACTAACATTTTCTATTGAAAAGCCTTGAACCTCTTGTTCAAGATCCATAGAGTACATTTTACCATTTACAAAATATTCTTTGTCTTTTTCAATAATTGTACCAGCTACAACATAATTGACCTTTAAGAGCCTACCAAGCTCAAGTATGCAACCTTTTGATTTGCATTCTCCATAGATTTTTTCTCCAGGGTAGAAAATTTCAACCTGGTTTGTCATACTGGCATCTAGCACCTCGTAAATTTTTAATTTTTTTATATTTTGACGAAATTGTTCGGTCAAAATATCTCTCATAGGGTCTGATATTCCCTTAGCTGAAAAATCTAAGACAGCTAATCTATTTCCAGTTTGTAATGCTTTATCTTTCCAATCAATTTTTTCTGCACTAAAAACATGCTCATTAACGATAAAACTAAGAAGAGCTATAGTTAGATAAATTCTAAAAGGGGTATATGTTTTGCTAAAATAATACATTTTTTTATTAAAACAATAAATTTACACTGAAGAAAGGATATGTCAAATAGACCTAGAAAAAAAACAATTACTTTAGAACTGTTTCATAGGGTTATCTTGGTACCAATCATTTATAAATGTATTTAAGATACTTACCAATGAATTTTCAACATCTTGAATAATTTTTTCATGTTCTGACTGCCCAAAAAGATTTTGTTGATAAATGATTCCACTTTTAAACTTTTTAATGATCTTTTTGCTTGAAATATTATCTAAATATTTATCTTTTGATATGAATAAATCAAAAACAGAAAGGTCAATATCATAAGACGAAATAGATAAGTCATTAGATTTTAAAATACTCACATTAATGACCATATTTGGAGAAAATGTTTTTGGATTAATTTTTAATTTATAACCTTCAAAAAAAAGTAATGATATTTGTGTTAATTTTTCTTCCCATGTTGGGTCTTGATCACCACTAACAACTATTTCTAAAGATATCTGATCTACTTTTTTGAGGTTACCCTCTGACCAAATCAATTCTCCATAAGAAAATGTGCATAGTATTAGAGATAATGAAATAGTTTTAATGAAATAATTTGGATTCATAGAATCACGATTTAACTTTTTATCAATGGTACAAAATATACAGGAAGAATCTTATCCTTTGTTATTTCATCATCATTTAACTTTTTAATTCTATATAAATATTGTACTTCTGACTGATTACCAACAGGAATGACCATAATGCCATTTATAGCAAGCTGGTCAATCAAATCTCTAGGGATTTCAGCAGGCGCAGCTGTTACTAATATTCGATCATAAGGGGACTGATCAGGAACACCTTTATTTCCATCTCCATGATGGAAAGATATATCATCATAGCCTAGATCAGTTAATCTTTTTGAAGATTCTTTGAATAATTTTTTATTTATCTCTATCGTAGAAACTTTTGCACCTAGCTTGCTCAAAACAGCAGTTTGATAGCCAGAACCAGTACCCACCTCAAGTACTTTATTCCCTTCTTCAATCTGCAAGCTTTCTGTCATAAATGCTACAATGAAAGGCTGGCTAATTGTTTGCTCCTCCCCTATTGGTAGTGCACGATCATCATATGCGACATCAGAAAATTTATCAGAAACAAATTTACGTCTGTCCACATCATGCATCGCCTGCAAGACAGCTTGGTCATTAATTCCTTTTTTGATTACATCGCTATCAAACATTATTAGTTATTATTTTACTTTCTATGCTTTAAAAATTTAATAGAATTATCTTCATGCTCTTATATAAAATTATCTTGCATATATGTTCTTTTATATCCAATTATCACAATCAAGATAGTCTTCAATAGCTTGATCACTAAAGTATTGATTACTCCTTCCTATCTTTTTCCATTTTATAGTTCTATCCCCATTAAATAAAATGATCGCCGGTCTTAGCTCAAATGGTGGCTTATCTAAGTTAAATGATTTTGATATCATAAAATCAACATCTTGAATAAAAGGGAATGGAAAGTCTACTTTTTCAGCAAGTGCTTTTATGCTTTTATTGTCTGCATATGCCAGTACAGCAAATGCCAAATTACACTTTTGAAATTGGGTTATTTTTTCTTTAAATCTTTTTAACTGTTCTAAGCAGGTAGGACAATTGATCGATTTTAACGTAATTAAACAAACAGTTTTATTTTCTGCCAAACTTGAAAAAGATAATTCATTGCCATCAACGTCCGTTATATAATTGGGAAATAGTTTTTCAGAGGCTACTAGATTAGTATTACTTATAATGAATGATAATGAGACAGAAATAAGGAATCTCAAATGTTAATTCCTGAATTAAATTTTGGAAAAAAGATCTTTAAACTGAATTAACACATGCTCTATATCTTCTTCATTTATTCCAGCGTGGGTTACTAGTCTGAACCAATTTGGACCTAATTCGAAAAATTTAATATTTTTCTTTAGCATTGAATTAATAAGCGTAACACTATCTATTTTGGAGTGATTTAATTTAAAATATATTATATTTGTTTTAACCTTTTCTAGGTCAATTGAGATTCCACTAATTGCATTTAAACCTTTAGCAAGAGTGCTGGCATTTTGATGATCCTTGATAATCTTTTTCGGCATTTTATTTAAAGCTACAATTCCAGTAGCAGCTAAAATTCCAGACTGTCTCATTCCCCCACCTAAAGCCTTACGATTAAACCGAGCTTTTTCTATAAACTCTTTTTTACCACAAAGTAATGATCCTGACGGAGCAGATAAACCCTTAGAAAGACAAAAAGATACTGAATCAACCTCACTAGTTAGCTCCGCGACACTTTTGTTTAACGCAGCCGCAGCATTAAATATTCTAGCGCCATCAACGTGAAGCATCATTGAATTATTTTTTACAATTTCTGAGACTTTATTAATATAATTTATATCAAGAGGCATACCAAAGCATCTATTATGAGTATTCTCTAGACATACTAATCTAGATGGCGGGAAATGGACATCTTTTTTTCTTACAGAGTTTTTTATATCTTCTAATCTCATTGTACCGTCATCATAATTTTTTATTTGCCTTGAATGAACTCCGCCAAATGATGAAATCCCTCCAGCTTCATATAAAAAAGTATGAGATTGATCTCCGAGTATTACCTCATCGCCTCTCTGGCAATGAGTCAAAACAGCAACTAGGTTAGCCATAGTGCCACTAGGCATAAAAATTGCTGATTCTTTATTAAAAGTTTTAGCAGCTAAATGCTCGAGTTTATTAACCGTTGGATCTTCCTGAAAAACGTCATCACCTAGTTCTGCTTTTGAGATAGCTTCTAGCATCTCATTTGTAGGTAGGGTTACAGTATCGCTTCGAAGATCAATTGGATGCATTATGGAGAATTACGTTTAAGATTTAAGTTTAAACTTTATTTTTTCTTCTTCTTATCATCTACTGAAATTTGTTGTATGATTTTTTTTTCTCCTTTTTGAGTATATTGTAGCTTTTGATCTTTATCATACAATCCAATCATTCCATTTCCTTTTCTATCAGATGAAATAAATGATGTTCTATTACCAGAATTGCTAAAGGTTGTTAAATACCCAGCCCCATCCTTTTTTGATCCTATAACTGTAGTATTTTTATTTTGGCTGTTTATCGTTTTTATATATCCATTATCATCACTGTTTGTTCCTGCGATAACAGATGGATCACCATTAGAATTTGAGTTTACGATTACATTATTTCCATCTTCATCTGCTCCAATGTAAAGAGCATTTTTTCCAGATCTTCTTCTAACATTCATGTAGCCATTAGATTTTTTATCAGAGCCAAGTCGAACAGAAGGTGTACCATCCTGGTTGTATGTTATAACACTACCACTACCAGATGGATGATTGCCTATCATAACAGTATTTTTCCCATCTTTTCCAATCGTCTTTATAAATCCACCATTAGAACTATCAATAACTGTTAATGAGTTAACAACTAAATCAGTTGGACCTGTGTCCTTGTTTATCTCATCCTGGATTTCTTTTTTCAAAACGATTAACTTTTCCAACAATGTATTAAACTCATTACGAATGTCATCATCTTTTGATTGCATAATTGCCAAGCTTCTTAGCTCAGGATCTGTTGCCTTCAACCGCCCTAGACCATATATATTTTCAAGATTAATATCTTCGTCTAATTCACCAATTTTTTCGGCAATTCTAAAAATTTCAGCCTGCATTTCGTTTAACTGATCATGATACTTTTTATCAAAAGTATTATACTCTGAACATTCCTCATCTTTTCGAGTAAAATAATGGTATTCTCTAGATGTTAAAGCATTTAGGCCTTTTGCTTTCATTGATAGGTAGAGGTCGTCATAACAAGGGTTAAATTGACCTTGCAATAGACTTAAAAAGATTAAAGTGACTAAGCAAATTTTGAACATTTGGCTTCCTTAAAGAAATTAATTGCAATACTTTTTTATA
>SGYO01000037.1 GCA_004321745.1 bacterium | reverse complement strand
AGCAAAAAATCTTAATGAAAATATTATTCGTACTGTTGAAAATCCATTTTCTAATGAAGGCGGATTAGCTGTGTTGTATGGTAACATAGCTCCAAATGGCTCTATCGTAAAAACCGGTGCTGTGGCTGAAAATATGCTGTATCACAAAGGCCCAGCAAGAATTTATGAGTCTCAAGATGATGCTATAAAAGCTATACATGATGGAGAGGTTCAACCTGGTGATGTTGTTGTAATTCGCTATGAAGGTCCAAAAGGAGGTCCTGGAATGCCTGAAATGTTAGCACCGACAAGCGCGATTATGGGCATGGGGCTTGGTTCTAAAGTGGCTTTAATCACTGATGGGCGTTTCTCTGGTGGGACTAGAGGCGCATGTATTGGGCATATTTCTCCCGAAGCAGCATCTGGCGGACCCATAGCTATCATAAAGGAAAAAGATGAAATTGAAATTGATATAGCAAATCGAAAAATCAAATTGAATATTGATCAAAAAACTTTTGATCTTCGTATGAAAAGTATCGAAAAATTTGAACCAAAAATTAATAAAGGGTATTTGGGTAGGTATGCTAGACTAGTCACCTCTGCAAATACAGGAGCAGTTTTAAAATAAATAAATGAGTCCATTATGAAAAAAAATAAATTAACTGGTGCTGAAATAATTTGGGAATGTCTAATAAGAGAAGGGGTAGATGTTGTATTCGGTTACCCTGGAGGAGCGATACTGCCCACTTATGATGCATTAAGCAAGTATAAAGATAATATTCATCATGTATTAACTAGGCACGAACAAGGCGCTACGCACATGGCAGATGGCTATGCCCGCACCTCCGGTAAAGTAGGTGTTGCGATGGCTACATCAGGGCCAGGAGCAGCTAATATGGTTACTGGACTGGCTACTGCAATGATGGATTCTGTTCCAATTATTTGTATTACAGGTCAAGTTCCTAGGCCTGCAATCGGTAGTGATGCATTTCAAGAGATGGATATATCTGGAGCTGTAATACCTGTAACGAAACATAGCTATCTAGTGATGGATATAAAAAATCTTGCACAGACCATAAAAGAAGCTTTTGCGATTGCGAGATCCGGAAGACCTGGTCCTGTACTTATTGATATTCCCAAGGATGTACAATCAGAGGAATATGATTTTATTTACCCAAAGGAGCCTGTAAAGCTTCCAGGAAAAAACCCTCTTGATAGAGAAATAGACAAAAAAAGTTTAGGTGATGCAGCAGACCTTATTGCTACTGCAAAGAGGCCTGTTATTTTAGCTGGTCATGGTATACTTCTCTCCGGAGCTTCGAAAGAAGTAATTGAGCTATCTGAAAAAGGTGATATACCACTTAGTTGGACTTTGTTAGGTTCTGGTGCGGTTCCTGCGAGTCACGACTTAAATATGGGTATGATGGGCATGCACGGCGAATTTGCAGCAAACAATGCTATTCAAAAGGCGGATTTATTGATTGCCTGTGGAATGAGATTTGATGATAGAGTAACAGGTAATACAAAAACATATTCTTTAGATTCAAAAAAGATCCATATCGAAATTGACCCATCTGAAATTAATAAAAATGTTCCAGTAGATGTTGCCTTGGTCGGAGATTTGAAATTAGTTCTAAAAAAATTAATTCCAATCCTAAAAGATCAACAGAATACCGATTGGATTAATGAAATTGAAAAATGGAAAAAAGAATCACAATCTAGAGATATTATAAATGCTGATACTCAAATGTTGTATGGAGCTCAGGTAATTAGTGATATATGGAAAGAGACGAATGGGGACGCTATCGTGGTTTCCGATGTTGGCCAACATCAAATGTTAGAGGCTCAGTATTACAAGCACGATGAGCCAAACACCCTTTTGACTTCAGGCGGACTTGGGACGATGGGATTTAGCCTGCCTGCTGCAATTGGAGCAAGTTTTTATAATAGGAATAAAGACATTTGGGTTATTGTTGGAGATGGAAGTATCCAGATGACAATTACGGAATTAGCTACTGCGGTTCAGGAGAATGCAAACATTAAAATTGCTATTATAAATAATGGATATTTAGGAATGGTTAGGCAATGGCAACAGCTTTTTTATGATTCAAGATATAATGAAACTCCGATTAGTAGCCCAGATTACGTTAAGCTATCTGAGGCCTATGGTTTAAAAGGTATACGAGTGATTTCTAGACCTGAGATTCCTGTTGCAATTGAAGTGGCGCAAAATATAAACGGTCCGGTTTTAGTAGAATTCGTCGTTGAACAGCATGATATGGTTTATCCAATGGTCCCTGCGGGAGCAGATCTCGATGCTATGATTAGTCGTCCGGTTCATGAACAGTTCAAAGATGCGGAAATGTAATAAGGTCATATAATGAAACAAACACTAATATTATTTATGCAGGATGAGCCAGGGGTTCTCAATAGAATTTCTAGTTTAGTTAGAAGAAGGAATTTCAATATCGAGAGTATTGTTGCTGGTAGAACTGAAATAAATGGAATTACGAGAATGACTTTGGTGGTTAATGAGCCTAATGAAGCAAAGCGGGTTAATATCTATAATAACCTCAAAAGATTGGTTGATGTCTTTGATGTAGTCGATGCTACTAAAGAAAATTGTCATGTCAGGGAGCATGTTTTAATGAAGATCTCACTTAAGCCAGATGAGATTCATGAAATTGAAAAATTAGTTTTAGGGGGAAATTGCAAGATATTAGATCAAGACCCAAAATGCATGATACTCGAAATATCTGGCGATGAGTCCACTGTTGAGGAAAATATCAATATTTTAAGCAAGTTTGAAGTGCTAGAGCTTTTGCGTTCAGGTAAGATGGCTATGATATCAGGAGACCAGGAAAGAAATAAGCCTTTTCTTACAAGATCAGAGCCATAAAAGTTAAATTTAGAATTACTAGAGAGATTTATAATGAAAGAATTGAATATTAATGGTTACAAAGAGCAAATCATCGAGCGTTCTGATTACCCTATTGAAAAATGTAAAGAAATATTAAATGATAAGATTACAGCTATCCTGGGCTATGGCCCACAAGGAAGAGGGCAGAGTTTAAATATGCGAGATCAGGGCTTTAATGTAATTGTAGGTTTAAGAAAAGGATCAAGCTGGGATAAGGCAATCAAAGATGGTTGGATTAAGGGTAGAAATCTTTTTGAAATTAACGAAGCGACAAAAAAAGGAGATATAATCCAGTTTTTGTTATCTGATGCAGGTCAAATCCAAGCCTGGCCAGAAGTCAAAGAAAATTTGAGCGAAGGTAATACACTTTATTTTTCTCATGGGTTTGGTGTTGTTTTTCATTCTGATACTAATATCATACCTCCTAATAATATAAATGTTGTTTTGGTTGCCCCAAAAGGAAGTGGGTTAACTGTGCGCAACCATTTTCTTGAGGGTAGAGGAATAAACTCATCCTATGCTGTATTTCAAGACTTTAACGGTTCTGCAAAAGACATCGCAATTGCTACTGCTTTTGCTATAGGCTCTGGACATCTTTTTGAAACAACCTTCGAAAAGGAAGTACATAGTGATCTTACTGGCGAAAGATGTGTTTTAATGGGTCTTATACAAGGAGCTTTCCTTGCTCAATACGAAGTTTTACGTGAAAAAGGTCACTCTCCATCTGAGGCATATAATGAAACAATAGAAGAGGCACTTGAAAGTTTGTATCCTCTAGTCTCTGAAAAGGGAATGGACTGGATGTACAGTAATTGCTCTACTACAGCTCAAAGAGGCGCTCTTGATTGGGCACCAAAATTTAAAAAAGTTCTAAAGCCGGTAATTAATGATTGCTATGAAAAGGTAGTAAGTGGTGAAGAAGCTAGAATTTCAATATCATCAAATTCTAGAGATGATTACAGGTCCCAACTAGATAAAGAACTGGAAGAGATAAATAATCAAGAGATGTGGCTTGCTGGAAAACAGTTAAGACCTTTGAGGCCTGAAAACTCAAATAATTAATTCCTTATTTTATTTAATTTAATCATTTTTAAGCATAATTAATTAAGCAAATTATACTTTTTGCTTAAAATTTTTAACAAAATATTGCTTTTAATTAAATCGGTATATACATTTAAGCGTTGACATTATAAATATTGAATATATTTAATAATAATCAACTTTTATTTTAATAAATTAAAAATATAAAGGGTGTATATGAATATTATAAGATTAATAACATTAATTGGTGTATTTTTTTCATTTGCATTTGCTGGAGAAGCTTCAGGCGTGAGTGAAGCTTTGTTTACAGCAAATAATACATGGATGCTAGTTTCAACATTTTTAGTTTTTATCATGCATCTCGGTTTTGCAAGCTTGGAGACCGGTCTAACTCAATCCAAAAATACTGTAAATATATTATTTAAAAACGTAAGCATTATCGCTATTGGAATTTTAACTTATGCTTTGTGTGGTTTTAATTTAATGTATCCAGGTGATTTTAATGGTTATCTTGGTTTTGCTGGGTTTGGAATTAGCAGTCCAGATGGAGCAGCAGGCTTAATCGACTATGCTGGTGGCAAATATACATATTATACAGATTTTATATTCCAGGCTATGTTTGCTGCTACAGCTGCTACCATTGTTTCTGGAGCAGTGGCTGAAAGGATAAAATTACCTTCCTTTTTGGTTTTTTCTACAATATATGTTGCCATTATATACCCGATAGCTGGCTCTTGGAAATGGGGAGCAGGGTGGCTCGATCAAATGGGTTTTTATGATTTTGCTGGTTCAACTCTAGTCCATAGTGTGGGAGGATGGGCAGCCTTGGTAGGTGCAATTATTTTAGGGCCTAGGCTAGGTAAGTATGCTAAAGATGGTTCAATTAAGCCAATAAGAGGTCATAATCTTCCTCTTGCTTCGATAGGTGTCTTCCTACTTTGGTTTGGCTGGTATGGTTTTAATGGCGGTTCAGTTTTGTCAGCTGATCCAGGTGGTGTTTCCTTAGTTTTTGTGACTACCACTCTGGCAGGAGCAGCTGGAATAATAGGAGCGATGGTTGCATCTTGGTCTATAAGTAAAAAGCCAGATCTATCAATGATATTGAATGGCTCTTTAGCAGGTTTAGTTGGAATCACAGCAGGAGCTGATGTTATAAGTCCAATTAACTCTATTATTGTTGGTTTCATTGCTGGGCTCATCGTTGTGGTAGCTGTAATTCAGCTGGATAAGGCTAAAATCGATGATCCTGTCGGAGCTATTTCAGTTCATTTAGTATGTGGTATTTGGGGAACTCTAGCAGTCGGTATTTTTAGTTCTAGTCACAGCATTGTTACTCAATTAATTGGTGTTTTAGCTTATGGAGTATTCTGTTTGGTCGCATCGCTAGGTTTATTCTCAGTTATCAATTCATTAATGGGATTAAGAGTATCTGAGGAAGAAGAAATTATTGGGCTTGATATTGGCGAACATGATATGGAATCATACGCTGGATTTCAAATTTTTACAGTTGAATAAAGGAGGATTATATGAAATTAATTATTGCTATAGTACAGCCTGAAGAATTACCTGATATTAAAGAGGAATTATTAAAGAGGAAGATATACAAGTTTACCGTTAGCTCAGCTAAGGGTCAGGGCAAGGAAATTCCTGTACAGGAAGTTTACAGAGGTATCTCTCATGAGATATCTCTGCTTACAAAAATACGATTAGAGATTGCAGTTAACGATGATTACGTAGATAATGCAGTTGAGGCTATTACTGTAGTGGCTAAAAAGCCTGACAATAAAGGTAGAGGAAAAATTTTCGTACTTCCTATTGAGCAATGCATACGCATCAGAACTGATGAGAAAGGGCCTGAAGCAATAGGTTAGTAATTTGTCATTTTAATAATTTATTGATTAAAGATTATTAATTATTTAAGTTATAAGTCTTGATCGTTTTATCTTTTTAAGATAATAAAACCTAATAATTAACAAAAAGTAGATATTAAATTGGCAAATATATCAAATAAAATAAATGTAGCCATCTTTGGCTTTGGTAGAATTGGTAGAAATATATTCAGGCTCGCTTTTAATGATCCCAGGTTTAACATTGTAGCAATAAGCGAATTTGGTCCAGCTGAGGCATTGCATTACTTGCTTGCTAGGGATTCTGTTCATGGTAAGCTCAATGAGCCTATAAAGCTTGATGGAAATCATCTTGTCATTGGAGATCAAAGAGTAACTATCCTACCAGGTGCAACGCCTGGAATGATTCCATGGTCCACAATGGACGTAGACTTTGTCATTGATGCGACTGGAGCATATCTAGAAAGAAATGAGCTAGATAAGCATATTCAGGCAGGTGCCAAAAGGGTCATAGTTTCAAGGACTCCTTATGACAGAATTGATCGAATGATTATTCATGGAATTAATGAAGAATCAGCTGAAGATTCTGATAAAATTATATCTGCGACTTCTTCGACCACTCAAGCATTTGGTTTAATGCTTCGAATACTTGATGGCAATTTTACTGTGAAAAAAGCTATGATGACAACAGTTCATGCCTACACTGCTGATCAACCATTAACTGATGCTATCGGTTTAGACCTTAGAAGAAGTAGGTCGGCGGTTGAAAATATCATTCCCAATACGACCGGTGCTCCAAAAATTATTGAAAAGTTAATGCCAGAATTTGAAGGCAAACTTGATGGCATTGCTTTCAACGTTCCAGTGCCTAATGGTTCATGCGTTGATATGACCACCGAATTGGAAAAAGTACCTTCTCCTGAAGAGGTTAATGAAGTTCTTAAAGAAGCTTCAAATGGAAAGTACAAGAATTTTATAGGTTATACAAATGATCCAATAGTATCTAGTGATGTAATTGGTCGAGAAGAAACAATAGTTTTTGATTCTAAAGCGACTATGGTTACTGCTGATAACCTTTTAAAAACCCTATGTTGGTACGACAATGGCTGGGGATTTTCAAAACGAATTCTTGATACAATTAAAACTTACCATAAGGATGTTTAAAAGATGAAAACTCGTATAGGAATTAATGGCTTTGGCCGCATTGGCAGATCAGTTTTTAGAGTTTTAAACTCTAGAGATGATATTGAGATTGTAGCAATAAACGATATTTTTGATAAAGAAGCTCTTACCTACCTATTAAAATATGATACGGTAATGGGTAGATTTCCATCTGAAGTCTCATTGGATGGTGACATGTTAAAAGCAGGTCAGCAAAATGTAAAACTTATCGCTGAGAGGGTTCCATCTGAACTACCTTGGGGAGAACTAGGTGTAGATATCGTTGTAGAATCGACTGGTATTTTTAGACAAAGAGAGCAGTTGGAGCAGCACTTAAGTGCTGGTTGCAAAAAAGTTGTA
>SGYO01000036.1 GCA_004321745.1 bacterium | reverse complement strand
CAAATTTTGATACAGGCATATATGGTGTTATGCTTGGTATGAGTATTGCAAACTTTGGTCCTGAGGTCCAATATAATGGTGAGAGTTTGCATATTACTGTGCCAGATACAATTGATGTAGATGAGCGGGTGAGTAAAATTACAACTAAGTTTCCTCTTCCCTTGGTTTTTAGACTTGGCATAGAGAACGAGGTGGTCGGCCCTAATAGTGTATTTATTAAAAATCCTCAGCATAGTTTAAAAATTAGTATTGATGGAATTAAGCCGAATGATTTCACGGTGTACGGAACCATGGGTTTAGAGTATAGCTGGCAAAACTTAGCTTTTGCTAGATTGGGCTCCCATTTAGGTCATGATACAGCAGGTTTAAGTGCTGGGGCAGGCTTAAAAGTGAGGTTGGGTAAGATTGTTGCATTAGTTGATTATGCTTTTGTGGATTATGATCTATTGAAGTCAACACACCAGGTCTCATTAGGAATAGAATTCTGATTATGAGATCCATTTTATGAGCTATTGCATTTATCAACGACAATAGATTACCTTTTTAATCGATCTTTTGTATTTTTTTAGACCTTAAACTTCGGGAGGGATACAGTATGAGGTTATTGTTAATTAGTTTTCTATCTTTTTTTGCAATTACAGTTTCGCTTGGTGAAGATGTAGTACGTGATGAAACTTTAGATTCTAGTATTGAGAATGATAGGACAATTAGTCCTATTAAAGAAAGAAGTCCAGCACACACAAATTCAAGAAATTCAAGCTTTGTTTCATACAAAATTGATAGTTCAAAAAATGGTTATGGCGCTTTTTTGGAAACTACCAGCCCGCTGGCTTACTCTTATGATGCAAATGGTGATGGGGAGAATGCTGGTTGGGTTGCTGTATATAGGCAGTTTGGAACTATAGATGAAACAGCAGGGTTTCTTGGGGTAGCTCAATCTGATCCCTACGGGGAAGAGTGGTATGTAGAAAGTAGAATTAATACTACTTATCCAGAAAATCAGACATATACTCTTGCAAATCCTGGATTACCCACACCGGATGGCGCTCCGGGTGCACGATATCCAAGTGCAGTTATATCCTCTTATCAAAATAAGGCGACTGCAGTTTGGAATGAATACACTTTAGCTACTTATGGAGGTGGTGAAACTGGCGGGGTGCCAATGTACTCTTATGATTTTTTTCCTTTGGGTGAAAATTCTAATTTCTCAGCTATACAGCACATAAATGAAGGTTGTATAAATTTAAATCTTGCGCAAGGTGAGGTCTGTGATCCGCCTGATTTGTGGCAAGCTAATGTTCAGTTAGTTGATGGTTCAGATGGAATGGCTAGATTACTTGCAATGTACACTAGTTGGGCAACGGGTGAAGGATACTCAAAATATATGATTCGAAGTCTTAATGTTACTAATGGCTACATTTCTGTTGATTCTCCAGAATATGTTCAACAGGATTCTCTGGATTCAGATGATCAAGGAAATTGCCTATGGTATGAATGTGGTGGTTACACTGGAACTCCTGACTTTCATATCAACCCAGATGGTATAGGTTATATGGGTATGACATCTTTTTCTGCTGATAGTGATCTTGAGCCTCCATATTCACATACATTGTTTTTTAAGCGAACAGAAGATTATGGTGAAACATGGTCAGCTGAGGGTGGGTTAAAAAATTCGGGATACTATTATCTATCCGACCAAGAATTAATGGAGTTGCACGACTCTTTATTAACGCTCTGGTCATTGAATCCCGATGAATACCCAAACAAACCTTGGTACCCCTGGGCAGTTGATTCCGAGGGTAATGTTGTTGGTGATACAATAAATTTTTCAGATGATAGTTCAGACTTTTTCTACACTGACTATTTTTTCATGCATTATGAATATGATATTATGACTGACCATGACGGGGGTCTTCATTTTGCAGCATTTTCATATCCATATTTATGTAAAGATTTCAATGGAGGTTGCGATGATAGCGATGGTGATGGAATTGCAGACTCTGTTTATTCAGATGTCAGGTTTCCAGGTGCTGGAATGTATCATTACTATAATGCAAACCCAGTTGAGCAGCCAAATAATTGGACAGCTACTTTTATCGAAGACTTTTCTGAGGCAATGTCGGCAGACTGGCCAGCTACTGGACCTATGACACTCTATACTGAACCATATTTTTACTTTGTCCCCAATATAAGACCTAGTTATGAAGAGGGTAGTCAAGTATTATGGTATGCCTCTACTAATATGTCCAGAGCATCATACAATGCTGATTCTACATTATACATACCGAGTGATATTGATGTTTACATGTCAAAATCTGTTGATAATGGTAGAACATGGGCAGAGGCTGAAAATGTCACCAATACTGCAGGAGGTCCTGATAACCCCCAGGTAGAGTATGGACACCACTTAGCAAATATTGGTAGTGATTATGAAATTGGTCTCTTTTATCAAATGCCAAACTTTAACGTTGAGACTTATCCGCCAGCAGTTGGATACTATGATTACTTGAATTACGTATATGTAGGAAAATATGAAAATGACCTTGAATCATTAAGTACAATTAAGGGTAATGAACAGGATATATTACCATCTAATTTTGTGTTAAAACAAAATTATCCTAACCCTTTTAATCCAATTACTAAAATTAGTTATGGTATCGATAAAGCTTCAGACGTAAAGTTATCTCTTTACGATGTCAGAGGTGGATTTGTAGAGAGTTTGATTAATAAGCGTGTTGGTGCAGGAAATCATGATTTTATGTTAGATGCTTCCCATTTGTCTAGTGGAGTATACTTTTACACCATGACTGTCGATAATGTTAGTCAGACTAGAAAGTTAATTTTGATGAAATAATGTGGGTCCAAATTATGTTCATAAACCCTCACTTATTTAATCGTGAGGGTTTTGAAAGTTTTGAACGTTTAATAATAAAAACAAAGATCATTTAAATTGAAATGGGAAAGTATATTGTGCTTTCCCATTTTTTGATAGAATAAATAGGAAAACTAAAATGAAAAAATATATTTGTATCACTTTACTTTTTACAAGCTCAATATTTAGTGCTCAAAGTAATTTTCTAGAAAAAAAATCTGAAAATCTAGGAGTAGTAAATAGTAGTAGAACATTTAGAACCGGTGATTATGGATTGGTTTGTCAAAACGAAAGTGGCTCATACAACCCAGATATGGAGAATTACATTTACTCGCCTGTTATAAATATCCCAGCTGGGGATCAAGTTGGCATTGACTTTCTAGTTAGGGGTTCTTTGCTCGATGGTGATGTCTTTCCAGAAGTTGATTACTGGGGAATGCAGGTATCTCCAGACGATGGAGCGTCATGGTTTTATGTTTCAAATCCTTATGGTGACACATCTTCTACAGCATTTAATTATGTTTATTCTGATGCTCCTGAGTTTTGGAGTCAATTTTCGACTACTTACAGTGAACCAATTGATATTAGCAATTATGCTGGAGGTTCAATACAGATTCGTTATTGGTTTCACTCAGATAGCGATGCTCCGCAAGGAGAGGGTTTATTTTTAGATGACATAACTGTTAGTGTGGATGGAGAGAATGCTTACTACGAAAGTTTTGAAGATAGTACCATGGCTGGTTGGGTGTCCGTTGACCAGACCTCAACAGAGCCAGCTTGGCATACCGATACTTATGGTGCGTACGGGGAATCAGGCAGGTCGTGGTGGATGGCAGATCCAAGTATAGGTACAAATGGTGGATATCTTGATCATTGGTATCAAGTTCTAGATACCCCGCCTATTGACCTTCCAAACAGCACTGTATCACAAACAATTACATTCGATCAAAAAAGAGCGATAGAGAATTTATGTTCTGGAACTTCATGTCCGGAATGTACGGGAGGCGTTTTATACGATGGCTGGGATGCTTTTAATGTTCGCATATCTAGTGACGGTGGTGAAACGTGGGAAATATTGCAAGATGTTCAGCCAGCATATAATTCGACAGATACATATAGTTTTGGATATGAATTTGGTGAAGGTTGTGGTATCCCGGGTTGGGGTGGACCAGAGACAGCTAATCCAACGTGGACTGCAACTACTATTTCAATTCCAACTGCCTATAATGGTCAAGAGGTAATAGTCCGTTTTGCATTTTCTGCTGATCCAGGTTATTGCACAACTGATAATAATAATTTAACAGGTGTATGGGTAGATAACATTGATATAGCCGGAGTTTTTACCAACAATGGTGAAGATGAAACTGGATTTGAATCTAAATCTCTCGTTGCTCTTGGTGGTGACATTTGGCATGTAGATTTCATTGGAGTGCCGCCAGTAATTCCTGTCCCTCAAAATGTCGTTGTGACAGCATTCGATGGATCTGTAGAAGTTAATTGGGATTCTCCAGGCGGAGACGTGGAGTATAATAACGAGTGGGTAAGTTACGATGATGGTTCGTTTGAAAATTCTATCCTAGTTGGTGTTGGAGGTCAAGGTTACTTAGGTACAAGTTTTAACATGCCTTATGGTGTAGAGACTGTTACCGTACACTCTGCCCGAGTGCATGCTAGCGGTTCAGGAACAACTTCTTTAGCAGGTTTTGCACTAATTAGCGGTGTTCCATCGCCTACTGCCTTATATACAATTGATGTGAACACAGTTGATAATAATTTCACTGAAGAAATTGAGCTAGATTGGCAATTTCAAAGTTCTTTTATCATTGCACTAATGGTACAAGGCCCTACAACTGAAGGAGGGACTGACGGAATTGGTCTGAGCATAGATGAAAATACTACACCAAGTAATAATTCTTGGTCAAATTTAGGGGGCTGGTCTCCCTGGACCGATGTTGCAGCAAGTAACGATGCTGTTGGCGATGGGGAGTTTGGAATACAAGCTAAAGTTACCTCTGTTGGCGGGTCCACCCCTACATACAATGTTTACAGAGATCCTGGGCTTGATGGAAGTAGTTTTCAATTGATGTTTAATGGTACAGGGCTTAGTAATACTAGTTATGTAGATAATATTGTTTCAAATGGAGTTGAGTATTGTTACCAAATTGCATCAGTATATGATGACGAGGTAATTAGTGAAAAAACATCGCCAGTTTGTGGTTTACCAATATCCAATACAGTCTACGAAATCGTTTATGACGATGGTATAAATGAAGATGTTATGCCGGTTGGCAATGGTAACTTTATTGCCGCTAAATTTTCGCCAGAGGGTTACCCATCTGATTTTTATTCCTCAAGTTTTTATGTTGCTGGGGCCCAATCTGGTACGGTTTTAGTATATGTTTGGGATGACAATGGTCCAGATGGAACACCAGGAGATGCCATTGTTCCTGGCCTGCCAAAAAATCTAATTCAGGGATGGAATGAAATTAATTTCCCCAATGAGGGGTTTGATATTGTTATTGAAGACGGAGGTGTTTACGTTGGTTACCAGCAGTTAAATGTAAATTTTAATATTGGAGTCGATTGGAACAATCCTTCTTACGCTAGCAATAGTATGCTTGATTTTGGTATTGGTCTAGGCTGGGAAGAGTTAAGCACTTATTCGCCAGGAGGTGTATGGATGATTCGTGCGCAAATGGATGGAGAGGACGCTGTACTTGAAACCGACAATAATCTTTTAAGTGTGCTTCCAAATGAATTTGTGTTAAATCAAAACTATCCTAATCCTTTTAATCCATCTACAACTTTAAAATTTGGTTTAAAAGAAAGAGCAATCACGACTTTGGAAATCTTTAACATTTTAGGCGAAAGTGTGTCGAAGATAGTTGATGAATCACTTGATGCTGGATTTTATAATTATAGATTAGATTTGAGTGGCTACGCATCGGGTATGTATTTTTACAAGCTTACTGCAATAAATGAAGACGGTTCGCAGTTATACGGCGAAATGAAAAAAATGATTTTACTACAATAAGAGTTCGCTAATTGAATCAATTTAAGCTTCATGCCGTAATAATTTTCTTTTTTAATTTAACCTTCTTGGTAGGGCAAAAAGGTTTTGTTAGTAATTTAGAAAATAGGGATCCTGCTTCTACAAATCATAGAGGTATACCTTGTGCTACACCTGATCCTACAGTAGAACAAATAATTGAATCCAAAGCTGAGGTTGACTTATGGCTCAGTCAAAATAGCTCTAGAGATAGAGAACAGGTTATTATTTATGTTATCTGGCATGCTATTCATGCTAGTGATAATACAGGGAATATTTCTGATTCGAGAATTGAAGGTCAAATAGAGGCTATGAACGTAGCCTATAGTAATAACAATACAAATATTTCCTTTGTATTGGATAGTATAAACAGAGTCGAAAATGATGCTTGGTTTACTGGATGGTCGCCTGATGCTGAAGAATTAGATGGAGCAGGGATGCAAGCCTTGCATTATGATCCTGCTCATTATTTAAATATTTACAGTGTCCAATTATGGGAACCAGGAGGAGGAGGATTTGTTACTTACGGATATACCTATTCTCCTCATACTAATAACTACCCTGAAAGTCACTACAGGCAGGGGTTTACTATTGATCATAAAGTAGTTTACGGTGGTTCAAGTTACAGTTCATCTACAGCTCCACATGAAGCTGGTCATTACTTAGGGTTATATCATACTTTTCAAACAGATTGTGCAGCGCCTGATGATGCCGTTGACGATACCCCCCGAAATGACAGTGAATATGTGCAAACATGTAATACCCAAGATACTTGCCCAAGTGATCCAGGCAATGACCCTGTAGAAAATTATATGAACTATAGCGATGATTGGTGCCAAACTGTATTTACGCCAGGCCAGACAGATAGAATGCATGCAATTATTGATATTTATCACCCTAGTCTATTAGAAAATCAAGCGTTTTACCCCCTTTTAGCAGTTGATGGATATAGTTTTTTAAATGATACAGATGGGGACAATCGTTTTAATCCAGGAGACACTACCAGAGTTAAGATTGTTCTTGCAAACGAGTGGGGTGGCGATGCGGTTAATGTTTCTTTAACCTTAGAGACAGATGATCCAAGAGTTACAATATTGGATAATTATATTAGCTTTAATGATTCACCTTTGGGTGACATCACAATACCCCCAGGCGAAATTTCATCTACCGTATTTGATTGGTTTTTAATTACAGCGGATGCAGATGCTGTGCCAGGTAACATTCAATGTACGGTCACAATGACTGCTGGTACGGATGAGTATCCATATCAGGAGCAAGAGACCATTAATTTGGATCTCACGTTATCCCAGTTTGGTTTTCCATTGGATGGTATTGTTGTAAAGTCATCGCCTATTGTTGCTGATTTAGATAGCGATGGCGTTAAAGAGATATATTTCGGTTCGGATAATGAAGCTCTTCATGGGTATAATTCTTTTGGTGAGGAGATCGATGGTTTTCCATTTCAGTCCACAGACAGAGTCCGTTCAAGTCCTGCTGTAGGAGATGTGGATAATGATGGTCAGATGGAGATCGTTTTTGGTAATAGTTCTGGGAAATTATATATTGTGAATCATGATGGAACTCAACAGCTTGCCTACAATATTCTAGGGTTCATCGAAGCGAGTCCAGCTTTAGTTGATATGGATGGTGATCAAGACCTTGAGATTGTATTTACCACTACTACAACATCAGGTGGTCAGCTTTATGCCATTCATCACAATGGT
>SGYO01000035.1 GCA_004321745.1 bacterium | reverse complement strand
TCAGTTGATAGAGCAGTATGAACGCTGATTTAACTAGTAAGGTCTTTAAGAATCGTTTCTGCATGTGTGTTGATATTCACTTTCTTATATATTTTTTCAATCTTTCCATATTCGTCAATGACAAAAGTCATTCTTTTAGGAGTAAACATTCCATTTGCGCCAAAACGTTTTGCAACTTCCTTATGTTTGTCGGAAAGAAAATTAAAGGGCAAATTATATTTAGTCTTAAACTTTTTTAACGCCTCGGAATTATTATAACTAATTCCAAACACTGTTATGTTATTTTTTTCAAACTCTTCGTAAATGTTGCGGAACCCACAAGCCTCTTTCGTTCATCCAGGGGTATCAGCGTATGGAAAAAAGTAGACGACGAGCTTCTTGCCTAAAAAATTTTTTGATAATAATAAATTCTCATCTTGATCAAAAAGCTCAAAACTTGGAGCAATCTCACCTTCCATTAGTGAAATTTTTTCAGTAAAAATTGAATTTATAGTTGTTGCAAACATAACTGCTAAAATCGAGCCAATTAAATATTTCAATTTTAATCTTTACCTAAATAGGAAAGATTTTTCTCAGAGAAAGGTATTGGATTTATATTGTTTTCTTTAAAGTATTTAGTTGAATCACACGTATTACCTTCAACAAGCATAGTCAATTGATCAGCAGTAACAGGGAACCATGGGAACCTATCTAGAGCTTTCGCAACTGATTTCACAGCTATTACTGGAGCAGGAACCATAAACTTTTTTTTCCCTGAGGCAGAACCTATTATTTGTATGATCTCTTTCCATGTAAAATCTTGCCCGCCAAGTTCAATTGTCTTTAATTCAGTTTTTTCGTTCTGCAAAGAGCCAACAAAGCTTGTTGCGACATCCTTAATATGCACAGGAGACATAGAAAAATTACCAGCATCAAATGGCAATAATCCTTCATGAAAAAGTGGTGCTGGGAAAGGCAGATTGATTAAATCTTTTTTTAACTGAGAACAAAATTCAGGCCGCCCATTCCCTCTTGGGTCACCAAATATTGTTGAAGGCCTAAAAATAGTCCACTTTAGATCTGTGTTCCTTAAATATTGTTCTGACATCCATTTTGTTTTTTGATAACCTGTACCATCAGGACAAACTCCATTAGCACTCATCAGAATAAATCTGTTGACATTTGCTTCGATAGACGCATCTATCGCATTAACTGCGCCACCAAAGTGAAGATCTTCATACGTTATTCCCTTGGACTTGAATTCTCTTATAATGCCAATGGTGTAGATGACAGCATCAGTACCCTCTATAGTTTTTTTGACAGCTGATTTGTCATTAACATCCCCTATTACTAGCTCACAATCACCTACTGAAGGTACTTTATAAATTGATTCTGAACGAACTAGTAACTTTGGCTTGTGCCCTTCAGATAAAAGATTATCAATTATGTACGAACCAACAAAACCAGTGCCGCCAAATAGTGCAACTTTCATTATATATCAATAATCCTCTCTTTGAAACAATGTTATATAGTAATAATTAAAAATTAGGTTATTTGTTATTACCATGTCAATCTAAAATGAGCGTTTTAAGCGTTTTTATTTGTTAACCTTCCAAAAAAGTCTTTAATGTCTTCAATAATTAAATAACTCGTAGGTACTAGTATTAGAGTTATCAGCGTTGCAAATAAAACTCCATAGGCAAGTGAAATAGCCATCGGAATTAAAAATTGTGCCTGAACGCTTTTCTCAATCAGAAGTGGAAATAATCCAACAAATGTCGTTATTGAGGTAAGGAGAATAGGTCTAAACCTTCTAGGTCCAGCAGCAAGAGCCGCCTCCAAGCTTGTTTTACCATCGTCTCTTTTATATCTATTTATAAAATCGACCATTACTAGACTATCATTAACCACTACGCCAGATAAGGCAACTATGCCTATAATAGAAAGAACAGCCAGATTCATGCCCATTATTATGTGGCCTATGACAGCACCAGTGAAACCAAAAGGTATTGCAGACATTATAATTAGTGGTTGTAAATACGATTTAAACGGTACAGCCAAAAGCACATACACAACAAAAAGTGCTAGCGCAAAATTTTTAAATAATGAACTTAGGGTGTCTCTTTGTTCTCTTTGCTCACCCTCAAAACTATAATTCACACTAGGATAATCCAGAAGTATTGGGACTATATGTTCTGTTTCAAATTTTGCTAAAATTTCGTTTGCATTAGCTTCACTAAGATCAACATCTGCCGTTATACTTATAGATCTTTTTCTATCCGTTCTTGTAATGGTAGAATAACCACTGGATAGTTCTCCTTGCGCTAATTGACCAAGCGGCACTTCTACATTTTTACCAACCCTTACATTCATTTGCTCTAAATTATTTAAACTAACCCTTTCATCTTTTGGATAACGCAAAAACACCTTCACCTCATCACGGCCACGCTGAACTCGTTGAACTTCATCTCCATAAAACGCTTGTCTGACTTGCCTAGCAAGTGACGCCATCGTAATGCCATAATTCTGCGCTTCTGGAAGTAGATTAAGTTTAATTTCATCTTTCCCTGCGCTAAACGAATCCTTTATGTCAAATACCCCTGCATAAGTTTGCAATTTATTCTTTAAACTATTAGTTACCGCTTTTAAATCTTCTCTATTCACACTTGAAAGCTGAATTTCGATTGGAGCACCGGTAGTAAAAAGATCAGAATCAAAAGTCACTTGTTTTACTCCAGGTATTGGCCCTGTTAGCTCTCGCCATATTTTTGAAATTTCAACAGTGCTAATTGGCCTTTCTTCACCAGGTGCTAGTTCAATGACACATTCTGCTAAGTGCGAACCAAAAAAAGTTGCATCTAAGTTACCAGGGCCCCTAGCTGATTGGGTTTTAATTGGCTGATCACCGGCCGTAGAAACCATATTTATAAAAATTTTATTTTCTGGATATAATACTTCCAGAGAATCTTTAAGCTTATATGCAGATTTTTCAATTTGATCTAAACCAACTTTTGTTAATGAAACAGGAGTACCTTCTGGATACTCAACTCCAGCAATAACTATATCAGCTTCAAGTGGTGGAAAAAAATTAAATCTAATAAAGCCACTTGCGACCAGCCCAACTGTTAAAATAAATATCGAGATTGCTATTGCAACAGTGTTACCACGATTTTTAAGTGCAAGCTCAAGAACTGGAGTATATTTATTTTTAATAAACCCTTGAAGCCAATTATGAATCCCCATCTGAATGTCAGACCACCATTGGGAGAATCGATTTTTCTTTTTAGCCTCATTTATATTCATGTGGGCCAAATGAGCAGGCAAAATAGTTAAAGATTCTATAAGTGAGAAAAATAAAACCACAATTGTTACAACGGGTATAATCTTCCATATTTTACCCAAAGCTCCCTCTACTAAAATCATTGGTGAAAAGGTAACCATAGTTGTTAGAACAGCAAAAATCACTGGCTTTGCTACCTGATATGCTCCTTCTAATGCAGCATCAACTCCACTCAAACCTCTTTTTAAATAAATATGAATGTTTTCACCAACAACAATAGCATCGTCAACAACAATACCGAGAACTAAAATAAAAGTAAATAAGGATATCATATTAATTGATACATCGAATAAAGGAAGCAACCAAAACCCGCCCATGAAAGATATTGGGATGCCTAGTGAAACCCAGGCTGCTAACTTTGGCTTTAAAAACAAAGCCAGAACGATTAGAACAAGCCCAAGACCAAGATAAGCATTTTCAGTTAAAAGTTCAATCCTACCTCTAAGAATTACAGATTCATCTTTCATTGTTGTTAAAGAGACACCAGGAGGCATGACGGGATTCTTCTTTTTTATATATTTATGAACAGCATCTGCTATATCTAGAGCGTTCTGATCACCAGTCCTATATACTCTAATTAATAATGCTGGCTCACTATTAAATTTTATATCATACTCAACATCTTGAAAACCATCTAGAATTTCAGCAATATCTCTAAGAAATACCGTAGAACCATCAGCTAATGATAAAACAGGAATAATCCCAAACTCTTCCCCTGTATAGGCCTGGCCTTTAGAACGAATTAAAATTTCGCCATCGTATGTTTCTATAGCACCTCCTGGTACGTCCATAGAAGAAGTACGGATTTTATTGGCTACATAATCAAAAGAGATACCATATTTTTGCAAAGTATTTTCAGATATCTCAATTGAAATTTCTCTAGGCTTTTTGCCTAACCGTGTTTGGGTAATGTTTGGAAGTTCGCTGACCTCATCTCTTACTTTTTCTGCAATATTAAGTAGGCTAGCCTCATCTACATGGCCATGTACAGCTATAGTTATTACTTCAGGCTGGCCGTCAAAGCTTCTAATAGTTGGCTTTTCAGCATCATCAGGAAATGATGTTATCGCATCAACTTGAGATTTTACCTCGTCTTTTATTTCATCTATATCATATCCGTTCTCAACCTCAATATTTATTGAGCCATACCCTTCATTAGAGGAACTAGTTATTCTTTTTAATCCATTTATGCCTTGCACCTGTTCTTCAACTTTTACACATATTGATTCTTCGATATCTTCTGGAGATGCGCCGGGATAAACAACGGAAACATTAATTATAGGAATGGTTATATCCGGGAATACCTCCATTCGCAATCTAGACAAAGTGAATATGCCAGCAATAATAATGAATACCATTAGCAGATTTGCTGCTACAGTATTTAGGATGAACCAACGTATGATATTTTTCATCAGTCTAATTTTCTCTTACTGGCATTCCATCAACATATGAGTCTAATCTGGTAGTTAACACTCTGTCATTTTTTTCCAAACCATCAGCAATGAAAGCAAAATCTTTTTCATACCTAATTACTTCAACAGACTTTTTACGCAGCACATTAGCCTCTACTACCCAGATCATATCATTTTTAACTGCGCTTCTAGGTACAATAGTAATACCATCATATAAAAGCCCATCTATCTCTGCATTTACAAACATTCCAACTTTTAACTTTTCATTCATCCCATTCATCGGAATAGTAGCAATAACAGAGATCATTCTGGTTTTAGGATCTATCTGGGACTCTGCCCGAACAATAAAGCCGCTAGCCTGAAATGTATCTCCACCGTAGCTAGTTGTTAAAACCACGCTAGGCCTTTTACCTTTTAATAATGTAGTCCCATCTAGAGGAACTCCTAGGAAGGGAATGTCTTTGTCAGCGATAGGAAGCCTTACCTCCAAATTCAATGTATTATAAATGTCTGCAATTCTAGACCCCGGTACAAGGTTTGCACCTATATCAACCATTTTTTTTCTTACCCTACCATCAAAAGGTGCCAGAATCAAAGTCCTTTTCAAATTTCTCTTCGATTGCTCATAGGCGGCTTCAGCTGCTGCTAATACAGCCCTTGCTTGAGCGAGTTGTGGCTCACGTAAAGTCAAACTAGAAGCATCTCCTTTGCCCACTCTTTTCCACTCAATATTGGCAAGTTTTGATTCCGCTTGCTCCCTTTCCAAAGCAAGCTTAGCTTGAAATAAACTTGATTCAGTGGTAATGAGAGCTAGCTCGTAGTCTCTTTTTTCAATTTTCATTAGAGTATCACCAGATCTGAAACCTGCACCATCTAAAAATTTGGGAGATATCCATTCAACTTTTCCAGCAACCTCAGATGTAATGAGGATCTCATGTTCTGGTCTGATTGTCCCCTGTGAACTTATTTTTGCTGTTACTTGTGACGGATATGCAGCCATTGTCTCAACTACTTGAGGTATTATCTTTGGTTTTTGAAACTCTGCCTCAGGCTTGAGTTTGATCATTAATACAAAAATAATTATACTAACTAAAACGATAACATAAGGGGTGAATTTTCTAAAATTTATCTTCATTTTAATCTCACTATCTGTTAAAAAGTTCCGCCAAATGCTAATAGCAGGTTTAGGCGAGTATGAATTTTATTTTTCTTTTCCGCAAGAACTTGAGATCTAGACAAAAACCATCTTTGCTGACTATCCATTACTGCAATCAGGTCAACTAGACCTGAATCATACCGTTCCCGGGATAACTTGTATGCTGCCTCTGCTTGCTCTGCTGCAACCTCATAGGCATCCAAGAGAATGTCATTGGAATTTTCTGCAAAGAGAGTTTGCTCTACTTCTGAATAGGCATTTATGATGGTTTTGATTAAATCTTGCTTGGCAATATTCAAATTTTCTTCTGCAATACTATAATTTGCCCTAATGCTTCCGCCTTGGAAAATTGGCAGCCTAACTGTCAGGCCTTGGGACCATATTTGATAGTCTTCATCAAGAATATCGTTTAAATCACTAGAAGAGGTTCCCGCAGAACTAGTAAGAATTAAGCTCGGTAAATGAGAAGCAAAAGATTCAGATTTTTTAAATGATGCTGCTTGAAGTTTAGCCAATGAAGACTTTATATCCGGTCTCCTATTTAGAATTTCAGATGGGATGCCGATAGTTATTTGTGGCAATTTAGAACCTAATTTGTTATTCACCATGTATGTACCATTTGGATATTTCCCAAGCATTGACTCTAACCTCCTCACAAACACTAAATATGTTTGTTTTCTAATTTCCATTTGAGCCTTTGAGGAGGCTTTAGAAGATTTGGTCAACCTTAAATCTAGGGATGATCTTAAACCTTTGTCATACCGAGCAGAAACCATATCTGCAAGTTCACTGACACTATTGTATGTCTCATTAGATAGCTCATATTGCTCTAAGGCTTCAACAGTAGAGAAATATAATTTTGCTAACTGAATACGCATCGAAAAACTTAAAAAAGAGAGGTCGTAGTAAGCAGATTGATACTCATTAGATGCGGCTCTAGCACGGTTAAATAACTTGCCCCAGACATCAAGCTCCCACTGCATTGTAAGATTTAGTCCAAAGTTACTAGAGCTAAAACTAGTCACTCCACTACCAGAATCATTAGACTGGGCAGAGTCAGGACCACCGCCAAAAAAATCATCAGAAAGTCCAAAGGCAGTTAAATTTTGTTTTCTGGAAGCTCCATTCATACCAAGACTAAAAGATGGAAGCCTGGATGATTTGTTAATTTTTAATATTTGTTTAGCAACATTCATTCTTGATGAAATATTCTTAAGATCCGGACTACTCTGATTAAAATCATTTAAGACTCTAGTAAAAATCGAATCATCAAATGATTCCCACCAATTACCTATAACCCTAGAACTATCTGTTAATTTTAAATCCCAAGAGGAAGGAATAGATTCTGAGATTGAAAGGTCATCTGTGGAAAATTTTTTGGCACACGCAGAAAAAAAAACTATAAAAATTATTGAGTAAAGTTTCATAAATATTGGTTGGAGGTTCAACTATCAGAATGATTATTCTGAAATTAAATTATTGTATATTTTTTTTAGGACAATTTTAAATGTTTCAACTTCTTTGCTGTTTATACCACTAAGAACTTCATTCCTAGTTTGCTCAATTACGGGCATTACATTCTTCATCAAATCTTTTCCTTTATTACTAAGAACTACTCTTTTTATTCTTTGATCTATTTGATCAGAGTATCGTACTAGTAAATTTTTCTTTTCTAATGTATCAATTATCTTCGTTACACTCGTTTTATCTTTGCCACAGTATTCAGCTATTTCTTTTTGAGATATACCCTTCTGTTTCCATATTGGACCTAAAACTATCCATTGGTCTTGAGTTATATCCATGCCGAGCTTGTT
>SGYO01000034.1 GCA_004321745.1 bacterium | reverse complement strand
TTTTGAACTCAAGGTATCCATCCAAAGTTATTACTAGCTGTCTTCTTGGAGCGGTGTGGGCTAGTTTAGGTCCCTCGCCGTCACTTTTTTCAGGTACAGGGGTTACAGCAAATTGCATTTTAATATCACCTGAATTATCTCTCAAAATTGGATTAACAAATAAGCTGGAAAATGAACCTATAGATCCTAAGCCCTCTTTAGGTTCTAAAGGTAAATACTTTTGTTTAAACCTAGTGTGATTACTTTCATCTGTGAACATATGAGTAATTGGTATATTTGTACTAGAGCTCATTTTATATTTTAAAATTATAGGACGAGCAAAGAGTTTTGCAGAACATTATTTTTATAAATTTTGATGAAATCAATTATCAAAATAATCATAATGTTTTCCATCGGTTTGAACACCATTAGAAAATTTTTCTTCTTTTTCTAATCGGCCATTATCAAACCAATACTTGAACTTCCCATGCTTTTCATCATTTTTATAAAATTCTTCTTGGGACTTCTGCCCATTCGCATACCAACGAATTAGCTTACCACTCTTTTTGTCTTTATCGTAATTCTCAAGACGTTTTTTTGATCCATCAGCATAGTAAAATATCCACTTGCCATGTTTTTGACCTAGTTTATAACTTCCTTCTTTAACTTTATTTCCACTAGGGCTCCACCACACCCACAAGCCATCTTTTTCATCTTCTTTGAAACTTTTGATAATGGACTTTACACCATTATTATCCCACATAGTAGTTTTACCAGAAAGTTCGCCATTTTTCCATTGAGCCTCTTCAAATTTTTTGCCTTTATCATTAAAACTCATCCACAGACCATGCTTTTGCCCAGCTTGAAAACTACCTTCTTTAATTTTTCTCCCTTTATCATTCCACCATATCCACAATCCGTTTTCCACATCTCTTTTCCAACTTTCTTCTCTTTCTTTCTTACCTGTTTGTGAAGAATAATAAATTGCCTTCCCATCTTTAAGGTCATTTTTATACGATACTGTGCTTTCTAATTTCCCATCCTCGTTATAATAATTCCATTTATTTACTTTTTTGCCTTTTTTATAAAATTCTACTTTTTCTCTTTTCCCATTTGAGTACCATGAAGTCCATTTCCCCTCGCGCTTATCATTCACATAGGTTTCTTCTTTACTTTTCTGACCGTTAGGATGATAAAGACTTGTAGACCCTGTCTTTTTTCCTTTACTATACCTTTCTGATTTTAGCTTTTTTCCATTGTCATCATAAAATGTCCATTCACCATTTTTTTCTCCTACTAAATATGCTTCTTCGCGATCTATCTTCCCATCTTCTTTCCAAAAGGTCCAGCTACCATTCATTTTACCATTTTTAAAAGAACCGGTTAACTTGCGGCCTTTATTCTTGTAATTATCAAAGACCCTGCCAGTAAATGGTTTTTTCGATCCTGCTGCATATTTCACTCCCTTTTTATCAACTAAATCTTCCCACATTAATCTTTCTTGCTGCGAAAAAGTGAAAGTAAATATTGAGAGAGTAATGATAGAATATTTTAAAATGGTGTTTTTCATATTTTCTTTCTAAAATTTAATGCTCTTATATAATCCATTATTTGTTCATTTTTTAAATAATAAAATTTATAAGTGCCGATTGTTTTTAAAATGATTTTATGATTTTTCTGCATGTCACTATTAAATGCGATCTCTTCACCAAACTCCCATAATAAAGAACCCTTTGGATAACTAATTTCATCATCCTCTGTTTTATCAGGATACTTTAGATACTCCAACTGCTTATCAGAGAAGAACTCTAATGAACCTTCCTCATATAATTTTGGCCATAAACCAGCTATCATCCTAGCCTGTCCAATAAAAACTCTATGAATGATAGCTTCACGGTTTTCATAATTATTTTTAAAGAGTAACCTATCAATCAAATGGATTTGTTGTGCGGTCGATATGAGTAAAAGCCTAACATGCTGTTTGTAGGAAAGATTATAATTTTTAACAATGTGGCCAGAAAAAATGGTACTAACTAATGAAATTTGATAGGTTAATGCATTAGCTATTTCATCAATATTGGATTTTATTCTAAATAACTCCATATGTGATCATCATTTGTTTAGCGAAATATACAACTAAATATTTTTACATCTAAAACAGTTAGTTAGTTTGAAATAAAATTATTTATTATATAATCTTTCTTTTAACATTAATCCATTTTTATAAAATCGTTCTAGTTCTTTTTCTCCGTCATATTTCCAAGTTGTCCAGATCCCATCAATCTTTCCATCCTTAAATGTGACTAGCTTACTTTTATTCCCATTATTGTACCACCACGTTTTCCTCGAGTTAAGGCCATTTGAATCATACTCAACTTTGTAACTCATTTGACCATTTTTGTAGTATGATGTACTTTCTTTTAAAATGATTTTATTTGATGTCTCTTTGTAAGTGTAAATACTTTTTGGTATCCTATTATCATAAAACTCAGGGGCGAGTCTTAATATATTTCCTTGAAGAAAACTCATTGTAATCAAAGTAATAAATACCCTCATAAGTCACCTCGCTTTTTATTTATTATCAAAAAATTCAGTTCTAGGAATTTCTATTTTACTATTAATTGCTTTTTTCAATTTTGGAGTAAAAAGTCCTAGTTTAACAGCTCCTGTCCATGAAACGCCTTGATTGATCCTTTTCATGGCCCAATTAGGATGTTTTATTTTTATATGGTTCAAAAGTTAAACTTGTTTAAACAAAAAACCCCTAGATATCTAGGGGTTTCAAAATTTATCTTTTTTGTTTTCTATTCTATACGGATATAACCAGCTTTTGGATGCCATGTAAAGATCTTCGACTCTCCAAAAAACTTAAGCTTTGATATAACAAACTCATATGTATTGGGTTTACCTTTACTAACCTCATAGGACATGCTCTTTGTAGAAGCAAATCCAGTCTCTAAAGAAGGTTCATACCCAGCGGTAAGAACAACTCTTTTTTCATCAAGAAGCTTTCTTGAAGAACTTCTTTCTAGCAAGAAGCCTTCTAGGTAATCTAAAGGTTTATTTGTTAGGTTAGTTAACTGGACGTTAACTACAATTCTCTTTTCATCTACATATCTAGGTGTCACCGTGATCTCAAAAGGCCTACCTTCTTGCGAAAATAGATAACCTGTAAGCACAATGAACGCAATTAATTGTCTACGCATGCTCAATATTATTAGAAAAATTTGAAAGTCAAAAGCGAAAGATTCAATAGTTTAAAATTTTATTTTATAGAAAAAATAAATATTTATTTATCTATTTATACTCAGCTAATAATACTTTAATGTCAGTCTCTCCAATGTTTTTAACTTGATGCCTAACCATTTTATCCGAATATAAAACAGCTCCATCTGGTATATTGCGCTCATTAACTGAACCATCTGGTCCTGTAATTTCCACCTTACCACCAGTTATAACATATGCAGTGTTCATGCCATGCTCATGAAGATTATCATTACTTCCTGCAGGAAATGTAGCTGTATATACCTTAATTAATTCATCCTCATGAACTATTTCATAAATGTCTGGCGATACTGCATGAGCGGATAAGTTCACGTCGTTATCAAAAGAAGGAATTGACCCTATTTTTTTATGCTCAATCAAGATAATATTTATATCATTCGAACCAATATTTTTGACTTTATGTCGAACACCGTTGCCATTATGGGCAATAAATCCGCTGGGAAACTCTCGTTCATTTACTTTACCATCTGGCATGATTACCTGTGCTTTACCTCCATCAAGTAGATATGCAGTAAAAGGGTAATGATCGTGCATATTATCTTCCTGCCCAGGAGCAAAAGAAACTTTCATTACCTTAACTATCTCATTTTCTAATAAAACATCATATATTTCTGGAGAAACTTTTTCAGGAAGTAACATTTCTGGTTTAGAACCAGAGCAGGAAATAAAAATTAATACTAAAACAGGTGAAAAATATTTTAACATAGTAATTCCTTAACTTTTGTTAATCATTATATAAAAGAACACTACATAATAAGGATGAAATCATATACTAAGCACTTCTTAATCTATAGTATTAATACAGGACGCATCATTGTTTTTGGGGTAATTTACTTTATTTGAAACTTTGTGATACTTAAAACCAGCATTATAAAATTTGTGGGAATCAGAAAAACCAATCTTATTATCCAAATATGTGTTTACATCTGAATAATTAATCAAAAGCGGCATTCTGTGATGGATATTTTTCAAAATACCTTCAGAACTTTTGGTAATAATTGTAAACGAATTCACTTTGCCCCAGCTAGTCCACAAGCCTGCCATTAAAACAACATTTTCTTTTGAATGTATGTACACAGGTTGTTTTCCCTCAGCTGTTGTAATCCATTCATAATATCCATTTGCAATTACTATACACCTGTTTTTTTTTACAAGGTTTTTAAAACTAGGTTTCTTTTCAATAGTCTCTACTCTAGCATTAATTAATTTGGATGCGAAACTATTATCTTTAGACCAAGAAGGGATCAATCCCCAACTCATATCTTCTATTCTCATTCTACTCATTGATTTAAAAAGAACTGAAGAATATTGAGTAGGACAAATATTGTAGCTCTGATTGAGCGGAGAAGAAAAATCAACAGAAAACTCAGGACCGAAAAAATCGGTGAGATCATCAATTGTGTTTTTATTTACATACCTACCACACATAATAATTTTGTTTATAGTTTTTTGAGAAATAAAAAAACCCCACTAAAGCGGGGTTTTTTTATTATTTAAATAATGTGGTTTATATAGAAGTACTTTTTTCTTTACTAACACATTCTTTCTTATCAACCGCAGCTTTGTAATATGTCTTTTTGTTTATAAGCTTTATTATATTATCAGAATTCACCTTTTTCTCATCATATTTAACAACTGCCGTACCAGTAGCAAAATCAACTTCACATTCCTCTACGCCTTTGATACTCTGTACTACTTGAGAAACTTTACCTGCACAGCTGTACGCACACTGCATGCCATCGATCTTGAGATTAATTTTGCTATCCTCGGCCAGTAAAAAAGAGAATAGAAAAGAAATTATAAATAATTTTTTCATAATTGACTCCATTAGTTAAATCAATTTATGTACTTCCTGCATAACATTACCAATGTATTTTTCAATCAATAGATAACTCGTCAGCTATAGGTAATATCTGATTACTTTTTCTATTATTTTTTTCATACTGGCTAATCAGAAATCCAAATAAAACAACTCCCATTATGTAAAGAGCAGCTGTAATTAAAAATATTTCAAAATATTGAAATTCTAATATTCTTAGCCATTCAAATATTTTTGCGCTAATAAACCAAGATGCACTCCATAAACTAGAACTCAATGCACTAATGAGTTCCTGATTTTTTTTACCAACATAATTCATCATCAATTCATTGGAAGCAGGATGTGCCATATGCATTAGAGGTTGCCTGAGTATATACGCGCTAATAGCAATGATAATTGCATAACTAGATGCTGCATACAATTCTGTGGTCGCCATTATTATTAAAAAGACTATTGCTAAACTTTGATTAAGCACAATAGTAGCCCAGTATCCATATTTTTTTCTAAGCGTTGGAACTAGAAGAGAAAAAATAAAAACCAAAAGTGCTGTAAAGCTTCCAAGCAAACTAAAATCACTAGAGCTCAAATTAAATATTGAATTAAAAAATAGATTTACAAAAGGGATTGTTAGTCCCGCGCCAATTGAAATAAGAATCAATGGAGAGATAGCTCTAAATATTAAGTTCCAATCATAATTTTGACGCAATGAAAATATGCCACTTTGCTTTTGACTTAGCTCATCGTCGTTTTCATTTATCTTGATTGCAAATGAAAATGAGACTAAACCAATGATGGTAATAATCCACAAAATGCTATATTCATCAAAGAAGAAACTTCTTTCAAAAATCTCAATATTTGCGATCCAATCTAAACCAGATATTATTAGACCAGAAAAAATCGTTGCTAGACTCCATGTAGAGGCACTTAAGGATAGCGATTCGGTACTATTTTGACTTGTCGTATTTCTAATGATAAATGGTAGTGAACATACTCTCATAACCATCATTCCAATTCCCCATAAAAGAAATGCTAATTGAATTAGTGGAATGATTGAGTGCTTAATTGATTCGATTATAATAATACTAGTTAAAGGAACTGCTAAAGAAGAAAGAACAAAAAATGGTTTTAATTTTTTTCCTCTAATGAAAATTCCCAGAGGTAAAGCAAAAGCTAATGCGCCTACAAACCTCAGTGAATTAAATGATGCAATTTCAGGATCAGAAAACCCTTTTTTTCGAAGATAAATATTTAATATTAAAATAAAAGCAACATGAATCAGACTTAAACTAAACTCTAATAAAAATAAAAGATGAACGTTCCTTGGTAATTGTCTATAACTGTTGAAAATTTTTTGAAAAAAAACTTTAATAATTTTTCTCTTTTTTTATTTAAGGGCGTGGGATGATAATGTGCTTTAATTAATAATATAGTCTCAAGACAGTCTCGGCAACACATCCAAATCTTTTTCTTCCTTCAACTTCAATACTCACCTCATTGAATAGCTCAACATTGTTCTTGTTTGGGACTGCATCAATTATTTTCACCCTCCCCCGTATTTTTGATCCTGATTTAACAGGAAAAGGAAATCTGACCTGATTTAATCCACAATTAACAATCATTTTTAAACCAGGATGTATCGTGTTAAAGTCAAAATCCTCCGTAAGCTTAGGTATCAGTGACAACGTCAAAAAACCATGAGCAATAGTTGTTTTAAATGGAGATTCAAGCTTTGCTTTTGTTAAATCTGTATGTATCCACTGCCTGTCTCCAGTTACATCAGCAAAACGATTAATCCTATCTTGGTCAACTGTCTCCCAAGGTCCAACTAAAATTTCTTTTCCGATACTTTCCACTATTTTTTCATAGGCATTTTTAATTTTTTCATTATTAATGGTTGGTTTTTTCTTAAATATTTTTGATCGATCAATCGATGGTAAATTGAACATCCACGGGTTATTAAGCGTGTTAGTTATTTTACCATTCAATTTTTCAGATAAAGCTTTAAACTTAGGTTCTAACATTACGCGGTAGCGTTCAGTGTTATTTTTAAAGTCAGCTTTTTTTTCTTTTATAAATTCAAAAACATCAATCATAAGTTTTCATATCCATTGTCTTTAATAACAAAATATTGAATTAAAGATGATTATAAATTTACTTTATTTAAATTAAAAATATGGATTGGTCATTTATTGATTTTTTCATAATGAGTTTTTTGATTTTTGCTTGTCTATTTTCAATCTTCATAGCGTACAATAAATTCGATCAACACAAAAAACGTTCATTATGGATCATTTTAATTTTTATTTTATTCTTAATGCTTTGGGCTGAAATGGCAGTTGGTATTTTTGACTCCCCTATTGCTGGCGATTAAATATTCAGACCTACCACCAACCTAATATCCTCCACCATACCGATCCAATACCTAGCCAAATAGTTAAGTGATATATGGAAACTAGAAAACCAACTTTAAACCATTTTAACGTTGATAAATAACCATTGCCAAAATAAATGATTATTGGCCCTGTAGAATAGTTAGTCAAGCATCCGCTTAAATTTGAGAAATACGCTATGCAAGAAATCGTCACCAGTGGAGCAAAATTTATTTCAGAAGCTACGAGCATCATC
>SGYO01000033.1 GCA_004321745.1 bacterium | reverse complement strand
CATAAAAACAAAAACCCCCGTCAATAAACGAGGGTTTCTGAGAAGTGGGCGTTGAGAGATTCGAACTCCCGACATCTGCCTTGTAAGGGCAACGCTCTCAACTATTAAGTCCTTATATTACTATACTTACAGAGTAGGCAAATAAAAGTTGCCACTTAGTCACTTTTGAGCCATTATATGACCTTTAATAGATTAGTGAAATATGCATCATCAGCGAATGAAGTTAGCCTTACCTAGATCCTTTCTGCTATTGCTGAAATATAAATTAATTATGTTTTCTTTATTTTATATTTAAATAAATTTCAAGTTGTTATTCCAAATAAAAAAAATAAAATTATAAATGATCAAAATAATGTATATAAAAATTATATCCCTTCTATTAATTCTTATTGGAAACTTAAATGCTAATAACAGCTTCGTTAGAGGCACTGTTGTTTCAGAGCAATCAGAACCGATGGCAGGAGCAAATATTATAATTGAAAACACTAGCAGGGGCGTAATAACTGATAGTGAAGGTAAATTTTTAATTGATTCATTGTTGCCTGGTGCTTACACCTTTACTGTAGACTACATAGGTTATAAAAAAATATCAAAAACACTAATAATTACTTCTGAAGATCAAGAACAAAATTTAAGTTATTTAGAAAAAATTGGAATAGAGGATAATTCTGAAGTTGAATCAGGAACTTCTTTCTCAGATTTAATTTTTCAAATGGAACCTGATCCTGTTGCACTTCGTCAAGTAGATGTTACAGCTCATGAAATAGATAAAAATATATCAGATATACTAAAGCAAGCTATTTTTGGCCCCTCCAAAATTCGCGAATCTTACATGACTGCTGGTGCAAGTGTAGATGCAGTAAGTATCAAAGATATAAAAATGTCTCCTGCACTTAATTTTTATGAAGGGCTCGATGATATAAAAGAAGTTGAGACAAAACAATTATCAGCTATTTACACTGCCCTAATTGTTAGAGGAACTGGTGTGACTGATGCGAGAGATTATTCCCAACTTATAGATGGCATGCAAGCAACTAACTTAAATTACGGTAATAATTTTGGAAATATCACAGGATTATCAGAAATAGATGTTGCAAATATTGAGTTAGTGCACGGAGCCGCATCTGTTATGTATGGACCTTATGCTACATCTGGTCTTGTTCTAATAGGTTCAAAAACACCTTGGTTTTATCAAGGTCTAAGCTATCAAATGAAAACAGGTTTTAATCATAAAACCGATATTGCTACTACCCCATTTACGCACTCTGCCATAAGGTATGCAAAAGCGTACGAGGATTTTGCTTGGAAATTTGTTTATTCCAATAAACAAGCAACAGAATGGGAAGAGCCTGGAGATACTTCGTTTCTCTCTATGAACTTTGATTCACTAAGCTTGTTTGATAGAAAGTTTGTCCATGGTGATGATACACCGCTCAACGCAGCTTCCATCGGTGAATTTACTGATACATTGTATGGACCCATTGCTAGAACAGGTTATTGGGATTACGACATTGTAGAAAACTCTGTTTACAATACGAAAATAAATGCTTCATTGAACTACAAGATTTCAGATGATTCTGATCTTTCATATGATATGAAAGGGGGATGGGGATCATTCACCAATGTTGGAATTGGGAAGTTTTGGAATAATAATAGCGGCGGAATTAATCATGGTTTAACACTAAATGCTCCAAACCTATTGCTGAGAGCATACATATACAATGAGGGGCAAAATCCATTTAATGATTCTGATGAAGATATTCAGTGGGATGTAAGGACCATAGCTCTTGAACTCCAAAACTATTCAAAACCAGATGATGTATGGCTGGCAGATTATAAAGCCGCTTTTGATGGAGGAGTATCTGGAATAGCCTCAGGAAGCCATTCTCATGCCCGTGAATTTGCAGATAGTGAAAATTCTGTGGCCGATGGAGAATTTCGTGCTCGCTTAGTTCCAGGAACTGAACTATTTAAAACTGTTTACGATTCTCTTATAAGAAGAGATAAAATGAGATCTCCTACTCGGTTGAAAGATAACGGATTTTATAATCTTGAAATTATATATGACCTTACTGATTATGTAAAATTTGGAGGTCTACAAGTAGGAGCAAACTTTAGGCAATATAATATTGGTTTCCATAATGGTATTATGAGTAATTCTCCTGAATTAAATGCAGAACATGGTCCACTAGATCCTTGGGAATATGCAATTTTTATGCAAGCAACAAAATGGTTTTTTGATGAGAGATTAAAACTGCAAGGTGCACTAAGATTTGATGAAAGTGATAGCTATGGTAAAAATCTTTCCCCAAGTTTCTCATCCGTTTTGAAGACCAAAGAGAATCAATACATGAGATTTTCTTTTCAACAGGCAAGACTAAACCCACCTCATTATTGGGCATATATAAATATTCCTCAACAAGGTTTTACAGCACTGGGCGGAGGCAAAGGCAATCTTAAAAGGCTCGGGCTTGAACACCTACATGAAAAAGCTGTTGACATTGATTGGGCAACTGGCGATACTACTCATGTTACTATTCCACATCCAACAGGTGAAAAATTATCTGCGTATGAAATAGGCTATAAAGCACTAATTAATGATAATTTATTTTTTGATATTAACTATTATTATAATCATAGCTCTAATCTTAGAGATGATGACTTTATTGTCAGCGATCCAGACTCTGTTCAATATATTGATATCCCAGGGGTATATACTGGTTGGAGTCCTGGACCTATTTATTATGTATTTTCAACAAATGAAGATCATGAAGAAACATTACATGGCCTATCATTAGGAATAGGCTACAATTTCAATAGCGGACTAATATTGTCAGGCAACTATAATTATGTTGGTGAAGTTGGAGAAAATATTTCTTATACACCCAACCGCATACCTGGAGCCAATGTGGGTATTGGTAGACCAAAACATAGAATTAAATTGTCTTTTAATCACCCAAAAGCATTTAACGATAATATAGGCTATGCTGTCACAGCGAGATATACAGAAGCATACTGGTATGATAATTTAATTTGGTATGGTATCGGTGAATTAGGTGGTAATGTTAATGTTGATGCTCAAGTATCGTACATATTAAAAGATTACAATATGCTAATAAAAATTGGAATGAATAATATTTTAGGTCAATATTATAATACATCTGTCTTAACACCTAAAATTGGATCTACTTTTTATATATCTATAGATTACGATGGTTTAATAAAATAGCGTATTATTTAGATATATCCACAAATTATCAAACAGAGTATTTCCCCTTACTTTTATTGAAATAAGTAATTGAATTAGATTGTGTTGCCTTCAAAATGTACTAAAGAAAGTCCATTAGAAAAGTTATTGCAGAATGTGTGAGCGTCCTTATACAAATACCTACCCCCCCTATCAAACGGGGTATGCCCCCCTACTTTCGTTGAGTTAATGAACTGGATTTAAAAAGTTTCCAACAAAAAGTTTCCAAAAAGCGTATCTATTTGACATAGTTAGATAGGATGTGGCAGATATGCTATACATCCATAAAAACAAAAACCCCCGTCAATAAACGAGGGTTTCTGAGAAGTGGGCGTTGAGAGATTCGAACTCCCGACACCTGCCTTGTAAGGGCAGCGCTCTCAACTATTAAGTCGTTATACTACAACACTTACGGCACAGATTAATGAGGTGAGTCCTCCAAAAGCATGTCCACTGTTCATATTATGTTAAGATTTAACTTTCTATTGTCGTCAATTTATTTTTAATAAAATTTAAAATGGTATCAGCTATTTTTATTGAACCTAAATATGTAGGATGAATATGATCTTGTAAATCTTCGATATTTGATTCTATTTTGGCTTTAACATCAAGAAAAAATACATTGTCACTCTGTTCTGCTACTCGCATTAATGCATCATCACATAACTTCAAAGCATTATAATAATATTCGGAATTACCAAAGCTTAAAAGAGCATTTTCTTTATCGCTGTTATTATCTTTATAGAGTGTAATCTGGCTACATAATAATAACTTTGCGTTTATAACATTTGATATAGAAGATATAATTTTTAGGTTCCTCATGTATACTTTAAAACCGTAAGAATCTGTTGTTGGCACTATAAGTTTAGAATCCTTTGCTAAGCCACCCTCTTCCCTAGTTCTTTCCGCACTGACATTAGCATATTTATTAAATATAGCTATAGACATTGTTAAAAAATATGAATAATCTGTAAAATAAAATTTTTTTCTAAAAGTATGACCAATCACATCTGATACAACCATGTCTTCTTTAAATGAGCTAAAATATTTAGAGTCATTCCAGCCTTGATATAAAATAATTAAATCTGGATTTAAATCAGCTACAATGGAGTGCATTTGACCTATTGTCTCTGCAGTAGAATAACCAGGGATACCTAAGTTTATTACTTCATATTTGGTTACTAAATCATTCAAATTTAATTTTTGTTCAAGAATATTTGGCCATGATTGGATATTTTCTAAACCAAAACCATATACCGAGGATCCACCCAAAGTAATTATACGTTTTAATGTTTCATTCTTTTTAACAGTGAGCTCTTTGCTTTTATAACCCCTAGAATTGTGATAATCTTTTAGTGTACGATGGTTCAAAGAAAAATTTGATTTCCCCTTAAACCCCATGAATTTAGATGACTCGAACCTGCCACCATCTTTTCTAAAAGCATTAATATCTAATCCATAAAAATGGAAGCCTATCCTACATATTAACTCAGCTGATAAAAACAAAATCAGTACTGATATAAAAAACATGTAAAAGTAAAATTTTCTTTTTGGAACTTCTTTCAATTTTGACAAGTTTTTACTTGGTATGTATGTCTCTCTATTCTTTCATATCTTTAAAAATAGTTTCACCAATCACTTTATATCCTAAAGGATTCAAATGCATATTTATTCCCCATTAATAATTGTGATAAAGATCAATAATTATAAAACAATAATTTTGCATTATATTTAGAATAAATATACTCTATCAATACTAAAAATTAAAATAAAGCATAAATAAATGGAGCGATGGCGGTACCCTCCGTCAATACAATCAATGTTCCAAATAATAGCAGAAAAAAAACAATAGGAGCTAACCAAAACTTTTTTCTAACGCGTAAAAACTCCCAAAATTCAGTAAGTATAGATAGTTTAGACATCTGAATTCCTTTCAAATGATTTAAAATTGTTTTTCATAATCCTGATTTAATTCTTCTGCACTGTCACGATAATTCCAATAAGAATCAGAATCTCCCCTTTTCAAAGCTAAAAAATCTTCTCCTAATAATTTTGTTAATAAACCAATTGGCGTAATAATCAGATAAAACACAAGGCTTAAAATTACTCTAGTCATTACCCAACCAAGTATAGCCGCAAAGGTCATCCACACAAAATAAAGAGGTTTTAACACCGCAGGTAAAATTAAACCTAACCCTACGATTGTCAATGCAATAAATCCAATGACCTGATAGATTTCTTTATTATAAAATAATAACAAACCAGATATAATAAACAATATCATACCCATTGTTAAACCAAAGCTTCTTATATCTTTATTACTATATGGTATATTTTTAATTTCTTCAAGCATATAATTAATCTAATTCAAATTCAGACATCCAATCAGAATCTTTGTCTAGTGGTTTTTGTTCCTTTTTTGACAACAGATAATTATTCATAATCAAATAATCCATTTCAGTTCTCATAAAACAAAGATAAGCATCTTTTGGGGTACATACTATTGGTTCACCTCGAACATTAAAAGAAGTATTTACAATAACTGGGCAACCATATTTATCATTGAATGCTGTAAGCATATCATGATACCTTTTATTTGTAGCCTTGCTGACAGATTGTATTCTTGCAGAATAATCTACATGAGTAATTGCTGGCACTTGACTTCTGGCAATATTTAATTTTTTAAGCCCAAAATAAGACTCCTGTTCCTTTGTCATAGGTAGTTGCTTATCTTTCTTAACATCAGCTACTAGAAGCATGTAAGGACTTGGTCTATCAATATCAAAATACTCAGAAATATTTTCTTCTCTTACCGATGGAGCGAAAGGACGAAAACTCTCTCGATATTTAATTTTTAAATTTATTGTTTTTTGTGTTTCAGCTGATCGAGAATCCCCAATAATTGTTCTACCTCCTAGAGCTCTGGGTCCAAACTCCATTCTTCCTTGAAACCACCCAATGACATTTTGTTCGTTTATCAAATCAGCTATTTTTTCTGGTAATTCTTCATCCGAAAGTTTTTTATACGCATAACCTTTTTCATCTAAATATGTCTTGATTTCATCATTGCTGAATTCAGGACCAAGATATGCTCCATTCATAAAATCATTCTTACTATCGGCTATTCTTTCATTATCTAAATGCTGATACCAGGCTATATACGCACAACCAAGTGCGCCTCCTGCATCTCCTGCAGCAGGCTGAATGAATATATCATCAAAAATACCAGAACGGAGTAGTTTACCGTTTGCTACGCAATTGAGTGCGACACCACCTGCTAAACACAAATATTTTTGATTTGTAACATTTTTCACATGTTTAGCCATCTTAAGAACAATTTCTTCAGTCACTTCTTGAACAGAGCGGGCTAAATCCATTTCTTTTTGAGTTAAATCAGACTCAGGTTCTCTTGGTATTCCTCCAAATAAATCATTAAACTTTTTGTTAGTCATTGTTAAACCAACATTATAATCAAAATAGCTCATATCCATATTGAAAGAACCGTCTTCCTTAACATCAATGAGATAATCATAAATCAAATCTTTGTATTTTGCCTCACCGTATGGCGCAAGACCCATAACCTTATATTCACCTGAGTTAACTCTGAAACCAGTGTAATATGTGAAAGCTGAATACAATAGACCTAATGAATTTGGAAATTTAATGTCAGCTAGAACCTCCATTTTATTGCCATTGCCAGTACCATAACTCGTTGTAGCCCATTCTCCAACTCCATCCATGGTAAGAAAAGCAGCATCTTGAAATGGGGAAGCATAAAATGCTGATGCGGCATGTGAAGCGTGGTGTTCAGGAAAAAGTATTTTACCTTTAAACCCTATTTCATCTTGAATAAGATTTTTTATCCATAGCTTTTTTTTAATCCAAAGAGGCATGGCCTTTAAAAAAGAACTAATCCCTTTTGGAGCGAATGATAAATAAGTTTCTAAAATTCTTTCAAACTTCAAAAATGGTTTATCATAAAAAGCTACAATTTCTAAGTCATCTGCGCTAATTCCTGCATCTTGCAAACAATATTTGATAGCATTTATTGGAAAATTCTGATCGTGCTTCTTTCGAGTGAACCTCTCTTCTTGGGCAGCCGCGATAATTTTCCCATCTTTTAAGATACATGCTGCTGAGTCATGATAATATGCTGAAATTCCTAAAATATGCATAGATAAACTTATAGTTTTTTTATCAAATAGCTTGATGCTAATTATAAAAAAAAAATTTTATAGCATACAAAAGTTATAATATAAAATCCTATCCTATAGATACATATACCTCCCCCTCTATCAAACGGGGTATGCCCCCCTACTTTCGTTGAGTTAATAAATTGGATTTAAAAAGTTTCCAATAAAAAGTTTTCAAAAAGCGTATCTATTTGACATAGTTAGATAGGATGTGGCAGAAATGATATACTTACATAAAAACAAAAACCCCCGTCAATAAACGAGGGTTTCTGAGAAGTGGGCGTTGAGAGATTCGAACTCCCGACATCTGCCTTGTAA
>SGYO01000032.1 GCA_004321745.1 bacterium | reverse complement strand
TCCAAGTGTCCAAATAAAATCTTTTCAGTATAAGTTAAGGGCCTACCTAAAGCAGTCCTCGCATTGTTAACCTTCGCTGGGAAAGAGGCATAAAATCTTTTTATTATTTTTAAATCAAACATAAATATTCAATTTCAGAGTTTGTTTTGAAACATTAAAAGACGAAAATCATTAGATTTAAGCATAATCAAATTAATCTTTTTTTCTTTTTATAAACAAACATCTTAGTGAATAAAAGTGCCTTTATTAAATATTTTTAAAACTTGCCTCTTCATTATTGTTTTGTGTGAAAACATTATTACAGGGAGGACAATCACAAAAATTGTCAATGAAACGGATTCATACATAACAATTCAAATAGTTAAATCAATCAAAACTGAAGCTGATTTAGCTGCTAACTACGTTTTCATAGGACTACCAGAAAATAAGTATCCAGAAATTGAAATTGTTTCAACCAAAAAAATAAAATCAACCTTTAAATTCACAAAAACAGGCGACAATTATTTTGAATGGACCAATATTCAAAAACATCAGAACCTTTATGTTGCTACTCTTAAAATAAATTCAACCCTTGATAAAAATAACATTCTTGAGCAAATAACTTTAAAAATCTATTATCCAGAATCACAAAAAATTTTTAAAAATGCAAATCCAAATGAAAAAATGCTTTTATCTGAAAAAATTATCAATTGGAACTCTGCAAAAAACTGGTTTCATAAGAATCAATCTCATCAAAGAGCGATTTCAAGACAGTACCAAGGCAAATGGCTTAGCTTTGAAATTTTTACTGATGGTGTAAAAAAAATATCATTTAATAAACTTAAAGAGAGCTACGATCAATTAAGTTCTATCGATCCAAGATCATTAATGCTTTTTTCGTCACCTGAATTTGGAAGATCTAGAAAATATGAAACAAACATACCCATTCCAGAAAACTTAGAAGAAATACCAATAATCATTTATGGTGAGGATGATGGAGCTTTTGACTATAATGATAAAATAATTTTCTATGGGCAAGGTCCATCTGGTTTTGATTATGATGGTAGCGATGTGAAATGGTCGCAAAATTTATATTTTAATTCCAGTAAATATTGGATTTTCATACCATTAGATAATTCACTCAGAGGTAAACGCATTCCATTCGCCTCGGACCCATCCCAGATAGACATTTCTCTGGATTATGGTATAAGCTACCATCACAATGAAGTAGATCTAATTAATCCAGATCTTTCCGGGCTAAGATGGTATGGTCCTCAAGTTCAAGGTGGCAGTACTCAAATAATAACGACGCCCACTCCAAATGGCAAAAACGAAGTAGATTGCTACATCGAGTTAAAGTTGAGAGGGTATTCACTAAGTGGTTCATCTAGCACATTTCATAGTATAGAGCTACATGCAAACTCAATAAACGAAAATAAAATCGGAAACACATCTTCCTGGACTGGAAATAGATTGAGAACAATTGCTGGATCTATATCAGGTACAGATTTAAATAGCAATGGAAATAATTTCTTCATTAGTAATCTAAGTTCCGATAATAATTCTTCTCCATTAATTGATTTCTTTACCATGAAATACGGAAGAAAACTTGTCTTTAACGATAAGCAACTCGACTTTTATTCTCCAGTAGAAAATACTAGCTTAAGATTTAATTTTCATGATGAACTCCCGGAAAATGTAAATATTTTTGATATTTCCAATTCTATATCTCCAAAAAGGATATCAATTAAAGATCAACTATACATTGAAGTAGCATCCCCAACAAATAAGCCTGGTAGATATATTGTTTTTAATCAAAATAGCATTGACTCAATTAGTTCAATTGTTAGCCTAGAACAAAATAATTTTTCAACTTTAAGAAATTATAACACAAGAGCTGATTATATCATTATTGGCCCAGAAATATATCGTGCTATAGCTACGCCATTGATCGAGTTAAGGAGCCCTGCTATTTATGCAAGTTTAGAAAATATTTATAAAGAATTTTCTGGAGGTAATATCGATCCTATGGCAATACGCACTTTTGTACAGTGGACTCAAGAAAACTGGATACCCCCATCGCCAATACATTTATTATTGTTAGGCGATTCTGGTTATGACTACAGAAATATAAATGGCCTATCAGCAATCGTTGTACCAACCATACAAGTTCAGTCTTTTATTAGCTACCCTTCTGACGATAGACTTACAACAATTTACGGTAATTTACCTGAATTAAGCATTGGAAGATTTCCTGCGAAAAATATATCGCAAGTTGAATCATTTGTTGATAAGATAATTTTCATAGAAACAAACAATATATTAGGCACTTGGAGACAAAAACTTACTCTCATAGCAGATGACCCTGCCAGGCCTGAACCAAACCATGGTGGTATAGCTACAGGAAAAAGTCATACCTTGAATTCAGAAACTCTCTCAGATATAATTCCATCAATTATTGATGTTGAAAAAATATACATGCTTGAATATCCTGAGGTCAGTGATGCCTCAGCGTATGGCGTCACTAAGCCTGCTGCGACCGAAGCTCTCTTTAATTCGATAAAGAATGGTACTGCAATCATAAATTATATCGGTCATGGCTCAGCTTTTCAATTAGCACAAGAAAAATTGTTATATCTAAATAGAGGTGATTTAGAAAGCATTAAAACAAACGGTCGAATGCCGCTGTGGATTGTTGGAACATGCTCATTTGGTCATTTTGATGATCCTCTAGCTGAGTCTTTTGGGGAAGAATTAATTAGATACCCCATGGACGCAGCATCCGCAGTCATATCTACCTGCAGACCTATTACAGTAACAGGTAATGAAAGATATACACAGGATTTATTCGAATATTTATTTAATGAAAATGGAATAAGTAGCTTGCCGATAGGAATTTGCCTTCAATCAATAAAGAATGGTTCTACGGAGAGCGAATATTTTCATCTATTTGGGGATCCAGCACTGAATATTCCAATGGCAAAAAATAGAATTAACAATATAACTATTGAAGCAGAAACATTAAAAACTTTATCTACTGCAGAAATAAATTTCAATCATGAATTAGCTGCTAGCAACGCAAGTGGAGTAGTCTTAATTAAAGACGCAAATAGAAGTGTAACAAGATCATATAATATAGCGTCAACAACACAGACACTTTCCTATGACCTACCAGGCGCAACTCTTTTTCGAGGAAATTTTAACCTCTCGGAAGGTTACAATTCTGTAGATATTAGGATACCACAAGACATTTCTTATTCTCTAAATCCCTCAAAAATATTAATATATTTGATTAATGAGGGAGTTGAAAGTATTTCAGAAATAAACCCTATATACTTAGTTGGAGGTGATGGAACAATGGATTTAAACGGACCCTTAATAAACTTTATATCCACAAGCGGAAGAATTTTTAAGAGTGGAGACCATAAGAGTCCTCAGGAGAAAATCATCGCAGAAATAACAGATCCACTTGGAATTAACTTAACGAAGGAACTAGGCCATTCTATCATCATTAAAAATTTAGACAACAATCAGTCAATTGATATTACTGATAACTTTTTTTATGATTATAACAGTATTACTACTGGAAGAATTGATTTAGAAAATTATTTTAGCACTGGTGTTAATTATTCATTGATTGCATGGGATAATGCTAATAATCCATCTGAGCAAGAAATTCGATTATTTTCAAGTAATGATGAAAATCTTCGTTTGTATAATGTTTTTAATTTTCCTAATCCATTCATAAGTGATACAAAATTTACCTTTGAATTATCAATAGAAGCAGATGTCGCAATTGACATTTATACCTTAGGCGGAAGAAAAATAAAAAACTTCATGTATAAATCATATCAACCAGGTTTTCATACAATTGAGTGGGGTGGAAAAAATGAGTATGGAAATTTATTATCCAATGGAGTTTATGTATATAAAATTAAAGCTAGAAACAATAATTCAAAAACGCATAAAATAGGAAAAATTGCTATATACAGGTAATTGGCATGGCGAATAATTATAAAATAATCTTAGCCTCTAAATCTCCACGTAGGGCTGAGATCTTGAGTATGATTGGAGTGAATTTTAAAGTTGCACCAAGCAAAATCGAAGAGCAAATAAACCCAAAAATTGAGCAAAATGAAATTGCAATAAATATAAGCAAGGCAAAAGCCGAAACAATATCTCATAAATACCCTAATGATATAATTATCGGTGCAGATACAATTGTCGTTTTTAATGAAGGAATTTTTGGAAAGCCAAAAGATAAAAATGAAAGCAAAAAAATGTTAAAAGCTTTATCAGGAAATTCCCATAAAGTCATAACAGGGGTTACTATCATGAATAAAAAATTAGGGATTGTAAAAACATTTAGCGAAGTAACTGAAGTCTTCGTTAAAAAAATACCCACAAAACAAATAGAATTTTATGTAAACAACTATAACACACTTGATAAAGCTGGTAGTTACGGAATACAGGAATGGTTTTCGGTTTGGATCAAAAGAATAAATGGATGTTATTTTAATGTTATGGGCTTACCAGTATCAAAACTCTATAAATGTTTAGTTGAAGCTGAAAGGTTAATGAAATGATGTTTATTTAATATACTTTATAATTTTAGTTAACTTTGAAAAGTAGGTATGGTTAAAATCAAGTCTAAATATTAATTTTATTAAAGACAATGGCACAATTTTATAAAGAATTAAAAGATCTTAGAATCTCAAAAGAAATAAGTCTAGAAGATTTAGAATCCAAAACAAAGATCAATGTCAAATACCTTAATGCAATAGAACAAGGTGATTTTGACATTCTACCAACACCATACCTTAGATTATTTATTAAAGCTTATGCCGTTGAAATTGGAGGAGATGCTAAACGCGCACTTGAACAACTAGATTCATTTGTTGGAAATAATAGACCTACAGCTACTACTTCTCAAATTAAAAATATTGACAAAGAAGAAAATAAAACAGATGACTATTTTAGCTTCTTAAATCTATTTTCTGATTCAAATCTAAAATTGAGAAATGATATTTTAAAAGTTTCTCTTTTATCTATCCTATTTATTTTCTCAATAATAATTATTAAAAATATTTCTAGTGAGACCGAAAGTATAAACACTGATTCATCACAAAGCGCATATAAAAATCAAATAAAAGTCATTGATGATGAAGAACTGCTCTTAAACTACGCAGAGGATAAATTCATTGAAAAATCTTTGAATACAGAACCACCATTTTTTCTATCAATTAATGCCAACAGCGAATTAAGTATGCTTATTGAGCAAGACACTATAGATACCTACACTGAGCTATTATACCCAGGCACTGAAATAAATCTTCAAGGTTTCGTATCTAAAGCAAAGATTATTTTCTCAAATACTGATAAGATAAAAGCCAGACTCAATGGCGAAGAATTATCTATTATCGAAAATTACCCCCATCCTTTGAAGCTTATCATTCAGTCTTCACCTCCAAGTATTTCAATAAGACTCTTTACTCCTCTTAATTAATATACCTAGCACAATTAGCTAGTACTAAGTCATTTCTAACGTAGACATTTTGAAAAAAATATCTATATTTCTTAAAAATCTATTGTTATATAATCCCTAATTATTTAAGATTGTGGTGAATTGTGGGTAATTATCCCTACATTTCAATTAAACATGACGTTAAATAAAGATACTTTCACAGGTGAGTATCAATACTCACTAGATTCGAAAGGTAGAGTAAACATACCTGCTAAATTCAGGCAGTCTTTATCAAAAAAGAATCAAAATACTTTTGTGGCTACAAGAGGACAAGATCCTTGCATATGGGTATACCCCATTTCTGAGTGGAAAAAGATTGAAGATGAGCTACGCAATCTATCCTCAGTTTCTGGTGTTCATAGAACTTTCATTAGGCAGATCGCTAGGTCTGCTACCCCTTCCACATGCGATAAGCAGGGGCGGATTACAATTAGTCCGTCCCTGATATCATACGCCCAACTTGATAAAGATGCTTTGATTCTTGGCATGATCAATAAAATAGAAATTTGGAACCCAAGTACTTTGGATAAAGTAGACAAGAAGAATATCAATAATGATATTAATGAGCTTAATGCATTAGCAGACAAGATAGTGATTTAAGCTAACTATGGCCCCCCAAGCAACTCTAAAACATATTCCGGTCTTATCTAATGAAGTTTTATCATTTTTGGAAATAAAGCCAGCAGGAAAATATCTAGATGGTACCTGCGGTCTTGGAGGGCACTCTGAACAAATTCTATCAAAATTATCACCAAATGGATTTTTAATTGGAACGGATATTGATAATGAAGCGATTGATATAGCTAAAACTAAACTTAAAAAAGTGGGTGATAATTTTCATATTGAGAAATGTTCTTATTCACAGTTTCCAGACGTCTTAAATAAATTAAATATCGATAAGGTCGATGGCATCTTATTGGACCTCGGTTTATCATCTCTTCAATTAGATTCGAAAGATAGAGGATTTAGTTTCATGAGAAATGCTAGTCTTGATATGAGGTTTGATTTAGATAGTAAAATCAAAGCTAATGATATAATAAATAGATTATCTGAAGTTGAGCTGGCTGATATAATGTATCATTTTGGAGAAGAGAGAATGTCTCGCAAAATCTCAAAAAACATAATAAAAAATAGACCTATAAATATGGTAAGTGAATTAGTGGAGATTATAAGAATTAGTACCCCTCCAAATAAACGAAACAAAACAATGTCAAGAGTTTTTCAATCCTTTAGAATTGTAGTTAATAACGAGATTGACAACCTAAAAAAATTTTTAAAAAAATATATATCCTATATCAAAGTAGGTGGGAAAATTGTAATAATTAGCTTTCATTCAATTGAGGATAGGCTCGTAAAACACAGTTTTAAATCTAGTAGTAACAAGGGTGTTTTAAAAATTTTAACAAAAAAACCAATAATGGCATCTGAGGAAGAGAAAAATTTTAATAAAAGATCTAGAAGTGCAAAATTAAGGTGCGCGATCAAGCTATGACAAGAAGAATAGTTTCAAAAAGAAAATCGTTAAAAAGATCAAGCTTTTATCAAGGATTATTGTTCTTTTTTTTCACTATTGGAAGTATTGTTTTTTTAATCCTTTACCTATGGATTTTTAAAGAAATAGATGAATCAATATTATCAATTGAAATACAAAATGCGACCGCTCGATCCTTGAAAAATGAAATAGATGTAATCAAAAATGATTTGGAAAAACTAAATAGAGCAGATGTAATAACTTCAAGAGCAAGAAGTGAATTAAACATGGTTATTGCATCTCCTGAAACATTAACTGTTTCAATGAATAGAATTTTAGCGAGCGACCTTTGACAAAATCCTACACGAAGTATAGACCTCGAATAAGATTTTTGAGCTCATTTATTATCTTATTTTGGATAGTGCTTTGTGCTAAACTATTTAGTGTTCAAGTTTTTCAAGGAAAAAAACATCAAAAAACCCTAATAGCGCAATCTCAAAGGCAAGAGAAACTATCAGCAGAAAGGGGTAACATATTTGACCGAAAAGGTAATGCACTTACAAGAAATATTGCACACTATACTATTAGTGTAAATCCACAGAAAGTTTCTGATAAAAACGCCTCAGCATCGCTTATGAGCAGTTTAACAAAAAAAACCAAGGAGTTTTACTTAAAAAAACTTAATTCCAATAAAAAATTTGAGTTTTTGGAAAGAAATATTCGATTTAATCAATCGGAAGTAGAATCAATTAAAAAATTAAAAGGTTTAAATATTAAAAAAGCCTATAGAAGATCATATCCTCATGGCTCAGTGGTTAGTCAAATACTTGGATATAATGATACTGATGGTCATGGTATATCAGGGCTAGAAAAAGATTATAACAGTGAGCTTTCAGGAAAGTCTGGGATTGCAATAAAGAGCAAAGGTTGGAAAGGCAAATTTCAAAGTAGAAGCGGGCTTCCTTTTACAGCTCCAATTAATGGGTCAGATATTAGTCTTACATTAGATCTTAACTATCAGAGCATACTTCAAGAAGAGCTTTTAAAAAGAATGAAGGAGACCGAATCAAAATCTGCAATGGGTTTAATTATGAATCCCCAATC
>SGYO01000031.1 GCA_004321745.1 bacterium | reverse complement strand
TATATTTGTAATAAAGAAGATATCATTTAAGAAATAATACTTTTTGAGTCCCAAGAGTTTCAAAACCTTTAATGAGATTTATGAAATAAATACCTGAAGTGGAAGTTTTGCCTAGATCATTTTTCCCATCCCAAAAAATATAATTTTTACCTTTAATAATATTTCTAAAATGTAAACTTCTGACAAGCACTCCCATCATATCATAGATTCGTATTTCTTTTTGTCTATTATTATCTGATGAAAATGATATTCTAACAGAATTATTAAATGGGTTAGGGTATGTCTTTAGATTTATGTTGTAGGGTCTCGGAACTAGATTGACTGATAAAGAGCTTGATACTAATGCTCCCTCATTTATCCAATCCTGAATGATAGTTATTTGGTCAAGAGATAAAGGATCAGCATTTTTTGGCATTTGGCAACATATAGGCTCATTCGGTACTGTAACAGGCATTGGAAGTAATACTAGATGAAGTAAACTACTATCGGCATTAAATGGAATTACGATAGGACCATTATTACTATTGCCTTCCATTACATCCTCATAGGAATTTAACTTAAGCGCGCCTGATCCATTTGATCCTGTATGGCAGTCAAGACAATGATTATTAAATATTGGTTGGATATCTTGAAGGTAATCTATTTGGCCATACAAAAAACCAAAAATGAAAAATGAAAAAAAATGCCTAATTATTTTACTAGCCTTACCTACGACTATTTAGTTTAGATAAGAGCCTAAGAATTTCAATATATAACCAAATTAATGTGACGAGAAGTCCAAAAGTAGCATACCATTCCATATATTTTGGTGCCCCTATTTCAGCACCCTCTTCAATGAAATCAAAATCAAGAACAAGGTTCAAAGCAGCAATTACAACAACTCCAATACTAAAAACAATTCCCATGGTACTATTACTATGAATGACACCGATTCCAGTACCAAAAAAGCTCATAATAAAATTGATTAAATATAAAACTCCAATTGCTCCAGTAGCCGCAAAAATTCCCAGTTTAAAATTTTCGGTTGCCTTAATTAGACCGGACATGTAGGCAAGTAAAAGGGAACCAAGAGTACCAAATGTAAGAAAAATCGCCTGCACAGCAATTCCAGGGTATTGATTTTCAAAGACCCTTGAAATAAGACCTAAAAACAACCCTTGCATAATAGCATAAGCAGGCACGGTTAGGTGAGAAATTGTTGGTTTAAATATTGTAACCACTGCCAGTATTAACCCCGCAAATGTTCCAACCATGCCTAACCACGATAAGGCAGGATTTGACCAGGTAATTGATGCACTAATTATAAGTAAAAGTAGTGAGAGGCCGGTCTTATTCACCACTCCGTTAATTGTCATTGTACCATCAGATGCTATAGATCCAGACATTGATTTCCTGAATGTATCCGATTGTAGTGCAGGGTTTGCAGTTCTCATTGATAGATGTCTACTCATTATCTTTTACCTCTTCAATTCTAATCCACGGTTTCCTAGAATCTTTATTTTTATTCACCAGCTTATAAATACTAGCTAATGCTAATAAAATTAATGGTAGCCATAAATAAAATACAAAATCCATAACCTATTGTAAAAATTACAACCTAATTAAATCAAAAAAAATATCACTGGCTAAATAAATAGCAAGATTGTAGATAAAAATACCGAAGAAATCACAAATATTTTATATGGTTTTTCTGGAATTTTTTTAACGATCCATACACCAATTATTGCACCAATTAAAATCATAGGAAAAAGTGTCAAATCAAATAGTAGCGTTTCAAAATTAATTGTTTCCCAAAAAATAATATGAAAAGGAACTTTAACTACATTGACAAAAAGGAAAAACCAAGCTGCGGTACCGATGAATTTATTTTTTTCAAATCCCATGGAAAGAAAATATATTGACATTATTGGACCAGCAGCATTGCCAACCATTGTTATGAACCCGCCTAAAAAGCCTATTATAATTGAAAGACCTTTATTTTGCTTTACATCAATTTTAATCAATGTCATTAGAGCCCCTGCAATAATTATTAATCCTAATAAAACCTGAAACTGAGCATCAGATATTTTATCTCCTATATAAACGCCAGTAAAGATTCCAACTAAGGCGCTGGGTAATAATTGTATGATTTTTTTTAATTCAGCATGTCGATGGTAATAATAAACTCCAAAAAAATCGGCCAATATGAGCAGTAACAATAAAATCCCCGTAGAGGATTTGGATCCAAAAATATTAGCTAGTACCGGCACCACAACCATCCCCAGACCTCCTAGTCCAGTTTTGGCCATTCCAACACCTATAGCACATAAAAGCACTATGGCAAACTCAAAGGAGGTAAGATTTAAACTTTGATAAAGCGAAAAAATATGTTACTCTGTTTCCTAGTTATTATAGGCCCAATAAAAAGGCCTATTAGCCAACAATGAACAATAAAAATTAAGTTTGAATGGATGAGAAAAAAATAAGCAATTATATATGTTTTTGAAAAGATTTGCCCCCCTAGTTTTAGAACACAAGAAGGAAGTAGAAGTTTCTACTCTTTGAAAAGAGGGGCAACATAAAATGATGGAAGAAGTAATTCCATCACGGCTGAGCAATAATCTCTAGTATCTTAAATTTTTAAAAAAGCAATTATAAATATTTAATGTTTAAGTAATATTAATATAAAAACTTAAACTTTAATGTATATATGTGTCAATAGTTAATTATTTAATATTTTATCTTATTTTACTAAATATATTTAATTCACTAGGCTTTTATGTTAAATGATTATGAAATTTTGATGTGAAAATAATCACCAAATTATCAATTCTTTTCTTTCTTATTTCTGCTGCTCTCTACGGCCAATGAGCGCTCTGAGGTAACCCTTCGTTACCAGGTGGTAATTCAAACAAAGGTTTAGGAGCAAATAAGGGCGAACTTTTTTACTCTTTTGTTCAAAGCAACCAACATATAGACTGGTGGCATGATCCGGTTCCAGGAGAGGATTTCGTACATAAAGGTAACTTAATAACTTCAGTTTTACGACCTGGTATTATTTATGGGTTGGATGATAAGATTAATTTATCCATAAGCACCGTTCTTGGAATTAGGGCAATGGGTTTTAAAGGAGATAATATTTCTGCTCATCACCGAAATGAGAATTCAGCTACTGATTTCGATAATGCTAATGGCGGGATTCTTGGAGATTCACGATTTACACTTAATTATCTTCTGAAAAACACTGGTGTTGGAGATGGGTACAGAGTCATTTTAGGTGGTGGTATAACCATCCCATCAAAAAATACACTAATTAAAAGCCCATTTATAAAGATAAACAATGCTCATGAACCTCATAGGCATTTTAGTATGAGTAAAGGAACGTATAATACAATTTCAGAAATTCAAATCTATTTTAAGCAATCAGCAAATCCTGTTTTCATAGGCGGTAATATTTCACATGAAAAGCCAATTGCTGAAAATGAATATTATTATACTCCTCAAACTTCTTTTAAATCAGTTTTTTCGGTAATATACAAGAGATTTGATAAATTAGATGGATCTTTGGATCTTAGTTTTGGAATTGAATCATTATCAAAAGGATATTGGAACGGTGTCCCTAGTCCAAACTCTTCTGCTCTTATTTTAACACCTTCGGTCGGATATTTATTTAGTACAAAAAAAGGAGCAATTGGCATCAATATTCAAAGACCTATATTCCTTGAAGGATCGTTCTCTGCATATGCTGGAGATATGGATCAAGGTACAAGTGTTTGGCAAATTGTTTTATCATTTAGGTCAATGGCTTCTAAATTAAATTAATTATACCAAACAGCAGCACCCTTACTTTTTAGCTTTTTGCCTAAATACTCTTCAATACTTAAAGCATCCTTTCGAGTAGGTATGGGGTTATATTTGTCATAAATGTCAGGCCTTAATTTTTCACCATAATATTTAGCATATTTATTTGATTTATACCCTTCCTTGTGTTGCTCAAGCCTAAGTTTTGGAGCTCTTGTGGATTGTCCAATATAAAAACAACCATTACCTTTAATATATTGAGGGTTTTTAGCTCTAAATTTTCTAAGGTCAGCTACTTTAGGATCGAGCTCGATAACATATACAAAATATTTTGCCATAAATCGATTATAAAATGATTGGCGCCTCCAAAAAAGCATAGAGGTTGATATTAATACTTATCAGCTTATTAAACTTGGCCTAATGTATAAAGTAGGATAATCAAACCAATAGACAACATTGTTAAAGCTGGTATCATCAATTTTAATGGGCTTTTGACCTGTATGTGGGTTCCAACAGCTCCTAGCATGAGTATAACAATTCCAAGCGAACCGATAATAATTAAATTATTATCATCAAATTGTAGCATTACCGTAAAGGAGATTTTAAGTATCCCAACTAGGTCTCTAAACATTTCCGGTAATTTATAGTCCGAAAATTCTTTTTTAATGTTATCATATCTTACTACCCAGACAAAATAAACAGCTACTGCAGCAATTATTTTTAATGCCTCAATGAATACTTCAATACTAAACACCATAGTAACTCCAAAGGTTAACAGTTTTTAAACTTAAATATATTAAGCACACAGCAAAAATTAAACTAGTCATTCTTATCATACTTATATTACAATTCATAATCTTCTTCTAGCATAATTGATCGAATTTTTAGTTCAAAGTTTTCTCTAACTTTATTTCCAATTAAAAAACCAATTTCTGAAATATATTTTTTATCAAAGTTACTCATCCTTAAACGCTGTCCTCTAAAATACGGCTCCATAGAATCGAGGGGTATCCTTATCTCCTGCCAACCATCTTTTGCAAAAAATTTTTTGGTATAAACATGACGGTCATTTCTTGATGACCTAATACGCAGCTGATAATACTTGTCATCACCGCTAAGTATGACTGTAATATATTTATTTTTTTTAACATTAAGTTTTCCTGCATAATATCGTATTGAACTAAAACCACCATAATTCTCTAACGATATTTTCCCAGAAAATACACCAGTATCCCCATTTTCAAACTTTAATTTACCTTTTGATCTCCCACCCATTACTCCGTCATCAACCACATACCAGCCATCAAGATTTTCCACTTTAGAAAAATCATATATTATTTTAGCTTCAACCATTGATACAAAAAATGAACATTTAAGTAAAAATAAAAAAAATATTTTGAAAAAATATTTCAAAAGATAGCACTTAATAATTTGAGTAACATTGATTTTTAACTCCATTATTATAATCATCAACATATTTTTCTAAAGCAAATGTTACAGAGGAAAATGCAATATTTTCCCAAGGAACATCTTGAATACTAAATAATCTTACTTCTAATGTCTCATCCATAGGTGCGAAATCATCATTAACGATCTCACTTAAATAGAGCATATATACCTGACCTATTTTTGGAAGGCTATAAGTAGTCTGCAAATGCAGTATTTTAACTTGAAGATTTGCCTCCTCTTTAGCCTCTCTTTTTGCTCCTTGTTCTAGTGATTCACCATTCTCCATGAATCCAGAAGGTAATGTCCATTTCCCAAAGCCTGGTTCTATTGCCCTTTTACAAAGCAGAATCTTATTATCCTTAATAGGCAAGATCCCAACAATTATATTTGGATTAATATAATGAATATGTCCACAAACAGTACATACCTGCCGAGTTTTATTGTCCCCATCTGGAACTACTAACTCTGTTTTATTACCACACTTTGTACAATGCATTATATCAAGAAAAAATAATTAAATTTTACATTTCAAAATAGCTAGATAATCGAGTCTAACTCAACTTATATTTATTTTTAAAATTTACATGTTAGAAATATTTTACCATCCATTATATACCTCCGGTATATCTAAAAACTCAAAATTTCCAAGGGATAGGTATAAATTGATTTTTGAATCAATTTCAAATTCAAAGGCAAATAAAAAAATTACATTCAGGACCCCTGAAAAAATTGATCTTGACCTTTTATATAATGTACATCAAAAAGAATATGTTGATAATTTTATTGATGGCACTCTTTCTGAATCTAAGCAAAGAGCAATAGGCCTAAGGCCATGGACGAAAGACATTGTAGATAGAACGCTTTTTATCATGGGCGGGGGAATTAATGCACTCGATTCTGCTATAAAAAATGGAATTTCATCTAATTTAGCAGGAGGAACACATCATGCACACTATGACTATGGATCCGGATATTGTATTTTTAACGATATCGCTTTGACTGCGAACTATTGTAAAAATAAATATAAAGAATATCAAAATATATTAGTGCTAGATCTTGATGTTCATCAAGGAGATGGATCGGCAACAATGTTAAAAGATGTAGAGAGCGTTTTCACATTTTCAATGCATTGTGGGGGAAATTTTCCATTAAAAAAGCAAAAGAGTGATTTAGATGTTGAATTAGAAATAGGTACAGGGGATGAGGAATATATTGAAATCCTTAAGGAAAATTTATATAAATTTAAAAGCATTCAATTTGATATCGTTTTTTTTCAAGCAGGGGTCGATTCACTTAAGTTCGATAGCCTTGGGCATTTAAATCTTACCCAAGATGGAATGAAAAAAAGAAATGAACTTGTTTTAGATTTTTGCGCTACACAAAATCTACCTCTACTTATATTTATGGGCGGTGGATATTCAAACCCTATTGATCATACAGTAGAGGCATTCCATAATCTTTTTGTTCAATGCACTAAAACAGTTGGAACAATTAAGTCGTAGAAACTCTCTTTAAAAGTGGTCTTCTACGGCTGCCATGTTTCAGGTAAACTTTTTTTGCCTCAACCCTAGCGCCTTCAGTTTTTTTTATCCCATAGAGGACCTGCTTGGCTTTTTTTACTTGCAACCCATGATCAACAATTGGTTCAGGATAATCTGTTCCTATTTTACAATTGTAGATCTCTTGAAATCCCTCACTCATCAAATGTGGAGTGAAAATATATTCTAGAGGCACTTCTTTTAATTCTGGAACCCATTCACGAACAAAAATACCTTCTCCATCATGATCTTTTTGCTGCTTTATGGGATTATAAATTCGAATTGAATTGATTCCTGTAACTCCAGATTGCATTTGAAATTGACTGTAATGAATACCAGGCTCATAATCGGTAAATTGTGTAGCCAAGTATTTACTTGTTTTTCTCCAATCCAGCCAAAGATCATAACTAGCAAATGAAACAAGCATAGCTCTCATACGAAAGTTAATGTAGCCTGTATCTTTTAAACACCGCATACATGCATCTATTAGAGGATATCCAGTTTGACCATTCTTCCAAGCAATAAAGAATAATTCATTAAAATCATCGCGAATAGAATCATACGAACGTGACATATTCTCCCATTCAATCTGAGGCTGGTCCTCTAATTTTTGAATGAAGTGACAATGCCATCTTAACCTGCCTAGAAATGAAGATATAGATGACCGCCAATTTCCAAGGTTTTTAATTCCTTTGAGTTTATCTATCTTTGCTTTAGCTATTTTATACACTTCACGAACGCTTAAATTGCCAAATGTTAAATAAGGACTTAGCCTACTGCAGCTAGTTATTGCTGTTAAAGGGCTAGACATTTCTTTAGAATAATTTTTCCCGCGGGTTTCAAGAAAAGAGTCAAGTAGTTTCAATCCAGCCTCCCTACCCCCTTTTTGAATTGATTTATGCGTAATATGCTTTCCAATTTTTTTGATATCTATTAAATCAAATAGGTAATCAAAAGAAGAAAACTTTATGTTTTTTGAAACCTCTATTTTTGGGAGATTCATAAATTTGTTCCACTCATATGACCAACCATCTCTATCAAAAGTAGGTCTTTGAACTCCATGTTGCTGATATTCATGCCAATTGATATCTTGGCTTTTACACCACTTTTTAAATTTTATATCTCTTTGATAACTTACCCAATTACCTGTCTCCTCATGAGAATAAACTGAAATTGAATTGGGTAAAGTATTTTTTAATTTTTTAAAGACATCTATAGCAGAACCATACTCTATATGAAGAAATCCGCCGATGGCTTTTAAGCTTTCTTTTAAAGATAGAAGCGAATCGTTAATGAACTGATGATGTCTTGGGTCATAATCATCAGCTTCTATAATTTCTGGCTCATATATATAAAGAGGTAGAACTGACCCTGAATTGCAAGCTTCATGTAAAGGTTTGTGGTCAACGATGCGTAAGTCTTTTTTAAACCAAACGATTGATATGTTCATTTAAAAAATTGTTGAATAAAGTCCCAAAAAATCAAAGATAATCGCCACTAAAATTTTCATTCAAATTTGATTAATTGTAGATAATTAAGCTATAATATTATATGAAAAATATTCTTGGAACTGATTTAAAGTGTTGCGGAACAAAACCAATGACTGGGTACTTTCGAGATGGATTTTGTAGAACAACAGAAACTGATCGCGGAAGGCATGTTGTAGCATGCATTGTAAATGAAAAATTTTTACACTTTACGCGCCAAATGGGA
>SGYO01000030.1 GCA_004321745.1 bacterium | reverse complement strand
ACTTCCATCCAGGCTTATAATATATTTCAGAGAGCACAAGAAGTGAGCCTCCTTTAGAAAAACAATTAATTTTTACTGTGTTAGTTTTTAAATCCATTGACTCAATGTAACCATCACTATTTTCATCAAGTATTGGTCCATCATATCCCACTAAAATAGCCTTTTCATTAGGTCTAAAAGATATGTCCATCAATCTATTTAATGATGCTTTTTGATCTTTAACATTATCTATTTTATTAACAAACCATGCTCTGGGCAGATAATCAAGGTTCTGATAAATACCTTCCAAACCAGTAATTTTAGTAAAAGCAGGGTTTTTCACTGCTTTTTTTGTTAGAAGATATTTTACATTAAGCATATTTAGAATTGTTGGTCTTTTAAATCCACCAACATCCATAAGGTCTTGATAATTTCTAAGCTTTACAGCTCGATAACCACCAATAGATTGGATACCCCAATATCCATAGATATTAGATCCAAGATCATCGGCCGGGAAAATTCTAAAATTACTATCATCGTCAAGAATATGATCAATAACAGTACTTTTAATAAACTGAGATTCAAAATTTTTCTTTTTTGTCAATGATAAAAATTCATTATTCAATATCCATAGATCTATGACTAGTATAGCAAGCATACTATATAAAAATAAATTTTTACTTATTTTTCTATGAACATAACTCCAAATAAGCCCAAAAAAGCTTAAAGATACAGCCAAAGCTAAAATTAAACCCTTATTGAAATAATCAACTCTTATTGCTTGAACAAATTGAATGTAATTAGGAAACCTGGCATCTCCAGGAGACGAAAAACTAAAAATAGACTCTCCAAAAATAAAAAATAAAATAATTATTCCAATGAAAGTACCAATAACGATTTGTGAGCTTTTTATGAGATCATCTTTATTTAATTTGATTATATAATCAATAGAAGTTGCTGTTAAAAAAGAAAAAGTAAATACCAATATCAGGTATATCATTGAGGGTATTCTAAATTTTGAAAAGAAAGGAGCATAATCAAACAATAATTGGTATAGCATAGGAAAATGCTTACCAAAACCAACAACTAAAAATATCAAACTTATAATCCAAAGAAAATTTTCATAAGATGAAAAGTTCCTCTCCCTAATTCTTGAGACTAAAGATAAGATGGGCAAAAGTAAAATCAATAACCCCATATAGTGTGTAGATTGAGTAAATGGCATATAACCCCAATAGGATGCCTGTTTCATAAATTCTGATGGATTAGTTCTGTTTTTAACACTAAAGTTTTGTAAACCAAAGTGGTATGGGAGTGCAAATGAAATAATTTCCATGGGGTGAAATGACCACTGAGTTGCATAATCCCATTTTGTTCCTGATGAAGTTTCATTAGTCTCATCAAGCACTGATGGAGCTCCTCTGTTTGAATGGTTTTGAAAAGCAAAAATATCTACATAAGGATCACTTACCATTAATGTAGTCATAAATATGGATATCAGGAGAAAGAAGAGCACCTTGAACGAAGCAATCTTTTTGTCTTTAATTGATTTATCTATAAAACTATATGCCCAATAACCAAAGATAAACATCCATGTGTAATAAACAACTTGAGGATGATTTACCCACAGCTGAAATGCAGAAATAATACTAAGTAATAGACCAGACTTAATTGATTTTTCTTGAAATAAATATGATACTGAAAAGAAAATCCAAGGTACAAAAGAAAAAGCCATTATTTTAGTATTGTGCCCTGCATTTATTAGGCCGAATACATGTGGTGTTAGCGAGTATGCTATTCCACCAAAAATAGAACTAAAATAACTAATATTTTTAAATCTCAAAAAACAGTATAGCCCTAGTCCTCCAAGGGAAAGATAAAACCACTGTTTTATCCCGGAATTAAACAATATAAAATTGATAACCTTACTTAGAGGATTACCAGGAGTATATATGTAACCACCATAGGAAGGCATACCAGAAAATAAATTTGGAAACCAATGTGGAAACTCTTCAGTTGACTTTATCCACTCCTTTATTGGTTGATGCGCAAGCATATCGCTAGCTAATGGAACCATTCCATTAACAACCATGTCATATAAAAACAAGAAAACCAAAAAAGGGATAATTAAATATGAATGTTTTTTATACATTTATTTACTTTTTATTGTCATAATATTTGAAAAGTTACTTAAATGTGTTAAACTATAATTGAACGATTTATTTATTATAGTCATCAATCATTTTTTTGATAATTTCAATTAGTTCTAAAGTTAAATTTTTTCGACTGTATTTCTCAAAATTTATTGTTTCAGGGTATTTGCTGGATTCCAAGTATTGAACAATATCAGTTGAATTATCATAATCGAAACATCTGCCAGACGATGTATTGTTTATTATTTCAGCAGCATGACCATCAAGTGGACCAATCATTATAATTTTAGACATCGACCGTATGTATTCGAATAACTTGCCGGTAACTATTCCTTTATTTTTTGCTGCATTTGGAATTACCAATAAGAGAAAATGAGAGTTTACCATCTTTTGAATAGCCTCACTATGATTAACATAAGATATAATTTCTACAAATTTTTCAAAACCTTGGTTTTGAATATAAACTTTAACATCAGGATGAATATTCCCAATTAGTTCAACTTTATATTTATTCTGATTATAATTTAGTTTAGAAATAACATCAAAAAAATTCTTAGGATTTTGTAATTTAGTCATCGTGCCTATATATCTGATTACAACATTTTCTTTTTCTTTTTCTGGACATACATTTAAAAAATCTTCTTCATCATACCCATTGTGGATAACCTTAAAATCTCCTATAAAAGACCTCGATATTTCTTTACTCACTGTAACGCATTTTTGGGCACTATTAATTACTGAATCTTCTAAAACTTTATCAAGCTTACTAGTTATCCACCATCTTTTATTCTCATAATTGTAAAACCTATCTGTCCATGGATCTCGAAAATCTGCAATCCAAGGAAGGTTGTTTGACAATGCTAAATTTTTAGCAATCAAATGAGTTGTATAAGGAGGAGCAGAGCTAAATATTGCATCAATTTTATTTTCTCCTAAAATTTTTTTACCTACATTAACAGAATCAAAATACCAACCTACTCTTCCATCTGGAATAACCATATTTAACCTTATCCACCTAAAGAGCTTAATTAAGAAACCTTCTTGTTTCGCGCTGCTTAATTGAAAGGTTGGAGTAGTGCTCTTTTTATTTAAAGAGTTAAAAATTTTATGAAATGAGTATGATTTTGATTTATAAACCTTATATCCATGTACATCTTTTTTTAAGGTATAATCAAAAACAGGAAAATCACCATTTTCAACAGTTAAAATTATTGGTTCCCAACCAGTTTCATTTAGATACTTACAGAATTTTAACACCCTTTGAACACCAGGTCCTCCGCTTGGAGGCCAGTAGTAAGTAACTATTAATATTTTTTTCAACTTAATAATATTTTTTCTCAAAACCAGTAAATGAGGATTGACCAAATATAAACCGTTTAATAAATGCCATAATAAAACCTAAGCCATATCCTAATATCTGGAATGGAATTACAAAAAATAAATTAAACAGCACCTTTACATTACGTGTTTTCAAACCTCCATATATGCAAATAATTGATAGAATCAAAAAATAAAAATACATTATGGGAATAAAAATATTTGGGTAGAAAAATATTCCAAAAATTGAAAGGAAAAAGATTGCTGTAGCAGCTGAGGGTAAAAAATGAACTAGCTGTAACATTTTTCTATCTATTTTGGCAAGATTAACTCTTGCTACCCCCCAATTAAAAACCTGCCTGAAGAATTTCAACAATGTTGTTCTTCTTCTATGATATACTATTGCATTATCTAAAAGTTTAACTACTGCTTGCTCATTTATTATCCTATTACTAAGCTCGATATCCTGGCCATGTCTTAGAGAGCCAAATCCACCAATTTTTTCAAATAATGTTTTTTTTACACCCATATTATGACTTCGAGGGAAAAATTTTGAAATCATATTTTTGTTATGGCCCCTTATACCTCCAGTTGTTAAAAACGAGGTCATTGAAAAATTTATAGCTATTTGAATGGGTAAAAAGTTATCTTTTGCCTCATCTGGACCACCAAAAGCATCAAAATCATTAATATTATAGGCCTTGAAAATAACTTCTAACCAATTACTATCAGCTTCACAATCAGAATCAATAAAAACTATTAATTCACCTTTAGAATTTTTTACTCCATTATTTCTAGCAAAACCAGGGCCAAGATTTTTTTGGGATACATATAATAAATTAAATTTAAGTTTATTTTTCAAACTTTTTACATACTCTTCTGTACCGTCTGTTGATCCATCATCTGAAATAATCATTTCAAAAAATTTAGGATCCAAAGTCTGCTTTTTCATTGAACTAAATAAATGAACTAACTCGTCTTTTCTATTAAATGTTGGAGTCACGACACTTATTAAAGGTTTTTGTAATGACATTCCAGGCTGCAGATTTTGTTGTGTTTTTATATAATCTCTTTGACTCGGTCTTCTTTACCTTGGCTATGACGAGCCATTATTTCACCAAGTAGTCCTATTGAAAAAAATTGAATCCCGATTATGATTAAAACTATTCCAAGTAATAATAAAGCTATGTGTTTTGAAAATGGCTCTATAAGAATGAACTTATAATAAAGGATCATTAATTGAATGAGAAATCCGAAGAAAAATGTAACAAGACCTATTGCGCCAAAAAAGTGTAATGGCTGCTGAGTGTACTTATTTAAAAATAATATAGTAAGAAGATCAAAAAATCCATGAAATATTCTCGATCCTCCGTATTTTGTTTCCCCATGCACTCTTGGTCGATGATTAACTACAATCTCAGCAACAGAAAAGTTTTTTTGACCCGCTAGTGCAGGAATATAACGGTGTCTCCCGCCAAAAACTTCAATAGACTTTACAACAGAATTCCTATAGGCTTTTAAACCACAATTAAAATCATGAATTTTCACACCAGTCAGTATCCTAGTAACAAAATTGAAAATTTTTGAAGGAAATGTTTTTTTCCAAGGGTCATATCTCTTTTTTTTCCAACCTGAAACTAAATCAAAACCTTCGTTTAACTTACTAATAAGTGCAGGGATTTCATTTGGGTCATCTTGTAAATCAGCATCCATTGTTATGATAATATCACCCGAGGCATATTTAAAACCCTCAGAAAGGGCAGCAGATTTACCAAAATTTCTAAAAAAACTAATCAGTTTCACTCTAGGATCTTTTTCAATCATATTTTGAATAATTAACTTTGATTCATCAAAGGAACCATCGTCAATAAATACTATTTCATATTCTTCAAACATTTTGATTGAATCAGTTATCTGGTGATGTAATTCTCTTAAAGAGCCCTCTTCATTAAAAACTGGTATGATAATTGATAATTTCACGCTTAACTAAGAATAATATCCCAATATTTTTTTAAGTCCAAATAATTTTGATTGAATATCCTAGATTCAATTTTTATAGATAATTCTTGCCTATTTGTATTGTCAATAAATATCGCTTTATCAACAAATGAACTATTTGGATTACTTTTACCTAATTTAATTTCGATCTTCTCTTGTCTAGGTACGCTCATTTGTTTTGATATTATTTCTTCACCCCAAAGGAACTTAATTAAATGATTTGGGTTTAAAACAGATAAAACTGGTATTATTTCGCTTATACTCGAATGGCTGTATTTTTTATTCTCAATTAAGTTCCATGCATCGATTGAGTCGCGAGTTAACCATAGCAATAATACCTTCCGTCCTAGGAAATCTTGGAACTGACAAAAAGAGCTATCATTTTGAGACATAAAACTAAAGGTCAAATTACCGCTGAAATTTCCAACTGAGGATATTAAGCCGCGTCCAGTACATGATTTAACTTGATCAAAAATAATATCGCCACTATGACTTATAAGCTCTTTATTTGTCGAAGCGCAACTAAAAAGAGTTAATAAAAAAAATGTAAGTAAAAATATTTTCATTCAGCTAACATTTTTTGATGTATCTGGAGGCTATCTCCGCCTATGTCAATAGCTTCTAAGTAAATTAAGTTAGCTTTTGATATCTGATTCATTGCTTTTAATATATCTGCTAAATGCTCAACAATAACAGGGTTTGTACTATCTATACTGTATGATTGCTGGACGTATTCAAGAGATTTTTCATATTGTTCAAGGTGAAAATATATCCAGCCTAAAGTATCAAGATAGGGGGCAGAATTTGGCTGGATTTTGTTTGCAATCAAGGACATTTCTAAAGCTAATTCCAAATTAGCTTTACGTTCTACCAAGCTATAAGCAAAATTATTGTATGCTTGAGCATCTGTGGAATCCGTCTTAATAAGGTCTAAATACAAACTGTCAGATTTTATCCACTGTCCTGTCTGGTCATAAATCATCGCTAGAGTATGCTTACTACTTCTGGATTGGGGGTAGACTTTCAAAGCAAGTTTGAGATATTCTTCGGCACTTGGTAAATCTTCATTTTGAAAATAAGAAGTGCATAACAAATATAAAGCTGAATAATTATCTTTATATTTATCAATATTTGGCTTTAAATATTTAATCGCTTTCTCAGGAGAATCATTATTTAAAGAAATAATCGCTGCATTAATATAACCTGATTGATCATCTGGGTACTCTCGTAATAATATATCATTAAAAATGGTAGCATCTTTAAAATTTTCTTTTTCTAAGTATAGAGAAACGAGCCGTTTAACTATATCTAATTCAGAACTATCTGGAATATGAACTTCTACAAGAATTTTTATTGCATTATCAATATCATTTAATTCTTGCAACACTGCACTTTTTTCAAGAGACAAATTGGTTGTTTTTCCACTTATTCTTTCTAGCTCAGAAATAGCAAATAAAGTGTTTTCATAATTTTTGTTGTAAGCAGTTATCTGTTTATAAGTTATCCAATAATTGCTATTATTTGGATTATATTGCACTAATTTTTTACAAACTTCCTCTGCTTTATTATACAATTCTGCACTCAAAGACAACTGCATAGCACTTTCAAGTGATTTAAAATTTTGAGGGTTAACCTCAAATGCTCTTAAGTAAAAATCGATTGAATTATTCCATTGCTTTTGAAGCTTATATAAGTCACCAATTATTGTTAGATAATTATCATTGTCCCCATCAATTTTTAAAAGAGCAAGAAATTGAACCAATGCTAGATCATATTGTCTATTCATTAGATATAATTGCCCAAGTAATTCTCTACCGCTTAAATCCTCAGGATCAAGATCAATTGCAATTTTAAGATGATCTTCAGCCCGTCCTGATCTTCCCAACCTCCTATATGCGTCAGCTATTGATATATGAATGGTTGAAGCATTGGGGTCGATGTCTAAAGCATCCTGAAATTCTAAAACCGCCAAAGCATAATTACCTTGATTAAGTAAAAATTCACCCTGCATAAAATAATGGATGGCAAGGTCTTTATTTTTTATATCATCTCCTTTTACTATTAATATAGATAACGAAATAATTAAAAAACTTAAGTAACTAACTTTAATAAACTTATGCCGCATAATTTAACCTGAGATCGAGCTGTAAATTGTAACGTCATTGCCTCCATTTTCTTTTGTTTTATATAGGCCTTCATCCGCAAATTGAATTAAATCTTTAAGTGTATCTGAATCCTTGGGATACTCTGATAAACCACAGCTTATAGTCATATTTACCTCCTCACCATTCATAGAAAAGTTATAGTCTTGGATATTTTGCACTATTCTTTTGGCAACAGTAGTAGCTGCTTCTTTATTTGTATTAACTAGAACTACAGTAAACTCCTCTCCGCCATACCTGGCAACTAAATCGACGCTACGAACATTATCTTTAATAATTTTAGCAGTGGTCTTGATGACATAATCGCCATAGGGGTGCCCTAAAGTATCATTAATTCTTTTAAATTTGTCTAAATCGTAAATCAAAAACACCAATTGGTGCTGAAACCGCCTTGCTCTTTCAATCTCTTCCTTAGCTCTATCATTAAAAGTTTTATGGTTTAGCAAACCAGTAAGGCCATCTTTAATTGCATCTTCATAGATATTCTGATACTCAATGAACCATGACATACTGGTTTGCAAAGCTCTAGCAATTAAACTTAGAAGGTCCTTATCTTTATTATTATAATCATTATGAGTAAATCTCTCTATTGTTATTGCACCCCAGAGACTTTCATTCAAGAATAACGGGACACTTAAAAAGTTATTTTGAGAAAAATCATTTTTTTCATTAGGCGAAAACCGAAATAAATTATATTGTTCATTTGAACCAACGACTATATCATTTTTTATGTAAGATAGTCCATTAATGGTGCCATTTACATTAAAACTATTTTCGGAAGGTAAATTTTTCTTTATCCCATCAATTAACTTAATAACAGCGTTTTTACCATCTTTATTAATTGCTGAGAACGTCAAGCAATCATATTCAAAATAATA
>SGYO01000003.1 GCA_004321745.1 bacterium | reverse complement strand
TAGAAGAAGACATATCTGGTCAAGTGATGCTTTCTAGTGAAAACACATATATACTTACCAAGCAAGTATTTGTCCAAGACGGCGCGGTTCTTCATATTGAACCAGGTACTGTTATTAAAGCTCTACCAGATGATGGGCAAGGTCTTGCTCCAGCATTAGTCGTAATGAAGGGCGGTAAGTTGATTGCAGATGGTACAAGAGAACATCCGATCACATTTACCTCTGCACTTTCACCTGAGCAGATTGATGCTGCTGGTAAGCGTGGATTATGGGGTGGATTGATCGTTAATGGTAAAGCTCCAATATCTACTTCAGGAGGAACCAACAATGTTGAAGGACTTTATGGTGTTCCTTACGGTGGTACTGATCCAGATGATGATTCTGGTGTACTTCGTTATGTAAGGGTCTGGCACGGTGGTCGTAGCATTGGTCAAGATAATGAGATCAATGGTATTACTTTAGCTGGTGTTGGTCGCGGAACTACAGTTGAGTTCTGTGAGGTTGCATATAATCTTGATGATGGTTTTGAGATGTTTGGTGGAACTGTGGATCTAAAATATTGTTCAGTAGTTCAAGTTGGAGATGATGCTTTTGATCTTGATGAAGGATATCAGGGTCGCGGTCAGTTCCTATTTGTTAAAATGGATTCTGAATCTGACCGAGGTCACGAGATGGATAACAAAACAGGTGGCGATTTAGATTCGCAACCTAGAACTAATCCATTATTCTCTAATGTGTCTATACTTGGACCTGGTATTGGTAACGGTGCAGGTGATGGCGTGAAGGCTAGAGAAGGCTGTGGCGGAATGTATGTTAACTATTTGATTGTTGACATTGATGATGACGGTTTTGATAATGACGATGTCGGTACTGAGGTCAGAACCCAGAATCGTGATGATTATATGGCTGCTACACCAAACGCTCTTTACTGGTCTTCTCAGAATATTATTGCAAATTCTGATGATGTATTTGGTAACGCTGCTGAAACAGATTCTTTCGTTGCTGACACAACAGATCCTCAGGTCGTATCAAATACCATGGCATTGGTAGATCCAAGACCTTCAGGACACAGCAGTGCATATAGAACAGCTGAGGCGGTTCCTTCCGACCCATTCTTTGATCAAGCTGGATATCGTGGTGCTTTTGGAACATGGAATTGGCTTGAGGGATGGTCTATATTGGATGATGAAGGAAGACTTGGCAGTGGCCCAGTTGCTTCTGGAGACATTGCAGACATGGTACACATGGAAGAAGGTTGGAATCTAATATCTTTAGATGTAGATCCATATATCAGCACAACTTTTGACTTTTTTCATGAGATGATGGAAGACATAGCTTATGTATCTAGCCCAGGAGGATATTTTAGACCTGGTGATTTATTCAGCAGTCTAAGAGAGTTAGAAGTAGGTAAAGGTTATTATGTCAAGATGCATGAGTCTATGATGATGGATTTTCACGGTGCGGACACATCTATCAATTATAATCTCTCTGCAGGTTGGAATTTAATAGCATACGAGCCTCAAATGAGTATGCCTCCATCTCAAGCATTCGGATCATTAATTGATGCTGATGTCCTTGAATACGTAAGTGGTTTTGATGGTGGCGCTATTCTTTATGATCCTGACCAGCTTCCGTTTTTAAACACATTAACCTCTATGGAAAATGGTTTGGGTTATTGGGTGAAGGTCTCTACAGCTACACCATTTGAATATCCTACAAGTCCTGCAAGAGTAGCTATTGCTTCTGACTCACCTATCGAAAATGCTGTAAATGGTAACTTGAATCCTACACCAGTATATATGTTCATTAATGGAACAGTTAATTCTGGTGGGGCAAGTCTTGGCAATGATAGTTGGGTTGATGTGAAAACAGAGTCTGGATTATTGGTTGGTTCTATGAATATTTACGATGATAAATACTTAGTGACCTCAGCAATCTATGGTGATGATCCGACTACTGCTGCTATTGATGGTGCAGTAAGTGGTGAGGAATTGGTACTAGAGTTCCAAGGAACTGAAGTAGGAAGTGTTGTTTTCGATGCAAATCAAGTTGTTAGAACAAATATTGAATTATCTGATATTTTACCAAACACTTATGCATTGTCATCCGCTTATCCTAATCCATTCAACCCTGCTACTACATTTAGTTATGCGATCCCTACAGAGAGTAAGGTAGCAATAACTGTTTATGATATTACAGGTAGGGTAGTTCAGAATTTAGTTTCTGGAATTCAGAGCGCTGGAGTTCATGCTGTAACTTGGCATGGTTTAGATAACCTTGGTAAGTCAGTAGCTTCTGGTACATACTTTATCAGAATGAATGCTCCTGGATTCAATAATGTTACAAAAGTAATGTTTATGAAGTAAAACGAACTAATTTCTACGCAAGGGTGGTAATTGTCCACCTGAGTTACCATCCTTGCTTAGAATATTTTTCCCTCAACAAAATGTATCAAACAGCTCGAAAAAACATAAAAACCCCCTCAAAAATTTGGAGTCTTTAATGAGATCTTTATTAAAAACAATTTTATTATCATTTTCAATTCAAAGCGTATCCGTTGGGCAACAGGTTTTCGTTGATCACCTTGGTACGTACGATACTGGTCTTTTTGATGTGGATGCTGCTGAGATTGTTACATACGATAGGGTTACAGGGTATATGTTTTTTGTTAATTCTGAAAATAATGAAATATCTGCAGTTGACATTAGCGATCCTGAATCTCCGCAAGAAGTATATACAATTGGTGGAGATGATATCATTATTGGTGGCGAGGCAAATTCTGTTGATGTATTTGAAGGGTTAGTCGCAGTCGCTGTTCAATCTCCGATTGTAGATGAGCCAGGTCAAATTGCTTTTTATAATAGTACTTCAGGTACATTGATTGAATCAATTACTGTAGGTATTATGCCTGATGCTGTTTCTTTCTCTGCAGATGGTTCTAAGGTGATTTCATCTAATGAGGGTGAGCCAAGTAGTGATTACAGGATAGATCCTCCAGGAAGTGTTAGTATTATAAATATTATAGATGGTCAACCTGTTTCTCCCGCTACTACTATGGGTTTTACACATTTTGATAATCAAAAAGAAGAATTAAAAGAACAAGGCGTTCGAATCTTTGGTGGTATAGGAGATGGTCTTGACGTTACTCATTTATCAACGTACGATACTGGAATTTTTGATGAAGGAGCTGCTGAAATAGTAGATTATGACGCTAGTACACAAAAAATATTTTTTGTTAATGCTGATGCAAACGATATTGTTGCACTTTCCGTTTCTCAACCTTCCTCTCCTCAATTATCTTTTGAGATTGATGTTGATATGGAAGTGTTTGGTGGTACTGCTAATGCGGTAGCGGTTTATGATGGCCTTGTTGCTGTTGCTGTCCAGGCTGAGTCTGTAGATCAAAAAGGTAGTGTTGTATTTTATGATGCTTTGACAGGAGCTCATATAAAAACAGTTGAAGTAGGTGTGTTACCTGACAATTTACAATTTAGCCCTGATGGTAATAAGGTTGTAACAGCTAATGAAGGTGAACCATCAGATGACTACTCAATAGATCCATATGGGTCTATCAGTATTATAACAATTATTGATGGTGAGCCAATGAGTCAATCTGAAACTCTTGATTTTTCATCCTTTATTGGGCAAGAAGACTATTGGAGAGCCCAAGGAATTAGAATTTTTGGACAATATGATTCTACTTATACAACCTGTACGGGTTGCGCTGCTGATTTGTTTTTTTCTGAATATGGTGAGGCAGCATCTGGAAATAATAAGTATTTAGAGATTTATAATGGTACTGGATCTACCGTAGATCTTGAAGATTATTATATATTAGGAGCCCAAAACGGAGGGGTTATTGATGAGTTTTCATTCAATCTAACAGGCTCCATCGCGAGTGGTGATGTACATATAGTTGCTAATTCTCAATCAAACTCTGATATTCTCTCCCATGCTGATCAAACAACAGGCGGAAACGTTGTGTCTTTCAATGGTGATGATGCAAGAGCATTAGTAAAGATTGTAAATTCAGATACTACTATCCTTGACTATATTGGAAGCTTTCCTGATGATCCAGGTTCTGGTTGGGATGTGGCTGGCGTATCAAATGGAACTCAAAATAAAACCCTTGTTCGAAAGAATGTGGTTAATAGTGGAAACCTAAATTGGTCTTTTTCTGCTGGGGCTGATGATGCTGATGCTTCAGAATGGATTGTAGAACAAGGTCCTGGTAATGACTATACGCCATCAACATTGGGTGCGCATAATGGTGTTACTATTACTCTTGCTAATTCTAGTGAAACAATATTCTCAAACATCGCTCAAGATCTAGAACCAGAGTACGTGGCAATATCCTCTGATAGTCGAACTGCATTCATTGGTATGCAAGAAAATAATGCTGTAGCTATAGTTAACTTAGAGTCTAAAACTATTGAACAACTTAAGTCATTGGGATACAAGGATCATAGTTTACCTGGGAATGGATATGACTCTTATGATGATAATGTTGTTGATATCAGAAATCATCCAACTTTAGGAATGTATCAACCGGATGCAATGGTAGTTCATAATATTGGCTCGCAAGATTACATTTTTATGGCGAATGAAGGTGATGCCAGAGATTATGATGGATTCAGTGAAGAAACTAGAGTCGAAGATCTTACTCTAGACGAATCTGCTTTTCCTGATGCATCTACTTTACAACAACTATCTGAAATTGGTAGAATGAAAACGACCTCTGCAAGTGGTGATATTGACGGAGATGGTGACCACGATGTTATTTATACCTATGGTGCTAGATCTTGGTCTATTCGTTCTGTAAACGGAGACCTATTGTGGGATAGTGGTGACCAAATAGAACAAATTATTAAAGATTTTTATCCAGAAATATCTGGTGTTGTTTATTCTTTTGAAAGCAGGTCTGATGATAAAGGCCCTGAACCTGAAGCGATAGAGGTTGCAAATATTGGAGCGTCAGTTTATGCTTTTGTTGGGCTTGAAAGAGCAAGTGGATTCATGATTTATGACGTATCTGATCCAACGCTCCCATTATTTTTATCTTATTATCCTGGAGCTCCAGGTGATATTTCTCCTGAATGTATTAAGTTTATCCCAGCCTCTCAAAGTCCAAGTAGCAAAGATCTTTTAATTGTTTCCAATGAGGTCAGCGGGACTGTTTCTGTTTACGCTCTAGGTAGAATTACCGGAACATCAACTGTAAGCCAAGATTTAGAACCAGAATTTGCTGCATTTGCTCCTGATGGAAAACATGCATATGTTTCTTTACAAGAGAACAATGCTCTCGCAATAGTTGATGTAGATGCACAAGAAATTACCGATATTATTCCTCTTGGATATAAAGATCATTCTCAATTGGGGAACGGATTTTTTAGTACAGACAGGGATGATGGGAACATAAATATTAAAACTCAGCCAACCCGTGGACTTTATCAGCCAGACGCTATTGCCACATACCAAGTCGGGGGTGAGGTTTTCATTGTAACAGCAAATGAGGGAGATGCTCGGGACTACGATGGATATTCTGAAGAAACTAGGGTTAGGGATCTCGTCCTAGATCAAGATAGATTTCCGAATGCTTTAGATCTGCAGGAAAGCACTGACTTAGGAAGGTTAAAAACAACCATTGCTGATGGTGATATTGATGGGGATGGAGATTTTGATATTATATATTCATATGGTGCAAGGTCATTTTCTATCTGGGACGATTCTGGAAATCTAGTCTGGGATAGTGGTGATCAATTTGAGCAAATTTTAAAGGATGTTTATCCTAATTACCCAGGAGTTGTTTATTCATTTGACTCTAGAAGTGATGACAAAGGACCGGAACCTGAAGAAATAGAAATTGCTCAAATAGGATCTCAAGTCTTTGGATTTATTTCTCTAGAGAGATCTTCAGGGTTTATGGTCTACAATATTACCGATCCCAATAATCCAGAATATGTGATGTACCATCCTGGCGCTCCTGGAGATATAGCTCCTGAATCTATAGAGTTTATCTCTATGAATGATAGTCCTACTGGTGGAAATATGATCGCTGTCTCTAATGAAGTTAGTGGAACTGTTAGTTTATATTCTGTTAATTCTTTTTATATAAAGCCGACACCGACATCTGCAATGGCTATTGCTAATTTTTCCGTATATGGAAATTCTGCTGATTCAGCGGATTGGGTAGTAGCTAAAGATATGGCAGGTAATGTAGTTGGTTCATCCCCAGCTATTATTTATGATGACATTTCATTTATAAATTTACAAATATATGGAGATGATCCATCCACGCCTGAAAAAGATGGTATGTCCTCAGGTGAAGAGTTTAAAATATTTATTTATGATGCTTCAGAAGGTGAGCTGGTCTCAAACGGTGAGTCTTATGTTTGGGTAAACACAAATGGTGCACCACTACCAGTATTATCAAATTCAGAGCAGACTCTAACATTCCCAATTCCATTTGAATTCTCGCCAACACCATCTTCGGCGTTAGTTGTTGGAAGGTTATCTATTTTAGATGATATCGTAAGTAGCCAAGACTGGATAGCAGCAATCGGACCTAATGGTGAATGTGTAGGAGCAACAAAAGCAACAGTTTTTGATAGTATTAGTTATATCAATTTACAGGTATATGGTGATGATCCTTCAACACCGGAAAAAGATGGATTAGACAATGGTGAATTTTTTGAATTAGTTGTTTATGATGTTTCTGAAGGTGAATACTATAATGCGGGTGCATTAAATCAATGGGTCAACACTAATGGAGCACCTCTACCTTCGATGAGCGATGCAGAAAAGATTTACGTTTTCCCTCATCCATTTCTTGCTTACGATCCTGACTTTAAACCGACACCTCTCTCAGCACAAGTTCTTGGTGCGGTTACTATTGATGGGGATCGTGCGGAAGGAAGTGATTTCATAGCTGCTTGGGTTGAAGTTCCTTCTACTTGTGATGAGGAGGATATTGAAGAAGATGAGCCTTGCACAGATTTTAAGATCTACGGGGTTTCCAATATTATTGAAAGTGAAGGTATTTCCTATATGAATTTGCAAGTATATGGTGATGATCCTTCAACGCCGGAAAAAGATGGATTAGGCGATGGTGAATCATTCAATTTAGCTATTTATGATGCATCCGAGGATTATTATGAGATTTGGGAAGATGTTACAGCTTGGAGTAATACAAACGGTGCTCCGTTACCTGGTTTCGGAGACGCATCAAAAATCTATTCTTTCCCTATTCCATTTGATGGTGGCATTGATCCAACTCCATTGTCTGCGACTGTGATTGGCGAAGCTTTGCTTGCCTATGACATGCCTGATGTTAACGACTGGGTTGCAGCAATATCTCTTGATACCTCTTTTGCGGCAGGAGTCGGTAGGTTAATTGAAAATGATGGAAAATATTATTTTAATATTCAAGTTTATGGTGATGACCCTTCAACACCAGATGTTGATGGATTCGGCCCTGGGCAACAATTTACTCTAGCATATTACGATGCTTCCGAAGGTGAATATATGATTAATGGAGAAGTTTTTGAATGGTACAATACAAATGGATCCCCATTAATTAGTGTTGATAATCCAGCGCAGCAATTTTTATTTCCTGCTCCTTTTGGAACGCATGTAGCTACACCAGCTTCTGCTTCTGCTTTTGGACAGGTTGTTTTGCCTGGTGATAAATCAAATGAAAATGATTGGGTAGGGGCTATATCTCATAACGATAGTGTATCCTACGGAGCAAGTAGAATTGTTAGGGAAGGGGGTTTATCATATTATAGCATTCAAATATATGGTGACGATCCTTCAACACCACAGAAAGATGGTATGGTCGACGGAGAATATTTTTCATTAGAATTTTATGACATTTCTGAAAAAGAATATATTACCATAAAAGATTCAGTCATGTGGACAAATACTAATGGAGCACCGCTGCCTGGTTTTGATGATCCTTATCAAATTTTTGTTTTGTATTCACCATTTGAACAAGATCTTGTATTACCTGCAGATGAATCGAACTCTGCTTATCTAAACGGAATGATTGAACTTGATGGTATGATGGTACCTGAGTATAGTCTGATAGCTGCTTTCACTGAGGATGATTCCTTAGCTGGTATAGGAACTATTTATTCTGATGATAGTGCTTCTTATTTTGATTTAACAATTTACGGTGATGATCTAAATACTCCATTTATTGAAGGGTATGTTCCTGGAGATAATATTTACCTTGCTCTTTGGGATGTATCAAAAGATAGTATTATTTATGATTTATGTCCTTTAACTACTTTCATGGCTACAGAAGATGGTATGGATGGTGCGCTTCCGGGTCTCTCCTTGGATTATAGCTCTACTCTTCTTTTTTCGTATGATAATAACAGGCCATGTAATTTTGACCTATTAGGTGAAGAATTGGTTACAGTAACTGTTACCGAATCAAATGTTGGAACAGATAGTTTGATTATAACATGGGAACCTTCTTTTGATCCTGACAATGACAGTTTATTTTATAGTTGGGAATTAGTGGACTTAGATTCAGGTTATGTCATTACCTCCGTTGAAGATCTTGAAGATACGACTTTAGTTCTTCAGTATAGTGATATCTTTAACTTACTAGCAGCTTTAAGTGTAGACTCAATAACTCTTGGTTGGGATGTGTATGTTACTGACGGAGTTGATACCATTAGTTCTTTTAATGGACCCTATGATGTTCACTTAGCTAGAGAAAATTTTGGTCCTGCAGAGTTCAGTTTGCTCCAACCTGAAGATTTTAGCGAAATCTATATAAATGACCAAACTATAGATTCTACTTTGGTATTTAAATGGGAAACAGCTGTAGACCAAGACGGTGGAACGATATTATATGATTTTGCACTCTACGATAATGAATATTATTATTATTATGATTCATTTTTTGAAGCTCTTGGTATTTCGGATACAACTATTTCTCTTTCTTACCAATCTATGTATGATATCATGGATTCTTTAGAGGCAGACACGCTATATGCTGCTTGGGATGTTTATGCTTATGACGACGATGGCACCTATGCGTTTTCAGAATATTATTTTGATATTACTATTATTAAAGAAAACCTTAATCTTTTGCCATTTAGTTTAATAGAGCCTGAAGACAGTGCTTCATATGTGATAAATTATCAGAATTATGAGGTTGCTCCACAGGACTCTACTTATATCACATGGAGCCCGTCTGTTGATCCTGATCAGGACTCTGTTTATTACTCAGTATACTTTTATGATTCAGAAGCAGATACTATGTTAACAAGCTCTGACTTTTTAAATGATACTACCTTTGCAATAGATCACAGCGGTATTTATGACTTTGTTCATATAGATCTTGAAACAGATTCTTTTCATGTTTCTTGGAATGTATTAGCCACAGATGGTATTGATTCTGTCTTTGCAGAAAATGGACCATATGACGTTTTATTCATTGCTGAAAATGCATTACCAGATTCTTTTGATCTAGTGTCTCCCGCAAACGATATCGTTTTGACTATCACTGAAGAAATTTATAGTGATTCAACTACGATTAGCTGGACAGAGTCTATAGATATGGACATAATGGATACAGTATTCTATGACCTAAAATTGCATTATTCGGTTATTGATCCAGAAACACAGGAAGAATCAATAGTTGTTTTTGCTGAATTGGATTCGTTGAATGATGAGTCTATAACTGTTGCAAATTCATTTATATATGATTACTTCAATGGTTTAGGAATTGATACGATTGTTGTTGATTGGGATGTAATTGGTTATGATATGATGGATACAGTCTCCAGTCAAAATGGACCTTTTGGTTTTACGTTTGTAAACGGAATTAACATACCTCCTGGAAGTTTTGCACTTTTATCCCCTGAAGATGGAACTGTTGTGCCGATAGATGAAAACACTGCAACTACTGGATCTCAAGAGGTTGCATGGGAAGCATCGAGCGATGAAGGACGTAATATCACATATTTGATTAATCATTCTACAAATGTTGGTCAACTTTCTATTATACCACAATCTGTAGAAAGTAATTCTTTTACAATTCAGTTCAATGAAGTTATCGATGAGATGGCAGCTCTGTCTGCACAACATCCAGATATTAATAGTCTAGTAATAACATGGAATGTGAAGGCTACAGATGGAATAGATACAACAGCTTCTTCAAATGGGCCATTTACATTTACGATAGATGCAAGTGGCGTATTGTCTCTAGAGTTAGCTAATCTACCAACGGTTTTTAACTTGTATCAGAACTATCCTAATCCTTTCAACCCTATTACCACTATTCAATACGATATACCTGAAAATTCATATGTATCATTAGAAATTTATGATGTACTAGGAAAGAAAGTAAAAACGCTAGTGTCTAAGAGCCTCAATCCTGGAAGATATAAAATAATGTGGGATGCTACTAACGACTATGGACAGCCAGTTTCAGCAGGAATGTATTTCTTCAGAATGAGGTCGAGTGAATTTCAGTCGATGAAAAAATTAATGCTTATAAAGTAAAGAAATATATACTACAACTATTAAAGCGGGTTACCTCTTTGTAATCCGCTTTTTTATTTTATAAAATATAAGTTTTGTGTTTGCTTAATAACATTATACAAATAATTATCTAACAATATTCTAACACATTTTTAATAGAATAAGTCCATCTTATTTTCACTTATAATTAAAAAGATATGAAAAAAATATTTATAATTTTTATAATATCATATATATATGCTCAACCTGATGAATTTCAATTCGTAACTACAAATTTAGGAGGTGTAATTCAAGGTACCCCTAGAATAAATGGTGTTCGAGCTTCCTCTAGCGATTGGGTTGCAGCATTTGATGCTAATGGAAACTGTGCTGGTGCTGGTCAATTAGTTTGGGTCGCAGGAGATGTTCGGTTTAATTTTATAGTTTATGGAGATGATATTACTAGCCCAGCAGTAGATGAAGGCATGAGTTCTACGGAAAACTTTACGTTAAAGTTATGGGATGAATCATTAAATGTAATCATTGAAGAGACAAATGAATCTGGCAATCCAATTTATCACAGTGGGTGGCAGAGTACAAATTTTACACCAATCGTTGGCTATAATGATCCATATCAAGAATACAATTTTAATGTGAATAATGTTAATCCTGTTATTTTGGGCACTTTATTAGATGAGAAATATGAAGACATTAATTTTGAAATAACAATTGATAATATTTCATTTCTTGACGAAGACGGTGTTTCAGACGAATACCTTACTCTTACTCTTATAGACTCTTCAGGGAATGATGGTAACCAGTTAAGCTCCGATCAAAATAATTACACAATAATTGGGAATAGTGTTATTTTAGACGAAAACTATAATGGTGAGATTGTTATTGGTATGATTATAGATGATGGTTTTAGCTCAAGTGAAATATATTTTGCCAATATTGAGGTGTTACCAATTAATGACAACCCTTTTATTGTAAGTCAAAACATTGGAAACCAAACTATTTTTGAAGATAGTTTTTTTGTAGTTGATGTTTCAGATTTTGTAATTGAAGATGTAGACAATATTGCTCCCATTGCTACAAGTCAAATAGTTGTAAATGAATTTTTGGCAGCTAGTGATAATTGCTGTATGAGTCCAGATGGAAATTTTGAAGATTTTGTTGAACTGTACAATGGCACAAGTGAATCAATAAATATTAATGGATGGGGGTTTAGTGATGCTGAGGGTGAGGTATCAACTATTGCCCCTGACACAAGTATTGCTGCTGGTGATTTTTTGGTTTTATGGTTTACTGGAGATGATGAGGGTTTTCCTGAGATAGACAGCAAACTGTCAAGTGATGGAGAAACAATTTATATTGAGGATTCAGATGGTAATGTTGTTATAAATTATTCATTTTCTTCTCAAGAGACTGACATTTCATACGGAAGGGTTTTTGATGGTTCAAACACGTGGGGCACATTTTCAAACCCAAGCCCTGGATATTCAAATGTTAGCCAAGAATTAGATATTGTTCTAGTGGAAGGTCAGCATTATAGTGTAAGTGGTGATACAATTTTCCCCAGTCCTAATTATGATGGTGATCCATTAAATGTTAATGTTTACCCTATTGATGATCAAGGAGGCGCTGGCGAAACCTTTACTTTTAACATTTCTATAATTCCGATTAATGATCCCCCATCAATAATAGATGCAGCAATTTACCCATCTATACCTGGACTATCAGATACGTTGTCATTATCTTATATTGTATCAGATATTGAAGGGTCTAATGATACTACTCTTTATATATCATGGTTTAAAAACGATGAAATTATTTATGCTCTTGAAGGAGAGGAATCAGTAAACCCAGAAATGACTAACTGTTTGGAAACATGGAGAGCTAGTATAGTTGCATATGATGGAGAAGATTCTAGTGGAGTATATGAGTCTAACGCTGTAACTATTTGTGGAGATAATACCGCACCTGAGTGGAGTGAATCTATCGAGACAATATCCGTTGCTGAAGATGATTCTGTTATAATTGACTTAAGTAATTATATAACAGACTTAGAGCAGGCAGATTCGCAATTAAGTTTTCATTCTGACCCAACAGATGTTTCTGGAATTATAGAAACTGAATTCATTGGCACGGCACTCTTAAAAATAAAAACTGTTGTTGAAAATTATTTCACGCCTACAGATTCAGTTATTCAATTTAATATTTGGGCTGATGATGGACTTGGTGGTATAGATACCACAACTATTTTAGTTATTATTAATCCGATTAATGACGCGCCTTCTATTTTAAATGTTCCTTTATATGTGATCAATGAAGATAGCCATTTTGTATTTAATATTGATTCAATATCATATGTAGATGTTGATAATCTTGTAATCACACATGAATTAACTAGTGGTGAAAATTATTTTTTACGAGGAGATTCTATATTACCTGATCTTAATTTTAATGGCTTATTAGTTGTTCCATTTTCTATAAGCGACGGAGAGCATATTGATAACGATACACTTCTTATTAGTGTTGTACCATCGAATGACCTACCATTGGAATTTTCGCTTATAGGTCCTGAAAGTGGGGATACAGTCTATGTAAATTATTCTAATCAAAATTATAATCTCACATTTAACTGGGAAGAGGCTGTAGATCTTGATGGAGATAGTGTTAGTTATAATTTCATATTACTAAAAGAAATAGATGATCCTACCTCAGACTCTTTAAGTATGACAGTATATACTGACTTTATAGATGTAACGGAATATCAAATGACTTACATGGATTTTATTGAGATCATTGAAGAGTATTCAACAAATAATAAAATTGAATTATATTGGGCTGTTTCTGCTTGTGACTCTTTAGGGTGTCAAATGAATTACTTTGAAAATGAAGGGCTTGGATGGAGCCTTTTCATTGATGCATCTGCTTATTTATCAATAGATGATAATAACAAACCTCCTGATCAATTTACAATATTCCCAGCCTATCCTAATCCTTTCAATAATACTATCGAGATGCGAGTTTTTACTATGCAAGGTGAAAGTATGAACATTTCTATTTACAATTTGATGGGTCAGAAAGTAAAAACACTTATAAGTGAAAATATAATTGATGGTGGATATAAAACACTTAGGTGGAACGGAACAGATGCTAGTGGGCAAGTAGTATCATCTGGCATGTACATAGTAAATATTATTGCAAATGATATATTTAAAACACAGAAAATTTTATTTTTAAAGTAGTACTAATAAAGGAAAAAAATGAAGACATTAATATTTTCATCGATCTTATTCTTAATATCACTATTAAATGCTCAATTTTATTTTAGTCCGACTCCAGCTTCTGGTCTTATTTACGGACAGGCCCAATTAAATGGTCTTGCTGCAGATGATGGAGACTGGGTAGGAGCATTTAGAGCAACGTATCCAGCTGATACGCTATGCGTTGGTGCTAGTAAACTAATTATTAATGGTGGTATAGCATATATGAATATGCAGATATATGGAGATGACCCTTCTACTCCCGAAATAGATGGGATGGTTTCTGGTGAAGATTTTATTTTAGTTCTATGGGATTCTTCTTTAGCTGTATCAGCTATAAATGATGCTTACTTTTCAGAGCAGTCAACCATTACTCATGCCGGGTGGACTAATACTAATGGGGCACCACTACCTGGATATGAAGTGGATTCAATATATAATTTTATTTCTCTAATCGATCTTTCTGTAGATGATAATGAAAAGCAAAAGAGTATTCTATCAGATCAGATTTCATTCCACTATAACTACCCAAACCCTTTTAACCCTGCAACAAATATTTTTTTTAACCTTAGAAAACCTGCTTCAAAAATTAAGATTAATATTTTTGATATTTTTGGGCGAAATATTAAACAATTAACTGTTGAAAATATTACATCCGGACAACAAGTAGTAAATTGGGATGGCAAAAATAATATCGGCATAAAGGTCCCTAGTGGGTTATATTTTTATGATATTACTTCTGAAAGTTTTACTGCTAAAGGGAAAATGACCCTTCTAAAGTAATTTGGAGCATATAGTTTGAAAGAAGGCCATAGTTCTTATGGCCTTTTTTATTTTAAAAATGAATAAAAAAATTTTAGTAGAATTTCTAGGAACCTTTTTTCTTGTTTCTGTTGTGGTTGGCTCAGGAATTATGGCTGAAAATCTCTCAAATGGGAACGATGCCTTAGCATTATTAGGGAATACCATTGCTACTGGTGCCATATTGTATGTCTTGATAAAAAGTTTTTCTTTTATATCTGGAGCACATTTTAATCCAGCGGTAAGTTTAGTTTTTTATATAAGGAAAGAGTTAAGGCTCTATGATTTATACAAATATTCAATTGCTCAGCTCCTAGGCGGTTTATTATCCATAGTTATTGTTCATTATTATTTTGGAGTAGAAATAATTCAAATATCAACAAATATTAGAGGAGAGGAGAAACTTTTAATAAGTGAAATAATTGCAACTTTTGGGTTAATTATTACAATATTATTTGTTGGGAAAAATAACCCTAAAGATGTTGCTTTGGCTGTAGCATTATTTATTACATCTGGATATTGGTTTACTTCTTCAACTTCATTTGCAAACCCAGCAGTAACTATTTCTAGAATGTTTACAGATACCTTTACAGGTATAGCTCCTTCCTCCGTTGTTTACTTCATAATCGGGCAATTGATTGGCGCATTAATGGGAAACATTTTGTACAATAAAATTGATAGTAATTGAACTTACAATCTTCAAATTGATTTCACATTAATTACAAATAAAAAACGAACTGATTTCAATTTTCACTCTAACTAAAATCAAATTTAACCTTCCGAATTTCATTACGTAAATAAGGATGCGGAAGTAAGATTCTTGATCTTAGATCCTTTTTGAAAATTAATTTTATTATAGGAATGAAAATGAATAAATATATTATCAACATAATTTGTTTTGGATTTTGTAGTTTGTTATTTGCAAATGCTCCAACTATACAAGAAAATGAATCTCCATCAATTATTGGCGGTTCAAGATCTGTTAAAGAAGCCTTCCAATATCCAAGATTATTAATGAATCAGTATTCATATATTAGTGGAAAATCAATTGCTGAATTTTTTATTAAAACTGATGGAACAGTATCAGATATTAAAATAATAAAATCTCTTGGTCCTGCTTTTGATGAAGTAATGGTAAAAGGTATTAATCAACTTAAATTTATACCAGCTAGCGTTAATGGTCAGCCAATATCTGTTCGTTATAAACTTCCAATTATATTTAAAAAATAAAAAATACTTTTAGTATTTCTTTCCCAATACTCTCCCTTACACACCCCCAACAGGCCTTGAATTTTCGAGGCCTGTTTCTTTTTCAATAAAATTTTCTTATCTAATTCTAATATAGGTCAAATGAAAATCAATTATTGCGATTTGAAATTTAAGTAGAATATTTGGAGTTTAATTTGACTCAAGTTATTAATTGGGTTGTTACTAAAGATCATCAACTTACTATTCTAGTTTTTTCAAAGTGGTTTAAACATTCTTTTTGGAATTATTATTTTTCAATATGCTCTAAATCTGCTGATGGTTTTGTTTTATTTTTATCGCTAATCTATCTTTCTTTCTTTGTTGATGATAATCTAGTGTTTATCAAAATATTAATTGTATCTACTATTTTTGATAAAATCATATATCTTTTACTAAAAAATTCTTCAAAGCGTCAAAGGCCGTTTGATTCTATAGAAAATTTTGTTCCAAGGAAAATACCATTTGATAAATTTAGCTTCCCTTCAGGTCATACAGGCAGTGCTGTTGTATTATCTTTTTCTCTCATATTATACTATCCACCTTTAGCCCCAGGTTTAATTTTTTGGATTATTTCTGTAGCCCTTTCAAGAATTTATTTGGGACTTCATTATCCTTCTGATGTGTTAGCAGGTGCTTTAATTGCATCTGGAATTTCGATGTTATGTTTTACAATATTTTTATAAAATGAAAATACTTTATGGCATACAAGGTACGGGTAACGGGCATATAATTAAATCCAGTATAATTATTAAGGAATTAAAAAAAAGAGGTCATGAAATTGAGACGATCATAAGCAACAGGACAAAAGAGAATCTATTAGGAATGAATGTTTCTGAACCATTTCAGTGTTTAAAAAGCCTTACTTTTTCAATCAATAAAGGGGCAATAAATTACATTAGTTCTATAAAAAATCTGACATTTAAGGACTTTTTAAATAATGTTAAAAAAATCGATACCAGTAAATATGATTTAGTTATATCTGATTTTGAACCTATTACAGCTTGGGCTGCAAAAATTCAGAAAAAAAAAGCGATAGGTATTAGCCATCAGAATGCTCTACTGTATAAAGGAGTACCTAAAAAAAAAAGAGATATTATTGCTCAAATGGTTCTAAGGTGGTACTGCCCTACAGATATACCAATTGGAATACATTGGAGTCACTTTAATCAACCAATTTTACCACCAATTATTGATGAGTTTCCTAATGATAGTGAAGAAGAAAAAAATTTGATATTAGTATACTTGAATTTTGAAGACCCAAATCAAATAGTTAATGTTTTAAAAAATTTTAAAAATTACCTTTTCAAAGTATATTGCTCTGATTCTCCTACAACTTTTTCGAGCAACATTAGATGGTGCAAAATTGATAGGAAAAAATTTACTAATGACTTGTTAAAAGCAAGCGGAGTCATATGTAATAGCGGTTTTGAACTACCCAGTGAATGTTTTAGTCTTAATAAAAGAGTATTAGTAAAGCCATTAACTAATCAAATGGAACAAGAGTCCAATGCTTTAGCTATTGAAGAATTAAATATTGGACACACTACTACTAAATTAAACACAAAAGTTATAGGAAATTGGTTACAGTCAGATTTGAGAGGATACGTCCCTTATAAACCCGTCAGTGAAACTTTTGCTGAATGGATAGAATCAGGAGATTTCAATGATCTTAAATCTCTTTTTGATGAATCCTGGTCATAATTAGTATAAAAGATTTTATTTATCAGCGGAAGTTATGAGCTTAACTTCCGCTGATTATTTGACAACAAGAAGGAATCAGAGTTATCAATCTGATATATAAAAGTTCTTCTAGCGAAGTTAGAAAACTATTAGACTTTTATTTGTTTTGTGTAAAAATCATTTTTTAAAAAAGGGACAACTAGACATAAAAATTTATTTTCTATGTCTAGTTGTTTTTGAGGATCGCGTTCTTGGTGTATAATATTAAAATTAGAGTGTTAGGACATTATTAGATGATGAGAAAAAAGATATTATTTGTTTGTATTGAAAATGCTTGCAGAAGTCAACTTGCAGAAGCTATTTGTAATAATTTATTTTCTAATAAATTAATTGCCTACTCTGCAGGGTCAAACCCTGGTACTGAGGTGAACCCAAAGGCTATAAAATCACTAAAAAGTATTGGAATAATACATGAAGGTGAAAATAAGTCTATAAGTGAGTTTTTAGAAATGGAATTAGATTATGTTGTTGGTATGGGTTGCGGTGATAAGTGTCCAATTATACCCGGTTCAAAAATTTTAAATTGGGATATACCTGATCCAAAACAATATGCGCAAAAAGACTTTAATAAAGTTAGAGATTTGATCAAGAAAAATATTATTTCTGATCTTATTTATAGATAATTATCTTTCTATATTTTCAATTTCTTTGAACGATATCAATATATTTATATATATAAAAAGATATCTTCAAAAGTAACGCTATGAGCTCTCTCCATTCATTGCTAATAGAAGTAGTGTAGATATTAAATCAACATTTTTACAATTTTTACCTTAGCATAAACTTTATAATTGTTAGATTTCCCTTAGGGCATTAATTATATAAAATTATTTAGATTTGTTTGGTCATCTCGAGCATTTACTTTTTAGCTAATATAAGGAGGAGTTTTCATAACAAGAATATATTGTTGTTATGATTCAAAAATTTTATGGAACTAGAACCATTATTTTCGAATGTTATTTTAAGGTTTTCATTTAATCTTTTAGTTGCTTTTGTGATCATTAAATTGATCTATCATCGCGACTACAAAGGGAATGACTTTGTATTCACTTATTTTATGTTTAACACCCTTATATTCTTTTTTGCATATATTCTTGGCAACTTAGATATTAATATGGCCTTTGGATTTGGTCTTTTTGCGGTTTTTGCAATACTGCGTTATAGAACTGACCCAATTCCGATTAAAGAGATGACTTATCTTTTCATCGTTATTACAACAGGTGTTATAAATGCATTAAGTACAGAGCAGGTTGATTTTGCTGAGCTACTTTTCGCTAATGCCGCAATTGTTACTATGACTTTTTTACTTGAAAGGCATTGGGTAAATAATTTGCCAGATAAATCGCTAAATAGTAAAACAATTGTGTATAATAACATGAATATGATAAAGCCTGAAAATTATCAAGAACTAATTAAAGATCTTTCGGAAAAGACTGGGCTTCCTGTTGTTGATTGTAAAGTTGGACGTATTAATTATATAGAGAACCGAGCAAACGTAAAGTTGTATTATAAAGATTAAAAAATATCTTTATAGAATTTGATGCTAAATAATTTAATTAAAATTATATGGTTCACCTTTTTTTTAATCTCTCAAATTTTGATTGCAGATGAGTTTGAACTTAGAAACTCAGTTTCGTATAAAATAAAATTACCAAATTATCTAAGACTTGATTTCGAGCAAAGTATCCGATCAAGGGGTGAGAATTTACTATTTAGACAAACCTTTTCTGAAGTATCTCTATCTTATGAACTGTTCGATAACATGAAAATATTTATCCCACTGCGATATGCAATTTTTAAAGACAAGGTTAAAACGCGTGCAAGTTTTGGTGGTTCTTATAAAGTTAAAGTGAAAGATCTTAGCTTTAGATATAAGACTAGATATCAATTTGGAGTTGAAGAACAAAAAGATAGCAAACAAGTTTTACGAAATAAATTTTATGCCTATTATAAAGTAAATAAGAGATATAAACCTTTTTTGTCTTATGAAATATTTAACCCAATTGATTCTAAGGTAGAAATTATAAATGAATATAGAGTTACTTCTGGATTGGATATAGGACTGCGAGGTAAAAAATCTATTAAGATTTATTTTCAGTATAAAGTGGAGGATCTAGAAAAAAAAGATATTGATGAAATGAATGTTATTGGATTTTCATATAGCTTGAATTAGATCGTTTTAACTATATGGTCTTTATATTAGGTCAACAGTTAGATTTATATTTTTATTTCAATCATTAAATACCCGGATTCAAGTCTTTCTCCATATTCAGGATAATAAATAGAAAATCCTTGAATTAATTTTCCGCCAAAAGGGAGTTTTTTCGATAAAATAAAATCTAATTCGTTTCCATAGACATCAAAATCTATAGCATCTTTAAAATGATGGTATTTGATAGATAAGTTAAAACTTGAAAATAGTTTATGGTTGCTTGCTATAAACCATTCATTCAATCCAGCGTGAGAGTTATCAAGAAATTTGTTATGGATTGGGTTATCATAATATCCGTGAAATTTATGTGCTGCTCCAAACGGTTTAGCAAACCCAGTAAGTTCGCCATCACTTCCTCCTAATAAAAACTCATCTCCTGATATATACTCTTTTGAAAAAGATAACGATTCAATTAAAGGAGTGAAATTGATTGGAGCGTTAATATTTATTGATGATAATGAAGCGTTAATTTTATTTGAATAATATTCACCATTTTGAAAAGCAAATTCTGCTTCAAAATCTATTGGTCTAAATTTTTTAAAAACCCTTAAACCGTATGTCCTTCTTTGTTTGGTATTTGTATTAGGGGTAATAACTATATCTTCATTATAATAATAATAATCTAAATTAAGAGGAGAGTTTTTTGTTGGCGCCTCATCACTATCAATTATTTGTTTTTTCGATTTAAAAAAATTCAATTTTGTTGTCCCGTATAAACCATTGACCACATAATCAAATTGATCATTCATAGGAAACAGTTCAGCACTGATCAAATGGAAAAATAATATATTTCCATTTTTTGTTTTCCGAATGTTTGTTATACCCTCAAAACTGCGACCACTTTCGTTCCAATTATTATTTGAAAAAATTCTTTGATTACCTAATGGCATTTCAAATCTGCCGAAGCGCGTTTTGTTTTTGCTTCCAAGAATTCCATTAAATTCACCAAATACTTGGTGGAAAGAAGGTGATGGGTTTTGTCCTCCAGTTATACTAGGGGAATTATTTTGATTGCCAAGTAATCTAGTGTCTTGAAGTTGAAAATAAATTTTATAATTCTGTAAGGCTAGGTTAATATTTAACCTACTCCTTAAATACGATGCTGAAGCTGAAGTTGATGTACTATCATTGTGAAATTTTTTTATTTTCAATCTAGTTTCAGCTGAAAAACTTGTGTTAACTGCAAAAACTTTTTCAACTATAAATAAAAAAAGAAATAATGTAAGGTAGTTTATTCTCAAAAGAGCTCTTGTTTTTATAACAAAAGGTTAGAAAAAAAATATGAGCAAATAAACTATTTAATGTATCCTATAGATTCGAAAGGGTTAACAACTAAGGATGTTATATTTTTTAGATGAGCACCTATTCGTTTAAGATATCTTGCATAAAGTGCTACGGATGCTGTTTTGTTTTCTTTCCCAATCTCTACATCGCCTGAAATGGATGCTGCCACTAACTTATCAGATATTTTACCTAGGTCATTTCTATAAGATGCTATGAGTTCATCGGCTAGATTTTCGTCCATGTTTTTTACAGCTTTTATTGTGGATGAAAATCTACTAAGCACAGTTTCTTCAATTGTTCTTAAGTCTTCTGAAAATTTTTCAGATATAAATTTTTTCGGATAATGTTTAGCTAAGTCTAAAATATTTTTAGAATAGTCTCCAATACGTTCTATATCAACAACGGTATTAATTAATACCAGTCCTGAGTCAATGTTGGTTACATCTTTTGACACAGAGTAGTATGTAACTACTTTTTTTCTAATTTCTCGGTGGTAGTAATTTATTTTTTCATCACGTAGCTTTATACTTTTTAGTACTTTGTTTTTTTCTCCCGACCTTAGTGCTTCTACAGCATCGTTAAACATTTCATGAGATAGGTGGAGCATATCGTTTGATTCGCTCCAAGCTTGAGAGAGGTTATTTTCCGACTTCCAAATGTTTACAAGATCTCTAAATACTGACATGATTCCTCCAATGAATGATAATAATTACCTTCCAAAATAAATGATAAAAAGTGGCAATAAAACAAAAATACAAAAAAGATAAAGTGGTGGTAAATATTTTTTTGTTACGGCTTGTTCTGAAATTATTTCTGCACATTTAAGAGGGATGTTTCGTAAAGCAGGTATACAATAAATAATCACAATTCCTGAAATATTAAAAAGCAAATGACTGAAAGCTGCTACTAAAGCTGACACTGTTCCAGTTATCGCAGCTAACAGTGCTGTTACAGTAGTACCAATATTTGCTCCAAGAGTGAATGGAAAAATTTGCCTTAATGTTAAAACGCCCGCACCAGCTAAAGGCACTACTAAAGAAGTTGTAATAGATGAGCTTTGCACCATTATCGTAATAATGATTCCAAATAGCATAGCTTTGACTGCTGTATTAAATATGTATTGATCAAAAAACCCTTCAATTTTTTTTAAAACTAGACTTTTTAAAAGTTTAACAATGCTATATAACATCATAAATGTTATAAAAACGCTTATTACTAGATATACTATATCATTATCAAAACTAAATTTTTGAAGAAATTTTGCTCCAGATTTAACCGCTAATTTTATTGGGCTTTTAGCTTGAAGCACTTCTATGTTATCAATTTTTCCAAATATTTTTAATGCAAACCATTCTGATGTTTTTTGTAATGGGTGAAAAAGCATTTCAATTGGGAAAACAATGATTACTGCTAAAATATTAAAAAAATCATGAACTGTTGAAGCAGCAAAAGCTCTTTTAAACTCAGTGCCTTTATTTATGTGCCCTACTGATACTATTGTATTTGTTACTGTGGTTCCAATGTTTGCTCCCATTATCATAGGGATTGAACTGGCTATAGTTAGGCTGCCACTACTAACCATCCCAACTATCAAGGATGTAGTTGTCGATGAACTTTGGAAGAGTACTGTAGCAAAAACACCAATGAATAATGCTATAAAAGGATCACTAGTAGTAGTTAATACAGTTTCTGCAAAATCAGAACCCATCCGTTTTATCGCTGATGACATACCTGCAATACCAACTAAAAAGAGATATAGCGCTGAAAAAATCCCAACTGACTTTAATAAAATTTTTATTGTGTCGTTATTCATTAACTCTTCTGTTGTAGAGCAATTTTAGTTAAGAAAGGTTAGTTTTGTGTTAGGCTCATGTAAAATTATTTTATACCAGCTTTTAGAATGTCGTGGATGTGAATTACGCCATCAGGCTTTTTAAGGTTTTCTGAAGAATAAACAAACAAGCTGGTGATGTTGTATTCTTCCATAAGCTCTAAAGCTGTTATTGCTAATGTGTCTGAAGAAATAACCTTTGGATCAGCAGACATAAAGTCTTTTGCCGTTTTATCAAAGATGTTATTACCATTTTGCTCTACGCCTCTTCTAATATCTCCATCAGTAATAATGCCGATTAGGGTGTCATTTTTATCTAACACTCCAGTTATGCCTAATCCTTTTTCTGATATTGTTAGAAGAGAATCTTTGAGGCTTGTATGATCCTTTACAAAAGGGATGTCTTCACCTTTATGAACTAATTGATTTACACTTAATAAAAGTTTTTTTCCTAAAGAACCTCCTGGGTGTAGTTCGGCAAAGTCGTTAGCATCAAATCCTCTGTTTTTTAAAAGTGCCACTGCCAAAGCATCTCCCATAGCTAACGTAGCAGTGGTACTTGCAGTAGGGGCAAGGTCAAGGGGGCATGCTTCTTTTTCAACGGAAGTATCTAAAGCATGATCAACACTATTAAACAAAGTTGAATTTTCTTTACCAAACATACCAATTGTAGGAATCTTTTTTTTCTTCAGCGCTGGAATAATTTGAAGGAGCTCATGTGTTTCACCGCTGTTACTGATCATTAAAACAACATCATTTTTTGTTATCATCCCAAGGTCACCATGAAATGCATCAGCGGGATGTACAAAATGGGATGGTGTGCCAGTAGAAGACATGGTAGCGGCAATTTTTTGTGAAATTAGGCCCGATTTTCCCATTCCAAGAATGATTAACCTTCCACTACAGTTTAGAATTGAACCTACAGCATCTTCAAAACTTTTACCTATTTTATCTGCTATAGCAGCAACAGCCTTTGATTCTATATCAATTACATTTTTAGCAATATCTATATTTTTTGAACTACTCATAAAATAAATTTAAGAATAAATTAGGTCCATATGGGTAGTATAACTTATCAATGTTTAAAACATCTTTGCCCAGTAAATATCATAGCAATTCCATGCTCATTACATGCAGATATAACCTCATCATCTCTAACTGAACCTCCTGGTTGAAGTACCGCTTTTATTCCACTTCCTGCAATTTTATCAATGCTATCTCTAAAAGGGAAAAAAGCATCAGAGCATAATATTGAATTTTTAATTGATTCACCAGATTTTTTCATAGCAATATCAACTGAATCAACTCTGCTCACCTGTCCTGCTCCTACACCGACTGTTGTATTATCTTTAACGATTAGTATACCATTTGATTTAACGTGTTTCAATACTTTCCATCCAAAAAGCATTGTTTTTATATCATTATCTGAGGGCTTATTTTTTGTAACAACTTGCAGATTTTCTTCTGATAAAATACTTGTGTCCGTTTCTTGCACAATTACACCGCCTACTACATTTCTAACTTCTAACAACTGCTCACGGGAGTGAATATTTCCGACTTCAAGTACGCGGAGATTTTTCTTTTTTGAAAAGATATCTAATGATTTTTTAGTGAATGCTGGTGCTAACACAATTTCAACAAAAACCTTTGAGATTTCTTCAGCAAGAACATCATCACAAGGTTGGTTTATTGCTATAATGCCTCCAAATGCTGAAAGACTATCTGCGTTAAATGCTCTTTTATATACATTTAACATATTGGCACCTAGGGCAACCCCGCAAGGATTAGCGTGTTTAACAATTACACAAGCTGTTGAATTAAATTCTTTTAAACAAGAAAGGGCAGCGTCACCATCCATTATATTATTATAGGATAACTTTTTTCCTTGGTGGATTTTTGCATTAAGAATGTTGTTTGACTTGTCTCCAGAAATGGTATAAGCAGCTGCAGCTTGATGGGGATTTTCTCCATATCTCATTTCTGAATGTTTAGTGAATGTCAATGTAAAGTCATTAGATAGCTTTTCAGGCTTTAAGTAATTATGAATGATAGTATCATATTGAGCTGTATGGCCGAATGCCTTTGCAGAGAAAAACGATCGAGAATCAAAATCAATCTCATTTTTGTTATTCAAATTTTCTAATAGATAATCATAATCAGTAGGGTCAACTATTATAGTTACCCACCCAACATTTTTAGCTGCACTTCTAATCATTGTCGGACCACCAATGTCTACGTTTTCTAGCGCTAAAGCTTGGTCACAATCATTTTTTGAAATCGTCTCAGAAAAAGGGTAGAGGTTACATATGACAATGTCAATCCATTTGATGTTATTATCTTTAGCATCCTTCGCATGTTTATCTCGAAGCCCAAGTATTCCTCCCTCAACTAATGGGTTGATTGTCTTAACTCTCCCATCCATGATCTCAGGAAAGTTAGTATAGTCACTCACATCAGTAACCTTTATATTTTTGCCTCTTAAAAACTTAGCACTACCGCCAGTAGACATAATTTCAATTCCTCTTGAAACAAATTCTTTGGCAAGCTTGTCTAAACCTGTTTTATCAAAAACAGAGATTAAAGCGCGATTAATTTTTACATTTTCATTATTTAATTTTGGGTTTTCTAACATATCTATTTATTAGTTATTAGGTTAATTGCTTCTATGAATGCTTGCCCTTCTAAAGCTTGGACTCTTTTTTTCAGAGTATCAATGTTATCATTGGGACCTACTTTACACGACTTTTGAACTAAAATAGGGCCACCATCTATTTCTTCAGTCACAAAGTGTATAGTGCACCCTGTTTCAGTATCTCCATTAGCGAGTACTTCTTCATGGACATTCGTATCCATACCCCCAGCATATTTTGGGAGAAGAGAGGGATGAACATTTAATATTTTATCTCTCCAGTTATGGCAAAACTCATCAGATAATATTCTCATAAAACCTATTAGTAATATCAAATCAACTTCATTCTTATTTAACAGGTTTGTCACTTCCTGGTCAAACTCTTGTCTAGATCTTCCTTTATGGCGAATATATTGAGTATTCACTCCATGTTTTTTTGCTCGTTCTAATATGTAAGCGTTTTTTTTATTTGAAATAACAATACTTACTGATGCTTTAATTATTTTTTGATCAATAGCATCCAAAATTGCTTGTAGGTCAGTACCATTTGTAGATCCTAAAACACCAAGCTTTATCATTTAAGGGATGACATATGGTTTAATTTTTTTTGTATTAGATCTGTAGTGCCAATGTCTTTTCTATGGAAAAGCGGACCTTTCACTTTTAATATGTTTTTTTCAGCAATTTGTTCAGCTTCCCAAATTGTTTCACCATGCCCAACCACAGCTATAGCGCGACTTCCTATTTGTACTAGGTTGTCGTTTTTATTTTCTACTGATGCATAAAATAATATATTTTTATTTTTTACTTCAGATACATCAATTTGATGTCCTTTTATTGGATCATCTGGATACCCTTCAGGGACAGCGTATTTACATACAGTCGCTAAATTTTTAAAAACTATTTTAGTATTATTAAGGTCCTCTGAAATAATTGCTTCACAAATTTCGATTAAATCTGAATCTAATATTGACAAAACATTCATTGCTTCGGGGTCACCAAAACGAGCGTTATATTCTATTAGTTGCACTCCTGTATTAGTTGCAATAAAGCCACCATACAGTATTCCTTTATAACCTTCTCCAAATTTATGTTTTAATGCTTTTGCAGTCTTTTCATTTATTTTTTGAGCTGATTCAATATGGCTTTTTTCTAAGAAGGGTAGGCTATGATCAGAGTCTGAATATGTTCCCATACCTCCAGTGTTTGGACCTGTGTCATTTTCATAGGCTCTTTTATGATCCTGAACTGCTGGCATATGAACAAGGTTTTCACCATCACTGAAACTCATCAAAGAAAATTCTTCTCCAATTAGTTTTCGCTCTATTACAAAATGGCCTCCACTCTCAATTAATTCTTTGCAGTATGATAAAGCTTCTTCATGGCTATGCAGATGATCCCCAGCAACTTTAACTCCCTTACCGCCAGCTAATCCGTCATATTTAACAACATAGTCTTCGCCTAAAAGAGATAAAAAATCCTCTACACCTTCCATATTTATAAATGTCTTGAATTTTGGACAACCTGGAATTTTATACTCTCTTAAAAGGTTTCTTGTAAATGATTTTGAAGTTTCAATTTGAGCTAGATTTTTCTTAGGGCCAATAACCCCTATTCCTGCTTCCCATAAAGAGTCTGCAACACCACAGGCTAGGGGATTTTCAGGGCCAATTATTGCAATGTTAATACTTTGTTTTATTGAATAATCTTTAATTATTTCTGAGTTATTGATATCTACAATTTTTAACTCATTGCAGATATCTGATATTCCTGGATTATTATTGCTAGCTAGACAATATATCTCTTTTTCTTTTTTTGATTCATTTAAAGACTTGATAATTGCATGCTCTCTAGCACCTGATCCTATAACTAAAATTTTTACCATGATTTTTAAAAAAGGTTAATTATCGTTTAATGTCTTGCCTACTGTCTTCTAGTTTTTGTAAATATTTTTTAGTTACAAAAGAATCACAATAAATACCTGTAAAGACTGACTCTTCAAATTTTGTTATTTTTGGATTACCAATACTCGCTGATGATCTAAGATCATCAAGGTCTTGGTAAATCAATTCATCTGCTCCAATAAAGTTTTTTATTTGCCTTATTGTTCTGTTGTGAGCAACCAGCTCTTTTATTGCAGGCATATCAATTCCAAAGACATTCTGAAACCGTATTGGGGGACTAGCCGAAGCAAAAAATACTTTTTTAGCTCCATTGTCTCTTACCATTTGAATAATTTTTTTTGAGGTATGCCCCCTTACAATCGAATCATCAACTAATAACACATTCTTATCCTTAAATTCAATTTCTATTGGATTTAATTTTTGCGCAACTGACCTTTTTCTAATACTTTGGCCAGGCATGATAAATGTTCTTCCTATGTATCGGTTTTTCATAAAACCCTCGCGATATTTTACCCCCAGTTTATAGGCAACCTGCATTGCAGAAGTTCTACTTGTATCGGGTATGGGTATCACTACATCAACATCAAGGTCTTTGAAGTCTCTTAGAATTTTTTCACCTAAAAAATCTCCCATTCGTAATCTTGATTTATGTACAGATATTTCATCTATAGTAGAATCAGGCCTTGAAAAATATACATATTCAAAAAGGCAAGGTTGGTTAGTTGACCCTTTTATTGGTCTTTTTTTATCAACATTTCCTTGTTCATCGATTATTACTACTTGTCCAGGTTTTATATCACTTTCTAGATCGTATCCCATTGCTGTTATAGCACTACTCTCAGATGCAATTAAATATGAGTTTTTGTATTTCCCTAAAGATAAAGGCCTAATACCTTTCGGATCTCTAAAGGCTACCAAACCAATCCCGGCAACGATCATAACTACCGCATAACCGCCAGAACATTTTTGAAATACATTATTAAGTGCTTTATAAACATGCGTTTTCGTTAATTTTCTAAAATTAGTTTTATAAAGTTCATAGCAAAATTGTTTCAATAAAACTTCGGAATCAGAGTTTGTATTAAACTGGCAAAAATTTATTCTAATCAGTTTTTCTTTTAACTTTTCACTATTTGTTAGTGTGCCATTGTGAGCCAGGGAAATGTTAACTGGGTTTGCAGTGAAAAAAGGTTGAGCTTCGCTTACATTATCACCCCCAGCAGTAGGGTAGCGAACATGTCCAATCCCAATATTCCCTGCTAACTTTTCAAAAGTTGTTTGGTGTTTAAAAACTTCTGTTACTAATCCTGTGTATTTATGTGTTGAAATCTTTTCAGTATCCCATGTGGATATACCTGCAGCATCTTGTCCTCTATGTTGTACTTGAATCAGGGCATCGTATACATCACTACAAGCTGGTTCCTTCTTATGATATATGCCAACTATGCCACACATTATTTTAGATCTATAAGTTTTGAAGCTATACCCGTGTATGCTTCTGGTGTGAGATTTATTAGTTTATCTTTTTCTTCTTTAGAAATATGAAGAAGTTTTACAAAATCAGTTATTGAAGATTGAGTTATTTCAGTTCCTTGGGTCATATTCTTTAATTGTTCATAGGCATTATCAGATCCTGTTTTTCGTAAAACAGTTTGAATGGCCTCCGCTAATACTTCCCAGTGTTCGTTTAGCTCAGTTTTCATTTTTGGTTTATTAACAGTTATTCTGCTCAATCCTTTCAATATGTTTTTTAATGCTATGTAGCTGTAACCCATGGCCACACCTTGGTTTCTTAAGGTAGTGCTATCTGTTAAATCTCTTTGCATCCTAGATATGGGAAGTTTATTGGATAGGTGGTCTAATGTGGCATTAGCTAAACCTAAATTACCTTCAGCATTTTCAAATTGTATCGGATTGATCTTATGCGGCATCGTTGATGAGCCAACTTCGCCTGGTATTTTTTTTTGCTTTAATATTCCTCTACTTACATACGACCAAATGTCTCTACACATATCTATTAAAATGTTATTTACTCTAATGATAGAGTGAAAGCTTTCTACAACTGAATCATGTGGCTCTATTTGTGTTGTAACAAGGTTTGGATTAAGTCCTAAAGAGGAAACAAAATTTTTGGTAAACTGTATCCAGTTTACATTTGGGTGTGAAATTGAGTGTGCTGCCCATGTCCCTGTAGCTCCGCCAAATTTTCCAAGAAGAGTATGATTTTTCATAGTACTATATTGTCTGTTAAGCCTATGCACAAAAACGTAAATTTCTTTTCCAAATGTTGTTGGTGTTGCAGATTGACCATGTGTAAGGGATAGCATAGATGTCTCAGAAAATTGCTTACTTATTGTCTTTAATTTTTTAATTACATTATTTAATGTGGGAAGAAATTCATTTTTAAATGCTTCTTGCCACATTAAAGAGTAGGACAGGTTGTTTATATCTTCAGATGTAAGGGCAAAATGAATCCAGGGGAATATCCTTTTTTTATTCATTTTTTCTAGCTTTTCTCTGATGAAATATTCTACGGCTTTAACATCGTGGTTTGTAGCTTCTTCTATAGCTTTTACTCTTTTTGAATCTTCTATATTGAAAGAAATATATATTTTTCGGAGTTTTTGCTGATCCTTTTTAGAAAAAGAAGCTAACTCTTTGATTCCTTTTTCTAAAGAAAGGGAAATCAAATATTCTATTTCAATTTTAGTTCTATATCGTATTAATGCATGCTCAGAGAAATAATCAGAAAGAGATTCTGTACTTTTTGAATATCTCCCATCAAGGGGAGATATAGCTTTTAACGAATCAGACACCAAAGATTCTTTTAACAGCAAGGGCACAGTTTCCTGGGTCAATTACTGTTAATACAGGTGTTTGGCTTGGCATTTGAAGTGTGGAATGAATGTTGACTAGCATGTCAGCCTTATCAGAAAAAGGTGGACATCCTATCGTTGGGAATTTACAATTTGCAGCTACAAACCCTGATAAAGCATTAGATCTACCAGCTATTGTGATATATACAATATCTTTCTCATCTTTATTAGCTTCTAATATTTCTAATACTTTTAAAGGTTGTTTGTGAGCTGATGCAGCATGCTGCTCCCAAGGAATGTTGTATTCGTCTAATTTATCTGTGATTTTTTTTGCATGTGGCTCATCGAAAGTAGAGCCCATTATTAAAATTGTTTTCATTTTATGTAATCTTTCAAGTTTTCTTTAATTCTTTCTGTTACCTCTTTTCCTTTATCGGGAAAGGGGAAGACACTTCCTGTTATCGTTTCATATAGATATATATATCTGCTAGATAATTCAATAACTAATTCATCAGGTGCTGCTGGTAATTCTTTATCATTATAAGGATCACAGTTATCAACAAACCATAACCTTAGAAATTCTTTATCAATGTTCTGAGGTTCTTTGCCTTGAGCAATGCGATCTTCATAACTACCGGCTATCCAATATCGGCTACTATCTGGGGTATGGATTTCATCAATCAGTAGGATATTTCCATCCTCATCTTTCCCCATTTCATATTTTGTGTCAACTAAAATCATACCATGTTCGGCTGCTTTTTTCTGACCAAATTCAAATAGTTCCAAAGCTTTTTTGCTGCAATAATCCCAATCTTCTTGGGTCATCCAATTTTCACTTACTATATCTGAAGGAGAAATTGGGCGGTCATGATCTTCTTCCTTCGTAGTTGGAGTGAGCATATTCTCTTCAAGTTTTTGGTTTTTCTTTAATCCTTCGGGAAGAGTATTACCACAGTATTCTCTATCACCGTTATTGTAAACAGTCCAAAGTGAGGTGCTTGTGCTACCAGTTATATAGCCCCGCACTACAAATTCGATTGGGAATACCTTACATTTTTTAGCGATAATCACATTAGGGTCAGCGATATCGATAACATGGTTTTTAATTATATGTTTTGTTTCTTCAAACCACCAGGCACTTGCTAGATTTAATACTTGGCCTTTAAATGGTATAGCTGCTAGCACTCTATCAAAAGCACTTTGCCTGTCAGTGGTAATTAGTGCAAGCGATTTTCCAAGGTCGTATTGGTCTCTGACTTTACCTTTTTTCTTTGAAACAGAGTTTAGATCTGTCTCAGTGAGTGTGTTATCAAGCTCTGCTGATATTCTATCTTTGTATTGGCTAACTGATTCTAAAACATTCATGTGATAATGGGTTATGTAATATGTTTGTATTTAAAATATTATTAAAAATAGGATTGAAGTTAGCATTTTTTATAGTGATGTTCCATATTACTCCACGTTTTAATTCTAATAAATTTTTGATTTTAAATCTTTGTGTTAAGGAGTTAAACTTTTTTTGGCAATGCATGTCATCTTTTTGACAAACCAATACAGAATGTGTGTCTTGATCTTTAGGTAGTTCACTTAAAAATTCTTTATTTGAATTAAAGAGTTCGCCAGAATCTTCTATTTGCTTTAAAACATTTTTAGGATCTTCAGAGCAATTTATTTCCCAATAAATTTGCTTACTTACTTTAACATCCAACCCTTTCTGTTGTAGTGTGCTCTGAACGCTAACTGCTTCATTATCAGTAATTATTAAATCAACTATCCATATATTTGAATTTTTATTTTTTTCATAGTTTGTTAGTTTTTTATGTTCTGGTTTATATGATATTCCCCCTTTTTTTAAAGGTATTGAGTGTTCAATAAACTCCTTCATAGAGGAAAATAATTTATCTCCTAATTCAGTTCTTTCTGGGTGTGGCATCATAGCAAGCACATTACCACTAGCGTTAGAGATTGCTGCAAGGTTATAATCTGAACCATTAGGGTTTGTTGGAAATTCGCTCGATACCTTACCATCATAATCACAATATCTGAAAATTGTTTGATCATTTATTTTCATTTTTTCTAGAAGATCATCAGGAATTATAAATCTTCCCTCAGCATGAGCAAAAGGAATGTTTATCATTTCATTTTCTAAAAGGTGTCTAGTAAATGCAGTGCTATTTTGGGGGACAGAAAGTTTAAGATTTGACCAAGCATTGTAATATCCTGTCCCAACAATTTCTCCAGACTTTACACGTTTGTTATCTGCTAAAGCAACTGATGTTTGATCATCTGACGTTCCTGGCACCAATCCTGACTCAACTAAAATTTGCGCACCATTACATATACCAAAAATAGGCTTACCTTTTTTTGATTCATTTTTCAGAATATTTATTATTGGTTCTAAAGATGCAATCACGCCAGCTCTTGAGCGATCTTCATATGAAAATCCCCCAGTAATAATATACCCATGGCATCCTTTGATTAAATCCTGATTCGAATTCCAAAGGATTTCAACAGGGTTCATTTTTACTCTTTTAATTGCCAGAGATGTCTCTCTTTCGGTATTTGACCCTGGGAATTGAACTACACCAATGTTTATTATCATATAGGTTAAATGATGATGAAATATTTTAAAAAAACATTGAAATTTAGCAACACAAATAATAGGTAAAAATAAATCTCTTTAAATAAAGCAATAACATAGGATGATTTTATTTATTGTTAAATTTTGTCAAGGATAATTAAATGATTATTTATAATAGAACAAAATATAAAGAGCTTACGCTTAAAAGTTATCAAAAAGAGAAGAGACGACTTCAAATTGAACTTTTAAAGTTGCAGGAATGGGTGATTCAATCTGGGAAAAGGTTAGCTATTGTTTTTGAAGGTCGTGATGCAGCAGGAAAGGGAGCGACTATTAAGCGATTTATTGAAAATTTAATACCTAAAACTATGAGAGTAGTTGAGCTTGGGGTGCCGACGTCGGCTCAAAATAGAATGTGGTTTAAAACTTATGATAAGCTTTTACCTCAAAAAGGAGAAATAGTTTTTTTTGATAGATCTTGGTATACGAGAGGGCTTATTCAGCCAGCAATGGGATATTGCACGGATAGGCAATACAATTATTTCATGAAAAATGTAAATGATTGGGAAAAAAAGCATATTGACGGCGGACTTTTATTAATAAAGTTTTATTTATCAGTTTCTAAAGAGAATCAACAACAAAGGTTTGCCTTTAGACAAAATAGCCCATTAAAATATTGGAAACTTAGTGAAAATGATTTGAAAGCTGCCAAAGAGTGGGATCTATTTACTCATTACAAAGAGCAGGTTTTTGCCAACAGCGAGCCCAATGAAAATCCATGGGTAATTATTAATTCAGATAATAAAATGATTGCAAGATTGAATGCAATGAGATATGTATTAACAAATTTTGAGTATGCAGGTAAAAAGGTTCTTAAAGACAAAAAATGGTCAAAAGAAATAACCGAATATGACATTGAAATTGATGGTGTAAAGTTTAAAAACTTAACAAAAGAACAATATGAACTTTTATACAGATTAAAAGGTAGCACATAATTGAAAAATAAAATTAAAGCTGCAGGTGGTATAGTTATCCAAGGTAAAAAAATTCTTTTTATCAAGAAAAATGGTCGCTGGGAGTTTCCCAAAGGTCGATTAAAAAAAGGATCAAAAAGGAAAAATACTGCATTTAGAGAAATTTATGAAGAGACAGGGATTCCTCAAGAAAATCTAAATATCATAAAACCTCTAATACCAACCCATGATAATGTTAAAGATGGTAAAGATGTGGTCATAAAGAAGACATATTGGTATTTGGTTGAGCACTTAGGAGATGCTAAAACAAAATTAATTCCTGAAAAAAGAGAAGGAATTACAAAATGTAAATGGCTAACACCTAGTGAAATTGTCTTGATCATGAAAGACAGTCGACCCTTAGTTCACTATTTATTAGAGTTTGTACTTCAAGACCCTGATTATAAATCATTGCGTAAAACCAGGGGAAAGACAGTATAAAAACTACACTAATTCAGCCTGCGCAGCTGATAACCTTGCTATAGGAACCCTGTAAGGAGAGCAACTAACATAATCTAACTCATTTTCTTTACAAAAATGAATTGAACTTGGATCTCCTCCATGTTCACCACAAATACCTATTTTAATAGAAGGATTTACATCTCTACCAAACTTCACTGCCATGGATACCAATTTACCTACGCCTTTAACATCCAAACTCTGAAATGGATCTCCGGGCAATATGTTACGATCAAGATATTCTGGTAAAAATGAACCTATATCATCTCTACTAAAACCATATGTGGTTTGAGTGAGGTCATTAGTCCCAAAGCTGAAAAACTCTGCATGTTCTGCAATTTCATCCGCAGTTAAACAAGCTCTTGGAAGTTCAATCATTGTACCAACTTGATAGTTTAGTTTAATATCATATTTACTTTCAACTTCTGAAGCAACCTTGCGAACGATCTTTTCTTGATCAATGTATTCTGTAACAGTTCCAACTAATGGGATCATTATCTCCGGTAAAACATTCAGGCCATCCTTGGTAAGTTCAGCAGCAGCTTCTAAGATTGCACTGGCTTGCATTTCTGTAATAACAGGGTAGGCAATTCCAAGCCTACATCCACGATGTCCTAACATTGGATTAAGTTCGTGAAGGCTTGAGATGCGTTGACTAACAATCGAACTATCAATGCCAATACTATCAGCTAGCTCTTTTATTTGCTCATTATCTAATGTAATGAACTCATGCAAGGGGGGATCAAGTAATCTAATAGTTACAGGCTTTCCTTCCATCGCTTCTAAAGTCCCTTTGAAGTCTTCTTTTTGAAATGGTAAAAGTCCCATAACAGCATCTCTTCTATCATCATCGTTATCTGCTAGTATCATTTTTCTCATTGCCAAAATTCTTGTTTCATCAAAGAACATATGTTCTGTTCTACACAACCCTATTCCTTCTGCACCAAACTTTATTGCTTGTTTTGCATCTTCTGGGCTCTCAGCATTTGTTCTAATTTTTAGTTTTCTTATTTCATCTGCCCATGTCATTAGTTCTTTGTATTCTTCATTTCTATCTGGATCAGCAGGTATTAGATCTAACTGGCCTAGATATGCAACTCCGGTGGTACCATTCATTGTTATCCAATCGCCTTCTTTAATAATTACATCACCAACCGATAGTTGTTTATCACTTACGGAAATATTTATTTCATTACAACCAACAATACAACACTTACCCCAGCCTCTTGCTACTAATGCTGCATGTGAAGTCATACCGCCTCGTGCTGTTAATATTGCTTCAGCAGCATGCATACCATGGACATCTTCTGGCGAAGTCTCTTCTCTAACAAGAATGATTTGTTCGCCTTTATTTTTCCAATCTTCCGCATCGTCAGCTGTAAACACTACCCTACCTTTAGCACCACCTGGCCCAGCTGGCAGTCCTTTTGTTAATTTAGTTGCATTATCTTCACTTTCCTTATCTAGAGCTGGATGAAGGAGTTCATCTAATTGATTTGGATTTACTCTCATGATAGCAGTGTTTTTATCTATCATGCCTTCTTTGAACATATCTACAGCCATTTTTATGGCAGCAACACCATTTCTTTTTCCAACTCTAGTTTGGAGCATCCACAGTTTGCCTTCTTGAATAGTGAATTCAACATCTTGCATGTCTAAATAGTGTTTTTCCAATCTGTTTTTTATTTCAAATAGTTCATTGTAAATCTCTGGCATAGTATCTTGCAAAGAAGGGAGGTGGCTAGTGTCTTCTGTTTTGGTGTCTTCATTAAGTGGGTTCGGTGTACGAAGACCCGCAACAACATCTTCTCCTTGTGCATTAGTCAGCCACTCTCCAAAAAATTTATTTTCGCCGTTTGCTGGGTTTCTTGTAAAAGCAACACCTGTAGCGGATTCTTCTCCTGTGTTTCCAAAGACCATTGTTTGAACATTGACAGCAGTTCCCCATTCTTCTGGTATGCTCTCTATCTTTCTATAACTTATTGCTCTTGCACCATTCCAGCTTTTAAAAACAGCTTCAATTCCACCCCATAATTGAGCTTCAGCATTATCAGGAAATTCTGCACCAAGTGAGGATTTTATTTCACTTTTAAATATATCAATTACGTTTTTCCAATCGTCTTCGGAAAGATCGGTATCACCCTCAAGGCCATTTTCAGACTTGTATGAATCTAAGTGATGTTCGAGTTTTTGTCTTATTCCATCACCTTCTTCTGGTTCAATGCCAGCAGCTTTTTCCATTACAACATCTGAATACATTGTTATTAGTCTTCTGTAAGCGTCATATACGAATCTTGGATTATTAGTTTTCTCAATTAGACCAGGAATAGTATCACTGGTTAAGCCTAAGTTTAGGACTGTTTCCATCATCCCCGGCATAGACTGTCTAGCTCCTGATCTTACTGATAGTAATAGCGGGTTAGATGGATCTCCAAACTTACTGCTCATTATTGATTCAACTTTAGATAGACTCTCTTTTACTTCTTCAGTCAGGCCATCAGGGAAAGATTTATTATTTTTATAATATTCTGTACAAACATCTGTTGTTAACGTAAACCCAGCTGGGACAGGAATACCTAAGATATTCATTTCGGCTAAATTAGCCCCTTTACCTCCAAGTAAATTTTTCATATCGGCCTTACCGTCTGCTTTACCATCACCAAAGTTGTATACATACTTCATATTTTAAATCTTTCTATTATTAATTTTTTAAAAAAGTGGTTTGAATTATTTATAAATATTTGAAATCCAAGGGTTGAATTTATATTTATTTTTTAATTTAATGGAAACTTGCTTTGCAACTGCAATCATTTTGTATTCGCCATGTTGAACTCTAAACCAGGTTTTACCTTTGACCCAAGCTTCTGTTACCTTTGATGGAAAGCCTAATCTTGTCATTTTTCTTGCTAATTTTTCAGCAGCTTTCCTGTCTTCAAAAGAACTGAGTTGAATTGTGTAATATTCTGTTTTGCCATTTTTTGTTTGTGGTGTTGGTTTATTTGTTTTTGTACTTTTTATATTAGTATTAGTTTTAATAATAGGATTCAAGTTGCGATTCTTTTCTCTAATTTTATTTAAAACATTTTCTGCATCTTTTTTTGTTTGATATTTTTCTGTAATGACCCTATAGTAAAGGCCTTCGGGAGAGTTTATTTTTTCTAAAGATAATCCAAAATTTTCTTGTTTTATACTATTATAAAGTCTTTTAGCGTTTATTTCATTTTTAAAAGATGCTAATTGAACATAATAATTATCAGTCTGCTTTTTTATAATTGTATCTTTTTCGTCTTTAGCTAATTGCATTTTTGGTTTATTATTGTTTTTAACTATCTCTTTAGCACTATCTCTTATATTTAATTCTACTTTGGTTTCTGCTAAATATTTTGATTCTACCCATCCCTCTTTTTTGTTAAATATAGTTTTATAATAAGTTCTTTCATTTTCTGATTTATCAAGTATTAATATTTTTTCTAGTGCTTTTATTTTAATAAAAGCTGGTATTTCATCAATGACGACTCTTTCAAAAGCATCATTAAATAGCATAGCATCCTTTTTTGTAACAAATATCTCTTCAATAACTTCTTGTGAAATAATTTGGTTTTTATTGCTGCAGTTGAAAAGAAATATTGAGAATAAAATAAAAAGCAGTGGAGATATGAAACGAATGTAGCTCACTTTTTTGTACAGCTTAAAAAGTGGTTTGTGGATTGTGAAAAGATGTTTCAAAATATTATAATAGAATTCTATTAAGATAATATAAATATTTGAAATTAAAAAACAGGGGAGAAGTATCTTATTTCTTTTAGATTACCTTTGTTATTATAAAAATACCATTTATCTACCATTTTACCACTCTTGTAAGAGCCTTGCATTTCTTTTCGTGTTCTGTCATAGTCCCACCAACTAGTCCAGGTACCATCTTTTTTCCCATCTTTATATTCACCTTCAGTTAGTTTCCCATCTTCAAAGTATGCTATCCATTTACCGTTCTTTAAGCCTTCATTGAAAGAGCCTTCTTGCGTTCTTTTACCTTTTTCATTGTAAAAAATCCATTTATCATGAGCATTACCATCTCTTAGAGTGCCTTCTTTTTCTTTTTCGCCATTTTCATAATAGAAAGTCCACTTACCATTGTAAATCCCATTTTCATACGTTCCAATGTCTTTTATTTGTTGATTAGAGTAGTATGTTGTCCACAAACCATGTTTTTTCCCGTCCTTGTATGCTCCTAATGTTTCTTTTCCACCACTCCATGTTCCTTTAGGCTGGGGTTCTGGAGTTGGCATTAAAACCACTTCAGGAACTTTTTTACTCTCATACCATCTAATCCAAGGTCCATCTTTTTTTCCATTCTTAAGGCGACCTAGAAATTCGTACTCTTCCTCTTTATTTTCATCTACTATAACGCCAGTAAAAGGAGTAGTGTTATCATCAATTTTGTATAGGAGTTCGCTTTCATCTATTTTTGATAAATCCTTGAACTTAACATGGTCAAGGCCTTTGCCATAATCAAATGTAAAGTCGACTTGTCCATCTTTATTCCAGTATGTCCATACTCCTTCAGGCTTAGAAAGCTTCTGATTAACATTGGCAGATAGGTTTCCTTCTTTTTTCTTGTTTCCGTTCTCATAATAATATGTTGTTAACCCATCACGGATGTTATTTTTGTGAAAGCCTTGTTCCATGATTTGATCACTACCAGGATACCAAATAACCCAAGGGCCATTCGCTATTTCTCTCCCAGTTTCTGACTCTCCTTTATACGTAACCATTTTTGATCTGAATCCATCAACCCAAGTAGTCGCTGGACCATTTAATTGCCCGTCTTTCCAAAATTTTTCATATTCTTTTCCAAGACTATCTGAGGAAGATACCACCCATTTAGTTTCCCTACCATTTAATAAGTCATTTGAGTAGGTTAGTTCTTGAGTTACTGCGCCGTCTTCATTGTAGTATAACCAAAGACCATCACGTTCATTTTTTGAAAATGCCCCTTCGCTACTTTTAACTCCTGTTTCAAACCAGGAAACCCAAGCACCTTCTTTATTTCCATCAATGTAGTAACCTTCTTCTTCCTTGTTATCATTTAGATACCACCACCAGCTCCATAGTTCATTGTTTTCGTCTTTATAGACACCGTCTTTGTATTGCCAATTCCCGTTTTCGACATATTTTAGAGTGGGGTCTTCTTTATACCATTTGGTCCATCTACCATGAGCTAATCCTTTTTTGTATCGTTGCTCTTCTTTAAGATGACCATTATCAAACCAATATTTATACAAGCTATCTACTTTACCAAAACTAAATGTGCCTTGTTCTTTAGCTTTACCATTGTTGTACCAAAGAGACCACTCACCATGTTTTTTACCACGATAATATTCACCTTGGACCTCAACTTGTCCATTATCATACCACTGGACCCATTTTCCATCTCTTTTTCCATCAAGAAATCTACCAAGTAGTTTATATCCCCTCTTTCCGCCGGTTTCTTCAACTATACCAACGTAAGGTTCGTATTTACCAATTTTAAAGGTAATGCCATCTCGTTCTTCGATTTCTCCTAGTGTAACTTTTTCTAGCCCATCGCCATAATCAAACTTCAGCCATCTTTTTCCACCTCTTTCCCAATAGGTCCATTCACCTTCTTTTTCTTTTCCTCTCATTATACCCTGTCTATCTAAGCCGCCTTCTTTATACCATTTAGTTACTTTACCATCAATTGCATCATTTACATATGTTTCTTCATGGAGTTTGTGATACGAACTCCCAGTTGAATCGTTCCATATCGTCCATAAACCATGCTTTTTTTCTTTTTTGTAAAAGCCTTCTTTATCTTTTAAGCCGTTTTTTCTCCACCAAATCCAATGTCCGTCCTTTTCTCCATTTAAATAAGTAGCTTTGAGGGAATCAACTCCTGAAGAATACCAGAAGTGCCATTTCCCATCTTTATCACCATCTTTATAATTTACATGAAAATTTTTGTGTTGATCACTTTTTTCACCAAACCATTTAATATGAGAACCGTGGTGAATTCCTTGGTCATAATTTATTTCTTCTGTTTTCTGTCCATTTTTACTCCAGTATATCCATTTTTTATGCTTCTTATTGTTAAGATAATCTCCATCAAGCTCTTTTATAATACCTCCTTCGTACCAACGTATATATTTACCATTAAGTTTTCCATTTGAATAACCAGCTAAAAATTTCTTATTACCATTTTTATACCAAGTAGTCCATGTACTATCTCTTTCACCATTTTTAAAATTTCTTTCTCTCCTTTTTTGACCGTCTTCATACCACTCTGTCCATAATCCTTCTTGGACTCCATCAATATAATTTGTTTCCTCTTTTTTAATACCTGTTTCTTGGTAGTAAAGGGTCCAGAGGCCTTGTTGCTTACCATTGATATAATTTTTTTCTTGGATTTTGTTTCCATTTGAGCTCCAATATGATTGAAGCCCGTTAAACTTACCATTCAAGTAATTTAGTTCTGTTTTTCTTTTTCCATCTTCAAAATATTCTGTCCAGGTTCCATCTCTATTTCCATTCAAATAATTACCTTGCAGCTTTAATTTTGGTTTAAAATCAGGAATAACAACCTCTACAGAGTCCCAGCGATTGTTATTTTCTAAGGTGTCTTTGGTGTTTGGTTCTCCGTCTTCGCCATAATCGAACCACCATACTTCTTCCCAGTATTCGGCCCAAGCACCATTACGCACACCACTGGTATAATTTCCTTCTACTTTTATACCTCCGTTGTCATATTTAGTGACGACTAAACCATCATTCTGCGCGAAAATGGCGGATAGCATTGCTAATGCAGCAAATAACTGTGTTGTAGTTTTTATATACATTTTTATACAAATGGAAGAAGAGTAAATAAAGATTTACCCCCCCCCGGATTCCTTTTGTAATTGAAATTTAAAACAAGAATATCACAAAGTCAAAAAGTGAATGAAAAAATTAATTTTTCTTATTCAGTCTTATCCAGAAACTTTGCCCGAACTTATCATTCAGGTTTATTAGACCCTCATTTGCATTATTTGTACCTAAAAATACAGTCTCTGTTTCAAATTTATTATTTGTTCTTAAATAGCCTCCACCATCAGATGCATTTCCAATGAAAGTGGTTAGTTTGCCGAACTTATTATAAGTTCTAAAATATCCGCTTCCCAAGAATGAGCCTGTTTCTCCAGAATTATCATAAATTCTTATTTGCCCTGAACTGTCAGCACCAGTGCCTACATAAATGCTTTCTTGGCCACTAAAGTTGTATGTGCGTAAGTATCCACCTCCATTAGTACCAGTGCCTAAGAAAATTGTTCTTTCTCCAAATTGATTATAAGCTTGTAAGTAACCATCCCCAATATATGATCTTGTTTCTCCTTGTTTATCATAAATTCGCAACTGTCCAGAGTTATCAGAACCTGTTCCAAGGTATGAGGTTTCTCTACCAGAATTGTTATAAGTTCTAATGTATCCACCGCCCATTCTACCTGTTCCAACATACGCTGACTCATCCCCTTCACCGTTGTATGCTCTTAAGTAGCCACCTCCGTCCTTACCCGTTCCAACAAACAATGTTGGTTCGCCAAAAGTGTTGTATGTCTGCATATAGCCATTGCCCATATAGCCCATAACCACCCCGCGGTCATCTTCAACCGTGATGCTTTTTACAACTAAGTGGCCCAATTCATCCGTTTCAGGCCTAAATCCATAGATGGATAGAAAAAGTAGAGTAATTAAAACTCCAATTATAGCGCTTTTTACATCAATGAATTTCATTGTGCCTCCAGAAATTATATCTTACTAAAAATATAGATTGATAATTTAATCATATTCATACGTAATTATGTTAATTAGTATTGGCTCTCCACCTTCTGATGGTTTTAACATATCGTAATCATGTATCCTAGCTAATCTGCCTTTGTTATCATAGCCAATGGTTTTTTTCTGTATAAGCCTACTTTTATCATCAAAAGTAGCTTGGATAATTTTTTTGTTTTTGCTGTTGTTTCGAGTTTCAACTCTACGGATAAGTTTTTTTGAAGCATCTGTAATAATTTTTGTTTCTCTTTTCATATCGTCTTCGTAAAGCTTTGTAATTGTTTTTTCTTGATCCCCATTCATATTAAAGTATATAATTTTATTTATTCTACCTATGGAGTCGTATTCATATTTCTTAGAGCCTATTGAATAACCACGCCGTGAATCTATAATTTCATTAATATTCCCCTTGTCATTGTAGGAATAGGTGGTCTTTCTCATAATTGAAGGATCATAGTTTTCTTCTTTTACTACTACTGCACCACTGCTATCTAAATCATAAATTGTATGCTCTATTACAAAGCCAGCATAAAATTCTTTATGTTCTTTTATTTTTCCATTTTTATCATAATCGAAGCTTTCTCCCCAGGGCATATTTTTATCATTAACTAGCAGGCCTTCGAGTTTGTTGGACGCGTTAACCTTAGATGGATCAAGCCTTATAATCTTCCATAATTTCCCATTGCTGTAGTATTTGTAGAATTCCTTCCATTTGAGCGAGTCATCTTTGGAGCCGTATAATTGCTTTGAAACTAATTTACCTTCCAGATTGTACTCATATTTAAAGTGCATTAACCTTTCTACTCCCTCTAGCTTTTGAAGAGACCGCCTATCTTTAAAGTCAATGTAGCTGTATTTTTTAGATAAAGGTATGTTATGTATATATAATGTGCTGTCTAACAACTGTTTCTTTGAATTATAACGTACAATGGTAGATTGAGAGAGTTCTCTTGTTTCTGTACCAAAGTTTTTTGAGATACTGTAGCTTTTAATAACTTTGGTATTTGAGGCTCCAACTAGAATCACAAATTGGAAGAATATTAAACGCAAAATTTTGTTTATTTGATTACACATTGCTATGAATTTATTTTAATATATTTATATTAAAAGCTACTATTTTTCTACGATGAGTAAACTAGATTTTTCAATTTATATCTATATATTAGAATGCGTAAAAGATTACGATTGAAGACTGGGAAAATAACAAATATTCCGCACTTAAAGTAATTGATTAAGTAGCCCTATTTCCTGCAAGTGCATATATAATAGTAATTTAGAGAATATTAATTTATTGTTGACATTAGGCTAAAATATGTTTTAATATCAAATTATGCGGAGTCCAATATGTTAAAAAATATAAAACATATCATTCTAGGTTTGTCCCTAATAGTAAGTTGGGGCAAATCTTCTGTGCTTGAAGATATTAAATACGATCCAAAAACCAACGGTCTTATGATTAGTATAGAATACTCTGAGCCAATTCCAGATGATAATATAATCGGTTGGAAGTCAGATAGAAACTGGCTTTACATTACACTGTTAGGTGTAAAACACATAAATAATATTAGCCCAAAGTCAGATCCAAACAATTTGATTAAAGAGCTAGTTATCGATAGTTTTGATGAATCTGTTCAAATTGCTATCTTATTAACGAAGAAAATTCACTGGTACGATATAATTAACAGTGAGGGGACATCATCAGCTGTAGTTTTCATTCATACAGAAATGAAAAATAGCTTGCAGGCAAATTTGAAAAAACACTTAGATAAAAATGGCAAATCTGTGTTTTCTGTCGTATCTCAGGAGGGTTTTCCGGCATACAATACTAGTTTTCAAGCCGCATTCAACAAGGCGAGAGAAGAATTAGGTCCTAATGCTCTTTTTCGTTACAAGGGCAAGCTTTACCATACAAATCATCCTAATGAAGTAAATCAAAATATTGCATCAGGATTTAAAGAGGTAGACGAAAAAAAATCCATTGATGACATATTTGCAAATTACGCCTTGGCCACTAGAAAATTGGATCAGACGTCGTCTAATGATCAATCCTCTAATGAAGAGTTTGATACAGTTGATGAATACTTTGTTGATGAAGATTCTGGTCAAGAACTTTCAGAATGGTCTGATCTTGCTAAGGAAAATAAAAGTGAAAATACTAAGAGTAGTCTTTCTTTTTGGGACAGAATGACTGCAGCAAGAGAGGACGATGATAAAGCAAAACTTTTTGATAATTTAGAATCTTCCAAAGGTCAATTAATTGAAGAACTTGCTGACCATTCAATTATCAATGATGAACTTGACGGTAGAATTATAAAAGTACCTAAAACTTCTTGGTGGCAAAAACTACCTTTTTCTTCTATTACAAAAGGAAGGTTCGGAGTTTCTAAAAAACGAAAAAGCGATAAAGAGCTCCTTCTTGGTCAATCAGCAATTAGAATAGATGCTAATTTGGATGGTGTACCTATCTACATAGACGGCAGATATGTCGGACATACTCCTCTGAAAGCTCCCATTCGCGTTGAGCCGGGCTGGCATCAAGTTAGTGGATTTTCTCCTCAATATCTTATGTACTTGAATACTGGAACAATAGATTATGTTTCTAATGATCCTATGTTGAATAACCAAATATTTGGCACTGAAACGTTGTATGTTGAAGGAGGGAAGATTGCTAGATCTGAAATGAGGTTTGATTATGTAGGTCCTTCACTTCCAGTTAAGAAGCAGGAAGGTGGTTGGTTAATTGGCTTTCCGATTTTACTATCTTTCTTTTCTTTAATTGCATGGGGCGTGGCGTAAGAAGCATTATAGCCTTCACATATACCTTTTTATTCCAGCTTTTTTTAGATATTTACTTTGTCTGTTCATAATAAGGTTAAATCTTATATTCTAAGTAATAGCATTGGTGACAATGCTGCAAGGAAAATAGGTGTTGAGGTTGAGTGTTTTGTTTTTGATAAAAATTATTATAGAATACCAGTAAATAAAGGTTCTATTTATTCTGCTAGCGATCTTTTAGAAGAACTAAATTCTATCGAGAAAATTTCAAACGCTAGCTTTTCTCTTGAACCCGGAGGTCAAATTGAGTGGGCTAGTCCAGCATGTGAAACCATTCAAGAACTTGATAAGTCATTTTTAATCTACAAAAAAACACTAGATAAAATTTTAGATAGAGAAGGGTATAAATCTCTTTTTATTGGTGTTGACCCATTAAATGAGCCTCGTGATGTTGAGCTAATTAAACTTGTGAAGTATCAATTAATGGATAAAAATATGGAAGAAAGAGGCTCTTTAGGTAAGTGGATGATGCGAAATACATGCAGCATTCAAATTAATTATGATATAAAAAATGGAAAAGACCTAGAAGAGTCAGTATACATCTTAGATTGTCTTCATCCGGTATTCTCATATCTTTTTTCCCATAGTCCATTTCAAAAAGGCGAAGTTATTGGAAATTTAAATTTGAGAAATCACATTTGGGAAAATACTGATGACAGTAGATGTAAATCGCTAATTAATCACGGCATAATTGACAAGAGAAGTGTTTTAGATGCGTATATTGATTTTGTTCTTCATGTCCCTGGAATATTTAAACTAGATAGTAAAAATAACATTCAAAAAACTGAATTCTCACTTGGTGAAGACTTAAGAATTAAGTATTCTAAAGGATTATTGAGTCAAGAAGATATAAAAGCAGCACTGCATCAAATATTTACAAATGTAAGATTAAAGAATTTGATTGAGGTGCGGGATATTGATTGTCTGCCATTTGATAGTATAATGGCTCCTGTTGCATTTGTTACCGGGTTAATAGATGCCCCTATGATTAGGGAGAAATTATTGTCAATATTCAATAGCTGGACACTAGAAGATAAATTTTTATGGAATGATTTAGCTAAATCCTTGAGCGGTGATGTTGATGGACCCGGAGGGAAAAGTTTTTTAGATTGGGTTAAAATTATTTCCGAAATCTCAATTGGTGGGCTTAAAGCGAGAAAACATGGAGAAGAAAAATATTTCTCTAATTTTTTTGAAAATATACTTTTACGTGGCCCATTAAGTTTTCAAAAGCAAAATAATTTTAAAAAATCAGGTAAACTTTTAAAAAAATATATATTTAGTTAAAGCATTTATACTTAATGGAAAAGTAATTAAAAGGGTTTAATTTTTGACTCATTGTATGTGATATTTGTATGATATATATAAATGAATACTCATGAAATTATATTTTAATTCTAAACTTTTTCAAAAAGCGTTAGCTGCTTTATCTGGAGGCTTTCTAGTTTTATTTTTGCTTGGTCATTTAGCTGGCAATTTGCAGCTCTTCATATCTGGAGAATTAGGACAAAAACAATTTAACGCATATGCTCTTTTCATGACTACAAATCCTGCTGTAATTGCATTATCATATATAACATATTCATCAATTATTTTACATTCAATTTTAACGATTTATTTGGTTTTGAAGTCTAGACTTGCTAGGCCCATAGGATACCATATTAGTACTGGAATAGGTAATAGTAGTTGGTCTTCAAGAAACATGGCTTTTTTAGGCACAATGTTATTAATATTTTTGATAATTCATTTGAGAAGTTTTTGGTATGAAATGCATTTTGGAGATATTGGACTTGATAAGTGGGGTAACAAAGATTTGCATACAGTAACAGTTAAAGCATTTGATAATATTTTTTATACTGGATTTTATGTTATTTCGATGTTGATGCTTGCATTTCATTTGTCTCATGGAGTTGGTTCAGCCTTCCAAACCTTGGGGCTTAACACTTCAAAGTATGAAAAAATAATTAACCTAATTGGGAAAGGGATAGCAGTGTTGATACCTTTAATTTTTGCTAGTATCCCTATTACACTTTATGTTAGACAGTAAAATACCAGCAGGAGCATTAGCTAGTAAATGGTCCGATTACAAGTCAAAAGTTCCACTAGTTAGTCCAGCCAACAAACTTAATTTAGATGTAATCATCATTGGTACTGGCTTAGCAGGTGCATCCGCTGCCTCATCTCTTGCTGAAATGGGTTACAACGTGAAAGCTTTTTGTTTTCAAGATAGTCCAAGAAGAGCGCACTCAATTGCAGCCCAAGGAGGGATAAATGCAGCAAAAAATTATCAGAATGATGGAGATAGCGTTTATAGATTATTTTATGATACTATAAAGGGTGGTGACTATAGATCCCGTGAGGCAAATGTCCATAGGTTAGCAGAAGTAAGTACAAATATTATAGATCAATGTGTAGCCCAAGGTGTACCTTTTGCTAGAGAATATGGTGGAACCTTAGACAATAGATCATTTGGTGGTGTCCAGGTATCTCGAACATTTTATGCAAGAGGGCAAACTGGGCAACAGCTTCTTTTGGGTGCTTACAGTGCTTTGAGTAGACAAATAAGCAGAGGCACTGTGCAGATGTATAATAAACATGAAATGCTTGACGTTGTTATGATTGATGGAGCTGCTAGAGGTATAATTGCAAGAAATTTACTTACGGGCCAATATGAGCGTCATTTTGGGCATGCAGTTGTTTTGGCAACTGGAGGTTATGGCAATGTTTTTTACCTATCTACAAATGCAATGGGAAGTAACGTAACAGCTGCGTGGAAAGCGTATAAGAGAGGGGCAATGTTTGGGAATCCCTGTTTTACGCAGATACATCCTACCTGTATCCCTGTATCAGGAGATTATCAATCAAAATTAACATTGATGTCCGAATCACTTAGGAATGATGGCAGAATTTGGGTTCCTCTAAAGAAAGGGGATTCTAGGTTACCTGAGGATATTCCTGAACATGAACGAGATTATTATCTTGAAAGGAAATATCCAGCTTTTGGTAATCTTGTCCCGAGGGATATAGCCTCAAGAGCAGCGAAGGAAAGATGTGATGAGGGATATGGTGTAGGCCAAACAAAAATGGCTGTGTATCTTGACTTTAAGGATGCTATTAATAATTTAGGTGAAGAGACTGTGAGGTCTAGATATGGGAATCTCTTCCAAATGTATAATAAAATAACAGGTGAAGACCCATACAAAACGCCGATGAGAATTTATCCTGCAGTACATTACACTATGGGTGGTTTATGGGTAGATTATAATCTAATGACTACTGTACCTGGACTGTATTCAATCGGAGAATCAAATTTTTCAGATCATGGAGCAAATAGGTTAGGCGCCTCTGCTTTGATGCAAGGCCTTGCTGATGGTTATTTTGTTTTGCCTTATACTATTGGAGAATATTTATCTAAAGAAATTAGAACAGATAGAATATCAACAGAAGATGAACACTTTGTTATTGCCGAAGAAAAAACAAGAAAACGGAATGAAAAATTACTCAATATTAAAGGTAAAAAAAGTGTAGAGAGCTTGCACAGGGAATTGGGTAAAATTATGTGGGACAACTGTGGAATGTCTAGAAATGAAAAAGATTTAAAAAATGCACTAACTCAGATAAAAGACCTTAAAAAAGATTTTTGGCAAAATATTTTTGTACCTGGCTCTGATAATGACCTAAACCCAGAGCTTGAAAAAGCGGGAAGAGTTGCTGACTTTATTGAATTGGGTGAACTTATGATCTATGATGCATTGGATAGAGAAGAATCCTGCGGAGGTCATTTTAGAGAAGAGCACCAAACTCCTGAGGGGGAAGCGCTTAGAGATGATGAGAATTATACGTTTGTTTCTGCGTGGGAATATAAAGGAGATGACAAGGAGCCAGAATTGCATAAAGAAAATTTAAATTATGAAGAGGTAACCCCTACTCAAAGGAGTTATAAATAAATGAAAGAGCTAACAATTAAATTGAAAGTTTGGCGACAAAAAGACTCTAAAGATAAGGGCAGATTTGTTGATTATGATGTCCCTGGGCTCAATGAACATATGTCTTTTTTAGAGATGTTAGATGTTTTAAATGAGCGTTTAATTTTGTTAGGAGAAGAGCCAATTGCTTTTGATCATGATTGTAGAGAAGGAATTTGTGGCAGTTGCTCTATGGTGATTAACGGCAAGCCCCATGGTCCTCTGAAAGGGACAACTACTTGTCAACTGCATATGTATCATTTCAAAGATGGAGACAATATAGTAATTGAACCGTGGAGAGCAAAACCTTTTCCTGTTATTAAAGATTTAGTTGTAGATAGAACTCCATTTGATAGAATTATACAATCTGGTGGGTACATATCCGTAAATACTGGAAGTGCACCAGATGGTAATGCTATACCAATTTCGCAAGAGGATGCTTTGTATGCATTCGATGCTGCTGCATGTATTGGATGTGGTGCATGTGTTGCTGCTTGCAAAAACGCTTCAGCTAGTTTATTTGTTTCGGCTAAAGTATCGCAGTTAGCTTCATTGCCACAAGGACAACCTGAGAGAGACAAAAGAGTAGTGGCAATGGTAGATAAAATGGATGAAGAGGGATTTGGGCATTGTACAAACACTGGAGCATGCGAAGCTGAGTGTCCTAAAGAAATTTCCCAAGAATATATAAGAAAGATGAACTGGGAATATCACAGAGCTAACATCAAAGGTTAGCAGCTTTTATTTTAATCTGAAGTTAACTGGTATTGAAATCCAAACGCCAACAGCTCTTTCTCTTTGCTTCGCAGGCCTGAACCTTGTTTTTCTAATTGCCTCCATTGCTGCTTCATCAAGCCCAGTATTTGGAATCCCTTTTAGGATAATAGTTTCTTTCACTCTTCCTTTTTGATCTATAAATGCTTGAACTACAACGACTCCTTCTATTCCAGCCTCTTGAGCAATTTCGGGGTATACCGGTCTTATAGCGCTTATTGGTTTTGGAGGATCATCATAAGGAATAAACTTTACTTTTGGGCCACTAGGTGCAGGAGGAGCATCCCAAGCTTCAAAATCATCAAAATCTAGATCATCCAATGTTACATCATCTGCAATATCTTCATCATCTGTAGGTACTGGTATGGAAGGCCTTGCTGGTGGAGGAGTATTATCGATCTGTTGAGTCTGGGGGATGTCGATATTTTCAATTACAATTTGATCCACAGTACCGAATTCAGATTCTGTAACAAATCTTGGGAATACTAAAAATATTAATACTAAACTAAATATACCGCAAAGCCCAGCAATTCTAACAGTTATTGGATACTTACCTTTTAATGGGTTTGTATTTAGTTTCATTAGCGAACTAGTGTTTTCGTACTATAATTAAGTTTTAAAGCATCCGCTTCTCTTAGCTCTTCATGTATAGAGGAAATGAGTTCCATTTTCGCCTCTTCATCAGCTTTTAGAGAAACAATTAGTTGCGGATCTGACACTCTTTTTTCATACATTATTTTAGCGACATCTTGTACCGCAAAAAGTCTATCATTTATTGATACTAGTCCTTCTTTGGAAACCCAAATGTGAGCAGTGTGACGTTTACCTTTTAATTTTTCTATCTTTTCAGCTTTTGGAATGTTTACCGGTAGTCCAGAGTATTCACGCAGAACCGTGGTGACCATGAAAAATATTAGAAGCATGAATATAATATCAGGCATTGATGATGTTGGTATTTCGCTTGATAATTGTGTTTTTCTTGAAAAGTTCATTAGTTTGAATTTGCTATGGATATCTTTTTTGCATTTGCAATTTTTAATTGATCTATTACTCTAACATAATCACTGTAAGCAGTTTTGGGATGAGCTTTAACAGAAACAATCAATAGTGGGTTTTGACTCAATCTCTTCTTAACAATTCTGTTAATTTGTTCTATATCTGTTGGCTCTTCGTCAAGTAGAACCTTACCCTGTGAATTAATTAGACAGTTAAGAATATTCTTTTTTTGAATTTCTATTTCAACATCGCCTGCTGGTGGGAGCACGATGCCTAAGCCTTTGTCGGTATCTATTGTTGTGGTAACAAGAAAAAATACCAATAACAAGAAAGCTATATCTGCCATGGATCCAGTTGGGATTTCTCCCCCTTTAAAACGACGATTTCTAATCATTCAACAAAAATTATTTTGAGTCTTGTAAATATTCTACAATTTTGATTGATTGCTCTTCCATGTCTAAAATAAGCTTATCTATCATTGATACAAAAAAGTTTTGTGAAACTTGCATTATCATTGCTACAATAAGACCAAAGGCTGTAGTTAAAAGAGCCTGAGAAATACCACCTGCAACAACAGCAGGAGATATATCGTTGGCCATTTTAATATCTTCAAATGCTTTAATCATACCCACAACAGTTCCTGTAAAACCAAGCATAGGTGCTATGGTAATTACTGAGTTAATCCAGATCATATTTTTTTCAAGAAAAGCCATTTCTAAACCACCGGCATTTTGTACTGCTTTTTCAATTTCTTCTTTCTGTTTCCCCATTTTTGAAAGCCCAGCTAAAAATATTGATGCAACAGGCCCTGGTGTAGATTCACAAAGCTCGATAGCTCTATCTTTTCCTGAGTCATCATAAACACTTTTCACATCTTCAAAAAACTTATTTGTATCAGAGCTTGAATTAACTAGTGAATAGGCTCTTTCACCTACTACAGCTAAGCCAAATAGCAGAGCTATAAGAATTGGCCACATAAAGCCACCACCTTGTACAAAAAAATCAACCATTTATTACCTCCATAATTATGAGTTTATATTTTTAGAAAATTTAAATATCCAATTTTATTTATAATCAGCTTATAATTTAATTACGGTAACCCAAGAATGCATTAGCTTCGTTAAAATATTTTAGCGCTTCAGAAACTTGATTATCAAGAGCTAGTCTTATGCTAGCAGATTCATCTTTGCCCCATATCGTCCCAGCAATCTCACTCTTTATTCTATTATCAATAAATGTCCTATCTATTTCGAGAGAGTCTGCGATAAAAGAAATAGAATCACTATCAAGATAATCTAAAAATTGTGAGTACATAGCTTGATTTACTTTCCAGTTCTTTTTGAATTTTGTAAAAGAATCATATCCTAAATCATTCTGGGTAGCATAAGAAGAAGAAAAATTAAAGATCGGTCTTTCAGGGTTACGTAAAAGCTTTTGCGTTTCTTTTGTTAGTTTACTTTCATATGGGATGTATTTGTCTGGCGTTATTCCGCCTCCGCCATACACTGTGCGGCCATTTCTTGTTTTGTATTGAGGCCTTAATTTTCTAAGACTATCTAACACCGACTCTCTGTCGTTGGCATAGAGTTCTTTGTAGTACGTCAAGTCATCACCTTCTTCATATGGTCTTTGGATTAAGCGACCACTTGGGGTATAATACCTTGCCATTGTTATTCGAATCGCAGAGCCGCCTTCTAGTGGTAATTGCCTTTGTACCAATCCTTTTCCAAAACTAGTTTCGCCAACAATCAATCCCCTGTCAAGGTCTTGGACTGCACCAGAAACTATTTCGCTCGCACTAGCTGAACCTCGGTTTATTAAGACTATAAGTGAAAAATCATCTCTCCCTTTTTTTGGATCGGAGATGAAAGCTTGATTTGAATCTGAAATCTTTCCCTTTGTATAAACTAATGTGTCCTTCGTTGAAATAAATAAATTAGATACTGCTGCTGCTTGCTCTAAATATCCACCACTATTACCGCGTAAATCAAAAATTAGTTTTTTAAAATTTTGTTTATCTAGTTTATCAATGGCCTTATTCACTTCATCAATAGTGGTAGCTGAAAATCTCCTCAATAATATGTACCCAGTATCTTCATCAAGCATTGTAGCCGCTCCGACACTATATATTGGAATGTCGTCTCTGATTATAGTAACATCAAAAGGTTCTTCTTGACCAATACGTTGTACTGATATATCGACTTTAGTGCCTTTTCTTCCCCTAAGTTTTTTTACAACTTCATCTTTTGTTATTTTGTAAGCATCTTCTCCATTAATTGCAACTATTTTATCGCCAGACTGAAGTCCAGCATAGTCCGATGGACTATCAGGAACTGGCGAAATCACTGTTATATAACCATGAAGCACATCAAACTCAATCCCAATTCCTTGAAAATTACCTCTAAATAGCTCATCTATATTTTCTTGCTCTTTAGCTGGTATATAAGTCGAATGTGGGTCTAGTTCCTCCATTAATCCATGGAAAGCACCATCCATTATCTTATCCATATCAACGGCATCAAAATAAAAGTGATCAACATAAGATATTATTTGCTGCATGACCATTATTTTATTCTTTAAAATTTTATATATGTTTTTGTTTTTAGAATATGCTTCTGGCATAAAAACTATGACAGCAATTATAAACCCAAATATGGCAGAGGTAACCATTGGCCAAATACGATTGACTTGATTTTTTGACATTTATTTAATGAATTAAATTGAAAAGAGGGTTATAACCCAAGATATAGCATAGTCCTAAATGTAACACCGCTTAAAGTGTACTCATCAGAGTCTCCGATAAGGTATCTACTGTTAAGTTTCCAACGACCTTGACCAATAGTTCCTTTGTTAAATCCAGCACTAATTCTTAGACCAACTCTATCGAGAAGTTGCCATTTAACAGCAACATATGGTTGAAAATTAAAAAATGTACCACTTAGATCAGACATTACTCCCGGTGCATTTGCTGCATTGAACCCCGAAATTGGGTTACCAAGGTTATCGACAGCGTAATAATAATTCACAGTTGAATTAGAATCAGCGTCTACGCCAGGTACTTTAGGGCCATATGAAAAATCAAACATTTCAGTCCATTTAGGGTTTGCCGCATATTGATCAATAGATAAATTCATTCTCCCAAGCCCCATCATGGCTCCAGCAGAAATCTCAAGATCTTGAAATACAGGCATAACATATTCTATGGATGCTGCACCAAGTGAAATAGTAATCTTTGCTTCTATTGATGGGTCAAAGTTACCATCGTAATCAACTGAATTATCGATTTCATTTTGATCGAGAACACCATCTCCATCTGCATCTACAAATAAACGAACATTAGTGACTGTGCTAATGCTTGAGCTACCAACACCAGCGTAGCTTCCAATTCTCCATTTTCCTGTCATGTGAGCAAAGCCCTCTCCGCCGTGCACAACAAAAGGAGTATCGAATTTTTTAGGATCTAATCCTAAGTCTTTTAATAGGTCGGTAGCCGGGAAATCCTCAATGCTTATATACATCGGGCTATACCCTATTCCACCACCAAAAAAGTCAGTGACTGGATATAGATCAAATTGACTGTAAAGGGATGTTATAAAGAATGTTATGCTTGTAATTATTTTTTTCACAATATAAGACCTCTCCGCAATGTATATGAAATCTAGTCAATTTATGTACTATCCATTAAATACAAAAGAAAATATATGCTGAATTTTGATCAAAAATAAAAAAACTAATTTTTGGTCTTTTTCTTGGAAAAAATGGTTCTTTAACCTATATTTTTTGCTAAAGTAAGCGAGGTAAGGGAGTTTATTTCTATAATCTCCTGTAAAATAGATACGTCTTGACGTGGATAATTGTTCAAGGCAGAAAGTATAATGATGCGGAAAAATAACATTATTTTTGGTATTTACTGGTGCATTTATGTATCTGTATTGTGCTATGAATCATTGTTAGGTGGTCAACTAAATAGGACTAGTGGTCTTTATGACCTTGATGGTGATGGTCATAGAGAGGTCCTAGTTATCAGTAGTTCTGATAGGATGGCTGCGTTGATTGAATTCAAAGGTAAGGTGATAAGTGATACTGTTTGGTCCTACATCCTTCCTCAAGGGACCTATTTTACAGATGTTTCCATATTAGACATTGATAACAATGGTCAGCCAGATCTTATCGCATCTTCAAAAATTAATGCAGATAGTAATGACGATGGTTGGCTTTATGTTTTTCAGGGTACAATGAAAGGTTTTTCAAATAGGCCGCTGATTGCTGGTCAGTCTGGTCTTGAGTTTGAAAATATCAGGCCATTAAACCTATCAATAGTTTATGGAAGTTCATCACAACTTTCCGTTTCATTTGGTACTCCTGTTAGGAAGACTTTAGTTTTTAATCCTCATGTTAAAAACGAACAATTGGAAATTAAAAATGCCAAGGTTTTAAGTGAGCCATTAATACAGAATGGTTTTGGCCATATGTATTCAGGTGGATTTGTTTCATTTGGTGGTAATTATGTTGCGCAATTATCAGCAGAAATAAATACTCTTAAGGTTGCTGTTTTTAATGCAAGTGAAAATTTTAAACATGTAACAACTGAAATTTTAAGTTTGGGTAATGCTAGAGGAATCATTGGAGCTGAAGTTCAATCATATAATAATTTAAAAAAAGGTGAGCAGGGGTTATTGATACCATTTAGAACAGGTGAAGTAAAAATACTTAATGTTAAATCAGGTAAAGTAAAGATAGATGATTCAGAGTTCTCACATGAAGAATTGTTTTTAGAAATGGAAGATCCAGATAAATCAGAAATTCTAGATTTAGTGAACAATAGAATAGAATCTGGCTTTTATGATAAGACCATTACTAAAGAAGATTATGTTAACGATAATGATCTAAAAAAGTTTGGTTTAGTTAAAAAGCCTATTGATGGTCCTACTTTAGTTGATTATTTAAATGAAGCTGGGATAGTGAAAAAGCCTAAAGATCGTAAAAGAATTGATATTCCTGCTGAAAGTTCTGATATGAGTAGTGAAATATGGGCTGCAAAAGCATCAGTTAAAGTTGAACAGCTAGACTCTACGTTGCTTTCTTTAAATGATTCTATTTTTAAAAATCCAATACCAGATGAAGATAAAGAAATTGCATTCCACAGGACAGTATTCGGGCCTTCTGATTCTGTTGCTATAGCAGAAACATGGGAGGATACATTAAGAAATGTCCTTGTCCCTGAATCCCTTGGCTTGTCTGAAAAACAAGAAGAAAAAACTGGTATTGACCTTTATTATGTAATGGTAATGACGCCATCGAAGGGGAATAAAGATAGATATGTGTTTGATGGTGAAGCGCCATTTGGAATAAATGTCATGCAAGTTCCTCCAATGGGAGAAGCTACTCATTTCCAGCATAGCGTGTCTGCAAATACAAATTTTTTACGCAGGGGGAATGATTACGATTTTGCATATACCTTAAAAGAGCAAGTCTCTGATAGTATAACTACTCTTACAATGGTTCATGATATGCAGACCAATATTATCTTTATGTCTATTTCACCAGAAGCAGATTCAATCTCTCAATCTTATCAACCAGAAGCATTTGATCCAAAGTTATTTGAATTTCCTGATTACTTTTTTGAAGGTTTCCCGACCAGTTTAGGTATGGATTTTAAAGATAAGCTGATTAAGTTTTCTTTTGATGACTCTGGAGATAGTGCAAATTACCAGGGGCTTTACCTATCTGCAACCACCCCTTCGAACCCATCTCAATCTCTGGCTGTTTTTTTAAATGAAGGTACTTTGCAGGCCATTAGAGGAGAAGTTAAAGTTCGTGAAAATGGTTCTAAAAAAATAACTACTCAATTTGATATTGCTGGTTATCTTGAACCATCTGCTATGTTCTCTAGATTGATTCAAGAAGAGTTTTCAGATTCCCTAAAGACTAATTTACTTCAAGGTGCATATCTAGAAGAACCTCTCTTTGGCCCTAGTGGTAAGTTGCCAAAAGTTTCTCATGAAAGAAGAATTCCAGAAGCTCAGTTTGATCAAAAAAATCCTGATATTCCTGTGGATCCTTTAAAAGGAATTTACCCAGAGGGTCAGGGCATCATTACAAATTCTAAAGCTAAATTAGAAACGACTGCTCCTGAACCACAAGGCCCGGTAGATAATCCTTCTGATCCTGATATAGAAAACGCGATCTCAAGTTCTAAATCGGATACTTTAAATCTTGAAAGTGCAAAGAATGCTTTACCAGAATCAATCGAGATTAATACAAATAAGCCTGAGGAAAACCGATAAACAACAATATGAAATATTTTAATCATAAAATAATTTTGTTTGCTATAATTATTCCAGCATTATCATTTTTGAATGCGCAGAAGATTGTACATCTTGAAGGGTCTTATGATTTAGATGGAGATAATTTATTAGAGTTTATCTCTCTTGAACTAGATCCTGATAAAAATGTTTTCCCAACAGTTGTAAAATATAATGAGGTTGATCAAGATGGCTATCAATCATCAATATGGGAATTTGATGCTCCAAAGGAACTAGATGGTTATTTTGTTGATGCAAAAATAGGTGACTTAGATGGTGATGGAATCCCAGATTTAATCATTGCAATGAATCTTTCTAGGTTCGGCACGAACTCTACGCCTCATGTTTTTGTAGCTGTATATAGCTGGGAGGATGGCTCTTTTTCTGAGTTACCTTCAATTACGCTAGATATTGGAAAGCAAGATCGGTCTTTAAGGTGTAATAACTTTTCTATGTTAGATCATGATGCTGATGGTGATCAAGAATTAGTTTTATCATTAGGTAGTCCTTATAGAGGTTTTGCAATTTTAGATTTAGACAGCCAAGGGAGATTGGTGATTATTAAAAAAATTAGGCCTGATGAAATGTTAGTTGGGTCTGGGTTGTTGTATTCAGCGGTTGTGGATTATGATAATGATGGATATGAAGATTTATTAGCTATTAGTCCTGAAGGCAATACAATAAAAGCGCAGCCATTTTACAATATTGGTGGCATATTTGATTCTGGGCCTTTGATTAGAAAAAATTTTGAAGGTATAAGTGGAATATTACATAACTCTTTCCAACTTACTGATTGGGATGCTGATGGATTTAAAGACGTATTAGCACCATTCAGATCTGGAGATATTATAGCATTGACTTTAACTCCTGCTACCTTAGTCATTGAAAGAGTCCCTGTCCAACCAGGTCCTCTTACTCAAATTGAAATAGCAGATTTTAACCAAGATAATTATAAAGATTTGCTTATGCTTTCATCTGATATTAATGCCTTAACAATGATTTCAGGTGAAGATGGGGGCATGGAAAGCGTTCGAAATGTTATGTCGAAAGTACCTGAAGAGATGCAAGTCTTTTCTATGCTTCCTTTGACTAAACTTGGTAAATATACTGGAAGCACTATGGTTTCAGGTTGGGACGGTAATAGTAATTCAATATTCATTTTAGATTTTGGTAAGAAATCTGCCGAATACGACCAAGGATTTTTATTAAGCACAGATTTTATTACTGAACAGTTACCTGACTTATTATCAAATATAGAGGACATACAGCCTGAAGTCCCCGAAATTTATGTTGAAGTAATCCCAGAGCAACTTCCTCAATTGCCACAACCTGAAGAAGAAGTAATTACAGAATTAGGCGAACAAAGAATTCAAAGCGTCCCTCAAGCGCTGGATCCTACTGTCATTGAAGGCGATGTTTTGAAAGAACAGCCTAGATCAGTACCACCGAAGAAGGTCATTCGAACTCTAGAAAGTCCAAAAACTTTAAAAGAGGAAGAGATGATAGGTCAGCGACTTCCTAAGCATGTTCTTCCTCAATACATATTAACCTTAAATCAACCATTTGAGTATATGTTATTGAGGGATACTACAGAAGCATTTCATAGTTTTAGATGGCAAGTTCCGCCGCCTAAAGGAATGTTTTTTCATTATGAAAGTCAAACAATTAGATGGGTGCCAAATCAAGAGCAGTTAGATGCTTTTCCAGTATCATATTTAGTTAGGGTAAAAGTTGATGAAATTATGGAAGCCTTATCAGCTTCTGGCAGTGTTAATCAAGAATATAAAACTGTTCCAGTTCTTGAAAGCAGAGATGAACAAGTTTGGATCTACGTAAATGATCCGCCAAGATTTTTAACTCAACCTTTAGGTACAGAGTTTGTAGCTGGTGGAGTATTCCAGTACGAACCTATAGTTAGAGATAGAAATAAAGATGCATCGTTGCAATTCTTTTTAGAGGTCGCTCCGCCTGGTATGACAATAAATGATGGTGTTCTTTATTGGAAGTCTGATAGCATAAATGCTGAACAGTATGATGTCAGATTAGTGGTTTCTGATGGATTTGAGAGAGATGTCCAAGAATTTCAATTATCTGCTAGATCTGGAATTAGAATTTTATCAAAAGCGCCAACAATGGCCACAGTTGGGGAGAAGTATGATTATGATGTAAAAGTTTGGAGACAAAGAACTAGTCAAGATGCAAATTATAAATTGTTTTATGGTCCTAGTGGGATGAGGGTAGATAAGAAATCTGGATTATTAACTTGGGTCCCAAATGAAACACAGATCGATACAGTTGAGTATGCCTTGGTCTCTACTCATGGAGTTGCTTCAGACACTCAGTTTGTCAAAGTTTTTGTAAATCATCCTCCAGTTATTCAAAAGGCGCCAGCTCCAATGACAAAGATAAATGTAGGTGCTATTTGGGATTTTGATTTAATGGCTCAAGATCCAAATAAGAATGATAAACTCATTTATACTGCTCATATACTCCCTGAAGGAATGAGAATGGATGCACGCACAGGGCGTTTAAATTGGGAACCTTCTACTGCTCAAGTAGATTTTCATAAACTTAGAATTGAAATTTCAGATGGCCATCTTAGTAAGTTTATTGAATCAGAATTTTTTGTGAACGCTCCTATTAAAATAGTTTCTGTGCCTACAATGACTGCAACAGTTGGTGACGAATACACGTACAAACTAATGACAGTTGATAGGAATAAAGGCGCATTGCTGCCTTTTGATAAAGTTGTAAAAGTTGATGATGTAAGTAACACTAAAATATATAGTATAAATATTTCAGATGATGTTGTAATTCAGAATATTGATAGGTTTCTTGGAGACTGGTATAATGCGAAAGAAGTTTATTACGTCAACCCAAAATATCCTGCAGATACATTAGTATCTAGAGTCAATTTGAAGCGATATGTTCAATCTGTGTTTTATGAAGATAATAGACTTTGGGTCATTACCTCAACAATAAATGGTCGAACAATAAAGATTAAAGATTTTTTATGGGAATTTTTTCAGGGTAATAAGGGTAAACCGCCTCGGATACTTGTAGAAAGAGTGAACCCTGTGCGCTTTACTTTGACTGAGTTTCCAGAAGGTATGGAGGTTGATGAATCTCTTGGTGCTATAAAATGGACACCTAAAAAATCTCAAACAGATATGCATAGAATTTCTGTAATGGTTTCTGATGGTTACACAAAAGATGAACAGATATATGAAGTGTATTCAAATCATTTACCTACAATTATTTCAAACACACCTCGAATGGCTTTAGTTGGAGAGTTATTTAAATATCAAGTTAGGGTTGAAGATTTAAATGAAGGTGCTAACCTGAAATATAATTTAATTAAAGGCCCTCATGGTATGCAGCTTGATAAGAGCGGAAAAATCTTATGGGTTCCAAAAGCTGCACAAATCAATTATAATGATTTTGAAGTTTCTGTTACAGATGGATATGGAACCGATATTCAATCTGGAAGAATATTTATAAACAACCCACCTTCAATTATTTCAACTCCAAAGCCTGTTGGTCTTACTGGTCATACTTGGAGGTATAAGTTAACCACTGAAGATTTGAATGGAGATAGAGTAACATATCGTGCAGTACGATTGCCTAAATTTGCAAAATTTGATAGAAGAACTGCTACTCTTGAGTGGACCCCAAGAAAGAACCAAGATGGTGTAAATGACTTTATTTTAATGGCGGTTGACGAGCATGGAGCAACGACAACTCATGATTTCCAAGTCCATGTATTTTACGATCCAAGTGCAAAACAATTAGTAAATAGTGGTTGGCCTTTGATGTTAACTTTTGTTGGTGTTGTTTTTGCTTGGGGCGCTGGGCAAATGAACTAGATAAATAAACTATTTATTTTGTCTTCTAATTTATTATCAGGTGAAAAATGCATTTTTGTTTTTAATGCGTACACAGGAATTTTAGGATTGATATCTGGTATTTTTACCAAATCTTTTTCAGTTGTGATGATATAGTTTGCGCTAAATTTTTTTGCATCATTTTGTACTTTTTGTAAGTCACTAGTTTTAAATTTATAATGATCCAAAAACTTGCTTTGGCCAACAATGTTCGCACCGATTTTTTCTACTGTTTTTTTAAACCCTTTATTATCCCCGATGGCAGATAGTAAATATATGTTTTTTGATTTTAAATTTGCTTTATCTATTTCCTGCTTATCTTTCCCAATTAGCATTGATTTGGGTTCTAACACACTATTTATTTTTTCTACATTCACATTTTTTAGTAACCTGTTCAAATAGCCTAAATTGTTATGCACATTAGTCTTTGTATAAATTATCAAGTCAGCTCTTTTTAATCCGTTTATTCGTTCTCTTAAATTCCCTATTGGAAGTATTTTATGAGTTCTCTTATTATCCTTACTGTTAATTAAAACTATATCCAAATCCCTATGAAGTGACCGGTGTTGGAACCCATCATCAATTATGATAACATCAAGATCAAATTCAGATGTAATTCTGAGTCCAGCTTCATATTTTGATTCTCCTACAACTATGGGTATAGAGTTTAAATTTTGCGATAGTAAGAAGGCTTCATCTCCATATTGTTCCCATGAATTGGGTTTATCAATCCCATCAGTTACTAATTTTACATGCTTTGATGATCTGCCATATCCCCTGCTAATAATACCCACATTTTTCCCAATTGATTGTAAATGCAAAGCTAAAAATTCTACAGTTGGTGTTTTGCCAGACCCGCCAGTAGTTATATTTCCTATGCTAATGACTTTACATGGCAATTTATTGACGTTAAAATTATTTGTATCATACAAATAATTTCTTAATGTTGTGATCAATCCGTACAAAAACGATAATGGATATAATAGTAATCTAAGTGTTGTTTTTAGCATATTCTTTATTCGTACTCTCAACTTTATCCATCGCATCAGAGAGTAATTTTTTACATGTCTCAAAATCATGTTCAGGATCAAGCTGCAATGGCTCACCATATTGGAGAAAAATTTTACCAAATGGTTTTTCTAAAAAAAATGTATGCCAATTAGTAAACTGCCAATTTTTTGTAGATATTGCAGAAACAGGAATTATTAATGCCCCCGTTTTTTGAGCTGCTTTTATAACACCTGGTTTAGGGATTCTTTCTGGTCCTTTGGGGCCATCAGGCGTTATACCAACGAGAGAAGAAGGTTGCCTTAGTATTTTAACTATTTTAACAAATATTTTAGATCCTCCTTTAGAGCTTGAACCTCTAAGCATTTTCCAGCCAAGTTTAATTCCTATTCTCGATATCAATTCTCCATCTTTATTTAACCCTGCCAAGCCATAAAATTTCTTGTTCATTAGGTGCATAAATGGAGTTAATAGTTGTCCATGCCAGCAAGATAAAATAATACTTTTTTTATTTTTTAACGGAAGTTTGAAATTGTTAGAGCCTCTTACATCCCATTTATTTGTTTTATAAAAAAAATACAATATCCACTTTGCCAAGCTTGCTTGTACAGAAAGTAAAAAGTTATCGTATTTATTTTTCATTATCTTTTTCTGATATTATATGTTTTGCAGCTCTATCAAACACACCTGGAGATCCTAACTTTGTTCTTATTTTTTTATATTTTTCTATAGTCTCTTTTCGCTTTTTTGATGATGGTGAGAGGTATTCAAGTAAGGGGGGCAATATTTTTTTTGAAGTCATATCACTTTGAATAAGTTCAGGTATAATCTTTTCTTCTGAAATTAGATTTACTATTGATATGAAATTTACTTTCCCAAATATTTTGAAAATCATCCAATTAATGTATGAGGTTTTATAGCAAACTATAGTTGGTATTTCTGCTAGGGCACATTCAAGATTTACAGTACCAGAGCTGCTAATTGCCGCAGTCCCATGCTTAAGTGCATTGGTAACAGAAGATTCAATTATTAAAAAATCTGGAATATTTTTAATAATTACATTAGTAGATTTAACAAGGCAAAATCTTAGTGAGGGTAATTTTTTTTTCAATAAAAAGATGGTTTCTAAAAAAACAGGCCAATGATTATCTATTTCTTGCTGCCTACTACCTGGAAGTAGAACTAATAACGAATCATTATTTTTTAAATTGTGTTTTTTAAGGAAAAATTTATCCTTATCTTGCTTATAGTCATCATCTAAAAAAGGATGTCCTGGATAGTATGTTTTCAATCCTCTCGATTTATACCAATTAGTTTCAAATGGGAAAATAGATATAAAATTTGAAATTGTTTCTTTCATAAAAAAGATTCGATTTTCTTTCCAGGCCCATGTTTGGGGCAGGATGAAATAAGTAATAGGGATATTTAAATTTTTTATCTTTTTTACTAAACGCAAATTAAATCCCGGATAATCAACAAGTAGTATTTTGTCAGGTTTAGAAATTTTAATTTCAGAAATTGTATTATTTAAAATTTTAGATAGACTTTTGTAGTTTTTTAATACTTCTACAAAACCCATTACTGACATGGTGTCGATATGGTTTTTTACATCTACACCCGCCTCTATCATTTTGTCTCCCCCATTTCCAATGAATTTTATCTTTGGAGAAATTTTTTTTAATGATAATACTAATTTTGCTGCATGGACATCCCCAGAAGGCTCGCCGACAGAGATAAAGAAAGTACTAATTTTATCACTCATAAAAAGTTAAATAGAGAAATAATCTGAGTTTTAAATAATATTAATATCAAAATTAACAAAATGTTTTGAAGAGTTCGTTTCTCTATTTTTAGTGTTTTATATAAGTTTTGAGGTTCAATTTTATTGCCGCTATCCCAAGGTGTAAGTTTTGGTAAAAGTTTGGGAACATTTTCAATATATGATTCATATTCCTCTCCAAATTTTAATTTGAGTATTTCTTCCTCTAAAGATATGATGAAATAATATTGAACTAAGAAAAAGATTATAATTATTGTAACAAGGTGCCACATCCATTGTCCTCCCCCAAGAAATGCCACACCAGCATAAATAATTATATTCCCCCAGTAGAGGGGGTTTCTTGTGTAAGAATAGGGCCCTGAGGTGCATAAAGAAGGGGCGCCTACATTTCTAGTTCTAGTGGCTCCACCAGCATAGCGAACAGCATTTATTCTAATCACTTCCCCAACAGCTATTAGTAAAATTCCTGATACGTTAAAAGGGAGTATTGGTTGGCTGTTATAAATGATTGCTAAAGCTATTGGTATTGGTGTATAGCTTCTAAATTTGAAAAATATGTTTCTTATATCCATTAATTTAAATCCTTAAGGATCATATCATTAATTTTAATTACTACATTTAAAGCATTTCGGGCTGCAATACCATCGACAATGGGTTTTTCTTTCTTTAGTATCGAGTTTACAAAGTTATCAAGCTCTGCGCGTAAGGGATCATATTCGTCAATTTCTGGTTTTTCGTAAATGATATATTTATTATCATTTTTTTCTGGGAATGGTTCAATATGCAATGCATTTTCAATTAGATGTTTATCTTTTGTTATGTTATATATTTCTGTTTGAGATAATAATAAGTCTATTGTTGAATACAAATTTTCTTGAAAAATTTTAATTTTTCTAACTTTATCTTTTGCAACCCTACTAGAAGTAATACTAGATACAGTTCCATTTTCAAATCGTATTCTTGCATGAGCAATATCTACAGAATTAGTTAAAATTGAAACTCCACTTGCATGAATACTTTTCACCTTTGATTTTACTAAGGATAATAGTATATCAATGTCATGGATCATTAGATCAAGAACAACTGGGACATCAGTCCCCCTTACAGTGTATGGTGCAAGTCTTTGAATATCTATAAATTTTGGATTTAGATTATAATTATCTAATACTCTAAGCGCAGGGTTTAATCTTTCAATATGACCAACCTGGATTATTAACCCTCTCTTTTTTGCTTCTTCAATTAATTCATCAGCTTGTATGATTGTTTCAGTAATAGGTTTTTCAATAAACACATTGCAATTAAAATTAGATATTGCTGAATTTGCTACATCATAATGAGACTTGGTTGGAGTTACTATTGATATTGCATCGCATTTTTGCATCAATTCATTTGCTTCTTCAAAATATTTTGTATCATAGGTATTTGCTATTATTTTACCTCGAACAGAGTCACTATCATACACACCTAATAGGTTTATATTATTCATATTACTATAATGTTTAACATGATGCTGTCCAAGGTGGCCTACACCTATTACCCCAATGCTTATCTTTTGTGAACTCATAAGATTTAATATTTTTTTGATTTTAATATATATAAAATTGTTGATTAATTAGTGAAATCTCTACAGAAATTATTGAGTAAAAAAACTTGCATTTAGTGTTTAAATAAATCAATTTTAGATGTAATTCGTAGGTAAAATCGGAGTTTCGTTATGAAAAACGATGTTAAATCCGGGGTTGGGTATATTATACCTTTTGGGGCTATTATAGGGTTTTTTACTGCTCTAATTCTCGGTGAATATTTAATTAGTATTGTCATTGCTATAGCAGGTATTCTTGTTTGGTTCTTGTATATGGTTGTAATGGAGTCTTCACCTCCATCTAATCTTGGAAATCTGATCATCTTTTTTGGTGTCCTGTTATCAATAGGAGTCTTCATGGGTTTTGGTGTTTCTCAAAATATGTGGGGAGGGGTAGAATTCGTATCTGAAGGTTCACTTTTTGCTTTAGTTATTTTATTTTTTTCTGTCCTTACTGGTATGCTTTTTAGGGGGCAGCCTATCATTCAACAAACTAATCCATCATATGATTTGAATGTTCAGGAAAAAAAATGGGTTGAGGATGCTTTAAAAAACGAAGGTCAAAGTTCTAGTTCTTCTGACCCTAGAGTTATTGTTGTAAAACAAGAAGCGAATTCCCAAGATAAGGAAGATACCACAGCTAAAGCTAAGGGTCTTGCCCAAGAAGCAGCTACTCATCAATATAATAATCCTTACGTGTATGCTTACCCGCCTGAGTATTATTATGATGAGGACGATTATGAAGACGATTATGAAGACGACTACGAAGAGTAGTTTACTACATAGATATTTCTATACATTGAATTTGAAAAAGATACAATCGCCATCTTTTACAATGTAGTCTTTACCTTCTGTTCTTGATAATCCCAAATTTGATAGTGCAGTTTCTGATCCATGCAATATTAGATCGTCATAACTGAATACTTCGGCTTTGATAAATCCTCTTTCAAAATCACTATGGATTACGCCAGCTGATTGTTTAGCAGTATAGCCTTTCCGTATTGTCCAGGCTCTTACTTCTGATGGTCCACCTGTAAAATAGGTCTGAAGGCCTAACAGGTCGAAGCTAGTTTTTACAATTTTATTCAATCCTGATTCATTTAAATTATATTCTGCCAGAAAAAGTTTTTCTTCTTTTCTAGACAGTGTTGATATTTCTTGTTCTATAGAGGCACAAACTTTTACAACGCTACTATTTTTTGAAGATGCATAATTAATTAATGCTTCTAGATTTTTATTGGTATTATCATTAGCAATGTCTTCTTCACTAATGTTCGCTACGTACAGAATTGGCTTATTTGTTAAAAGATGAAATGTCTTCAATACCTCTACCTCTTCAGCGTTATACTCTAGGCTATTTGCCCAAAATCCCTCACCGCAGTGATTAACTAGTTTTTCAAGAAGCTCTGCTTCAAATTTTAATTTTTTATCTCCATTCTTTGCTAAACGTTTTGTCTTATCAAATTTTCTTTCGAGCGAATCTAAATCTGAAAGTAATAATTCTGTTTCAATTATCTCAGCATCTCTTACAGGATCAACAGACCCATTAACATGTACAATACCTGAATCATCAAAACATCTTACAACGTGAATGATTGCAGATGTCTCTCTTATTTGGCCTAAGAATTTGTTTCCTAATCCTTCACCCTTATTTGCTCCTTGAACTAATCCTGCAATATCTATGAACTCAACTGTTGCTGGAATTACTTTCTCAGGATTATATATGTCTTTAAGTTTTTTTAATCTTTCATCTGGAAGATTAACGATGCCCACATGAGGGTCTATTGTACAAAAAGGGAAGTTTTCAGCTGGAGCATTTGATTTTGTTAGCGCATTAAACAGGGTTGACTTGCCAACATTAGGAAGTCCTACTATACCACATTGTAATGACATTTAAAAAGAATCTAGCGATGGATCTTTGCCGAAGTCGTAAACTAAATTATCAAAGATTCCAACTTGAAGATTTTTTGCTGTATAGATTTTTTTATCATCAGCCTGCATTTCAGCATCAGCCCATATCATCGATTTAGATCTTGTAATTAATTTTTTAATGCTAACATTATAAATTATTTTTTTATGATATGGTCTTACTTGGCCACGGAATTTTACATCACCAACACCTAACGCTCTTCCTTTGCCAATTGCTCCACTCCAAGTGAGGAAGAACCCTACTAATTGCCACATTCCATCAAGGCCTAAGCAGCCAGGCATTACCGGGTCTCCTTTGAAGTGACAATGAAAAAACCATAATTCCTCAGTGATATCCATTTCAGCTAGGATTGAGCCTTTATCATATGCTCCACCTTCTTTGCTAATATTTAGAATTCTGTCAATCATCAACATGGGTTCAAGAGGAAGTTTGGCATTATCTTGACCAAACATATCTCCATTTGCCATAGATAATAGCTCTTGTTTATTAAATGAATTTTTCTGACTCATATGGTTATTTTCCTTTTATTGCGAGTTCATTTAGTTAAATAAATTATTACTTATTTATGAATTAAGCATTTGAATCTATTTAGTAATTGAAATTTTGGTAATTTATATGATAAAAATTTGGAGGATATATGTCTAAATGGGCTTTGATATTAGGCGCATCAACCGGTCATGGTGGAGCAACCGCAATTAGCTTAGCTGAAAAAGGTTACGGAATACTTGGTTTTCATTTTGATCGAGGTCAGACAAAAAAAGAGGCAGAAAAAACAATTTCCAAAGTAAGTGAATTAAATGGGGGTATGTGCCACTATTGGAATACAAATGCTGCATCTGAAGAAACTATGGAAAAATATATTCCAGAAATAAAAGAGATAGTTGGAGATGGTCACTTAAAATTATTATTGCATTCTATTGCTTTTGGCACAACAACAAATTTTTTTGGAGACAAACCGGTTACGCAACGTCAAATGGATATGACAGTACATGTTATGGGTAGTTCGTTACTTTACTGGACGCAAAAACTATTTAATCAAAAACTGCTTTCTAATGGCTCTAGAATTATAGGGTTAACTAGCGAAGGGAATTATCTTGCGATGGAAGGGTATGGCCCTGTAAGTGTTGCTAAAGTTGCTATGGAAGCAATAATTAGGCAGATTGGATGGGAGTTAGGTGAATTTGGTATTACAGCTAATTCTATTCAGGCAGGCATAACACCTACTCGTGCATTAACAAAAATAACAGATAGATGGGAGACATGGGTTGAAAATACAAAGAAAAGAAACCCTATGCGTCGCACAACTACACCTAATGATGTAGCTAATGCTGTTAAGTTATTGATGGAACCAGAAGCTGATTTTATAAATTGCTCAATTATATACTGTGATGGAGGTGAGCACAGATCGGGCTCGTTTTAAATAAAAATTTTAAGAAGAACTCTTCTTACTTTGAAGTTGTATTTTTTCTTTAATTAATTCTACTAGCTCATGAGTATCTGGAGAAGGAGATAAATCAAAACTATTTTCTGCTTCTCTAAGTGCGTATTCCCACCATCCTTTTTTTGTGTAAGAAAGTGCCAATTTAAAGTGGGCTGTTCCTAAAATTTTAAATTGTTCTCTGTCTAATTTGCTATGATCTGGTGGCAGTAATCTACTTACTTCACGATATTCTGTAATAGCATCGTCAATAAGTCCTTTTTGAAGGTACCAATTACCAAGTTCAAGGTGTTGTTCTGGATCTTTTTCGCAAGCATATATCGAAATTAATGCTAGCGCTATTATACCTTGTTTAAGATATTGTTTATATAAATTCATAATTATAAGCTCTTAATATTGAAGTTCATGCATTCTAAAATCAAGAAGAAAATCAATTAAATGTGTAATTTATTATAACCGGGGTCTTTAACAAAAAATAATAACAATACTATAGAAATAAATAAACAGGCGCCTATTACATAGAATGAGAGAATGAATTGCCCTTTATTTATTAAAAATCCAATTCCTAACAAAAATAAAATTGCAAATGGTGCTAAAAATGAATCTATAAGAGCCATATATGTTTTTTTATCTTTATCCTTAGCAAAATCGTAAATTAAATTCATTGCAGATGGCATAAATGCACCTTGGCCAGCACCGATGAAAATAAATATACAATTTACGATAAACATGTTTTTTGAGAATAGTGCTGAAACAACTGCTAAAAAATGAAATAAATAAGCTAAAAGCATACTTGTTTTATGACCATATTTATCTCCTAAGTGCCCCGACGCATAGCTAAAGACTCCCATAGAAATGACATTTAGTATTGTAAATAATCCTACCTCGCTGATATTAAAGTTGAATTTATTTTGGCAATATACTGCGTATAGACCCATTGCAGGAAGAGTTGCGCAGTAAAATATTCTAGAAAAAAGATATCTGTGAAAATTTGTTCTTTTTAATATGACCTCTTTTATTTCTTTTTTAAATGCTGTTAAGGACTTTTTTTTGATCTCATTTCCTTTTTCTTTGTAAAAATAAAAAACAAAGGTGCCTATTGCTAAACTGAAAAATAAAATGATGAAACCAATACCAAAATTTCTAGGGAATTGAATATTTTTTTCTAATATGTTTTTTAAAGCAATTCCGCCTGTAAGAGCACCGATACTATTGAAAGCAAATCCAACACCAAAAAACTTTCCTCTTAAAGATTTGTTTGTAGTTTTTTCTAAAAAGTCAGCCCAAATAGGAATGATTATGCCAATTGCTAGAGCATAAGCGATAAAAAGTGTAAAGTAAATTTTCCAAGCATTTGGGTTTTTAATTATATCAGAAAATGTAAAAACATATCCCATTATAAAAGCCACAAATAAAATTATGCAGTGAACGCTGATGACGAGCCTTTTTGTATTAGTAATGTTTCTAGTCAAAGCTGCTATGATTAACATTGGCAGTGCAATTATGATAGAAAATATTCCTGCTGAAGATGTCGCAATTACTTCTGGGGCTCCTAGCTCTTTCAAAAAAAGAGGAACGACAGCATAAACAGTATGAAATGAGCTTCCAAACCCCCAAAAAAATTCATGAATGTTATTAAATTTTTGATTTTGATAATGATGGGTGATTTTAAGATCACTCATTTGAATTCTCTTGTGCAAGTAGAGTAGTTGATAGCAGTAGAAAAGCAGCTCCAAGCAGTTGTACGAATGCAAGTGGTTCACCATTTCTTATCCAATCAATGATCACAGCAGACAAAGGCCAAAACAGTTCAAAAAGAGTAGTATGAGACGCAGGGAGTTTATTTAAGCCGTAGTAGTATATAAAAAGAGCGAATGTTCCGCTAGAAAGAACAATGATGATTATCATACTCCATTGATTTAATGATATATCAACATTTAAAATTTCAAAATTAAAAATAATAATAATTATTAGACTGATTAGTGTTGTAACGGCTAATCGCAATCCTGTGACTGCACTGTAGTGCAAGCTGACTAAAGCTTTTTTAGCTATAGCAGTAGAACTACCCCAACAAAAAGCGGCCAATATTGCAAGCAGTGCAGCTATTAAAGTATTATCATCCCAATTAGGCACTGAATTTTTACCAAATGTAACTAAATAGCCACCAATGATTGCTAAAAAAGCTAATAGTATATACTTTTTGGATAATTTTTCCTTAAGGATAATGGCTGCTAACGACATAGCAAAAACAGGTTGTAGTTTTTGAAGCAAGACCACAATAGATAGATCAATATATCCAACGTAGCTCAATGCTTTTGTATAAAAATATGTGCCACCCATTCCTCCTAAAAAAGATATCCATAATATTGATATCCATCCAGATTGTAGAAGTTCTTTTATATCATCCCAATATTTTTTTAGAAAAGGAATGAAAATTAAGGTGCCTACACCGTGCTCAATAGTTATTATTAGAAGCGCTGGGAGTGCGTAGAGTGATTGCCTTAGTAAGGCATCAACGCTCCAAAGTAAGGCTGCAAATATTACCGCAAGATGTGGGGCATATTTATACATATTGTTGCGTTAACTATAGCCCGAAGTATTACTAATATCACCAATTTCGATACCTAGGGAGTTAGTTGTAATGACCCAAATGTTATCAATTTCTTGCTCAAAAATTATAGAAGTGCTTGATTTTTGAATTAGCCAATCTCCATTTTCTATTTCCCTTTCAAGCTGGCCACTACCCCAACCTGCATGTCCTAAGAACAGTTTGCTCTTAACATCTTTTGATTTTTGAATTGAGGATAATAGCTCGATATTCCCTGAAATTGATACTTCATCACTGATAGGCACTGATTTGCTTATATCATTATTTGTATGCAAAAAAAGAATCTTATCTGTTAGCACTGGGCCACCTATGTGAAGATAATTTTCTTCAAGATATTTATTGAACTCAATATCTGAGCTTGTATCTTTTAAAGTAATGTTATTTTTTTTTATCGCCTTATTAATTATAAGACCCATTGCGCCTTTTTTATCATGCTCGCACAAATAGACTACAGACTTTTCAAAAAAAGGATCTTTTAAGTGTGGTACAGATATTAAAAAATGGTTTTTTAAAGAGTTCATGACGTTATTTTTTATTTTTTAAAAAAGATTACTTAAGAGTTTTGGCGCTGGGTTCTTATTAGACGTAATATAAAGGATGTCTAAAATTAAAAAAACATACGGTAATACAAAATCAATTACCGAAATAGTCGTTAAAGGCGCTAGGCAACACAATTTAAAAAATATAAACGTTGCCATTCCTAGAGATAAGTTAGTAGTCATAACTGGATTATCAGGCTCTGGTAAGTCCTCTTTAGCGTTCGATACAATTTATGCAGAAGGTCAGCGTAGATATGTTGAATCCCTATCGACATATGCAAGGCAATTTCTTGGATTGATGGAAAAGCCAGATATGGATACTATTGAAGGATTGTCACCTGCTATAAGTATTGAACAGAAAGCAAGTGCTCGAAATCCACGAAGCACAGTCGGGACTGTAACTGAAATTCATGATTACTTAAGATTATTATTTGCACATGTTGGGCAGCCAACATGCTGGAAATGTGGTGACCCAATAAAAAAGCAATCTGTTCAACAGGTTGTTGATTCTATTTTCAAAATTAAAAAGAAAACTAAGATTTTCATTCTAGCTCCAGTTATTAGAGGTAAAAAAGGGCAACATAAAAGTGTCATTAATCAAATTCAAAAACAAGGCTTCCTGCGTATTAGAATTGATGGTGAAGTATATAAGGTTGATGATAAAATCGAATTAGATAAAAATAAAAAACACACTATCGAAATTCTTGTTGATAGGTTAATTGTTGAACCTTCCATGAAAGAAAGGATTAGTGAATCTGTAGAATTGTCCATGAAATTAGGGGATGGATTGATAATTGTCCATGAGATAAATGGAGAGGATCATATATTTAGTGAAAATTTTGCCTGTCCTAAATGTAATGTTAGTCTTGAAGAATTAACTCCAAGAATGTTCTCATTTAATTCTCCTTTCGGTGCTTGTAAAAAGTGTGAAGGGATAGGGACTCACATGGAAGTGAACCCTGACCTAGTTGTTCCTGATAAAAGCAAATCTTTAGTGCAAGGCGCAATTGCTTCTTTAGGAGAGCAACCTAGGGGGAATTGGTATGGTAGCATTTTAAAAAGTTTAGCTAAACATCTAAACTTTAATTTTTCCACACCTTGGATAAAATTAGATAAAGATACCCGTTACGAACTTCTTTATGGTTCCGGTAATACTGAATATCAAATGCAATATAACTCCGAAAGGTGGTCTGGTACATATAGTGGAGGGTGGGAAGGCGCAATACCAAATTTGATGAGAAGATATAAACAAACAAAGTCTAACGGTGTGAGAGAGTGGATAGAGCAATTTATGAGCATGAGAGATTGTATGGCATGTAATGGGACTAGATTAAAAAAAGAAAGTTTAGCTGTGCTTTTGGACGGTAAAAATTTAGGCGACATTTCAGCGATGTCTGTAAAAAAATTACAAGAATTTTTTGAAAAGATTCAACTTTCAGAAAAAGATAAGCAAATAGCAAATCAAATTCTAAAAGAAATTAATCAACGGTTATCATTTCTTAACAATGTAGGACTTGGGTATCTTACTTTAAGTAGATCTGCGGCAACTTTATCTGGAGGGGAATCGCAAAGGATTCGACTTGCTACTCAAATTGGTTCACAACTGATGGGGGTTTTGTATATCCTTGATGAGCCTTCTATCGGGTTACATTCAAGAGATAATGCGAGGCTCCTTTCAACATTAAAAACCTTGCGTGATATAGGTAACTCTATACTTGTCGTGGAACATGACCAAGATACAATGGAATCGTCAGACTTTATCATTGATATTGGGCCAAAGGCTGGTAAACTTGGAGGCGAGGTCGTTTTTGCAGGCAAACCAAAAGACATATACAATTCAGAAAAATCTCTTACTGGGGAATACTTATCTGGTAAAAAAAGAATAGCAATACCTGAGAATAGAAGAAATGGAGTATCCTCATCAATTAGATTATTTGGAGCAAAAGGGAACAATTTAAAAAATGTAGATGTTCAGTTTCCTCTAGGAAAGTTAATATCAATCTCGGGCGTTTCAGGTAGTGGTAAAAGTACCTTAATTAATGAAACATTGTATCCTATAATCGCTCAACATATAAATGGTTCAAGAGTATATCCTTTAGAATATTCTTCAATTGAAGGATTGAAATTCATTGATAAAATCATTCAAATAGACCAAAAACCTATTGGGAGGACGCCTAGATCAAACCCAGCAACTTATACAGGACTTTTCACTTTTGTTCGAGATTTGTTTGCCAAATTACCTGATTCAAAAGTTAAAGGATATAAACCTGGTCGTTTTTCATTCAATGTTAAAGGAGGCAGGTGTGAATCTTGTGAAGGGGATGGAATAATTAAAATTGAAATGAATTTTTTACCTGATGTTTATGTTACCTGCGAAATTTGTAATGGGGCTAGATATAATAGAGAGACATTAGAAATAAAATATAAAGGCATGTCAATATCTGACATTCTTAGCATGGACGTCGACGAAGCTCTCACATTTTTTGAGAACATACCTGCAATTACCAAAAAGTTAAAAACATTAAAAGATGTAGGCCTAGGCTACATTCATCTTGGGCAACAGGCAACAACCTTATCAGGCGGCGAAGCTCAAAGGGTAAAATTATCTACTGAACTTTCAAAGATGAATACAAGGAAAACCTTATACATCTTGGATGAGCCAACAACGGGTTTGCATTTTGAAGATATAAGAATATTGCTTAAAGTATTACAGAAACTTGTTGATAGAGGGAATACTGTTATAATAATCGAACATAATATGGACGTAATCAAATCATCAGACTGGGTAATAGACTTAGGCCCTGAAGGAGGTGATGAAGGAGGGCAAATAATATCTTGTGGTACTCCTGAGAGTTTAGCTGAAAATAAGAAATCATATACAGGTCAGTTTCTAAAAAATATTTTAAAATAAATAAAATTAGTGTTCTTGGTGTCGGACACATGAAGGCTTAATTTTAGGGTCGCTTTAACAGTATTTTTTTATATGACAGATATATTTATCACTGATCCTAGCCCCTTTGAAGAAGATATAATTGCAGAAAAATCTCTCAGGCCATTAAAGTTTGATGAGTTCATAGGGCAGAAAGAGCTTGTCGATAATCTTAAATTGTATATTGATGCAGCTAATGGTAGAGAAGAGGCACTAGATCATGTTTTATTATTTGGTCCTCCAGGTTTAGGCAAAACCACTTTGGCAAATATCATCTCTAGAGAGCTGAATGTAAATATTAAACAAGCTTCAGGGCCAGTAATTGATCGAGCCGGTGACTTAGCAGGAATGTTGACAAATATTCAGTATAGAGATGTATTTTTTATTGATGAGATTCATAGACTTAATAGCGTCGTTGAAGAATATTTATATTCTGCTATGGAAGATTTTAAGATTGACATTATGATCGACAAAGGGCCTAGTGCTCGGAGTGTCCAGTTGGATTTAGATCCTTTCACTTTAGTTGGGGCAACTACTCGGCTAGGGAATTTAACTTCTCCATTGAGAGATAGATTCGGAATTATCTTAAGAGTAGATTATTATGGCGCTGAGGATTTATTTCATATAGTTTGTAGATCAGCTGAGATATTAGAGGTTGACATAGACGATGAAGGTGCTATGGAACTTGCAAAAAGAAGTCGAGGGACACCAAGAGTAGCAAATCGTATCTTAAGAAGGGCAAGAGATTATGCTCAAGTGAAAGCAGATGGACGAATAAGTTATGATGTTGCAAACATGGCTTTGAATAAATTAGGCGTGGATAAATTTGGCCTTGATATAATGGATAGGAATATTTTAGAAATACTAATTGATAAGTTTTCCGGCGGTCCAGTGGGGATAAAATCTCTTGGAGTTGCGGTTGGGGAAGATCCAGCTACGATTGAAGATGTCTATGAACCATTCTTAATAAAACAAGGTTTTATGCAGCGTACTTCAAGGGGTAGAGTAGCTCAGGAGTCAGCATATAAATTACTTGACAAACCGATAAACAATAACAACCAAAAGGATTTATTTAATGATTGAAAAAAAGAAAAAATTTAAACTCGGAGATTTTGATTACCCCCTACCAAAAAAATATATTGCTCAGTACCCTGGTAAGAAAAGAGACGAGTCAAAATTAATGGTTGTCAATAGAGAAGAAAAAACTATTGAGCATAAAAAATTTAGTAACATTGTTGATCACTTAAGAAAAAATGATTTATTGATATTAAATAATACGAAAGTTTTCCCAGCTAGGTTGTTTGCAACGAAAGATAGAACAGATGCAAAAGTAGAAGTTTTTTTATTAAGGGAGCTTGCTCAAAATTTATGGGAAGTAATGGTCAGGCCTGCTAGAAAGGTTAGAATAGGCAATAAATTAGTATTTACGTCAAAGTTAATGTGTGATGTCATTGATAATACGGTTTCAGGCGGAAGAGTAGTTCGATTTGAATCCGAAAGTCAGGAAGAATTACATAGTATAATTGAAAAAATAGGGACCTCTCCTTTACCACCATATATAACCAGAGATCCTGAACCTAGTGATAAAAAAAGATACCAAACTGTATATGCTACTGAGCGCGGAGCTGTTGCTGCTCCAACAGCAGGACTTCATTTTACTGATGCCTTAATTAAGAAAATTGAAAAAAAAGGTGTGAAGATAGAATATATAACCTTGCATATTGGGCTAGGTACATTTAGACCAGTTCAGGTAGAAGACTTAAATAGGCATCAAATGGATTCTGAATATTTTGAGGTGTCTCCAAAGACTGCGATGGCTATCAATGAAGCTAGAAAAAAGCACAGGAGAATTGTTGCTGTCGGAACATCAACAATCAGGGCTCTTGAGACTGTAGTTGTGTCTGGCTTTATGGTTTCTCCTAAAAGAGGTTGGACAGACAAGTTTATCTACCCACCATATGAATATAAAATGGTCGATTCCATGGTTACTAATTTTCATACCCCAAAATCAACACTAATGATGATGGTAAGTGCTTTTGCTGATATTGATTTGTTAAAAAAGGCATACCGTGAAGCAAAAAAGAACGACTATAGATTCCTTAGTTATGGTGATGCTATGATAATTGTTTAACGATTAGTTTAAAAATTTGAATAAAGTCTCTGCGATAATTCTTGCTGCTGGCAGCGGTAGTAGATTTGGTGAAATAAAACAGTTTAAAGAGCTCAATGGGAATCCCATTTGGGTTTATTCAATAAATACTTTCATTCTATCTGAATGTGTTGATGAGTTAATTTTAGTAGTTCCTAATTATTCATTAGAAACTTTAAAAAAATCTCAAATTTTCATATCTTTAAATAAAGAAGATAATATTAAATTAGTTTCAGGTGGTGAATCTAGAAAAGATTCAGTTATTAACGGCCTCAAATCAGTAAAAGAAGCAAATGATATTGTTTGCATTCATGATGCAGCAAGGCCATTTATTAAAACCTCTTACATCAAATATTCAATTGATGCTTGTAGTGAATTTGATGGTGCTATTATAGCAATACCTGCTGTTGATACAGTGAAAAAAGCCGATAATCAGCTAATTAAAAATACAATTGATAGAGAATCTTTGTGGATGGCACAAACCCCTCAAACTTTTAAAAAGGATAAACTTCTATATGCTATCAAGAATTTTTCACATTTAAACATTACAGATGAGAGTATATTAATGGAGGAAGCCAATTTTAAAATTAAATTAATTGAAGGTGATCAGTCTAATTTTAAAATAACCAATGCAATAGACTGGGAGTTAGCAAAGGTCATCGTGAAGGGAGAATAATTTATGATTCGTTCTGGAATAGGTTTTGATGCTCATCAATTAAAAAAAGGTTTTGATTTATATATTGGTGGAATAAAAATTGATTCGAATTTGGGCTCTTTAGGCCATTCTGATGGGGATGCTTTAATTCATGCTATTGCAGATTCATTATTGGGTGCTGCGGGGATGGGGGACATTGGTCAATATTTTCCTAGTGAGGAAAATGAGTGGGAGAACTCAAAAAGTGAGATATTTTTAATTGAAGTAAAAAAAATTCTTATTAATAATGGGTTTAAAATCTCCAATATTGATTGTACTGTTATATTGCAAAAACCAAAGATTAATTCATATATAGAATTAATTCGTAATAATATTTCAAGAATATTAGAGCTAAATAAAAATCATGTCTCCATTAAAGCTACGACAACAGATTATTTAGGGTATGTTGGTGATTCAAAAGGCTGGAGCGTAATATCCATTGCAACTATAATTGACATTAATGAAGACTTTTAAGATTAATTCATATGCTAAAGTTAATGTGGGACTTAAAATTTTAAATAAAAGGTCCGATGGATATCATAACATAAGCACAATATTTCAGGAAATCGATTTACATGATGAGTTAACAGTTTCTAAAAAAATCAGGGGTTGTCAATTTAGCTCAAATGTTAATTGGTTGCATAATGATCAAAATAATTTGTGTGTCATAGCATACAATCATATGAAAGATCTTTACGATATAAAAGGAATTGATATCGTTCTGACAAAAAACATTTCTAGAGGTAGCGGTTTAGGTGGTGGATCATCGAATGCAGCGGCTGTTTTGAAAAGTATTAGTAAAATTTATGATTTAAATGTTTCTGATGAGAATTTGATAGAAATTGGGTCAAAAATTGGAGCTGACGTTCCTTTTTTCATAAAAGGGAGCACTCAAATTGGTGAAGGGATAGGTGAAAAACTCATAGGTTTAAAATCTAAAATAAAAGGCTGGTATTTAATTATTACTCCAGATCTTACTATTGATACAGAATGGGCATATTCACAATTTAAAAATATATTGGATAATGCTACACTCCCTACTAAATTTTCCGACTTATTTAGTGAAAAGGTAGTTGATCTTGACACAATAAAGTTTTTTGAGAACGATTTTGAATCTGTTGTTTTTCCAACATATCCAGAGATTGGTGCAATAAAAAAAGAACTCTTTGCATTAGGTGCAAAGTTTGCCAGTCTGTCGGGTTCTGGCTCGACTGTGTTTGGGATTTTCGATGATAATGCTAAAGTTAAAAAAGCATTTTCTCATTTCTCTCCAATGCACAAGGCATATATTGCTCACTCTATTTAATTTGTTGGTCAAATTATAAAAATTGGGGCGTCGTCTAATGGTAGGACACCTGGTTTTGGTCCAGGCAGTTGGGGTTCGAGTCCCTACGCCCCAGCAAATGTTGTTTAAATGAAAAGAGAACGTAAAATATTTAGTGGAAGAAGTAATCCTGAGTTAGCAAAAAAAATTGCTATTTCAGCTGATTGTCAATTAGGAGATATTTCAATTAAGACATTTTCAGATGGTGAAATATGGGTAAAATATGAAGAAAATGTTAGAGGTCAGGATGTATTTATTATTCAATCTACAAACGGTCCTTCTGAAAATATAATTGAATTAGCTTTGATGACAGATGCTGCTGTTAGAGCATCTGCTAGTACAGTTAACATAATTATGCCTTACTTTGGTTATGGGAGGCAAGACAGAAAAGATCAACCAAGAGTGCCGATTTCATCAAGAGTGATGGTTGATATTTTCACTAGTATGGGAGCAGATAGAATAGTAACAATGGATTTACATTCCACTCAAATTCAAGGTTTTGCGAAAATACCCTTTGATCATTTATATAGTAGAATGGTATTAATGAAGGCAATATCAGATTTAGGTCTTGATCCAAAAAGATCAGTTGTTTTAGCCCCTGATGTAGGTTCTGCTGCTATAAGCCAAGCTTATGCAAAAAGATTAAAAATGCATTTTGCATTGATTGATAAGAGGAGGTTTGCTCCTAATCAAGCTAAAGTAAGTCACTTAATAGGTGATTTAGACAGTAAGGATGTTCTCATCATTGATGATATGATTGATACCGCGGGGACCACTGTAGGCGCAGCTAATGCAGCTATGGAAAAAGGAGCTAAATCTGTAACTGCTATAGCGACTCATGGAGTTTTGTCAGGGCCTGCAATTGAAAGATTAAAAAGCGCTCCAATAAAAAATTTAGTTGTTACTGATACAATACAAATACCAGAAGAAAAAATATTAAGTAATATGAAAATTATCACAGTCGCTGATGTGTTTGGGGCAGCGATAAATCGTATTCACAATGGTGAATCCGTTAGCGCATTATTTGAATTTTAAAAAGGAGAAATAAAGATGGCTACATCTTATTATAAATTAGATATTGAAACCAGAGAATCTGTTGGTAAAAAATCTACAAAAGCAATCAGAAGAGATGGCAGGATTCCAAGTACATTATATTTTAAGGGAGATGAACCTGAGAATATTGCTATAGATAAAATTAAACTTTATCAGGCGTTAAAATCTGACCAGCGTGTCTATGAGGTTGAGTTAGGTGGTGAATCTCAGTATGTAATGGTAAAAGCTGTACAATATCATCCTGTAACAGATGAGATCATTCATTTAGATTTTATGCGAGTACGTAGGTCCGAAAAGATGACGATTTCTGTTCCTCTAGTTCTCATTGGTAAGCCAATAGGTGTAGTTGAAGGTGGAATTTTATCTCAAGCCCTTAATCAAATTGAAATAAGTTGTTTTCCAACAAACGTACCAGATCAAATTGAGGTTAACATTGATAAAATGGAGCTTAATTCATCAATTAGCGTAGCAGATGTATCCACTGATGATGAAGAGGTGGAGATACTTAGTTCATCAGAAATAAATGTTGCAACAATTACAGCTCCTAGTGCTGAAGAAGAAACAATTTCTGATGATACTGTTACTGATGAGGATAAAGACGAACCATCTGATGATCAAAAATCTGATGATAGTGATAATGAAGAGAAATCAAAAGAATAGATCTAGTTTTGATTGTATTTATAGGTTTAGGAAATGTTGGTGAGATGTATGAAGAAACAAAGCATAATGCAGGATTTTGGATAATGGACGAGATGGCAACAAGACATAAAATTTCTTTTAGTCCAGGGGGCGGTGATTATGTTATTGCATCAAAGTCAGATAATTTCCACCTTGTTAAGCCGAGCACAGGTATGAATAGAAGTGGCAATGTAGTTTCACAACTAATCGAATCAAAAAATATCCTGCCTGAACAGATTTGTGTCGTTTTAGATGATGTAGATTTACCTCTTGGTAAAATACGTATAAAACCAAAAGGCGGTGATGGTTCTCATCGAGGCTTACATAATATCATTTACGTATCAAACACATACAACATTCCTAGGCTTAGATTTGGTATTGGCACTAGTGAAAAAATGCGTCCAGCAGAAAAATATGTATTGAAACCATTCAAAAAGGATGATGATAAAACCCTTGCTCGTGAAACTGTAAAAAATGCAGCAGATGCTTTAGATAGTGTGGTTTTTAATGGAATAGATAGAACAATGAATATTTATAACTCATAGAAATGGAGATCTAAAAAATAATGCAAAATGAAAATAACTTTGTTTTACTAGTGATTTTATCTGGTATTCTTGCAATGGCCTTTGCTTTTTGGAAGGCCTCATGGATAAACAGGCAAAACGAGGGTAATCAGCGTATGAAAACTATTGGTGCTAGCATTGCAGATGGAGCAATGGCCTTTCTTCGTGCTGAGTATCGAATACTAGGTGTTTTTGTTGTCGTTGTAGCTCTCGTCCTTGGTTATGCAAATTCTGGGAGAGCAGATTCAAGCGCATTTATAGCTCTTTCATTCATTATCGGCGCCGTAGCTTCTGGTTTTGCAGGATTCCTAGGTATGAAAGTAGCAACAAAGGCAAACAATCGTACCACTCATGCTGCAGAAACAAGCTTGGCTAAAGCTTTAAATGTAGCATTTAGCGGCGGAGCTGTAATGGGTTTAAGTGTTGTTGGTTTAGGCGTTCTAGGCTTAGGAATTCTTTTTTATGTTTATGGGAAAATGGAAATTTTTAACAATGACATTTCAATAATATTAAATGTTTTATCTGGATTTTCTTTAGGAGCTTCTTCTATTGCGCTTTTTGCAAGAGTTGGGGGAGGTATTTATACAAAAGCTGCTGATGTTGGAGCAGATTTAGTGGGTAAGGTAGAGTCTGGTATTCCTGAGGATCATCCTCTTAACCCTGCTACTATAGCTGATAATGTTGGAGATAATGTTGGAGATGTGGCTGGCATGGGAGCAGATTTATTTGAATCCTATGTAGGCTCAATAATTGGATCTATGGTCTTAGGTTCAACTCTTTATGCTTACGATGCTGGGTTTGATTTCAATTTTGTCCTGCTTCCACTTCTAATCGCAGCATCAGGTATAGTCGTATCAATAGGTGGTACCTTTTTAGTTTCAGTCAAGGAAGGCGGGGACCCTCAGAAAGCATTAAATAAAGGAGAGTTTGGTAGCGGGCTAATAATGGTTGCGGTAATATATATTTTAATAACTTACTTTTTACCAGAAAAATTTGTTGCTCAGCAGGGTTCTGGGGCAACTTATGATAGTATAGGTGTATTTTATGCCACAGTCATAGGCCTGTTTGGCGGGCTTGGAATTGGTAAAATAACCGAATATTACACTGGAACTGGTACAAAACCAGTTGAGTCTATTTCTAAGCAATCCATGACCGGACCAGCTACTAACATTATTGCAGGTCTGGGTGTTGGTATGGAATCTACTGCAGTTCCAATTATGATAATTTCAGGTAGCATTATGGGTGCATACTATTTTGCAGGTCTTTATGGAATAGCTATGGCAGCTCTTGGAATGCTTGCAAATACTGGGATTCAACTGGCTGTCGATGCATATGGACCAATTTCAGATAATGCAGGCGGGATTGCAGAGATGGCTGAATTACCCAAAGAGGTTAGAGAGAGAACAGATAAGCTTGATGCTGTAGGTAATACTACTGCTGCAATTGGTAAGGGTTTTGCTATAGGTTCTGCAGCTTTAACTGCTTTAGCGTTATTCGCTGCTTTTAAAGTTAAAAGTGGTATTGATATTATAAATATTTCTGATCCCATGGTAATGGCAGGTTTGTTTATTGGTGGTATGTTACCTTTTCTTTTCTCTTCAATGGCGATGGGAGCTGTAGGTAGAGCTGCAATGTCAATGATTGAAGAAGTGAGAAGACAGTTCAAGGAAATTCCTGAGTTGAAAAAAGCACTAGAGATAATGAATCTTAAAAACCGAGAAGATTGGAATGAAGATGATAAGAAAGCCTACAATGATGCTATGGGAAAGGCAGAGCATGGGAAATGCGTTGAAATTTCTACTGAGTCTGCCATTAGAGAAATGATTTTACCAGGCCTTTTAGCAGTATCAATGCCTGTTATTGTGGGATTTTTACCAAAATTGTTTGGTAGCAATCAAGGTCCTGAAATATTAGGAGGATTGCTTGCAGGAGTAACAGTAACTGGCGTATTGATGGCTATTTTTCAATCAAATTCAGGAGGAGCCTGGGATAATGCAAAGAAAATGATTGAGGAAGGCATTACAATAGATGGTCAAAAATTAGTTAAAGGATCCGAGGCTCATAAAGCCTCTGTTGTCGGTGATACTGTCGGAGATCCATTTAAGGACACTTCTGGTCCATCATTAAATATTTTAATAAAACTTATGTCAGTGGTGTCTTTGGTAATTGCACCATTGATTAAATAGAATCTAGGGAGATTATATGCGTTATTATGAACTAATATACATTGTTAACTCAAATGTAGAACGAAAAAAAATTGACCAAATCATGAAAGATATTAGTAGTAGGTTAGAAAATACTGATTCAAAAATAATAAATCATGTTGTTTGGGGTAAGAAAAAACTAGCATATCCCATAAAAGGGAACTCCTATGGAAATTACATTCTGTTACATTACGAAGGTGGAGACAATAACAAGCTAAATGAATTTGATTCATGGTTAAAGCTCAGTGGTTTGGTGATTAGACATATGATTGTCAGGTTAGAAGAAAAACCTGATGTTGTCAAAGATTTTGATGATGAAAAAACTGAAAATAACTCTGAAAAAAAATCAGAAGAACTAGCAGAAGAACTAGCAGAAGAAAATAAAGGACAATTAGAAAAAGAAATTGTCGAAGAAGATAAGGAGGTAGAATAATGGCTTTTCAAACAAGAAGAAAATATTGTTTCTTTAAAGAAAACAATATTTCAACAGTAGATTATAAGGATGTAAAATTGTTGAAGAGGTTTACCAATGATAATGGTAAAATTATGCCTAGAAGAGTTACTGGGACTAGTGCTAAAATGCATCGTAAAGTTGTTGGTGCTATAAAACGAGCTAGAACTATAGGCTTAATGCCTTTTGTTGATAGTGGTTCTGAATAATAGTATGGAGATTATATCATGAAAGTTATTTTACTAAACGATGTTGAAAATTTAGGTCTCGCTGGAGACATTGTTATCGTAAAACCTGGTTTTGCTAGAAATAGATTAATACCTCAAGGTTTGGCGTTAAGAGCATCAAATAAAAATATTGCTGTTGCGAGTGAGAGAAAAAAAGTAGCGAATGTTAAGCTTGAACGTGAAAATATTTCTTTGCAAAAGTTAGCTAAAAAACTTAGCAATGTTGAAATAACTATTGAAGTTAACGTTGGAGAAGAAGAAAAAATGTTTGGTTCAATTACTAACCTAGATTTACACAAAGAGCTAACATCTAAAGGGTTTGACCTTGATAAAAACCAGATAATTATTGATGAACCAATCAAAGCTTTAGGTATTTATCATGCAAAAGTTAAAATTGCAAAGGATATTGCATCTGATGTCAAGTTATATGTCATAAAGGGTTAGTTCCTTATTAATTTATAATGTTTGCTGAGGTATCGCTTCCAATATCTTCATTCCAAAATTTTACATACTCAATTCCTGAGAATTTAAAAAATTCCTTATTAGTTGGATCAAGAGTCAAAGTTCCATTTGGGGCAAGAAAAGTTAGCGGTATCATTGTCTCATTAATTGAAGAAAGTTCGTTTGCTGGCAACTTAAAATCAATCATTGACGTTGACGATAACACGCCAGTATTATCCAACGAACTTTGGAAGCTAGTTAATTGGATAAGCCATTATTATGTTACTCCGATTGGATTAGCGTATAATACTGTATTACCTTTTTCACTTTCAAGCAATTACAGTCCTAGGCGATCTTGGTTCGTAAGGTATGTAGCTAGACATAAGGCTAAAAATACTTATGAAAAGTTATCTCCTAAGCAAAATTCAGTTTTTGAAGCCATTAGACAAGCTCCATTAGAATACATAAAAGTTTCTAGATTTAAAGCAATTAGCTCAAACCCCATATCAATATGCAAAGCACTTGAAAAAAAAGGTTTAGTTGAGCTTGAAAGAAGAAATCAAGATAAAGCGATTGGAGAAACTTCATTTAAATCTTTAAAAAAAAATATATTATACAATAAAGAACAACTTGTAGTCATTGAAAGTCTAAAGACTGCAATTAAATCAGGGTTATATAGCCCAAACCTATTACATGGTGTTACGGGAAGTGGTAAGACTGAAATTTTCATTGAAATCATAAAAACTGTTAAAAAACTTGGTAAGTGTTCTATTGTTCTCATTCCCGAAATTTCACTTACATCTCAAATTGCTGGACGTTTTAAACAGGTTTTTGGGGATGACATGGCCTTATGGCACTCACAATTATCTAAATCTCAGCGCGCAAAAACTTGGAGGGATATAAATGATGGAACATGTAAAATCGTAATTGGAGCCAGAAGTGCTATTTTTTCACCAGTTAAAAACTTAGGGCTGATCATTGTCGATGAAGAACATGATAGTTCATACAAGCAAGATTCACCATCTCCTCGTTATCATGCTAGAGATGTTGCTATAATGAGATCTAAAATAGAAAAATGCACTGTTGTTTTGTCTAGTGCCACCCCTAGCTTGGAAACATTCTATAATTATAAGCTTAAAAAATATAACTATTTGACATTATCAAAAAGGTATGGAGATGCTCTATATCCAAAAGTTCGAGTAGTAGATTTAATTGATGAAAGTAAAGAATCTGGAAAGTTTAACATTATTATTTCAGGCTTATTGCAAGAGAAAATTGAAAAAAGGTTAAGTGACAATGAGCAAGTTTTGCTTATCCAGAATCGAAGAGGATTTTCTCCTACAGTAAAGTGCTCTGATTGTGGTACTGTAGTAATGTGTCTAGCTTGCAAGACGCCATTAACATTCCATAAATATGATAATAATTTTAAATGTCATATATGTAGTTTTATCAGTTTTAAAAATTTAGAAAATTGCGGTGAATGCTTCAGTCAAAACTTTTCATATATGGGGACTGGAACGCAAAAAGTTGAAGAGTTAATACAAAAAACTTTCCCCAATGCAAGGGTTGCTAGGATAGATCATGATAGTTCGAAAAACAGCTCTTCAACTATTAAGGTTTTACAAAAATTTCACGATGGTGAAATAGATATCCTTTTAGGGACTCAAATGATAGCAAAGGGTTTAGATTTTCCAGAAATAACTTTAGTTGGCATTATTAATGCTGACTTAGGATTGCATTTACCCGATTTCAGATCTAGTGAGAGAACATTTCAATTAATCTATCAAGCAGCTGGCAGGTCAGGAAGGGGGAAGAAACGAGGAGAGGTTGTAATTCAGACTTATGATAAAGAAAATCTTGTAATTAATGCAGCATCTAAATTAAATCTAAAAGATTATTATAATAATATGTTAACTGACAGAAACACACTGAATTATCCTCCTTATAGTTGGGTTTCAAAAATTGAATTTTTAGGTTCTAATTTAAAATCTGTATTTTCTTTGTCTAATAGGGTTAGAAATAATTTTTTTGGTACATATAAAGGCCTTGAAATCCTTGGCCCCGCTCCATGTTTTAAGGAGAAAGTAAATAATAAATACCGATTTCAAATTATTTTGAAATCCATAAAAAAGTATGATTCAAATAGTGAAAAATTACACTCTTTCATAAGTAAAAACTTTATTGAGCATAAAAATCAAATAACAGGTTCAAATAAAATCAATATTCATATTGATCCTATCTCAATGATATGAAATTCATTTTATTCTTAATACTTTCATTATCATGTCTGCATTCTAATCAATCGCGACCTGGTTTATCGGTTTGGTTTTCCGCTAATGAACTCTCATTTGCCGGAGGAGGCAAGTTGCTTTTCAATCCAAATGGTAGGGATGTTGATTTAAACGTTATTTCAAATAATAAAATTTTTTCGACATCATTTATATTCTATCCTGCGGGGGTTCAAGCTCAGTCTGCTTCTATGTTATTAAGTAAGAGCACTAAATCTATAATCGCTTCAATCAATCATGTCTCATATGGTACATTTAAAGGTTATGATGAAAATGCGGTGGCGACAGGAAACTACACTTCAAGCGATACCTGGTTTAGGTTTGGTTATAATGAAAAATCTAAAACGTTGCCTTTTAATTACGGAGTCTCTAATCAATTTTATATCTCGAAACTAGAAGACATTATTTCTACATCTATTTACTCATCTTTTGGATTAGTATGGACAATAAAAAAATATAATTTGGATATTGGATGGACTGTTAATGATATACTTTTATTTTATAATAGATCGATTGATGATATTAATTCAACGGATTTTCTTATTGGAGTTTGCAAAGACTTAGTACATTTGCCACTCAAGCTATCAATTGACACCAAGCTTAGTACAAGTCTAGTTCCTATGGATTATTTTTTAAGTGGAACTTTTTACATATCAAAAAATATTGCATTAAACTTGGGTACATCAACAAGAAAATTCAGCCAAAACACTGAACAAAATTTATCTCAGACTATTTTTGGATCAAGCGGGGTTGGAGTATTATTCAAAAATAAAGAATTAGTCATTAGTTACGGTTTGTACTTTTATGGAACAGGTGGATTTTGTTCAGGGTTAGATATGAGCATTAATTTTTAATGAAAATTTTTTCATTATATATTTTTTTAATTAGTGTTGTATTCTCTCAAAATAAAAATCCCATAGTGCTTATTCACGGTTTTTTTGGTTGGGGGAATGAAGAGTTGGGAGATTACAAATATTGGGGTGGTAAAAAAGATATTCAAAGAATGTTGGAGAGTCATGGATACAAGGTTATTAATGTTTCTATTGGCCCTATTTCATCAAATTGGGATAGGGCTATAGAAGTATATTACCAATTAAAAGGTGGGCAAGCTGATTACGGCTTAAGTCACTCAAAAAAATATGGTTTAATTCAAAAACCACATGATAAAAAATATGTAGGTTTATACAGAGAGTGGGGTAGCGATAACCCAGTACATCTAATTGGTCATAGTATGGGTGGGCAAACCGCAAGGATGCTTCAATACCTACTGGAAAACGAATTTTATGTGGATGACAGCTTGGGATTGAAAGAAGATTCTAAATTATTGGGTAGTTCAAATAGGGGTTGGGTAAAAAGTATTACATCTATAGCAACGCCTCATGATGGAAGTACATTAGCAGATATTGTCACAAAAACCTTTCCATTCATACAATACTTTACTGGTCTTGCGGGGGTAGTTGGAACAAATTTTTATGATTTTGACCTTAGTCAGTGGGATATAAAAAGAAACACTGATGAAACCTGGTCAAAATATGTTCAAAGGATGAGACGGCACAATGCTTGGATTACAAAAAATATAAGTTCTTGGGATTTGAGTTTAGACGGAGCTGCAGAGTTAAACACCTATCTAAATGCTAGTCCTAATGTATTTTATTTTTCATATACTTTTTCAGCTACTTCAAAAAATAGAGTGACTGGATATCACACTCCTGATAAAGATGTTTTTTTATTAATACGTTCAAGAGCGAAACTAATAGGATCTAGAGTAGTGTTTACCAATAGTGGAAGCGCAACCGATTCAACTTGGTGGGAGAATGATGGCATAGTTAATTCTAGATCGATGAGAGGTCCTACCACAGGACAAAATGGAGCAGATCTAATAGTAGAGTATCAACCTTCAAAACAACTTATTAGAGGGCGATGGTATGCCTTTGAACCCATAAAACTAGATCATTACCAGAGCGTAGGTCATATGATACCAAGAGAAAAAAGAAGTATGTTAGATTCAATTTATGTAAATCATGCAAAACTGCTCTGGTCTCTTCCTAAAGACTAATATTTTATAAACAGAAAATTAGTTGTAATATGCAACTATGAATCATGGTGAACTTTTTACTGCTTTTCTTATTGATTTACAAAGAATTTTCAGAACAGAGGTAGTCCCCAAGAATTTATCCTACAGTCAAGTTTTAGCTATTATTATCATTCCTGATGACGGGATCGAGATGTCCGAATTAGCGAGAGCACTTGGTCTAGAAAATAGTAGTGTAACCAGACTTATCGCTCGTTTAGAGCGTAATAATTATGTTACAAGAAAAAAAAGTGAAGTAGATAAAAGATCAATTAATGTTTTTCTTGATCAAAAAGGCGTTATGTTGCAAGCTGATATTGAAAAAAAAATAGATAAAATTGGTAATCAAATATTTGTAAAAAATAATCAGGTTGAGAAAGAATTATTTTTAGAAAATTTATCATTATTTCAATGGTCTTTGAAAAAGATATTTCTAAAAAAATAAAGAGTAACTCCATGCATTTATCAGCTTTTTTATTAGACTGGTTTGATGAAAATAAAAGAGAGCTACCATTTCGTAAAAATAGAAGTTTATATAGTATTTGGGTTTCAGAGGTAATGTTACAACAAACTAAGGTAGATACTGTTATCCCATATTTCAATTCATGGATGAAAAAATTTCCCAACATAAAGTCTGTAGCAGAGGCATCTGAGGAAAACATTCTAAAATCTTGGGAAGGTCTAGGGTATTATTCTAGGTGTAGAAATTTTCACAAAGCTGCTAAAATAATTGTAAATGATTATGGTTCAAAAATTCCTGAGGATTGGGACAATTTCAGGTCACTCCCTGGAGTTGGTGACTACACTGCCGGAGCTGTGCTTTCAATTGCTCTTAATAAGAACTATTTAGCAATTGATGGTAATGTTAAAAGAGTTGTTTCTCGAATTACAAGAAGAAAAAAATTGAGCAAATATAATTTGAATTATATAAGATCTTTTTTATCAAAGAATATAGATATAATTAGGACTGGGGATTTTAACGAAGCTATTATGGAACTAGGGGCTTGCATATGTTTACCTAGGTTGCCTAAGTGTAGACAGTGCCCTCTTAATTCGTTTTGTGCTGGTTACAAAAGTGGGACCCCAAGTAATTACCCTCAAAAATCAGTTATTAAAAAAGTCCCTGTGCGTACTTTTGTAGGAGGTATAATTAGATTTAAGGATAGGATTTTGATCCAAAAAAGAGATAGCCAAATGTTGAATGGTCTTTGGGAAATTCCTATGAAGCAAGTAACTCTAGATAGCAATTATATTTTTGATTTTAAGAAATATATATTTGATAAATATGGATACATAATAAGTTTTAAAAAGATTATATCCGAAGTTGAACATGTTTACTCTCATTTTAAAATGAAATTAATTGTCATGGATTTTATTAATTGTGATGATGTTAAAAACACTGGAAATTCTTTTTCTTGGATTTATAAAAGAGATATTGACCGCTATGCTTTCCATAGAGCTAATCATAAAGTATTTAAATTATTTAAGAGTTTTAATTGGGATGTTTAGAGTAATTATTTCATTAATTCTATGGCCATTGTGGTTTGCATATTTATTAGTCATATTCCCAATTTTTTTGGTCTATACTATAGTTGTAAATAAAAAATATTTTCATTATTTCTTAAGTCCAATGTCCTATTTATTTTGCCTTCTAGGTGGTCAATTAGTAAAAAAAACTGGGTTAACACCTGATCCAGAAGGAGGCCCGTATTTATATTTAATTAATCATCAATCTCTCTTCGACCATTTTGCATTAGGTAAATATATGAATCATTATGTTACGGCTGTTGCTAAACAAGAGCACCTTAGTTATCCACTTTGGGGGCAAGTAGCAAGGTCGTATGGAATAGTTCCTATAAATAGAGCAAATATTAAAAAGGCTTTATCAAGCCTAAAAGTTGTTGAAAAAGCAATTATAAATGAAAAGACATCTTTCCTTATTGCTCCAGAAGGCACAAGGTCAAAAGATGGTAAATTAGGAATTTTTAAAAAAGGAGCATTTCACATTGCAAAAAACACAGGTGTAAAAATTATCCCAGTCATTATTGATGGTGCATATAAAGCTAAAAATGTTGGGGATTGGAGGCTAAATCCAGGTGTAATAAACATTCATTTTGCTGATATAATTGGTCAAGAATTGTATAAAGATATGACGGTTGAAGAGCTAAGAGATTATACTCTTGATCAGTATAAAACCATCCTAGATTAGTTATGTAATGAGCATTTTAAATTTTAATAACATTGAAATTGCGCAGATTTTAGTATCTATATTTTTTTCAATTGTTTTTTTTCAATCAAGCATAGATAAAATAAATGATAGGGAAGGTAATTTGAAGTTTTTCAATCATCACTTTAGAGGAACCTTTTTTCAAAATTACACATCAATATCTCTTAAATTTTTAGCATTATTCGAAATTGCTTCCGCTTTTTTATGTTGTTTTGGGATTTTTTACAAACTTTCATATCATGATTCGATTTTTATATATTATGGTCTGCTCATTAGTGCTATTGTTTTGTTGTTATTATTGCTTGGACAGCGTTTGGCTAAAGACTATGCTGGCGCTGCAGATATCACTATTTATTTTATTTTATGTATTGTTACAATTTTTAGTTTTTAAATGAGGGAAAAGACCTATGGATAAATCTATTACAAAAAAAATGATTAATAATTACCAGGAGGAGTGCAATAGCAACGTAAAATTAAAGCTTTCTCGAAATGCTGCAACCCATAACGAGATTACAGATCTAGCTATGGACTGGGATGAGTTTAGAAAAATAGACCATTCATTTTCAGAAACAATTTCTGGTGAAATGAAGATAACTAATCAAAAGTCGAGTGGTAGATGTTGGGGATTTGCGGGATTGAATCTTTTTAGAGTTTATCTTGGAAGGAAGCATAATATTCGTAATTTTGAATTTTCTCAAACATATTTCATGTTTTGGGATAAATTAGAAAAATCAAATTATTTTTTAAACAGTATCATCAGTACTGCTGATAGCTCTTGGAATAGTCGCATAATTATGCACTTATTAGAAAACCCGATACAAGATGGTGGTCAATGGGATATGTGGGTGAATCTGATAAATAAATATGGAGTTGTTCCAAAATCTGAAATGCCTGAAACTTATCAATCTAGTCGCTCTATGCGAATGAATAGAATGATTACTAGAAAACTTCGTGAATTTGCAAAAGAATTAAGAGAGGCATTAAAAAGTAAAATAAGTGAACAAGGCTTATTTAACATGAAAAATGACATGTTAAATATTGTTTATAAAATGTTAGTCATTCATTTAGGTGCTCCTCCAAATAAATTTACTTGGCAAATTAGAGATAAGAAGAAAAATTTTCTTCGGTTCGAGAATTTAACTCCTCAAAGTTTTTTTAGTAAACATGTGGGCATTTACCTTAGTGACTTAGTTTGTCTAATTAATTGTCCGATGTCAGATAAATCCTATAAAAAAGTTTATAGCGTGGAGCATCTTGGAAATGTTATTGAAGGCCAACCAATTAGATATTTAAATACAAAAATTGAAATACTAAAAAAAGCAGCTATTCAATCAATAAAAAATGATGACCCTGTGTGGTTTGGATGTGATGTTGGTAAATACCTACACCGGTCTCATGGTGTAATGGATACTGATTTATTTGCTTTTGATTTATTTTATGATACGCAATTTACAATGGACAAAGCTACACGATTGGAGTATGGTGAAAGCAAAATGACACATGCTATGCTTTTTACTGGTGTTGACCTAGATTTAAATGGTAATCCTGTAAAATGGAGAGTTGAAAATAGTTGGGGTGATCGAAATGGTGAAAAAGGGTTTTATATAATGTCAGATAAATGGTTTGATGAATTTTTATATGAAGTTGTTGTAGATAAAAAATATTTAGACGACGAGTATGTAAAATTATACGAAAAAGAGGAAGCTCAATTATTGCCTCCTTGGGACCCAATGGGCGCTTTAGCAAAGTAAATTAAATATGGATGCAAAAATATACTGGTTATTGGCGTTCGTAGGACTCTATTGGTCCTATTGTATTTTTTGGGGGATTAAAGGCGCAATTACTTCTAAAACCTCTGAAGATTATTTTGTAGCAGGTAGATCAATAGGAACTTGGGTATTTGTACTTGCAGCAACTGCAACTAGTTTTTCAGGATGGACATTTGTTGGGCATCCGGGGAAAATACTTACAGATGGTCTACCGTATGCATTTGCTTCATTTTATGCACTTACAATACCATTTACTGGAGTTCTTTTTTTGAGAAGACAATGGGTGCTTGGAAGAGTTTATAATTATGTGACTCCAGGAGAAATGTATTCTGATTATTACGGCGGTAGTTCAATGAGAGTATTAACAGTATTAGTTGCATTTCTATTTTCTGTCCCATATTTGGGTATTCAACTTCGAGCCTCCGGAGCATTATTTAATGTTCTTACTGATGGTTTAATTTCAACTAATTTAGGTATGATATTATTATCTACAGTTGTAGTTATCTATGTTGCTTCAGGAGGATTGAAATCGGTTGCTTATGTTGACTGTGCTCAAGCAATTTTGTTAGCATTGGGTATAATAGTACTTGGAATTATTACGATAAAATGGATTGGTGGATGGAATTTATTCACTGAGGGGATTGGCGTTCTAGTTAAAAATGATTTGATTAGTGCTAATCGATTAACATTACAAGGTTTTTCTAATAGAGTGGCGATGCCGGGTTCTATTCAAATTGTTTCATCAGGTTCAAATGCAGTCGGCGGTGTTTGGACTGGCATGATGTGTATGACATACATGTTTGCTTTAATGGGTATACAGTCTTCACCGGCATTTTCAATGTGGGCCTATGCAAATAAAACCTCTAAACCCTTTAGGTGGCAGCAAGTAGTTGCTTCATCAATCGTTATAGGTATCATTCTGTTTACATTTACTATCATTCAAGGGATGGGCGCTGATGTCTTAGTATTAAATGGAATTTTTGAGACAATATCGGATAGTACTTTAGTACCAAAGTTAATTAACCTAATGTCTGAATCAGCACCATGGGTAGTTGGGCTTTTAGCTGTTTGTGCCCTTGCAGCAATGCAAAGTACAGGATCTGCTTATATGTCAACTTTTAGTGCAATGATAACTAGAGACATATATAAAAATTATATTGATGAAGAAGTAACTGAAGATAGACAAAAATTCATAGGACGTTTATTTGTAGTTGTTGTAGCAGTTGCAGCATTAGTTGTTGCGATAGTTTCCACAGATGCTTTGGTAATGTTAGGCGGTCTTGCGGTAGCTTATGGATTTCAGATGTATCCAGCGCTTTTTGGGAACCTTTATTGTAAATGGATTTCTAAAACTGGGGTTACTATGGGTTTAATTGCTGGACTTTTGGCTGTTACTTTAACAGATAAGATGTCCAGTATATTCCCCCTGCCGTGGGGAGCTTATCCTCTTACTATACACTCTGCAGGGTGGGGGATATTTTTTAATATAATTTTTACAGGCTTTGCTTCTTATTTTTTCCCAGACAGTGATCAAAAAAATTTAGATAAAGAAAAAAGGCATGCATTTTTATCTGAAGTTGCAGGAGTACCAGAGTCAAAGAAAAAATTAGTTCCTTTAGCATATTGTCTCGTCCTATTTTGGTTCTTATTTGGGTTTGGCCCTTTTGCGATGATTGGCAACACTTTATTTTCCGATCCAAACATACCTGCTACTTGGGCACCATTTAATTTGCCATCAATATGGATATGGCAATTAGTTTTTTTATTTTTTGGGATTTTTGTGATGTGGTTTTTAGCTTTTCATATGGGTTTTTCACAGCCTATCTCTTCTAAAAAGTTAGAGAGTACATTCAATAATTATTTTAAGTAAAGAGTAATGACATTTTCTTTCATTCTGCAATAAAGAATAAATATATTTAGACTAATGGATATAAATAAAAAAAATGAAGCTAGCTTGTCATCTCTTGATGACATAGAAAAAAAAATACATGCTAATCAGGTTCTGTATGATCAGCTTCATCAGTCCTTAGTAGATGAATCTTTAGCTCAGGTGGATGAAGATGAGAAAAGTTTAGCCAATAGCAAATCTGAAATAGGTCCTGATGAAACTGTTTTTTTTAAATTATCAAATTATTACCAATCAAATGAATTATTTAGATATGCTATTTGGGGGTTTGGCGCTGTATTTTTTGCAACAACTATTTTAACGATTATTGAATATCCTCTTTTTAGTGGAAGTGTAAAAGATGATGTTGGCGATGGTTTTATGTTTGGTGGTAGTGAGCCGAACTGGATAGATACATTTTTTCATACTTTTTGGTGGGCAGTAGTAACCTTTACTACTGTAGGGTATGGTGATGTGAGCCCTGAGACACATTTAGGAAAATTTTTAACTATAATTATAATGATTTTAAATCTAGGCATTGTTACAATGCTTACAGGTGCTGTTTCTTCAGTTTTAGTAGCAGCGCGTTTGAAAGGAGATGATAAATTGGACGAAACTAAATTTTATGGACATTTAATCATAGCTGGTTGGAATTCTGCAGTGCAATCAGCGCTTAGATTGGTTGAGGCAAATGAGGATTCTACTTCTGTTGTGATTTTAATTAATGAGACAGAAGAGGAAATAATTAAAAGAGCTATTTCTGGTTTTGATCGATTGGATATAACGCACCTATCAGAGAATTTTACTCAAGAAGGAGTATTGAAAAAAGCGTATATTGAAGAGTGTGGTACATTTATGATAGTTCCTGATGAATCTGGACTGCTTCCAAACGAAAAGCCTGATGAGGATAAAACAGTTTTAACAGCTCTTACTGCGAAATCTATACTAGAGGACATTCAGGTTGTAGCATATATTTTAGACGAAGAGTACATTTCTCATTTACATAGAGCAAATGTAAACGAGATTGTTTTTCCTGATGAACACATTCCGCATATGTTAGCCAAGCATGTTACTGATCCAGGTGTCCCACAACTTTTTGATGAACTTATTACACAGGAAAAACAGGATAAAGGCATTCAGGTTGTACCGATTCCAAAAGGATTGGTTGGCTTAACGCATAATAAAGTTTCAGCATATTACAAATTCAAACATAAATGGCTATTGGTAGGATATGCAATTAAGAAAGCTGGATTTAGCCTTGAAGAGCAAATGAGTGAGAGTGGTAGCCCTATTATTAGAGACATGATTAAAGAACAGCTTGATGGTGCAGGAATAAAGTTGTCAAGTGATGAGCATGTAATTGTTGAGATCAACCCTGATGATGAATATGTTATTGATGGGAAACATAAAGCTTTAGTATTGAGGTAAAGATATGGATGTTAGTGCTAGTCAAATACAAAAAATAAATTATTTTAGTAAAGTTCCAGAAGAATTTTGCTCTCAAATTGCTGAGGCAGTAGTGGAAGAAAAGTGTCTTCCTGGAACTGTGCTGCTTAAAGAAGGTGAAGCGGGAGATACAATGCTTTTAATTTTCCAAGGTCAAGTTGAAGTATCTAAAAATATGATGGTTAAAGCTTCTAGCGGGTTTACTATGTCAACTAAGTCAATAATAAGATTAGAAACTACAGACCCTGCGCCATCAAATGACCCTATTACTCAACCAACTGTATCAGTGGTAAAGGCTCCTGCTTTTGGTATAGGAGAATTTTCCTTAGTCCTTGATGACGCTAAGCGCACATCACATGTCACAGCAATGACAGATGTAAAATATGGAATTTTAAGTTTAGAGGACTTTTCAAGGATAGTAGATAAAAACCCTTCAATTGGGGGGCCGGTATATTTTGAAGTAGCAAAGTCCGCAGTTAATAACTTAGCAACTGCAACTCAAGATATATCTAATTTGACTCAGGCATTCTTTTTTGCTTTAACTAAATAATTTTCATTTAATAAAAAACGTCTTCCTTCTAGTATTTATTTTTTCTTCAAGTTCGATTATTTTTTCTTTTTCTAAAGGCGTCGTTTCTTCTTTAGAGCTCAATTTATCTAATTCTAATCTTAAGAATTGGACATCACGATCAAGTTTTTCGAGACGTCCTTTCATTTGTTTAGACAACATTTTTTTAAAATCATCAATTTTATCGCTATCTGAAGAATAATAAATATTCGTATTTCCTCGATCAGTGTCTTCCCAAAATGTTGGGCCACTAAATTTGATTCTATTATATAGTCCTTCCATTAAGTTCAGATAAGTTTGATTGTCAAAATAAGCAAGGTCATCAAGTACATCTGCAACAATAGTCTCTGCAAAATCAAGGTTTTTAATTTTTATATAATGAAGAGCTAGTCCAATTTGTAATACTCGTACGCCATTATTTACGCTTTGATCTAAATCATCTTTTGGATAGTCTGGAGGATTGTCAAGCTGTAAAATTTCTTTTAATAAATGTTCCTGCAGCTCGAGGTCCCAATTTTTTTCAGATATGAGGATAGATATCTTTTTTAGCTCAGCAGTTAAAACATCTACAATAAAATATAGCGAAGGGTTGTTAGCTGCCTGTTTATAAATTTCATTACTATAGAATTTGAAATAAAAGTATCCCATTTTTAGCAAATCAATTTTATTTTTATCAACATAACCTTGCAAAAGAGTAGAATAGTGGAATGCTAAATTGTATAAATTCCTTGGTTCATTATTTCTAACTGCATGCTTTATTGCAAATCTCATAAAAGTATTAAATCTTATATTAATATCCGTAATTAAATTATCTTGTTCGAGTTCTAAGGCTAAAAGTCCTATTGAGCTAATCTCATTAGCGATAAGTGATGCTAGTTCATATTCCCCATTCTCCATTTTTCGTATATATGCATTACCCATCATCTTAAAGGATTTAACTTCGTAAAATGTTTTTCTGTCTTCTATATCCTCATATTGGTGTTCAACATATGTTCTGAATGTCGGATTATTTCTGATGGTATCTGTAGCAGTAAAAAATTTCGGATCGTAGGAATCTTTGTTCATCATATACACTCTTACTGTATCACCAACTCTACGAATAATTTCTGTTTGAGCCTCTTTGAACGATATATATTCAAGCAGGTCATCGAATTGATCTATAGTAGACATTAATTGATGCTGATAATGTTCAATAACTCGACTATCATTCATTGTAAGTTGTATGGGCTTTTGCTTTAACCTTTTTATATCAGCAATATTCAGCGAATAGAGTTTTCTAATTACATTATCTGTTTTTGAATAGAGTAATATGTAAAATATATATGGCAATGATAAAACAGAAGATAGGGGGAGGTAAATGTAAGTATTTAACATGACACTAGATAGCCTATCCATTGGTTCAAAATAGTACATAATTATTGTTGAATGAATAGATGCAAGAATTAAAAACCATATGAAGATAAGACTGATCCAATCTCTAACGAACAGGTCCATCAATTTTGGAGTAGACTCTGCTGCTATTGCAATGACAATTATCAATGTACCTAAAACTGTAGCTAATACTCCTCCCCATATTTCGGGCGCAAAAGTGAGGTCTACAGCGCCATGAGCTTCTTTGTTAATATCAAAGAATTGTTCAAGTAATAAAATGACTTGTGGATAAAGCTGATGAAATAAAGAATCGCTTATGAGAATGACTAAAAAAACGATTAGTAAGGCGGCTAGCGATCTGCTTTTATTTATCAGATTCAATGTATTTGCAAAAAATATTGTAATATTACTGTTCATTGTTATATAAAGTAGTAAAACATTGTTAATGGAAGCTACGATTTTGATATATGTTTTTCAATATTGAAGAAGACTTTCTATCCATATGTTACTTAATATAATGCATTAGAGTGGAATCGGTTTTTATTGCTCTTCACATAAACCGTTGATAACTTCCTAATAGCTCTATTGAGTTTAGAGGTTCGTAGACTCAATATAGAGTAGTAATAGTAGTTACGAACTTTAAGTGTAAATTAATTCTAACGAGGTAATTATGTCAGATTGGACAAATAGTCACGACTTAGTATATGCATTTGTTTGTGTTTCCTTTTTAGCAGATGGAGATGTTGACGAGTCTGAGAAAGAAGCAATGCGTGGTAACGTAAAAGTTATGCTCCCAGATATGGGAGATGACGAGTATCATCAAGTTGAAAAAGAAGTTATTGATAAATTTATTGCCCTCGGCGATGAAGCTTCTCGTTTTGACCAATATGGTTCTTCACTCAGTGCAATCAAAGAAATGTTTTCTTCTGATGATGATCGTTATAAGGTAATTAAAAACCTTGCTTATATTGCTAGGGCTGATGAATTCATTCACGAAAATGAAATGAAAATGATTGAGCAAGCAGTTAGCGATTTAGATATGGAAGATAAAGTCAGTTTGGTTAAAACTGAATCTACCCTTTTTGTCGATTTTAAAGGGTAATTAAAAAATATATTACGATGCCTGGGTTAATCCCAGGTATCGTTTTTATTAATTTAAATAGGAATACGAATATGTCTGAAAAAAGAACACTCAGTGACGATAGACGAAGTGATGACCGCAGAAATGCCGATCGAAGAGTAAGCAATGTAACAGTTGAAAATAATAGAAGAACTGATGAAGATAGGAGACAAGATGAGCGCCGTTCTGAAGAGGACCGACGCTCATAATATTAATCTATACCTAACAGTAGACTCTTTCCATTCCTGAGAGGAAATTGTTTAAAGAAGATAATGCAAGTTCAATAGCTTCTAGCGCTTCTTCTTTCTTTTCATCAGTATCACAAACATCGCCAATTAAATCTTTAATAACTTGCCTGTGAATGATATCTGCTGATTGATGCACCTCAAAGAACTTTAATGTATCCTCACCATTTTTAGCACCGTAATATTTCTTTAAACCGTCAATTTTATTTTCGGCAATTTCAGGGATCATAGATTCATAACAATAAAGAGCACTGAATCCAACATGGTAACGCTCGTCTTTTGATAGTTTCATAAAATTGTCCACTAGCTCTTTAGTTTCTTTTATTGCAACAGTATTTTTTACATCTTCTCTTTTTTTACCCATGCCTTCTGCAAAACGCATCCATAATTCTGGATGATTTTCATCACCACGCTCCTCATCGATTAAGTTTTCTAGAATTTCTTGTCTTACTGATATATCATCACAGTTTGAGTGGATTGATGATAAATATCTAGGGAAAGCAGAAACATGCTTAAAGTATTGGGCAGCATATTCTTGAATAGTAGATCGATCTAATTCACCTGCATTCCAAGCTTTATAAAAAGAGTGGTTTAATAAATGATGCTCTTCAATTTTGTTTTCAATTATATTTAAAAATTCAATTTTGTTCATACAGTACTCCAAACGTTAAATGATTTAAATTATCCTAGCCATATACCGGCACAGAAAAATAACCCCGTTAGGAAGTGTAATCCAATAGTTCCTGCATTAGCGGGCTGTAATAATCTATTGTCATAATGTTTGTATAATGTTTTTATTGTAAAAATACTGTAAACTGATGTTATTAACGATACAAGAGATAATGTTGGGAAAGTCAGTGGGTTAGTCCAGGATAATGCAATTATGCTAACAAACGCCCCTATGATTAATGCAACATATCCTATCCTCGCTTTCTCTGGCCCAAAAACAACTACTAAATTATTTTTGCCGGTTGCTTTATCACCATCATGATCAGGAAATTGATTAACGAAAACTATAGCAGCTACTAGAAAGCCTATTGGTATCCCTGCAAATACTGCATCCATGATGTGGGTCATGTCACCACCTGTTTGCACAAGAAAACTACCAGCAACCATTAGAGGTCCAAAATTTAACCCTATTAAAAGTTCTCCCATTCCTTTCCTAGATGCAAATCTAAATGGTGGAGCTGTATAAAAAAGACCGGAAAGAAATCCAACGATCCCAAGATACAAGATGTTTATGCCTGCTTTGTAAATAAGAGGTATACCAACAATAGCACTTAAAGCAAAAGTTATTATAGCAACATTTAACATACCTTTAGCTGAGATAAGTCCCATTTGAATACTCCTACTGCCTCCTGAAAAAGGCACCATGTAGTTGTAATTTGCTTCATCTGTCCCACTAGTGTGGTCGTAATAGTCATTCGATGTGTTTGTACCTATGTGCAATAAAAATCCGCCTAACATTGTTAAAGTAAAATAAAACCAATCAATACTTACAAATCTACTTGCTACAGCTGCTCCTAAAAGGATTGGGACAATAGTTGCAGTTAAAAATGGTAGTCTCATTATCACCATCCAACTGAATAGCTTTGTTCCAAAACTGATTTTTGGACGGACTTCATCTGCCGACTTATCAGATAGTGGAGAGGTTACACCACAATAGCCGATGTGGTTACCTTCCTTATCTTTGGTGGGTGTGATTTTAATTTTGCAAGGCATTTCAGTTCCGTCTTTGTGTAAAAAAACAGTGTTGCCTTCCCAAACTCCTTTTTCAACGGACTCTGCAAGCCAATTAACTACATGCCCTAATACAATTTGACCAGCACTGAAATCGCTCACTCTAACTTTGCCAATAATTTCTTCTTCTGTATATCCGAATAATTGCTGCGCACCTTCACTAAACGTTTCAACTTTACCATCCAGATCGCAGGTTATTACGCTTTTTAAATTTTTACTCATAATATTTATTTCCTTTATCTTTAAAAATAATAAGGATTTAAATTTAGCTCTCAATATTTTCTTAGAACGAAACATATTTTAAATTTTTTAATGAGTACAACAGCAAAAAGGATAGCTTTTCATACGCTAGGTTGTAAGTTGAATTTTTCTGAGACATCAACACTGTCTAGAGACTCACTTAAGTATGGTTATGAAAATGTTGACTCTAAAGAGTTTGCGGACATATATGTATTTAATACATGCTCAGTTACAGAAAATGCTAATAAAGAAACTCGTAAACTTATCAGAAGGAGTAAGCGTATTAATCCAAACGCATTCATTACTCTTGTAGGGTGTTATGCTCAATTAAAATCAGAAGAATTAACAAATATTGAGGATGTAAATCTTGTTTTAGGCACAGAAGATAAATTTGAATTGTTAAACTATTTAGATCAAATTGATTTTTCTAATGATATTAAATCATCATATAGTGGACCCATAACAGACGTAAAAACATTTAAGCCATCTTACTCTAGTGATGATCGGACTAGATCTTTTTTGAAAGTACAAGATGGTTGTGACTATAATTGCACTTTCTGTACTATCCCACTAGCGAGGGGTAAAAGTAGAAACGCATCGATTAAAAAGACTGTTAACTTGGCTAAAGATATCTCTAGAACAAATGCGAAAGAAATTGTTTTAACGGGAGTAAACATTGGTGATTTTGGAAAAGGGACAGATGAAAATTTTTATGATTTAATTCAACAAATAGATAATAAAGTTGATATTGAAAGAATTAGGATTTCTTCCATTGAACCTAATTTACTAACTGATGAAATAATTGAGTTCTGTTTCTCATCAAGAAAATTTATGCCACATTTTCATATACCTTTACAATCTGGATCTGATAGGATGTTAAAATCTATGAAGAGGAGATATACAACTAGTCTGTACTCCGATAGATTAAATAAAATAAAAAGTTTTGATCAAGATGCATGTATCGGTGTAGATGTAATTGTTGGATATCCAACAGAGTCTGATGAAGACTTTCTTGAAACTTATAATTTTCTAAAAAGCAATGATGTTTCTTATTTACATGTTTTTACATATTCTGAAAGGGAAAATACAGAGGCCATAGATATTAGACCTGTAGTGCCTCATAGTGAAAGATCCAGAAGGTCTAAGGTTTTGCATGAACTATCGGACAAGAAAAAGTCTGCTTTTTATGAAAAGTCTGTTGGGCAAATAAAACCTGTGCTTGTTGAGAGGAATAAAAACGGTATGCTATTTGGTTATACCGATAATTATATTAAAACAAGAATCCAAGGACCAGTTTCTTTAGAAAACACCATACAAAATGTACTTATTTCGGACTTTAAAACAAGTTATGTAGAATGTGAAATATTAATGACTAGTTAGTGTCTGTTTTTTTTATTTCATATAAAATTTGATCCCAAAATTTTATTCTTGATCTCATAACGTTTTTGCCGCAATCTATACTTTCTTTCCATTTTTGTTCATCATCTCCACATATCTCTTTGATCATTTTTAATGCTAACGGTGTGTGTTCATCCTCATCAAGACCAATATGTCTGTCAAGATAATAGATGAAAGATTTATATTGGCCAGAAGAGTTACTTTCAAGATCTTCTACAAGTTCACGAAACATATCGGGGATTATTTCTTCTCTTCCTAAAGTAAAAATTGTTGCAGTAAGGTGCGGTTTATTCATGTCTACATATCTAAATGTACCTAAAACAAAATCTTTAGCAGCTTTTGGAGCACTGCTTTTAATAAGCGAATTTTTTAGGTCAGAGCTATCCAGTTCAGTGAGAAAATTTTCTATCTTTTTTGTGTCTGCGCCAGCTTCTTTCATGGCATGGTAATACATTTCGAAGTGGCTAAGATGTTGTCCAAACCTATCAATATCCGATTCTTCTGCAAGAACAATTTCATTTAACAACCTGGACAAGTTTCCATTAGGTTTTGGTCGCCAAGGAATTTCTACACAGGTAAATTCTTTTTGTAGTGACTTTAATACTGACATAAAGTCCCACACAGCAAAAACATGGTGCTCCATAAATAAATGTAAATGTTGTTCAGTTTTGATGGAGCTATATAAAATATGATTTTTTAAAATATTTCTTTCATCTTGCGTCTCATCAAGAATATTAAGTAGGTTGTTTTTAAGTAGTTTGAACATCGCTATTTATATTCATCTATGGTGGGGCATGTACATACAAGATTTCTATCACCATATGCATTATCTATTCTGCTTACAGGTGGCCAATATTTATGAGATTTTTGATGTTCAGATGGAAAAGCCGCTTCATTTCTTGTGTATGGATGATCCCAATTATCTGATGCTATTTGAATTGCTGTATGAGGAGCATTTTTAAGAGGGGATTCACTAAAATTAACACTGTCTTCAATCTCTTTTTTGATAGAAATAAGAGCATCACAAAATTGATCAAGTTCTCTTTTCGATTCACTCTCTGTTGGTTCTATCATCATCGTACCAGGCACTGGCCAGGACATAGTGGGAGCATGATACCCATAATCCATTAATCTTTTTGCGACATCCTCCTCATTAATACCATATTCTTTCTTTATTGGCCTGATATCAATGATGAATTCGTGCGCATTAAAATTGCTTTTTTCTCTGAAAAGAATATCGTAGTAAGGACTTAACCTTTCAGCCATATAGTTTGCATTTAATATTGCTATTTTTGTTGATTCTGTTAAGCCTTTAGTATTTAGCAATGATATGTAAACCCATGAGATAAGAAGTATACTACTGCTTCCATAAGGCGCTGCTGATACAGGATTTATGGCGTTTTCATCATCGTTTGGAGTATTATATAAATGGGCAGGCAAAAACTTTGAAAGATGTTCTTTGCAAACGATTGGGCCCATGCCAGGTCCACCACCACCATGAGGTATACAAAATGTCTTGTGTAAATTAATATGCATAACATCTCCACCAAATTCTCCTGGTTTACAGAGTCCGACCATAGCATTTAAATTTGCTCCATCAATATATACTTGACCGCCATGGTCATGCACTATATCACAAGCTTCTTGGATTTCATTTTCAAAAATTCCATGAGTAGAGGGGTAGGTTAGCATTATGGCAGATAAATTTTCTGAGTGCAATTCTGCTTTTGCTTTTAGATCTTGCAGATCAATGTTACCATCTTGATCGCATAATATTATCTCTACTGACATACCAGCCATTATCGCGCTTGCAGGATTTGTCCCATGCGCAGATTCTGGAACTAAACAAATATTACGATGTTTTTCATTTCGACTAATATGGTAAGCTCTTATTACGAGCAATCCTGTGTACTCTCCCTGTGCTCCTGAATTTGGTTGTAAGGAGCAGTCATCGAAGCCTGTTAATATTGAAAGCCAAGATTTCAAATCATCAAAAATTTTCATATATCCCCCGACCTGCTCGGCTGGTACAAATGGATGAATATTACTAAACTCTGGCCAAGTTACAGGAATCATTTCTGTTGTAGCATTTAATTTCATGGTGCAAGACCCTAGAGGAATCATACTAGTGTTTAATGAAAGGTCTTTTGTTTCAAGTTTATGAATGTATCTAAGCATTTCGGTTTCGGAGTGGAAGGAATTAAAGACGTCATGTGTTAGATAGTCCGTTTTTCTTTTGTCTTTATCACTAAGGGAATTAGTTTGAAGTAGATCAGCTTTTTTTACTTCAAATATTTCACAAATTTTAAATATGTCATCTTCCTTTGTTTCTTCATCAATGGTAACTCCGATACTACCATCATCATATTTTCTGAAGTTAAACTTTGCGTTTTCAGCTAGCGGCTCCCAATCATTTTTTGGTGTGAATCGGATTGTGTCAAAAAATTTTTTGTGAAAAAGGTGAATACCTGATGCTAAAAGTGACTCAGCTAATTGGTTACATTGTCTGTTTACTTTCTGTGCAATATGTTTAATTTTTTTAGGCCCATTATAAACAGCGTACATTGAAGACATTATTGCCAAAAGAACTTGAGAAGTGCATATGTTTGATGTTGCTTTTTCTCTTCTAATATGTTGCTCTCTAGTTTGCAAAGCCATTCTCAAAGCTCTATTGCCGTGGCTGTCATTAGATACTCCAATGATTCTACCGGGGATTTTTCTCTTAAATTCATCTGTTGTTGCAAAAAAAGCAGCATGTGGGCCACCATACCCCAAAGGGACTCCAAATCTTTGTGCGTTCCCTACAGCTGCATCGGCGTTCATTTCACCGGGCGTTTTTAGTATACTAAGAGCCAGAAGATCTGTTGCTAAACAAGTGTATATACTTTTATTTTTTGCCTCATTTATTAATTTTGTGTAATCACAAAGGTTGCCATCTGTATGAGGATATTGTAGTAACATACCAAACTCTGTTCCATCAAAAACAAGTTCTTTCTCATCTTGAATAACTAAAAGAATATCTAATGGTTCTGATCTTGTCTTTAAAACATCAATTGTTTGGGGATGGCAATTTTTTGAAACCAAAAAAGTCTTTTTATCTTTTGACTTAGTTGCATTGAAAAACATTGTCATTGCTTCAGCGGCTGCTGTCCCTTCGTCTAATAGAGATGCATTGGCAATGGGCAAGTCCGTAGAACTTGAGATTAAGGTTTGAAAATTTAATAAAGCTTCTAAACGGCCTTGGCTAATTTCGGCTTGATATGGAGTATATTGAGTGTACCATCCGGGATTCTCAAAAATATTTCTTTTAATTACGTTTGGGACAATAGTCCCGTAGTAGCCCATTCCAATGAAGGATTTGTATAAGGTATTTTTATTTGAATAATCTTTTAACTTAAATAAAACTTCATCCTCAGAAAGATTAATATCGATTAAATCTTCATCAATTTTTGATAAAATATTTGGAGGTATTACTCTTTCTATAAGTTCATCAATTGTGTTAACAGACATAGATTTAAGCATTAAATCAATGTCTGTGTTACTCGGGCCAAGGTGTCTTTTTAAAAAATTTAAACGGCTTGCTGTCATAATCTCTAAAACATTATTCAAAATTTTAATTTTAAAGGTATAAATAAGTCCAAATTTATAATCATTTTCCCAATGGAATCGCAATATATAATTTTGAAATTAAAATTTCAGATATAGATGTTAATGAGATAAGTTTAATATAGAAGAAATGTTAAAAAATCTTAATTAAGTAGGAATAAATATGTCAATAACGCGACTTGTTGAATTACAAGATATAGACTCTCAACTTGAAGACCTCAATAGTCTCTTAGGTGATTTACCTAAAATGGTTGATGAGCTTAATGAAAAAGAAAATAGCTTAAAAGATAGAGTTGAAGCGGATAAAGTAAGTTTAAAAGCAATTAATCTCAATAGTAGTAAGTCTGAGAAAGTGAATTCTGGCATTCAGGAAAAAATAAATAAATTAACAGACCAGTTATTTCTTGTTACAAATAACAAACAGTATGATGCTCTAACCAATGAAATTGAACACTTAAAAGAACAAAAAAAAGAAAACGAAGAACTTTTAATTTTAAATTTAGAAGAAAAAGAAACTCTGGAAAAAAATATAAACCAAAATGAAGCGTCACTAGAGGAGTTAAAAACTGATCTTGATGTTAGGCGTAATAAGCTAGATGAGGCATTATCAGAGACCGCTGATGAAAAAGCAGCTTTAGAAAATTCCAGGAAAAAACAAGTAACAGAAATTGATGATAATACGATGCAGGTATATAATAAAGTCATATCTGCAAGGTCTGGTATTGCTGTCGTTCCGCTTTCAGGAAACTCTTGTGGAGGTTGTGGCGCAGCTCTACCATTGCAAATGGTATCTGAAATCAGAGCAGGCGATCTTCATAATTGCCAAAGTTGTGGTAGATTTGTTTATAATAAGAAAAATTAATTTATTGAGCTAGTTGGATGATTGCTCTATTAAAATTAATTTTTAATAGAGAGGAAAGTCCGGGCACCGCAGAACATAGAGCCTTTTAACGAGAGGAATCCGTGAGGATATGGAAAGTGCAGCAGAAAAAAAACCGCCTGTTTTCAGGTAAGGGTGAAAAGGTGGTGTAAGAGACCACCAGTCTTTCTTTAAATAGATTGAGCTTGTAAACCCCTCTAGGTGCAAGGTCGAATAGTTTCAGAGATGTTGTTCGCATTGTTTGATGAATGGGTAGATCGCTTCAGCATAATGGCAACATTATGCGCAGATAAATAATCATCTATCCTCTTTAGAGGTGGACAGGACTCGGCTTACAGACTAGCTCAAAAATATACAATTAAGAGATTATATACATGGGAAAAGAAAACCTAACATCTTCTTTCTTATCTAAAGAAATAAAATTTTTTCAACAAAACTTAAAACAGATTGGGATTATCTTTTCATTAGTTATATTGATTTCATTATTATTTCCTGGTGGTGAAGCTTTGAAATATTCTTATAAAATTAATGATGTCACTAGGGAACCAATCATTGCTCCTTACACGTTCCCGATTCTGAAAACAGAGAAAGATTATGATGAAGATAAAAAAGCAGAGAAAAAATCAGTAGCATATATTTTTAACAGGAATCAAGAGATTGCAAATATTCAACTAAAAATTATTGATGAATTTTTTGAAACTGTGAATGAATACAGATTGGCAAAGTGGAGATTTAGTCAGTCAAAACAACTATATTATGAGCGTAAGTACCATCCTACTGCGGAAAAAGCAAAAAATGAATTTTTTGCTGACAGTACTAGTTTAGTCATGGTTTCCAATGATTTTAAAAATAATTATCCATTTATAGTTTTAAAAGATTCTTCATGGAATAAATATTTAACTACAGATGATGAGCCTAGGAAAATAAGAGACTGGATTTCTCATAAAAACATAGTGAAACAAATATGCAAAAATAGGTGGTCAGAAGGAATTTATGAAATCCCATTAGATAGTATCCTAAGTGACAAAGTAAAAATTAATCAAGGTGAAGTTCCAATTATCACAAAAAAATCTGATTTTAATAGTTTAGAGCTTGCCTGGATCAAATCTAAAGAAGAGTATATAAGCAAAGTCTTAACTGAAAGTATTTTCTTTGACATTGGATATGACATTATTGTTGAGCACTTGGTTCCAAATCTTATATATGATAGGCAATTAACTGAGTCAAATCAAAGACTGAGTATTCAGCAAGTACCAAGAAGTAAGGGAGTTGTTTTAGAAAATGAGTTAATTGTTGATGCAAACATTAGGATTACAGAGGACGTAATTCAGAAGTTAAACTCTCTCTCTGCTTCTATTGATAGTATGAATGAGGGTAGACCTGTAGATAATGTATGGAGCTATTTAGGGCGAGTGATTTTATTATCAGTGGTTGTCTCCTTATTCTTTACCTTTTTATACATGTATAGAATAGATGTTTTTTCAGATTGGAAGATGATTTTATTGATGTCAATCATAATGCTCTTTCAAATGCTATTAGCCTCATTAATTATTAATTATTTTCAATTTTCTGAATACTTAGTTCCCATATCTGTAGGTGCACTAACACTTACAATTTTGTTTGATGCTAGAATTGGTTTTATGTCAACAGTTGCAGTGTCAATTTTAGTAGGGTTAATGATGGGACAAAATATTGATTTTGTTATTTCATCGCTATTTATATCAACTGTAGGTGTATATAACATTCGTGAACTAAGGAAAAGAAGTCAATTATTCACAACAATGTTTGCTCTGATAGCAGCGAGTATTGTCGTTATAATTGCTATTGGGCTATTTAAAGAACAATCTTGGGCTAAAATTATTCTCGATTTGCAGGTTTTAACATTAAATAGCTTTTTAGCACCAATCATTACCTATGGATTAATTGGATTGACAGAAATGGTTTTTGAAGTAACCACGGATTTAACATTAATTGAATTACTTGATTATGATAGGCCTTTACTTAAAAGAGCGCAAAGAGAAACGAATGGTACATTTAATCATAGTATTGTTGTTGGTAATCTAGCTGAAGCATGTGCGACAGCTATTGGAGCACATTCTCTTTTATGCAGGGTTGGGGCTTATTATCATGACATTGGCAAAATGATTAAAGCTGATTATTTTATTGAAAATCAGTATGCCTCGGATAATAAGCATGATGCAATAAAGCCAACGATGAGTGCAAAAATAATTAGAAGTCATGTCAACAATGGTTTACAATTAGCTAAGGAGTATGGTTTACCTAAAATCGTTTCAGATTTCATTCCAATGCATCATGGAACTACTAGAGTTGAATATTTTTATCGTCAAGCTCTAGAGGCAGTTGGAGGTGATGAGTCAAAAATTGATGAAAGTCAATTTCGATATCCTGGACCTAAGCCAAATACAAAAGAAACAGGTATATTAATGATATGTGAAGCAATTGAAGCTGCAGTTCGCTCTATAAAAAATCCCGATATTATGAAAATTGAGAATATGATAGATAAGATCATAAAGCAAAGAATTGATGATGAGCAGTTAAGTGAATGTCCATTAACACTTGATGAGCTTAATAAAATCAAGGGTACTGTAGATGGAAACACTGGTATGCTTCATGTGCTTAGAGGAATTTATCACATACGTATTGAATATCCTGATGATAAATAGTCTATATTTACTCTTATGAGAAATGTTAATGTATTTATAGATAAAGAATATGAAAAATTAAACGAACCTCTTTGCAAGTCAATAATTGAAAAAACTTTAACTCATTACAAATATACGTCTTATGATGTTAATGTCATTTTTACATCAGATGTACACTTAAGTGATTTAAAAAAAGAGTTTTTTTCTAAGGATCAATGGACAGATGTAATTGCTTTTCCCCTACAAAGAGATTCTAAGTTTATAGAAGGTGAAATATACATAAGCATACCTACAGCCAAAAAAAATGCTAACTTATTTAAAGAACCATATAAAAAAGAATTAGGAAGGTTAATTATTCACGGTTTATTGCATTTGTTAGGTATTGAGGACAAGTCTACAGAGCAAAAAAAGAAGATGACTATACTTGAAGAAAAATTCTTAGAGGATGAATTATGGCGAGGGTTAATTGAAAAATCATAAAATTAATACGCAATTGTTTCAGGAATTAAATGATATTGTAAATAAATTAAGAAAGCCTGGCGGGTGTGATTGGGATAGAGCTCAAACTGCAAATACATTAATTCCATATTTCATCGAAGAGGTATATGAATTGATAGATGGAATAGATAAAAAAGATTCTAACAATATTAAAGAAGAACTAGGCGATGTTTTATTACATATTATTTTTCAGTCTCAAATCGCTTCAGAAAAAAATTTTTTTACAATCAATGATGTTATTGATGGTATAAACGAAAAATTGACTAAAAGGCACCCGAAAGTTTTTAATCAATCTAAGTCTCAAAATGATGTAAAGGATGAACAAAATTGGGAAAAAGAAAAACAAAAAAACAAAAATAGAAAATCAAGGATTGATGGGGTGCCGAAAATTTTACCTTCAATATTATCAGCACAAAGGATTCAAGAAAAAGCTTCAGCCGCACGTTTTGATTGGTCTAGTGTTAATCAGGTGTGGGAAAAATTAGAAGAAGAACTATTAGAGGTTAGAGCGGCTCAAAAAGAAAATGATTACAATAAGATTGAAGAAGAGCTAGGTGATTTAATTTTCTCAGTTGTAAATCTTTGCAGATTTTTGAATGTTTCAGCAGAAAATGCATTGAGGAAAGCCAATAAAAAATTCAAAAAGCGATTTAATTTGCTAGAAGACCATGTATCAAAATCAAGGAGAGAAATAGAAGATTTTTCTATTAATGAATTAAATGAAATTTGGGATTTAATTAAGAAGGGTTAGTTATTCACACCATTGATTATCACTGATAAGTTTCTTTTGGTGATATTATTTCGGTGTTCACATAAAAATATTCCTTGCCAGGTGCCTAGATCAAGAGCTCCTCTTTTTATTGGAATAGAAATAGAATTACCAAGAATTGATGATTTTAAATGTGCTGGCATATCGTCGTCACCTTCCAATGTATGTTCATAATTTGGGTCTTTTTCTGGTACCATTTTATTGAAATGATACTCAAAGTCATTCCTAACACTTTGATCTGCATTTTCATTAATTGTTAGTGATGCTGAAGTATGTTTTATAAACAGATTAAGTATTCCAATGCGAAAATCATGTATTTCTGGAACTTTTTTTTCAACTTCATCTGTAATTAAGTGGAATCCTCTACATTTATTTGTAATCACAATATTTTTTTCTATCCACATATTTAAATTATGTTTTTTTCTCTTTTTTTCTTGCTGCTGGGAAAAGAATATTATTTAGGATAAGTCTATACCCAGGAGAATTTCTATGCAATGACAAGTCCGTTGGAGGATCACCTACAAAATGCTGATAATCTTCAGGGTCATGACCGCCATAAAATGTGTATGTCCCCTTTCCATAGTTACCGTGGATATACTTAGCCTGGTTTGAGCTTGGATCTTCACCCATAATAATTACATGGTTTTTTATCATGTTTTTATTAAAACCCGTTGTTTGCCCCATAAATCCCTTAACAACTGGAACGTGGTTTTGTGTTAACATAGTTGGCACGGGGTCATATTTTGCGGAAAATTCAAATAAAGAGAAATAATCTGCTTCAGCACCTCTTGTTACTGGGTTATGGCTTGGTGGAAAATCTATATCTGAAAATTCATAGATCATTGGGTCTGGATATACCGAAAAGTCTTTAAAAGCCAATGTTTTTTTGTAGTCAATTTTTTTAGATAGGTTTTTTTCTACTGGGGTACCATCAAAAACGCTGTGCACTCCATCAACACCTTCTAATGACAATGCAATGTCATAAGAGTCTGTTGCGGAACACATTGCAAATAAAAATCCGCCGTTACCTATATAATTTTTAATGATCCTTGAAATCGCTTTTTTTTCTTCATGCACGCTAACCATTCCATATTTTTTCGCTAACGATTCAAAATTATTTTTTTGTTCAATGTACCAAGGAGCATTGTGATAGTTCCGGTAAAATTTACCATATTGTCCTGTGAAATCTTCATGATGGAGATGAAGCCAGTCAAATTTTTCTAAGCCATTGTTTAATACTTCTTCATCCCAAAGTGTTTCATAATCTACCTCTGCATATGTTAATGCTAATGTTACAGCATCATCCCATGGTTGTTTGTTGGGAGGGGTATAAATTGCAATCCGAGGAGCTTTTTCTAAAAGGACGATGTCCATATTGTTTTTTTCTATTGTTGAATAGATATTAAGCACCTCATCAGTTATTTCTATAAACGTAACACCCCTTATTTTACACTCCGCTTTAATTGAGGACTGGCTATCAATCAAAAAGGCACCCCCTTGAAAGTTTAAAAGCCATTCTACATTAATATTTCTTTTTAGTGCGTAATATGCAATCCCATAAGATTTTAAATGATCATTTTGTGTTTGATCCATTGGGATCAACAATTTCTGAGCGTAGGCAATATTTAATACAAATGAAAAAATAATTATTTTTGTGATAAGGTTAAATTTTTTCATTATCTTTTAACTTTCGGAGGTGATACCTAATTGGTTCTGAAAAAATTGATTCTGGATAATCATTAATGATACGAAAATAAAATTCAGATGCTTTTGGTGAATCATTATAAAAACGTTCATAGATTTGGCCAGACATTATTATACCTTTATCAGCAAATATTGTACCTTCTAAAAAATTTAGTTCAGATAAGGCTTCATTATATTTTTTTAATCTTGTTAAGATAATTGCTCTTCGTAATGATAATAATGGAGAAATAGTTTTACTGTTATTGCTTGATTTAATGTGGGCTAAAAGTTGATTTGCCTCAAAAACTTTTCTTTGTTTTAGAAGTGATTCAGATTTTAAAAAAGCGATGAAACCTTCTTTACCTTTTTCATCTACATTAGTATAGAAATGGTTAATGAAATCCCTCAACTCCATTAAATCATTGAAATATATATTATCTGGCAGAATTGTTTTAAATGATTCACTAATTAAAAAAAGGGATGTATCAGGGTTCCCAGAAAATAAATGCATTTCAATTAGTTTATTTTTTATTTCAGGGATGATGTGAATATTGTAGGTTGAATCTAAAAATTTAATTGATGAATTAAAATCTCCTTTAGATTTGAACACGTCAGCAATTCTAAGAATGTTCTTTTCTTTTAAGGTGTTTGAAGGTGATTTATTTAATGAAGACTTATATAAGAGGAGAGCCTTGTCAAAATCTTCTATTATTCTATATTGAATTTCAGCTAATCTAAATTCAGCTTCGGCAACAATAGCTGATTCAGGTATGGATACTAATACTGAATCATATATTGATAGGCTAGAAGATAGATTTTCTGAAGAAATATTTGTAGAGAGCTGAGAAGCATCTTTAAAAAAAATATTGTCATTATAGTAATATGGAACTAAATCATAGTTTCCTACAGGGAATATTTGGTCTTCAAATGTTTTTGCTAAACCTAATAATCCTTCTCCATATTGATAATCTTTTAAATCTTTTTTTAACAAATATTGATAAGCTTTAATTGAATGAGAATACGCTTTCTCTTTTCTTAAACTATTGCAAAAACTAAGCCATTTTTTCGCATTGAATATTTCTTTATCGCTTAATTCAAGTAAAGCCTCATATGATTTCTTGAATTCACGGTGCTTAAAATAATGATCAGACAAAATGGGTAAAATTTTATTTGGGTGTTTAAAACTATTTTCAAGAAGTTTCATTTCAATGATATTTTTCGAATCAATATCATCGCTCATTATTAGAATTTTTCTAGATACAGAAGAATTTGCACCTGAGTAATTTATAAGTGATAATAAGTACTCATCCATTGCATCCTTATATTGTTTTCTTTTTTGATAGTAATTACCTAATTCTGTTGATAAAAAGTTGTCATTAAAAATAAGCCTCCCATTTTCAACCATTTGAAATAATTCTTTATCTAGACTATGTTTACTATAAATTGAAAACAGTAATCTGTAATAGGATCTATTGTTTTTAAACGTTGACAAGCCCTCTTTCCAAATTTTCTTTGCTTCCTCAACATTCTCATCCAAAAAATAAAACTCTCCTAATTCAACATTAAGTTGAATATCATTAGGGTTCCGAGATATTTGGTAAATTAAAAAATTAATTCCTTCCTTATATCTTTGGCTTTTTTTGTACAAAGCTTTCAAATTTCTAATTGTTTGATAATTATTAGGGTTTTTATTTAATACGTCATTATATATAAATATAGCAGCATCCCAATTTTTTTGCATCTCATACATTTTAGCTGTTCTCAGAAAACCGCTATATTGACTAAAAGCTGTACAAGACAAAGATGTTAAAAAAATTATTTTACTAATTTGTGTTTTCATTTTTTTGTTCTGCATTTTTCATTTGAGTCATAGCATTAAAATATCTTTTAATCATGTTCTGATATTCTTTAGAATAACCAGAGTTTAAAGATCTATTCAAGGCATCTAACGTAAGGCTTTGTCTTTGTCCTAAATCTTCTGGGAGCCCGCTTGATGAAGAGTAGATTGTAGATTCATTGCTCGAGTATGACTTTCTTTCTTCTTTATACCCTCGCTGAGATAAGGAAGTTTGACTATCAAGCATTCTTGATAAAATTCTACGCTGTTTATTTTTTGTATTTCTTGTGTAGTTTGATTTTGATAAATCAGAAATAACATCTTTTAGATCTTGGGAAATCCCTTTTAAATCTCCTTGCCCATGCTTGTTTGATGATTGTTGCATTTCCTTCATCAGTTTTTGAAGTGATTGTTGAATATTTTTTTGACCTTGCAACATAGATTGTAATAACTGTTGTTTCGCTGCTTCAGACATTTTCCCAAAATTTAGGTTCATTCCTTTTTGATTAAGCCCTTGTTGTTGTCCAGCCATTTGTTGCATCATTTTTAAAAACTGTTCAAACCCGCTCGCTGAACCTGATGATTGCATTTGTTGAATACTTTGATACAATTTTAATGCTGTCGCATTAAGGGCCTCTATTGCAAGGTCCTGATTTTTTACAGCTTTTTGAATATTTCTATTTGTTAAGTCAGATTTAGATTGTTCAATTGAATTATTTGCTGTTCCAACTGCCTTACCAATTTCAGGCGTAACCGAGAAAGTCTCCTTAGAAAGTTCAATCATTAATTTTGTGGTTTGCCGTAGCTGGTCTTGTACTAATTGTTGGTTATATGCCATTATCTTTAATTGTGAAGAATTTCTTGAAAGGGATGAGGTGCTTTCTTTTAATCTCTCTTGCTCTTTTGATATAAATAAATAGTCTCTCATTATTTTTTCTAATTTTGCTGCCATTTCGGAAACTGTTTCATTTTGAAATTGATTTTGAATCATTGAAAATGAATTTTGCAAATTATGTAGACCATTTAAAGCATCTTTACTCGATGATTTTGCTTTATTGTTTTTACTCTTTTGAAGATTTGAAATCGTAGTTTTAATATCGTTTTTTGTATTTTTGAATTCTTCATTAGACGCAAGTTCACTTAATTCTGTTGCTGAATTTTGGCTAAAAGGTTCTATCAGTTCAGAGGCTTGTTCTATTTCTTTATTCAATTGAGTTAATTCTTCAAGTAGTCTTTGCTCTTCCTGGGCAATTCTTTGCCCATCATTCATCTTGCCTTCGTTTTCAATTTTATTAATGTCATCGTCAAGTTTATCTTTTTGCTGAACTAATTTCTCCATCCTGTTCTTTAACTCATCTAACTTTTGTTCTGCTTTGAGTCTCTTAAAAATATCGATATATCTGTCTAGTTCAGATTCAATTTCTTCTAAATTATTTGCCATTTGCTCTAATGATTTTTGTAGAGACTCTAAGTTCATATCTTCTAATGAATTTTGAAGTTCATTTAAATCATCCATTATATTTTCAGGCAGTATTTCATTAATTAAGTTTGACAGCTCTTTGAATTTTTCAGCTAGGTCTGGCAAAAATAAATTATGCTTTTCACTTTCTTCTAATAAGGTCTCCATAGCATTTGAAATATCTTTAATTTTATTTAGTTCTTCTTTAGCATTTTCTACCAATTCTTTAATTTTTTGTTGATCTTCCCATTTTAATTCATCCTCTGCTTTTAAAACGTTCAATTCCATATCTTCGATTTGGCTTTTTAAGTTTACCAGCTCATTGATACTTTCACTTAATTTTTCTTCAATGTTTTCTTCTTTGTTTTCTATCTCTTCGTATAAGTCTGCCAATGATGGTACTTTTGCTATAAGCTTATTACTTATAGTTTTTTTTGGCCCTGAAATGATATCATTGTCAGTTAATTCAAGATGATAATGAACTTCGTCATCAGGCATAAGCATTAACTCAGACAGATTCCATGGAGTTTTGATATTCTGGTATGATGTGTCTTTTATGATATCGGGTATGATGAACATGGATATATAAGGTTCAACATTTAAATATTTAGGTCTAATAATCTCATAGGCCAGCTGCAGTTTATCGAAGCCATAATCGTCTTCAATGTCAATATCAAAACCAATAATTTGATTGTTGCCTAGTGTAATAACAGGAGCTGGATCAGCAATCTTGATTATTGGGTAGTGGTCAGGGATAACATTTATTTTATATGGTATTGGGTCACGATTTGTTATGCCCCTTGGATCAACTAAATGAATAGAAAACTCTCCATCAGCTTTTATTTTAAAACTTCCACTACCTTTATAGCCCATTGTATTTAGGTATTGTATTGAATCATTTTGTTTAATAAAGCTGGATTTCAGTTTCCTATTACTCATCAAGTTGATTTTTACTTTCGAGCCTTTGAGCCCCTGGACAGCTGCTATGCTTCCATCGAGCTTTTCAGATGGTAATCTTGAATATGATGGAGGTATAATTACCATTTCAAACTCTTCTAGTTTTGGTCTATCAGTAACAAAGATTGTATCAGGGGTTGATACAACTATTTTCCATGCCTCATAAAAATGGTTTGCATTAACGAAAGCATTATATTCATAATCTTGAAATAATGCTGGTAATTTAAATTGATAAAATCCATTCATATCTCTACTAGATTTCAACACTATTTTCAATGAATCTCGTTTACTAGTGGATTCTTGGGTAGGTGATAAAATTAAATTTACAGTATCTGGATTTGAGCCTTCTGACATTATTGTGATTGATGATTTCTCTCCACCTAGAATATGATGGTTTTTTGTTAAATTGTATAATTTGAAAGGTTTTGGCGCATGAAATTTTTGATCATAGTGTTTCCACCTATAAAATGCATTACTACTTTGTTTTGAAAAAACTGACAAGAAAATTATGGATAGAAGCATAATTATTGATGTTGCCATCTTAATATTAATCATTGGTTTTTTATCTATAAGTTCCTTTGGGTTGTGGCGTTCTATTTTCTTTGCGATACTTTGAGTAAAGTTATCAGCTAATTCACTAGATTGATTTTTGTTTTTTGCATTTTCAATTTGAAGTGCGTTCAAAGCTGTATCTTTGTTATCTGGGAAAATGCTTTTACCTATAATTCGAGCAAGACTCCAACCAGAGTATTTATCAAAATACTCTTTGTCTACTAAAAGTAAGAAAGCTACTACAAATATAATTTTAAGAAAGACTAATCCAGATATACTTAAAATGGTCAATTTTTTTACTATTGGAGGGAAATAGAATATTGCTTCAAGGAGCAATAGGGATACTATGATTACGATAAAGGAAATGATGAACAGAAATAATATTCGTAATAAGTCTGTTTTAACTTTCTCAACTTTTAATGATTTAATATAATCAGAAATTTTCATTTTACTGTGTAAGTGCAAAATAAATAATGTTAACACCCATTTTTAAAGCTTTTTCTCTTAATTCCCATGGATTATTATGAACCGTCTCATCTTCCCATCCATCCCCCAAGTCTGTCTCATATGTATAAAGGACAACTAAAATATCCTTTTCAAATATTCCAAATGCTTGAGGAGGTTTGTTGTCGTGCTCATGAACTTTAGGAAGGCCATTGTCAAACTGATAGTACGATGAAAAAACAGGGTGGTCATGCGGTAATTCAACTAAGTCTTTGTTTGGGAACACTTTTTTCATTTCTCTTCTAAAAGATGCATCCATACCGTAATTATCATCTGCATGTAAGAAGCCTCCATTTTGCAATATGGTCCTCAAAGCAATCACTTCATCATCAGAAAGATTAATATTACCATGTCCAGTCATGTATAAGTAAGGAAAATGATGAGCGTTATTATCTGTTAGTTTAATTCTAATTTCATTACCTGCCTGTTTCATTGAGGTATGATCTTTAAGATATTGTAATAAGTTAGGCAAGCTACTAGGGTCAGAGTACCAGTCACCACCACCGCCATATTGAATTCTAGCAATGTTAAAGTTTTGTGAAAGTAGAATGTTGATGAGAATGAGAGCAGTGGCAAAGTATTTTTTATACATAATAAAATAGGTTGAAATTTAGCCTTATAATATACCTAGTCTCTCATTGTAAATGATATATGAATACTTAAATTTGTGTCGATGATTAAACAAAAAATATTTATTTGGATATTTTTAGTTCTATTCAATGCAATGGAATTAGAATCTCAAACTTTGGGCAGTAAAGAGCCTAAAAAAATATTGTGGGGACTGATTAAAATTCCAAACGATGATAATTCTCAAAAAGAACCAATTTATGATAGAATATTCCGAAGCAGAGAATTTGCTACTCCTATTAATTATATGCCGATAGAAATCCGCTATGGTATTGGTGTTAATGGAAAATTATCTGGTAGTACTTCATCCCCTTCAGCTACTGATTTAGATAATTGGATCTGGTTCGACAGTGAAGTAGAACCTTTGGATCAAAATATTGAAAACATATTTGGGACCTCATTAGATATTGATATAGGAATGATAAATATCCCAAACCTTATCATGAAAACAAGCTGGATGAATGTATTAACTGGATTAAACTATAGATCTAGTTCAATTATTTCGCCAAAAGAAGTTCCTCCAAATTGGAAAACTGGTACAGTTTTAGAAACAAATAAAATTAAATTTAAGCCAGAGGTGCGTGAATATCTAATCACAAACTCTTTTCAGTGGCAACCGCTTAATAGTTGGTATTTGAATTTTAGATACGGCTATGGCCTGGCATTTTCAAAGTTTTATTATGATGATGATTTAGAGTCTATAAATGATTCTCCTAAGGGTAGTGGTACTTCAATGAATGTTGGGCTCGGGTTTCGTTATATAATTGACCCTGGCAAAGCAAATCGTTTTTCAATTGGGGTGGATCTGAGGCATTCTTATACCAAAATAAATAGTATTGACGATCCTAATGATTTAACTCCAGTAAATAGGTTCGATCTTGCTAATTATGGAATATATCTTTCCCTTTCGACTTTTTATGGTGGGAAGAAAACGGTCGGAGATGAAGCTAAAGATATATATTATGAAAGTGATTATTTAACTGCAAAAAGTAAGTTCACGGATTTCATTAACGATTATCCGACGCACTCAAATAAATATAGGGCATTAGAATTCATTGAAGAGTGTAATAGAAAAATACCATATCAGATTATGGAGGAAGGTTTGTATTTTGATGATATTGGTGATTCTGAAAAGGCGCTCGATAAATATATTAAAGCCAGATCCAGAGTAATGACAAATGATACATTAATTTTAGAATCATTGAACTTTCGAATTAATGAAATTGCTAGGAAGTGGCTTAATTCTGCTGAGCTATTATTAGACAGGGGTTTTCACAAGGATGCATTGGATTTAGTAAAGAAGGTATCATCATTTTACAGTGTCGAAGATAAATTAATAAATAAGTTTAAATCGTATGTAATTCTTGAAGAGGGTAAAAAATTACAATCCATATTAATATTTGGGAAGGCTATAGAAAAATATTCAGAAGCATTGAAATTAAACACAAACTTAGAATCTAATGTAAAAGCATTACAATATCAGGCAGGTATACAATTAGTTGAATTGGCAAACAAGGTTGATGCCTTTGATGAAATTAATTTAGCTGTGCAATCTTTGGAGGAGGCAAAAATATTATCATCTTCCATTGGCTCGAACAATGAGAAATTATTAAGAGACTTACAAGGGAAGCTTAATAGTTACAACAATTATAAGACTAACATGATAATTGATTATGAAATGTCAAAAGCAAGATATTTACAAGCAATAGCTCGATCTCCACGTTTGACCATTGGGATGACCTTGCCTTTAATAGAAGAATTGCTTGGCGAGCCTCATGAAATAATTACTTCTAAAGCAACTAATCAAAAAGAACAACTCTGGGTATATTTTTTAGAAGATAAAAAGCTAGAACTTTCTTTTAAAGATTTTATCTTATTTAAGATCGAAGAGATTTAGTTTAAATTGGAAAATATTGCTCATTGTATACTGTGAACTAATCTAGGTAGTTTAAGTGAGATGAAAATATTTAATTATGTTATATTAGTTTCTTTTTGTGTTCTCAATGCACAATCTTCTCAGAGAGATTATAATGAAGAATTGCGCTATCAAAATGATGCCATCAATAAAATGAAAAAAGAAATTGAAGAATTAAGCTCAAAATTAAGAAAGGCAAATATTAATGAAACGACTACATCAAAAAGAATTACAAACTTAGATGAAGAAATTGCCCTAGTAAATAAACTTATTCAATCTTTGAAAAAAGAAGAAACTTCAAATAGAAATAAGGTCAATGTTTTAAAAGATAGAATTAAAACAAAAGAAGATGAACTAGAATTACTTCGAACACGCTATGAACAAAGAATAATTAACACATACCAAAAAGGGCGAGTTTCTGACTTAGAAAAAGTATTGTCTTCGACTTCTTGGCGCCAGGCTGTTTATAGAACTCAATATCTGAAAATCATTTCTTCTATCGAGCAAAAAATGACAAAAGATATCGAAAATATATTATTAGCAATAAATAAAGATAAGCTCAAGCTTGAATCACTTTTGAGACAAAGTATTTCTTTAAAAAGAGATAAACAAAAGCAGATGGCCTCATTACGTAAAATGAGAATTAAAAGAGAAAAAGAGCTTAATAGGATCAGGCAGGACAAATCTGCTTTGGCAAATTACATGCAAGAAAAATCTGCTGGGGTTAAGCAATTGGAATCTATTATTAAAAAAGTGCTTGAAGATAAAGCCAGATCTGAAAGAGAAGAAAGAATAAGGCAACAACAACAAGCCCTAAAAACAAAAGAATTCAATTTATTAAAAGGTCAATTACCTTGGCCTACTGATGGAAGGGTAATTTCAAAGTTTGGCAAGCAGTGGAACTCTCGTTTGAAGACAACTACTGATAACCCAGGTATTGATATTAAGGGTCAGCCCGGGTCTCCAATTAGATCTACAATGAGTGGGGTTGTGACAACTATTACGTACATAAGAGGATATGGTACAACAGTTATAATAGATCATGGTGGTGGTTTTTATACAGTTTATAGTCATGTAACTAATATTCAAACGCAGGTTGATAGTGAAGTTAGGTCCGGAGATGTGATAGCCTATATGGGCGACTCAGGGTCAGTCAATGGATCAAAATTACATTTTGAGGTGTGGGGTAAAGGGCAAAAACTTGATCCTGAAAAATGGTTAATTAAAAAATAGCTAGATGGTAAGTGACTTAATAAGTGCTCAAGCCAGTACTTGGGGTAAATTATTCAGTATATCGAGGTCAAAAAAAATTGGCAGTGCATATTTATTTTCTGGGCCTGCTGGGTCAGGTAAAGAAGGTCTTGCTCTCAAATTTGCACAATTAATTAATTGTAAATCTGGTTTTAGTGAGTTTTGTGATGGGTGTGATTCTTGTTTAAAATTTCAAACATTACAACATGAACAATTAAATCTCATAATTCCTCTACCTACTCCAAAAAGCTCAAGCAATACAGATATCATTCCAAAAGAGTATTTTGAAGCTTTAAATAATAAGTCTAAAGATTTATTTTATAAAATGGCGCTTCCTAAAGCGAATAGAATACTCATTCAATCAATAAGAGATTTAAAAAAAAAATTATATTTTAAGTCTGAAAAAGAAAGTGGTAGAAAATTTGTTTTAATCTTTGATGCTGAACGATTATGTTCTGGTCAAGGTGAATCAGGAAATGCTTTGCTTAAATTACTTGAAGAACCCCCTGGAGAAACGACATTTATTTTGGTTACCGATCATAAAAAAATGCTTTTTGAAACTATTATTTCAAGGTGTCAAAACATTGATATTCCTTGTTTAAATGACGCTTATATATATGATTGGCTAATTGAAAAACAACTAAGTGAGGTGGACGCAGATATTTTAGTTAAAATAAGTAGAAGCAACATTCATAATGCTCGAATGTTATCATCTCAGTCAATTGAAGATATAATGAACACAATTGAAAAATTAACTACTACAGTTATCGGCAAAGATCCTCAAAAATGGCGTAATTTCACCTCTCATTATAGTCGCGTTTTTAATTCAAATCAGCTAGATTTTGATCGCCAATTGAATCTAATTATAATTTGGTTGCAAGGCGCGAATAAGTTAAGACAAAATTTAGTTAGTGGGTTTGAAAGAACAGGGTTGCATAGTCGAATGACCTCATTCAATGAAAAATTTCCCAATGCTAATATTTACAAAATTATTTTATGTATTGAAGAAGTTAAATCATTAGCTCGTCAAAATTTATATATGCCATTAATCTTATTAAACATGCTATTAGACATTCAAGAACTCATTTATGAATAAAATATTTTATATCACTACTCCAATTTATTATGTTAACGATATTCCTCATATTGGGCATGCATATACAACAATACTTGCTGATGTTATAAGTAGGCACCAAAAGCAAATTGGGAATGATAGCTTTTTTTTAACTGGGGTTGATGAACACGGACAGAAAGTTCAAGAGGCTGCTAAAAAAAGAGAAGTGAACCCCTTGCATCATTGTGATGAAATGGCAAAACGTTTTACTTCTCTTTGGCAAGAATTGCATATATCTAATGATGACTTCATTCGAACTACAGAGCAAAGGCATCAGAAAGTTGTGAAAAAAATATTAAATATAGTTAATGATGCTGGTGATATATATGCAGATGAGTATGAAGGTCTTTATTCAATTTCTGAGGAAAGATTTATTACAGAAAAAGAGTCAGAGAGCGGTCAATTTCGAGATATAAAAAAATTAAAAGAAAAAAATTATTTTTTCAAAATGAGTAAATATCAGGATCAATTAATTGACCATATAAATAAGAACCCAAAATTCATTCAGCCAGAACATCGAAAGAATGAAATATTAGGGTTTTTAAAACAGCCCCTTAACGATCTATGTATCTCAAGGCCTAAATCAAGGCTTGATTGGGGGATTGAGTTGCCTTTCGATAGCAATTATGTGACTTATGTTTGGTTCGATGCTTTGATAAATTATATAACTGCTCCAGGGTATGGTGAAGATCCTCAAGAATTTCAAAAGTTTTGGCCTGCCAGTATGCATTTGATTGGCAAAGACATCTTGACTACTCATGCTGTTTATTGGCCTACGATGCTTATGGCAGCAGGTATTAAATTGCCTGAAACAATTTTTGCTCATGGATGGTGGTTGATGAAAGATGAGAAAATGAGCAAATCTTCAGGTAACGTTATTAACCCTTTGGACTTAATAGAAGATTATGGAGTTGATCCTGTTAGGTATTATTTAATGAGGGAAATGGTTTTAGGCCATGATGCAAGTTTTTCTAAAGAATCTTTTATAACTAGATATAATAGCGATTTAGCAAATGATTTTGGAAATCTTTTAAGTAGAGTATCAACATTGATAAATAAAAATTATGAAGGCATTATCCCAAATGTTTCCGATTTTTCTTCTCTTGAAATAGAAATTCAACATTCATCCCGAGAAGTTGTGAAAAATTTTGATAGTCATATGTCAAATATGGCAATAAATGAAGCCATTGAAGCGGCACTTCAATTTGTAAGGAGTATAAATAAATACTTTGAACAAAGCGTTCCTTGGAAGGTAGTTAAAGATGATAAAATCTTTGCGGGAACAATATTATACACTGGAGCCGAGGCTTTAAGAATAGCTGCTGTTTTGCTTTCATCAATTATGCCTGAAAGAACAAAAAATCTTTTTTTAGTATTAAATACAACTTCTACAGGTCGAGATTGGGGTGGTTTAAAACCAGGTACACAGTTAGGTCCGTTAACTGTTTTATTCCCAAGAATAAACACTGAAAATAATTAACATGTTAGTAGATACTCATTGTCATTTATTCTTTGATGAGCTTAAAAAAGACCTTGATGGAGTCTTGTCTAGAGCAGCGGCATTAGGCGTTACAAAATTCATTTGTGTTGGCACAAATGTTGAAGATTCGCAGCATAGTTATGAACTTTCTTTAAAATATGAAAATATATTTTCAACAGCTGGAGTTCATCCCCATGATTCGGAAGAGGTACCAAAAGATTACCTGGATCAAATAAAAATTTTATTAAAAAAACCCAAGGTGATCGCATTAGGCGAGATTGGATTGGATTATTTTAAAAATATTTCGGATAAAAAAATTCAAAAAAATATTTTTAGGGAACAATTAGAGCTAGCTCAGGAGATTAATGTCCCAATAGTGTTTCACAATCGCGATTCTGACAAGGACATACTTGATACACTATCAAAATTTCCTGATGTTATCGGTGTGGCTCATTGTTTTTCTAGTTCTTATAAAGTAGCTAAAAAATTAATTGATATGGGGTTCTATATTTCATTTTCTGGGAATTTAACATTCAAAAACAGCCATCTACCAGACGTAGCTAAAAAGCTACCCTTAAATAAAATATTGGTTGAAACCGACTCTCCATTTTTAAGTCCAGTACCGCATAGAGGTAAGATCAATGAGCCAGGAAGAACCCGTTTTGTTGCAGAACTTTTAGCTAAATTGCATGGATCAACCATAAATCAAATAGCTTTAATTACAACCAATAATGCTACTAATTTGTTTAATCTTTAGTCAAAATTCTTTGAAAAAGTGAATCGAGAAACACATTCCTTCAGAAAAAAGTGGGGGCAAAATTTTTTAGTTGACCCTAATATAATTAAAAAGATTTACAGTGTTATAAAACCTAAAAAAAATGATAATGTTATCGAGATTGGACCCGGTGACGGGGCATTAACAAAAGTAATATATCCTAACGTTCGTGATATGCTAACTGTGGAAGTCGATCCATTATTAATAGATAAATTATATGATCAGAAAAGTTTAAAATCTTTAAAAATTGTTCATCAGGACATACTGAAAACAAACATTTATGACTTTGATATTAAAAACCCTGTTAGAATAATTGGTAATATACCATACAACATCACTTCAAAGATAATTTTTTGGTTAATCGAGCAATTAGATTATTGGGATGATGCATTTATTATGGTACAAAAAGAGGTCGCCCAAAGGCTAGTTGCACAGATATGCACAAAAGAATATGGGAGACTGACAGTTGTAGTGGGGGCATATTTAAATGTAGAGTATTGTTTTTCTATACCCCCGACTGTTTTTGTTCCTCGTCCAAGAGTAGATT
>SGYO01000029.1 GCA_004321745.1 bacterium | reverse complement strand
AAGACAATTTTAATTTACAGCTTCTTAAATCTTACTTTTTTACTTTAGATTACATTTAAATAATATGTTTAAATAAGTATTTTGCATGAAATATTGACTTTTTTATTTAATATTTCTTAAAAAACGAAATCATTGAAAAAAGGTTAACATAGTTGCTCACAGACATTGAAAAAATCATTTTTATTTTGTTTGCTATTATAGCAATTGGACTTTCTTATACTACCTTCAATAAAATGTTCAAAGCTATTGGTGTCGGGTCTCAGCAGATAGATTGGAAAAGAGCACTTCTAAATTTCCCCAAAGGTTTAGAAGTATTTATTAGTCAGAGGACATTATTCAAAACTAGACCGGTCATTGGTTTTATACATGCTTTAGTTGCATGGGGGTTCACGCTTTACTTAGTTGTAAATATTGTAGATGTACTTTATGGTTTCATCCCAGAGTTTCACTTTTTTCCAAACTACTTTATCGGAAAGGTGTATAGACTTTTCGTTGATATTTTTACAGTTTTAGTCCTTCTAGGAGTGGTTTATTTTTTAGTAAGAAGATTTATATTTAAAGATAATAGGCTTGTAATAAATGAGCCAGTAATGCTAAATGATTTAGCAAAAAAAGGAATGAGAAATGATTCTCTTATCGTCGGGTTTTTTATTTTTCTTCACGTTGGCTCCAGACTTCTTGCTGCAAGCTTTGAAATCGCAAGAAATGGTTCAGATACTTTTCAGCCAGCAGCAACAACTATAGCGTTATTATGGTCAGATTTTAGCCAAGAAAGTATAATAATATCAGAGCATATTTTTTGGTGGATAGCCCTAGGGCTAATACTGGGATTTTTGCCATATTTCCCTTTTACAAAGCACGCTCATTTATTTATGGGGCCATTGAACTATATGGCGAAGACTGAAAGAAAGTCTATGGCTGCATTGGAAGCCATCAACTTTGAAGATGATTCAATCGATCAATTTGGTGCTGGTCAGTTAGGTCACTTGCCTCAATCTCAAATTTTAGATGCATATGCATGCATACAATGCAGTCGATGTCAAGATGCTTGTCCTGCTTATGAAACGGGTAAAGAGCTTTCTCCATCAGCATTGGAGATAAATAAAAGATATTTTTTAAATAGCCACCTAGATGAATTTATTAATGGATCCATTCCAGATGCTGCAATTACGGATATCTTATTAACTGATGAAGCTGCTTGGAGCTGTACAACTTGTGGATACTGTGTTGAGGTTTGCCCTGTAGGAAATGAGCCTATGTTGGATATTTTGAGAGCTCGTCAAGATCTTGTTATGATGGAAAGTAAATTCCCGCAAGAAGCAATGGAAACTTTTGATAAAATTGAAAATTATGGAAACCCTTGGGGGCTTAGTCCTCAAGAACGAGAAGTATGGATGGAAGGGAAAGAAGTACCTTTGATGCGAGAAAAGAAAGAAGCAGAAGTGTTATACTGGGCAGGATGTGCAGGTGCTTATGATAACAGAGGAAAAGAGATTTCTCAAGCTGTTGTTGATGTTTTGAATGAAGCAAAAGTTGATTTTGCTTCATTAGGGAATGAAGAGACCTGCACAGGTGATTCAGCACGTAGAATAGGGAACGAGTATTTATTTCAAACTATGGCAGAAAAAAACTTAGAGACATTTGGCAAATACAAATTCAAAAAAATTGTTACACAATGTCCACATTGTTTTACCACGCTTAAAAATGATTATTCCGAATTAGGGGCTGACCTTGAAGTTGTACATCATTCTCAATTTATTGGAGAATTAGTAAGTGAGGGGAAGATAAGTCCAAAGGCATGGTTGGATGAGGATGTTACCTATCATGACGCATGCTATCTTGGAAGGCATAATGATGAATATGATGCACCTCGAGATGTAATTCAGTCCATTATGAAAAATGGTAGTTTGGTAGAAATGGAAAAATCTAGAGAAGAAAGTTTTTGTTGTGGAGCTGGGGGTGGCAATATGTGGTACGAAATAAAAACAGGGGAAAGAATAAATCACAATCGTTTTAAACAAGCTGCTGATACTGGAGCTACGACTGTTGCAACTTCTTGTAATTTTTGTAATATAATGATGGAAGACGGGATGAAAGTAACTGGGAATGATGATAAAATGAAGGTAATGGATATTGCAGAACTAGTTTCTAAAAGTTTGTCAAACTAGTATTTTATTTAGTTCTTACTGTTTTTTCAAATTTATTATCTTTTAACCACTGCTGCGCTTTATCTTCATTTTTTTTATTTATTAAAAAAGTTATCTGATTTCCACTTTTTATATTCATTGAACTATCAATTGGTTCTAATGTTTTCTTCTTTTTTAAAACCATTGGCAATAAAAATCCTTTAATGCTTTCATCGGAAAGGTCAAATTTTTCATCCCTCTTATAAATAAATGATTCATGGCGTGTAAAATTTTGCTTAACAAGTGAACACCAAAAATCCATATCTGCCGAGTGGCCGAAGGGGATTTTTCCTCCGGCATCAACAATCATTTTTGGAGTGATGCCCTCATGTGAATCTTTTATGCCAATAAGTATGGACATTTCTTTACTTAGGTGCTTTGCTCTTTGAGAAAATATATAATTCACTTCCTCATTACCACTCAGAGCAATAATGCCCTTCCTTATGTCTGGCTCTGCTCTTTGAAGAGTCCTGTCATCCAATGCATTTCCAAAAAAGACTTTAATGCCTTCATTTTCTGCTTTAAGACATGCATTTGGATCTTCATCAATGCATATTATATCATTCCCTGCTCGTTTTAAAAGTCTTGAAAGCAGTCTAGAAATTTCATGTGCCCCTAAAATAATCCACCCTGATTGGCTTTTTCTTCTTAGATCAAGTTTTCCCGCAATGAACCCGCCAGTTAGACCTGCAAGTAAAACAGTTAATATAATTAATAGAAAAACTAAAGCTCTTAGCTGTGTGCCATCAAAACCATGCATTTCGAGTTCATATACAAATAAAGATGCGACCGCTGCTGCTACTATTCCTCTTGGCGCTATCCAAGATAGTAAAAGTTTTTGTTTTAAATCTAAGCCGCTGTTGTCTGTGCCAATAAAAACGGATAGTGGTCTAATTAAAAAAATTAGCATAAATACTGTCAAGACTCCAGCCATGCCAAGGTCAATTATTTGTTGAAGCCTAACATCAGCAGAAAGAAGGATAAAAAGCATTCCAATCATTAGTACTGTAAGCTGTTCTTTAAATTCTAAAAGGTCCTGCTGTATATATGTTTTTGAATTGCCTATTGTCATGCCGGCAATTGTTACAGCTGCAATGCCACTTTCAGGACTAATGGTATTAGAAACTTGGAAAAGCGCAATGACCCAGCTAAGGATGAAGACATTTTCAAGGCCATCAGGAATTAAATCTCGAAATCGGAACATTACCGTTAATAGATACCCTCCTGTGATACCTAGAATAGCACCTACACCTAACCGAGAAACAATATGATAGAGTCCGGTTAAAAAGGATAATCCAGAAGGGCTTATGGCTATCTCTAGAGCTACTACAGCAACGATAGCTCCGATTGCATCTAATAGGATTCCTTCTGCCTCTAATATAGTGCTAACACCATGATGGACCCTGATCCTTTTCAAAAGAGGCGTAATCACAGTAGGTCCTGTAACAACTATCAAAGTCCCAAATAATATTGATGTTCTAAAATCCCAACCAAGTACAACTATTGTAATAAAAGTGCCGCCAATGAGTGTTACTATTGCGCCTTTGATTATTAAACCTCTTATAGCTTTTCTTTCTCTCAAAATCCTACTTATTCTTAAATTCATTCCTCCTTCAAAAAGAATGATTGCGACTGCAAATCCAACAAGAATGTGTAACCCTGGTCCAATCGAGGTAGGATCTATCCAATTAAGACCATCAGGTCCAAATAAAATACCAGATAACAAAAGAAGCACAATCCCTGGCAACCGAAGGTGTTTTGAACCAACTTGAGCGAGCATGCCCAGCACCATTGCTAGTCCAATTGTCAGAGCAGGGTTATGCATTAACCATTTAGTTTTTAAGTCCGATTTCTAAAAGTCGTTCTTTTAGATAAGATTCTGCTGTATAATTTTCGGATAGCTGGACATCATCTCTAGGGTGCAAAAATAAGGGCATAGAATAGCGGCTATCATTTTTTACATTGTTTGATGGATTAACTACTCTATGTGTTGTTGATGGATAATATCCACCAGATGCTTCTTTCAACATATCACCAACATTTACAATTATTGTGCCTGGATCAGTAGATATTTTATGCCAATTACCGTTTTTATCCTGAGCTTCAAGACCGGGCCTAGTACCAGCCACCAATAATGTGATTAGATTTATATCTTCATGAGGTGCTGCTCTTAAAGATTTATTGTTCTCTGAACCTGAAAATGGTGGGTAATGTATAATTCTTAGCAGATTCGTGCGGCTGCCCTTAATCATATCGTTTAAGGGCACACTGAATTTAGATTGAATGTCTGCAGGAGTATTTTGCTCCACCCATTTTAAAAGAAGAGAGGTTACATCTACTAAGCTATTATAAAGAACACTGGTAGAATTAGAAACAGTAGAAGGTACTTTTCCCCATGGATAGAAATGAAAAAACTCTTTATGATCTTTTGCATTATAACCTTTTGCATTTTCAGTGCCTAAAGGGAAATAACCATCTTGTTTTAATGGGTCAAATAAATATTCAAATTTTGAATCAGAGTTGAAAAATTGTTTCCACTCATTGTAAACATATTCCATTAACGAAAGGTCAATTGGATGCTCGGTAATGACTCCAAAACCAGTTTCTTTTAAAGATTTTGTAAACGCAGCAGGAGCATCCTTATCATTAAAACGAATTCTTGCTACATTCATCAAAAAAATTAAAGAACTAATCCATTGCTATCAATTCTATATTTGCCTCTGAAGCATATTTAATAATTCTATCATCTCTGTAAAACTCATCATAGTATATTTTATTTATACCAGAGTTCGCAATGAGCTTAAAACAGTTATAGCACGGTGATGCTGTGACAAAAATCTCTGAGCCATTTATACTAACACCATTTTTTGCTGCTTGTACAATGGCATTTGCCTCAGCATGAGTGGTTCTCACACAATGGCCATCTACCATTTCATGTCCAATGTCGTCACAATGTTTTAGCCCTTTTATACTACCATTATAACCTGTGGATAGAATTGTTTTGTCTCTAACGATCACAGCTCCAACATGTTTACGATCGCATGTAGAGCGAGTGGCGACCTCTTTAGCAATGTTCATAAAGTACGTTTTCCAGCTGACACGTTCACTCATATGTTTTATTTTACTCTATTGAAAATTTTTACTGCGTGACGTGGTTCGCCAAAATAAATTTTGTCTGCTACTTGAGCAAGGTTTGCTACGATGATTAAATAGGCCCATGTGGGGACTGGTACACCCGCACAGCCTTTAATGATTACTTTTTCATTGCTAAATATTTCAAAGTTCATCAAGTTTATTTTCTCTCTAAAAGATTTCTCTTTTATGATGCCACCATCAAGGAAATCTTCTAATAAAATAGTTTTCATTTTAAAAGTACTTAATTGTTGAGTTGATCGAATCTACTAATTTATCAATGTCAGAAAAATTATTATAAATGTAAAAACTAATCCTAGCTGTAGATGTTTCATTAAGGGTTTCTAATAAAGGCTGTGCACAATGATGGCCAACCCTTAAACATATTTTATCTTCATTTAAAAATTGAGCTAGATCTTGCGGGTGTACTCCGCCAATATTAAAACTTATTACGCCACCTCTTTTTTTTGGATTGCCATGTATGTAAATTTTTGGAATATTTTGAAGTTTTTCTAATGCATAGGAAGTTAAAGTTTCCTCATAATTACGCACGTTATCCATGCCAATATCCTTAAGGTATTTTACAGCAGCACTGAGTCCAATTGCTTGAATGTAGTTTGGCGTACCCGCCTCAAACTTATATGGTACTTCATTCCAGGTAGAGTTGTCGAGCGTTACTTTTTCAATCATTTCACCGCCACTTAAAAATGGTTCCAAATCATTTAATAAATTCAATTTTCCCCAAAGTACTCCAACTCCAGTCGGTCCCAACATTTTGTGCCCAGAAAACGCTAGGAAGTCACATTCAAGCTTTTGGACATCTACAGGCATATGTGAGACGCTTTGCGCTCCGTCAATAATGAAAATTGCTCCGATTGATTTAACTATTTTTGCAATTTTTTTGATTGGATTAATTGTGCCGAGAACATTCGACATGTGTGTAATAGATACTATCTTGGTTTTATTTGTAAAATACTGCTCTTTTTTAGATAGGTCTAAATCTCCAGAATCTGTCAAAGGTAAATATTTTAATTGGGCGCCGCATCTTTTTGCTAGTTGCTGCCAAGGTACAATGTTTGCATGATGTTCCATGTGGCTAAGCAATATTTCATCACCCTTTTGAATTTTTTTCTCAAGAGAATAAGATAATAGATTTATTGATTCAGTAGCACCACCAGTAAAAATTACTTCTTTTGATGAATGTGCATTTATAAAGTCAGATATAATTTCTCTTGAAGACTCATAAAGCTCAGTTGATCTTGAACCAAGATCATATAGAGCCCTGTGAACATTTGCATTTGAACTTTCATAAGCATTTTTTATTGTGTCTAAAACAATTTTTGGTTTTTGAGAAGTTGATGCACTATCAAGGTATATTAGCTTCTCATCGTCGAATATGGGGAAATCGGTTTTTTGTACTAAACTTGTCATTAGCTTTTTAAAACATGCCTAATTCAAGTTGTGCAGCTTCGGACATCATTCCTTGGTTCCATTGCGGCTCCCAGACTAGTTCAACTTTAACGCTTTTAACACTATTCAACGCGCTAACTTTCCTCTCTACCTCATCAGCTATTACTGGGCCCATGCCACATCCTGGTGCTGTTAATGTCATCATTATTGTAATATCTTTTTCACCACTTTCTTCATTTTTTATATTCAAATCATATATCAATCCGAGCTCAACGATGTTTACTGGAATTTCTGGGTCATAACATGTTTTCAACTGATCCCAAACTAATTGTTCTGAAAAACTAGAATCAGTAGAATGGTGTAAATCTTCTTCAACTTTTATACCGAGAGCATCAGCATTATCTGAAGAAATCTGTGCCATATTTCCATTGATTATAACCGTATGGTTCCCGCCCAATGATTGTGTAATTTGAACTAAATTACCTTCAGCTAGTGTTACCTTATCACCTGATGGTACCATATTTACTTCAACATCTCTTAATAATCTTATACTTTTTTTTATTTGGTTCATCACATACTCATTTCATGGATTTTTTTAACAGCACTAGCAAATCCGTTAGTCCGTTGAACTGTAATTAAACCGGATAAACCTATACTATTTAAGATATCTGAGTGGCTTATAGATAAGATTTCTTCTGACTTTTGGCCACTAAAAATTTTGCAGAGTAGGGATAACAAACCTTTGACTATTAAAGCATCTGAATCACAAGCGAAGAAATAATTATCATCTCTTTTTTCAGAAATAATCCAAGCCTGAGAGGTGCAGCCTGGAATTTTTGATTGGTCTGTACGTTGAAATTCTGGTATTCCATCATAATCTTTTGCAATATCCATTAGTTGTGATAGCTTATCTTTTGGATCATCAAAAATATCGAATAGGTCTTCAATTTCATTTAAAGTTTTTTTAATACTCATGATTAATTATGATATCTAAGCCAATGGTCAAATTTATTCAAAAGGTATTTTTTCGTTTCCTCATGCTGCACTTCATTTATTAGTTCTGAGGCGAAGCCTCTGATAAGGAGCGAAGATGCCTCCTCTTTATTTATACCGCGTGATTGCATATAAAACAATGCCTCTTTGTCAAGAGCTCCTGTTGTAGAGCCGTGTGCGCACTTAACATCATCTGCGTATATTTCTAATTGAGGGTTTGAGTTCATCAAGGCTTTGTCTGAAAGGAGAAGGTTTTTATTTGACTGTTTAGAGTTTGTTTTTTGCGAATCTTCTTGCACAACTGTTCTTCCGTTAAATACCCCTGATGACATGTCATTTAAAATAGATTTAAAATTTTGTGAGCTTATGCAATGAGGTTTAGCATGGTCTGTATTTATATAAGTAGCTGAATGCTGCTTATCTTTAGATAAAGTCAATCCAGATAGAGAGCATGAGGAATTTACCCCGTTCAATTTTCCATAAATATCAGAGCGATGCAAAACACTGCTATTAACAAATTGGAAATATTCATAGTTAGAGCCCTCAGCTTGCTCAGTGTACAAGCTTGAAATATTAATTGCTTCATCTGCATTGGAGAAAATACGAACATGATTCAGTGTTGCATTTTCTTTCACACAACAAAAAACACTAGTATTTTGAAATGATGAAGATTGTCCAGCAGTATATTGCTCAATAAAAGTAGCAGAACTTGAATGGCTAATATCAATATTAATTTGTGGGTTTACGAATAAGTTGTCGTTTCCGGAGTAAATGAAAAGTACATGTATAGGATTACTAATTTTTACGTTAGGCT
>SGYO01000028.1 GCA_004321745.1 bacterium | reverse complement strand
CAAATCTCGGATTTTATGGAAATAGGCGTTTGTGCGGAATCAATTCCTACTAAGTGATTTGCCCTTAATATAAATGGATATACAGTTGCATTAAATGAAGGTCCAGCTACATTACCGCAGCAAGTTATAAGGCCCCCATATTTCATACTAGGTATGAGATTGGAAAGAATATCTCCTCCAACGGTATCAATGGCAATATCCCAAATTCCTTTTCCCATTGGCTTACGAACCGAAATTATAAAATCTTTTTTGGATATAATTTCATCAGCTCCAATCATTTTTAAAAAGCCTTCCTCATTTAACTTAGTAGTTATTGCTGTAACCTTAGCACCTAATAATTTTAATAACTTAATAGCAAACGAGCCTACGCCTCCCGTAGCGCCAGTAACGACAGCATTTCTACCATAAATACCATTTAGTTTTTTTAGTTTTTTAACACAAAGTCCAGCTGTTAGGCCTGCAGTACCTATAGCCATAGATTCTTTAGCTGTTAAATTTTTTGGAAGATGACATGCCCACGAGCTTGGAACTCTTATATATTCTCCGAAGCCTCCTGGCGTGTTCATCCCTAAATCATAACCAGAGACTATTACCTCCTGACCTATTTTAAAATTTTCATTTTTTGAGAATTCAATAATCCCTACTGCATCGATACCAGGTGTATGCGGATATTTTTTTGTTACCCCAAAATTACCGCTACTTGAAAGTGCATCTTTATAGTTCAGGGAACTATAACTAACCTTTATAAGTAATTCACCATCAGGTAGATCATTAATAAATTTATCTTTTACAGAAATAGAAAATATTTTATCAATGCTTTGTTCAACAGTTATTGCTTTAAATGAAGTTTTCATTTTTGATTGATTATGTTTAAATGATGCTACCTAAATAATCTTTTAATGGAATCCTCTTTCCCTCTAATTTTTAATTTAATTCTTTTGTCACCATAATCAGTATCTAATATTTCAGCTTGATTTTGTATTTGAGATAAAATTTTACCTTGCTCATATGAAATATTTAAATCAAAAACATTAAAGTCGCTTTCTATCTTCTCAATTAAATGATTTTTCACATCATCTAACCTTAAATGATGCAATGCTGAAGTTAAAATTGCATTCCTGTAGTTAGACTTTAATTTTTTTATATCGTTTTCATTTTCAACAAGATCAATTTTATTAAATATGTAGCTTTTTGGTATCTCGTTAGCCCCAAGTTCATTAAGTACTTGAGAAATTGTTTCAAGGTGTTCGTCAATAAGTTTTGAGCTTGCGTCCAATACAATGAGAATGTGATTAGCTTCTGACAACTCTTTTAGAGTACTTTTAAATGATGCAACAAGATTGTGAGGTAATTTCCTTATAAAACCAACAGTATCACTTATAAGAACCTGATGTTTTTTGTTTAATATAAGTTTTCGAACAGTAGTGTCTAGTGTCGCAAAAAGCTGATTTTTTACATAAACATTATTCCCAGTTAACGAATTAAATAGCGTTGACTTACCAGCATTAGTATAACCTACTAGTGCTACTCTGAATTCATTTACTCTATTTTGACTTTGTGTTTTTCTTTCAGATTCAATTTTAGTTAGATCTAATTTTAATTTAGAAATTTTATCCCTTATTAATCTTCTATCAACTTCAATCTGCGTTTCTCCCATTCCAGCTCGAGTACCAACACCACCCATTTGCCTTTCAAGATGAGTCCATTGTCTTGTTAATCTTGGTAATAAATACTGACATAATGCTAGTTCTACTTGTGTCTTCGCTTCTCTGGTTTTAGCATGCTTTTTAAATATATCTAAAATTAGAGAGCTTCTGTCTATGACTTTGATTTTTTTAGCAAGTTTATGATAATTTTTAATTTGAGCAGGGCTAAGTTCATCATCAAATATTATAATATTCGCACCTAATAATTTTGCTTGATCAATAACTTGCTGTGCTTTTCCTTTACCAATATAAAAAGCAGGATTTATTTTTTGAACTTTTTGTGTGATTTCACCCAGGGTTTCAACATTAGCAGTTTGCGCTAACATTTTTAATTCATCTAAATGGTTTCTTACGTCACCATCAAAGACTTTAGGTAATATTATTCCAATTAATAGAGCTTTATCCAAATCTATAAATCATTTTCTATTATTTTTGAAAGTAGGTCTTCCAGCCCAAGTTTCTATCCAAAATAAGATTATTGCAAATATCAAAAATATTTTCCATAATGCTTTACCATGTCTTATTTCTTTAAATACATTAATGAGATCATTACTAGCTGTGATAAATTTATATTCTAACCCATTTAATAATATTTCAATCTCAGCTGCAGAAATTTGTTTTGAGACTATTTCATTTTGATGTAATTCTGTCGCAAAAGAGGTGAATAATTCTTTATTTTTATAAACATTATAAATACCCAACTCATCAGTGTTCGTAATTTTTAAACCTTCCATGGTAAAATCAGGTACTATTAAATTACTAACTCCTGATGGAGATTGAACCTCCCATTCATTTCTTACTTCATTCGCATTTAATATAATCCATTTGGGGTCACCAACTAATATTGGCAAAGAATTAATCTCATCCGTGCCCCCAAGAATAAGCAGTTTATGCATTAAAGGAATCAACAAACCTCTAAGAGTAAGATCATTCCAATTTAAGTTTAATAGAGATGTAAAATAAAAAATTTTGCCACTCCCTCTATCAAAATCAATAAGAAAAGGGTCTCCATTATTTAGTTCTAAATGAACTTTTTGATTCGCCTTAGGAATGTGCTTTACATAGCTAAAAACTTCAGGTAGCTCATTTGATAATTTCCTCACATTTAAATCTGAAAGAATATGATCCCCCTTTGTTGGCATGATAACATTAAAATGTCCGCTATTTATTTCTATTTTTCTAGTAGCTTTAGGGAATCTTAGATTAGAAAAATATTTCTGATAGACAGGATCAGGTTCTATGCCTCCAGAAAACCATATTAAACCACCCCCATTTTTTAAAAAAACATCTAACTCATTGAATGCTGCTTCAGTTATCGCTTCAGGGTTATGTACAACTAAAATATCTGTATCATCAACAAAAAGTCTATTTAAAATGGGTTGTTTTCGCAATTCAAGGTTGATTAACTGCTTGTTAGGATCAATCGCATTTATTATTAGATCAAATATGTTATAATCTTGTTCTGAACTACTAATAATTAAACAATTAATTTTATTTAAAATAGGAGTGCTTAAATACCAAATATTATCATTTAAATAATCATCTTTAGGAAGCCTAACACTTCCTTGTAACATACCCTTTTTGTTAGGATAAGCCTGAAAGATAAAATCTTTATTTGCTCCCCCTTCAAAATCTGAAATAACTTGCCCCACTCTTCCATTATCAAATAACAGGTTTATTGGAATGTTATTAGTTTCTATTTGGTTAGAATTATTTACGGTTGTTTTAATTTTTAGAAGTTGGTCTGGTACTTTTATCCTACTAAGTACATCCAACCGATTTATTGAAAGATTATTTATTACTTCGCCAACATCAATTAAATAATATTTCCAATTCTTAGGTAACGAATCCACAAAATCACTTTTTGTTTGAAAATCGCTAAGTAGAATACACTCACGTATTGGCTCAATTACATCTAAAGTAGTTGTAAGTGAATCTAAATTAAACCAAATGTTATCATAATTTTGAGTAGGTTTAATTTGATCAATTACCATTTTTTTATTTTCATAAGAAGTTTTACCTGAAAAAAGAATTTTAGGAGGGCATGTTTGAGCTATACTTACAGTTGTGTTTTGTTCATAAATTTCTAACAGTTCTTTTGCAATTTCTGTTGCTTTATCGAATGAATTTTTTCCTTCAATAAAACTATTCATGCTGGATGAATTGTCTATGACAATCAATAACCGAGTTTCTAATTCAGTTGATAACCATCCAGGTATGAAACCTCTGGTAACCGGTCTTGACAACATTAGCACAAGTGCTGAAATAATTCCAATCCTAAGCATTAATAAAATAAACTTCTTAAACTTCACATTCCGAATTGAATTGTCTTCCATACTTTTTAAAAACTGAACTGAGCTAAATTTTACTTTTTTTACATTAAAACGATTTAAGAAATGAATTAAAACTGGTATTCCTATACCAAAAAGAAAAATTAAAGCTGTTGGAGCAAGAAAAGTCATTATGCAATATTAAAAAAATACATAGATAATCCTGAAAAAATTGGTATTGATAAATTATCATTAATTTTCATGGATGATAATTCAGTCAATGTAGCAATGAACGCACCAAACATTATAGTGGATGTGTTTAGACTAAAACTAAACAATAGCCCAATCATGCAACAAGCAACGAAACATGCAATAGATCCTGATAAAGTTTTCCGACCAATTTTTAGAAAAGGATAATTCATTCCAACTAGAGCAGCAAATGTATCTCCCACAGCCAAAAAAAATAAGGCTATAATGCAAAAAGGCTTAGGGATTAAAATAATAGTAATTAATGAGCCTGCAAATACCCATGTTGCCCCCGTAATCTGGCCTTCTTTTTCAGGCTCTCTCATCATAAAGTATAAATATTTTTTAAAAGATTTATGGAGCATATTATATTGATTTCTAAAAACTTCAATAAAAAAACAAAAAATTAACATTAGTGATAAAAAAATCAACATTCCCATTCTATCTTTTATTAAATAAACATGGATTAAAGGCACAACCATGTTAAAAAGATGAAAGATTTTTCTAAAAAATTCGCTTACCTCAAGCTGCTTCATCAATCAATTATATTATTAAAAATATCTTGCATATCTAAAACACTTATAGTTAAATCTATTTTCACTGCCTGCTCTAGAACTGTACCCGGTTTTAAGGATTGATCTAAAACAGTATATGGAATTAAATCTTCATTTTGCCTATAATAAACCTTACCTAAAGAAAATCCTGATTTTTCAATTTCCAAAAGAGCTTTCTTTTTACTTAATCCAAAAACATTTGGTGCCTGGAAAAAATTAGGTGGCACGCCAAGACTTATTGTAAGGTGAACGCCCATCCCCCTACTTAACATATCACCACCCTTGGGATATTGCCATGTAACATTTCCAGGGGGGACATCAGAGTTATACTCCTTATAGACAGTATCAATTTCAAGACCTACTTGCCTAATATCTAGTTCTGCACTTCTCTCTGACCTACCAATAAGATCAGGAACTATAACAGAACGCTCAGCATTTGAGATAGTTAGCCTAACAGTCCTTCCCTCTTTAACTTTCATTTTTGTTGAAGGGTATTGATCAATTACAATGCCTGGCTTAAAGGCAGAAGAAAAAAGCGTATCAGATACTACACCCTTATGGCCTTCAGAACTTAAAATATCTAAAGCATAATCAAGTTGCTTCCCCTTTACATTTACCATGTAACTACCTTGACCTTGTCTAACATAAAACGGCATTATTAAAAAATCAGCAACAATAATAATTATCGTAGTTATTATGCCAATACTTAAGATGGTATACTTATAGTTAATATTCAAATTTTCTTTCTTAATACTGCAGCAAAAAGCCCATCAGTATTTGTTATAGCTGGAAAGGAAAACATAAACCCTCTAGAACTTACCCAGTTATCTGGTAATATTGAATGAGTTCTTATCAATTCAAAATCGGATCTGCATTTTAGAAAATGATCAATTACATCCTGATTTTCTTCTTTTTCTAATGAACAGGTTGAATAAATAAGCTTACCACCAGGTTTTAAATAATTTGAAATATTTTTCAATATGGATTTTTGAAGATTTGCCATTCTCTGGATATCGCTTTTTCTTAATCGCCATTTTATATCAGGCCTTCTACCAATTACACCTGTACCGCTGCATGGGGCATCTAATAATATCTTTTCATGCAAAGGGTATTTATCTTTTGAAGCATCTAATAAATGCCATTCAATGTTATTTAATCTATGCCTTGAATTATCTTTTAATGCTTTTTCTATCCTCTTTTGGCTATTATCACATGCAAATATTCTACCACCTTGGCCAACTCTTTGAGCCATAAATAAAGACTTTGTTCCAGGCGCTGCACATACATCTAAAATAAAATCATTTTTTTGGGGATTAACTAGCTCAACAACAGCTCCAGCAGCTGGATCTTGAATAGAAATTATTCCTTCCTGAAATAGATTATTGCCTAATATATTTTTCTGGCCTAAAACTACTTTGAAAAATAGTTTAAAATGATTGTGTTGAATAACTTTTATATTGCTATGACTCAATACGGAAAGCATTTTATCAACACTGTACCGGTCAATATCTAATCTTATGAATATATCTTTTTTATTTAGAAACTCGGCACAAAGATTTCTTGTTACACCCTTACCAAATTCGTCTTCCCATTTTTTCAAAAGCCATTCAGGATATGCTAGATCTATTTTGTTTTTGATCAATGACATTTTCCATTTTTTATTTTTTTGACTAATCCTCTGGATATTTCTCATGACAGCATTAACCATAGATGAAGATTTTTTATTAATATTTTTTTTTGCTAATTCTACACTTGAGTGGATAGCTGCGAAGTCAGGAGTTATATCATCAAAAACAAGTTCATAGATACCTAATCTTAGAACATTTCTAATTTTAGGATTGATATGCCTAATTTTTCTTGCTGATCCTACTTCAATTAAATGATCTATTAATCCCAAATAACGAATGATTTCATTTACACATACACGTATCCTTTGTTTATCTTTTCTTAAAAAGTTAGGATGTTTTTTAAATATTTGTAGGAAGAGGTTAGGAATTTTTTCTTTATGATGATCAAAAAGATTTAGTATAGAATAGATAACTTTACGAACTAACATCCTAAGAAAAATAATCACCGTTTTTAATATTTGAACCTTTTAGAAAATCTTGGATAGAAAGTCTTTTTTTTCCTTCTTGCTGGACCTCAAGTATTGATATCATCTTGTCAGCGCAATGGACAATCAATTCTTTAAAATTAATAACTTCAATTTTTCCTATTGATAATTCTGCATCATTATGTACTACACTAGTCTCGAAAATTTTAAGCTTTTTGCCATTATAAACTGTATACATACCAGGAAAAGGAGAGAGCCCCCTTATCCAATTATTAATTTTTTCTGCTTCCCATGACCAATTAATTCTAAGCATTTCTTTTTTAATTTTAGGCGCTCTAGTTGATTTTCTGTCATCTTGGACTAGTATTTTAAAATCATCATTTTCTATCAACCTTAAAGATTTAAGCAACGCCCTAGAACCTAATTCTGACAGCTTGTCGGACAAAGTTTCAAAATTATCTTTATTTTGAATTTTAATTTTTTCTAAATGAATAATTCCACCAGTATCGACTTTTTTTTCAATCTGAAAAATACTGACACCTGTAACATTATCACCATTCATAAGAGCCCATTGTATTGGAGCTGCTCCTCTATATTTTGGAAGCAGCGAGGCATGAATGTTAATCGATCCAAATTTTGGTAATTCTATGTATTTTTTAGGAAGAATTCTAAAAGCGACAACAACAAATATATCTACCTTTAAATAAGATATTTTTTGAAAAATATCGCGGTTATCAAAATCATCTAACTCTATCAAATTTAAATTATTATCCAGAGCATATTTACCAACATCAGTATGTTGTAATATTTTTTTCCTACCCATTGGTTTAGCAGGATTTGAAATGACAGCTACTATGTCATGATTACTAGCTAATAAGCTTTTTAATGGATTAATGGCAAATTTAGGGTTGCCCATAAATGCTATTTTCAAGCTAAAATAATCCTATAGCTTAATAGAGAATTAAAAGCCTCTATAATACAAATCTTTTCTTACCGGATATACGTTGGATTCTTGACATAGATTCATTTTTTATTTTATTTACCTCTCTCTGGACTTTTGCTCTTTGCATTTCACTAACTAGATCAATAATTAAAACTCCATTTAAGTGGTCCATTTCATGTTGAATGGCGCGTGCCAATAAGCCATCAAATTCTTCCTCATACCATTGTTTTTTCATGTCTTGATATTTAAATCTGATTTTTTCTGGCCTAGTCACTTCTAATGCAACTTGAGGTATAGATAAACAACCTTCCGAAAAAACACTTTCACCATAAGACTTTGTAATTTCACCATTAATAAAAATTCTGGGGAACTCCTTTTCGTCCGTGTGAGCAATATCAATTATAAAAAGATTCATATCAACACCAACTTGATTAGCAGCCAGGCCAATCCCTTCTTCCTCGTACATTGTATCGAACATATCTTCAACAAATGCAGGAAGCTTGGAAAAGTCGTTCACAGGTTGACATTTTTTCCTCAAGATGGTATCTCCATAGTTTACTACCTCTAAAACAGACATTATTTCAAATCCTCCTCATTTGTTTTACCATAAAGTCCGGCTATTGAAGACTTACTTAAAGTTAAAATAGTATTGTTATCAACCTTTATAGCTACTAGTTTGTCTTTTTCCTTAAATCCACTTATTTTCCCAACTATACCACCAATGGTAATAATTTTATCACCTTTGCTAAGATTTGATATCATAAGTTCTTTATCTTTTTGCTTTTTAGCTTGAGGCCTCAGCATGAAAAAGTATAAAATTGCCATAATTAATAAAAAAGGTAAAAAGCTTAGCAAACCGCCACCCTGAGCTGACTGAGATTGAGAAAAAAGTAAATCCATTTATATTCCTATTTTGACATGATTTAAATTAAATGTATTTCAATAATATTGTTAAAGGATTTCAATAATATTTATGACTTTGAA
>SGYO01000027.1 GCA_004321745.1 bacterium | reverse complement strand
TGTTGATTTTTTCCTTGAACCTGCTCCGATGCATCTAGTTAGGGTTGATTTAGATTATGGTATAACTGGTAATTTGCCATATGAATTGCATTGCTTGGTTATAAGCGAATTTGATACGGATACATTACTTATTAATGATTCATACATTGATTTGTCTCTGATTGAGGGCTTTTACCAATTAGTATTTTCTCCTACAGTGGGAACGCCTTGGGAAAAAAACCTTTATGTTGATCAAAATTATAATTTTACTGTTCCAGTACATGATTACCAAAGTATGGTATTAAGTGAGGATTGGAATAATTGGGTTACTGAAATAGATAGTTGGCATATAGCAGGTGAAAAACTTTTATCGCAGTCAGATATCTATTATGCAAACAACGACTCAATCATGGGATTACAAAAAATAAAATCTCCATTTTATAACATTTCTGGATCAAATAGAGTAACATTTAAAATCGATCACCGATATGAAATGGAATGGGATCATGATTCTGTTGGTGTAGAAATATATAATGGAAATGAAAATTTACTTTTTAGAAGAGGGTGGAGTGGGCATAAATGGGATGAATATTCATCTGATTATTTTAGTGTAATTGATCGTGATGGCTTTGACTCACTTAGAGTGGAGCTATGGTTTAAAACGGATCAAACAGTAAATTATAGAGGCTGGGATATAAACCGTCTTACATTGCATTCTATGGATGATGCCTTTTTGTCGACATCCGAAGTTACTTCCATTGAACTTCCAGCAATTAATTTCAATTTAAAAAGGGTTTTTCCAAACCCCTCATTTGGTAAAATAAATTTAGATATTCAATCATGGCAAGGTGGGCCTGCTAGTGTGAAGATATATAATGTGTTGGGTCAGCAAGTGTATGGAAAAAGATTTGAATCACTTGCTAGGGGAAATTTTTTTCTTAATTTAGATTTTAATGAATTAAATACAGCTACAGTAAGTTCGGGTATGTTATTTGTTTCAGTTGAATCAAAAAATCAGAAAGTAATTCGTAAATGTATCGTATTAAAAAATTAATATTTTTGTCAATATTTCTTGCATTCTCATTTGCTGGTGATATCACCTACAGAGGAATGGTCAAAGAGGAGATCCTTCGTTCAAGCATACCAATTAGTTTTATGTATCAGGTTACTCAGAATTATGATCTTCTTCCACAGCAATTATCTCCTGTAAGGGGAGGATATTTAATCATTGCTAGAGAGGGGTTGGTACAGCAAGGCTATGTAGACGTTTTTGCAGAATTTAAAAAAACTCAAGGATTTGATGTCACGGTAGTATCTTTATCTGATTCTGAACTAGATGTAAGTATTGTGCAAAATTATATCACCAATCATTTTATTGAGAATCCAATGCTAGAGTATGTTCTTCTGATTGGTGATGTGGATGGATTTGCAGAAATGCCTTCATACTATTATGGACCCGAAAATGATGTTACCGATCAAAAGTATACCCATATCGTGGGAGATGACTATATCCCCGATGTTTTTATAGGTAGAATCTCAATTGATTCTGCTTACGAACTAGCTGTAATAATGCTTAAAACGATAGCATATGCTAGAGAGCCGCTAGCGTATGATCAGGAATGGCTGGACCGTGCTCTTGTTGTTGCTGGGAACTATGCAAATACTCCGCCAATTCCTATTACTCCTAAGTGGACATCATATTGGCTTAGGGATGAACTTTTAAATTTGGGGTACAGCTCTGTAGACACTGTATTCTATCCTCCAATACAGCAGGGTGCTCCATACATCACAGAAATCATTGATAATGGCGTTGGTATCGTGAACTACCGAGGCTGGGGAGATGCTAATGGGTGGCATTACCCGGAGTTTCATGCGGATGACGTGAATGGATTAAATAATGGTTGGTTAACCCCTGTTTTTATGAGTTACGTTTGTAATTCTAATGATTTTGCAAATAGTGTTGATCCATGTTTTTCAGAGGCAATGTTAAGAGGAGGTACTACTACCAATCCTAAGGGAGGAGTAGCATTTATAGGACCGTCTGACCTTCATACTAGTACTAAATATAATAATGTCATTAATGCTTCTATGTATGATGCAATGATTAATTACAATGTTACTGAGCTTGGTCCAGCATTAATGGCTGGACAATTTGGTCTTGTAAAAGAATTTCCCAATCAAAATGAACCAGGCGAGGCACAAGAGTTTTATTTTCATGTTTATAACATTCTGGGCGATCCATCTTTACAGGTCTATCTTGATACTCCAGACACTTTTATGATGACCTCTAACGATATCTTATCGTCAGATGGTTATGTCAATATTGAAGTAAAATCATCATCCGGAGATCCAGTTGAAAATGCAGTCATTGCAATTTTAAATAATGGGGAGATAGTATCAAAAGGAATATCTTCAAAAAGCGGTATTTACAAAGATAATCTAGATACGGAGGGGTTGAGTTCAATAGAGATTTATGCAAATAAGGGTGGATTTATTCAGGGGCATATTTCAAAACCTATCAACGAGGGCATTAATAATCAATATGGTCTTAAAATGATTGATTCATATACCTCATCTGAACTATTTAATGGTACCAACTCTTTTGGAAGTAATATTAGTCTAAATATAAAATTAGCCAATACTCTAGATGTTATGTCCTCTGCTTTTGATGGAATAATTAATTTTACTAATGGAGTGTACCCTAATCAGATAGCTTTTTCAATACCTCAAATATCTGAGGGCGATACAGCTGTCGTTATAATTGATGATTTGCATATTATAGGAGATAATTCTGAGTATAGTACCACTGGGAAAATTTCCGATTCTAACGGAATTGAGCTTTTTAATATTGGTCTTAAAATTGAACCAATAAATATTATCGCGAGTATTGCAGCTGATGCTATTTCAGCTCAATCAACATTTAGTCCTTCATTTCAAATAGAGAATTATTCTGCGGCGAATTACAGTGATATTAAAATTATAGTTCAACCTTTATCAAATGGTGTAGAAATCACAGAGAACAATGTGGCAAATTTGGTTCATACTATTCAGCCCTTTTCATCAGGAGTGTATCAAACTGATTACACGCTTAATGTAGGAGATTTAGCCTCAGGAAGTACAATGACGCTCTTACTGCAATTACAAAATGCAGACTCTGTATTTTTTAGCAACAATGTTGAGTTCATTCTTGGTTCATTTTCTCAAAATGTCCCGGTTGCACCCAGTGATTATGGTTATTGGGCCTATGATGACACTGATACTGATTTTGAGTTGAGCCCCACTTTTGATTGGATTGAACTTGATCCAGCTTATGGTGGGACAGGTGCAAATGAATTTTTATTAGATGATGATGATCATGTAACGATTCAGCTTCCTTTTCAAGTACAATATCATGGTGAATTTTTTGATGAAATGACTATTAGCTCTAATGGATGGGCATCGTTAATTCCATGTGGAATTGATTACTTCTGGAATATGTCTATTCCTTCTTTTATGAGTCCTAAGGCTATGCTTGCTCCATTTTGGGATGACCTTGAGGTTGTTGGTGAAGATTTGATAAGGGTTTACACGAGACATGATGAAAACGAGGGAAGGTTTGTTGTTGAATGGTCTAGGGCGCTTAATGGCTATGATGAAATAACTGAGGAAACTTTTGAGATCATTATCTATAATACTAATACATTGCCCACAAACTCAGGAGATAATGTTATTGATTTTCAGTATCTTGAGATATACGATGTAGATGTTACAAAAAATTACTCAACCGTTGGAATTCAAGGTCCTAGAAATAATGATGGCCTATCTATAATATTCAATAACAATTATGCGCCCGGTGCAGCGGAATTAGTAAATGGTAGAGCCATTCGTTTTACAACCGAAAACCCTGATTCATATGTTTCTCCTTTAAAAGTCATTAATGAAAATCAAATCCCAAAAAGTTTTTCAGTTGAAGACGTTTACCCAAATCCCTTTAATCCCCAAGTTAATTTTAATTTGCAGGTTGCTGAAAGTAAATCCTACAATTTAGAAGTATTTGATATGATGGGTCGTTTGATTAAAAATATCCATACTGGAATTTTGGTGCCTGGTAACTATACTTTTTCATGGAATGGAAGATTGAATAATAGCTCACAAGCTAGTTCTGGTACATATTTCCTTGTGGTCTCCAATGATGCTAGTAGTAGTGTAAATAAAATGTTGTTATTAAAATAAAAGGCTTATTATGATAAATAAAGAGTCAAAAATTAAAATATATTCGACATCATGGTGTGGTCCCTGCGCTAGTGCGAAAAGATTGTTAACAGAAAGAGGATTTTCATTTGATGAGATAGATATTGAGGAGAAAGGGATGTCTAGGGAAGATTTATTTGATATAACAGGAGGAAGGACAGTTCCACAAATTGTTGTAGATGGTAAAACGATTGGCGGTTTTGATGATTTACAAATCTTAGAAAATAAGGGCCAGTTGACCTAGTAATGTTTCAGCTTTTTAAAGTAATAAGGGTTTCAATTTATTTTGGAACCCTTTTTTTATTTCAGAACTGTTCAAGTCAACTTCCTAGTATATGGGTTTTAAGAGATATACAATCTCTTGATGCTAAGGTTATGAGTACCGTGCAGTGGCTGAAGATTGAAAAAAGTAATGTTAAGTTTTTAGATAAGGCTATTAAAAAGAAGATGGGTGTATATAGAAAAACTAATTTCCCGGTTTATCAAGCACTAGAAAAAGAAATAGAAAAAATCAATAAATCATTAAAAAACATCGAAACTAATTTATCCAAGCAAAAAAAAATAGCAGGGCAGATAAGAAGGCGTCCTAAGATGAAAGTCTTTGATAATGCTAGTTTGAATGAATCAAAAACAAAACTATTTAGTAAAAAAAACATTGGTATATCTAGATCGGGTAAATCTGAAAGAGCAATCAAGATAATTAATGCCTTAGAAGAAAATAGTGCAGGGATAATATTTAATCAGCAACTTTATAACAATTCGCTTGAACAATTGATTAAGATTTTTAAAAAAGAAGGTTATAGTCTAATATTCATTCGAGAGGAGGTTAAAGAGTTTGCACAAGAACTTAAAGGCCTTATGTATGAAAGAAGTAAGCTCGATTCTCAGTTAGATAGATTGAATTTAAAAATAAGTGAATCCTTATTGGTCAGTGAAGAATCTTCTTATTCTAAAACTATTCTTAATTTGAGTCAAAAAATTGAAGGTTACGGTGAACAGATGAATGAGTTTGAAAATTACGTAAATAACCTAGAGAGTATTGCAGGGAAAGAATGTAAAGGTTTAGTTTACGTAATCAAAAATGATATGAAAAAAAAGTACCAAAATAAGTATTATAATGACTTTCTAAACTATCAATTTATTTTAAAGGAAATACCTAAAATAGTATCATCAATTTAGGATAGTTACTTTTTTAACTTTTCTCTCATTTTGGCCATCAATTTCAAAGAAATAAATACCGCTAGAAATCTTATTTCCACGATTGTTTTTTAAATTCCATTTAAATACCTGCTCCTCGCCGCTCAACAATACTAATTTATGTTTGAATATTTGCTTACCTAAAATATTATAAATGGAAATATTTATATTTTGATCAATGGTTGATATGAATCTTGAAATAAATTCATTTTCATTTTTTATGAACGGATTGGGATAGGTGTTGTTAACGATAAGTTCCTCCGAAATTCCGCTTTCAATTTTAGTTTTATACGACCATCTATCTTGATTTTGGCTTTGTGTATTTATAATTATAGTTGCCCAGTCTATTCCGACAGTGGGATCAATATTGAAATTGTTCCCACTACGAATTGTCCATGCATCTCTATCTTTATGTTTGAAAACTATTGCATGAAATAGATCATCTACATATCCATCTAAAATACTAATTGAAATCTTAGCGGGTGCTACTAAATCAAGTTTTATATAATTAGCACTATTGACAGCTAAATAGTTTTGAGAATATTCAATTATTTGATCTTCAAAATAAAGCTGCGCGATTTCTAGTGGGCCTGTTACAGGGTAGGATTCTGCCTCAAGATATGTGAATGGATCCGCATTTGGGTGGCTTGACATTATCCTATTTGCAATTCGCATATTATTAAGCGCACCAGAAAAACTAGAACCAACACTCTCTAGTGCCTCATTTATTGATGTAAAACTTACATCGTTAACAGAGTTTGCATTTGATCGAGATCGCTCCCAAATATTTTTTATTGTTTCATAACCACCTAAATGCTCATCTATATACTGAAAAAATATAAATGAGCCGTACATATGGGACGACTCATCATCGATTGGTTTAGCGGAATTTTGAAACCAGGATGGCATATATCTATAGTGGTCATTTATTTCATTATATATTTCATCTTCAGACCAAACTGCTGTTGCTTCCATAAGCCAGAATCGTTCGTAACAATTATAGGAAAATTGTATTGCATGGAAAAATTCATGTGCAGCTGTTATTTTAATATTTTCTAGCTCTGTTATATTTTGAAAAGCTGTACCGTTATAATTGTTACGCATTTTTATATAGCTTCCACAGCTAGTACTGGCTTGATTAATAAAGGATGTTGTGTAGGTTATTGCAAAATAATTTGTAGGCAAGTTATCAATGAATATGTCATATTTATTGTTTCCAACATTTTGGCTATTTAAAAATGTAATATCATAACCCATGGAGTCTTTAAAAAAATAATACACATCCTCAAAGATTAATCCCATATTTTCTACGTAGTCAGGAATACTATTATTATTTACATCATTTAATGAGACGCTACCAGAGGATCCATCAGTATCATAATGAATGTTAAAATGGGACGTTTGATATATATCATTCATCTGTTCAGGCATCATTGCTAAAAGTTTTTCATCTAGAACCTTAATTCCTATCTTATCTAGTAAATCTTTTTCCATTTTTGAACTAGGGATGGCATTTTGCCTTATAAGATTATTTATATGGTGGGTTGCATGTACTTGCTCAAAATTTGAATTAAGAAGAGCAGCCCAAGATTCTCTTATTTCTGCTTCTTTGCTAAAGCACAAGGTGATAATGGTTAGAAATCTATATAAAAGCCTATTGATCTTCATCTTCAAAAAAATGATGTTTATGTCTAAATCGAATGAATAAACCCATTAAAATTATTACTAATGCCCAAATTAAAGAAAAATATATCAAATATGACTTCATGTACGATGGAAGACCTTGTCAATTATATATGTTAAAACAATTGTGCTCAGCCCAATCTCAAAGTTTTTATTTTTTCCATCCTTTGAGACTAAACCAGAAATAACATAACCACTTCCAATTAAGAACATCCAATTTTTTGAACGGGAAAAACTATTATCAAACTCTCTTTGACTTTGGTTCTTATTGATTGCCATTGGTATCTCATTGAATTTCTCAAGAGAGTAATGTAAGTGTGCGTTAATTAAATTTGTTTTGGTTTTTTTATACAGCTCAAACGATTCTACTCTTTGAGAAAGTCTAATACCTATTTGGGTAGTTTTGTCATTTATAATTGGCTGAAAAGCAAGTATTGGCGAGGTGTAGGACGTCTCATTTATTAAAGATAGTGTATCGGATGTAACATTATGGAGTGTGAAATAAAACCAATCATTATCAGATTGCCATGAATAGATTGAATCTGCTGAGATGGTATTTTTAAAATCGAATTCAACAATTATTCCGTTGTCTTTACTTTTAAACCTAATGTCGTTAAGTGTATTTTGGGTTTTAGCTTTTTGTGGCAAAATGAACACGAAAACTACAAGCAAATAGCTCAATGCTTTAATACTAGGAGCCATCCTCATCATTTGATTTTTTTTTATTTAGATTATGAGATAGGTGATATATATAATAAGCCCCAATCCAAAGTGGTACGATACCTAAAAGAATTAATGATTTCTTTACATGTGCAAGAAATGGAGAAATTATTAATACAAGGCCGATAATAATTCCTGCAATTGGAGCAAATAAATCTTTTTCATTCATAGGCACGCTTAAATATTTGTTAATTATTTCTGATAATACTAGTTCTATTTACAGGTTGTTCCGTCAAAACCAAATAACCTAATTTGTAGTGTATTATAGTAAAATAAATTGACAAAAATATTCCACATATCTTTTTTGTTTCTATTTTTATCTTTGGCAAGCTCGCAAGGTTTAGGCTCTAGTTCTGTTCAAGGAGCATTTGGCGCAGTTACGATAGATGGAAAAATCTGGAATCAAGTGGCGCTCAGACCAATTATTCCAATTGGTAAAGTATCTGTGGCTCTTGATATTGTATTCTATATCGATCAAAATGGTAACATTCATGATGATGAGTGGGATTTTTCCGATGGTAAAAAATCCAAGAACTCGATCATTGATAAGATATACTACATAAGATATGGAAAGAAATGGGATCCTTTTTATTTTCAGGTAGGAGCTTTAGACAATATCACACTTGGTAAAGGGATCCTGGTTAATAGATATACAAATACTATTTTATACCCTCAAGTGAGAAAAGTAGGAATGGATATTAAGTTTAAATTTTCAGGAGTTAATTTTTATGGTTTTACTAACGATTTTAAAGAAAATCTAGGACTTACCGGTTTTAGAGTGTCAAAGAATATCATCAATGGAATCAATATTGGAGGGTCTTTTGTCGCAGATCGAAACCAGTATTTGGGACTCAGAGATAGCGATAACGATGGTAGACCAGACCTTGTAGATGATTTTCCTGATGATCCATTATATTGGTTAGATACTGATGGTGATGGAATTGCTGATGTTGATCCGAACGAACTTGATATTGATGGTGATGGAGTAACAGACACGCTTGACAACAATATTCCTGGGTGGGACCTTGATAGTATATATGTTCTGGATAC
>SGYO01000026.1 GCA_004321745.1 bacterium | reverse complement strand
TTAAATTCGAATTTTGGAAAATCAAAAAATCACTACGGCCCAAATGAATTTGGAGAGTTCTGGTACAAATATTATTCGAAAACCCACTCTTTTAAAGATCAAAATAAAAAATCTGCTGATAAATTAAAGATGGAAATAGCTGCAATAACAAAAATTTTTAAAAAACCAATACTTCTAAAAAATGTAGTAAATAGTATGCGTATAGAATCTTTGAGCAATATTTTTAATAATTCTACTTTTATAGTTATTGGAAGAGATAAACTTGATAATGCCCAATCAATTCTTAATGCCAGAATATCATTGCATAACGATAAAAATCACCAATGGTCAGTGATAACCCCATCAATGAGAAATAACCCAAGTTTGCCTTTTTACAAAGATATAATCAGTCAATTAGATGATATACAGCTAAATATTGAATGTTCCTTTAAGCGCATAGGAAATGATAAATTTATATTCATTGAATATGAGGATTTATGCAATAACACACCCAAAGTTATAAAATCTATATTGCAAAAACTAAATTCTAGAGGTTTAAACCTCAATGAGAAAGGTCAAATCCCAAGACAACTGAATTTTTCAACAGGAATTAAAGTATCAGAACCAGATTATGAACTTTTAAGAGAAGAAATTAGAAAAAATGGAAAATCTTGATAAAATAAAAACATTCATTTCAGAATCTGAACAAGGAACAATATTTACAACACCCGAATGGCTAGAAGCCGTGGCCCCAGGAAAATGGGATTATATAACTAACGAATCAGCAGGATCAATAAAAGCATGTATGCCTATTATTTTAAATGAAAAATTAGGACTGACAATTTGCAACATGCCACCATTCACACAATCCTTAGGTATTATGTATCCTGCATATGAGGGCAAATATGCAGAAGTTTTAACTAGAAAAATGAATGCTTTATCTGAAATAATTCCAGTAATACCTAAAAACTCATATTTTAGGCAAAGACTACACCCTTCTATAACCAATTGGTTACCATTTTATTGGCAAGAGTACAACCAATTAACTAGATATACATACATAATTAAAGATCTTGCCAATCAAGATAAAATTTGGAAAAGTTTTCGTTCCAATATAAGACAGGAGATAAGAAAAGCTTCAAAAACTATAAAGATATTTCAAGAAGATGATTTCGAATCTTTGAGTTTTTGCATCGACAGCACATTCGCTAGACAAAGAAATAAGAATTTTGATTTTTCTACTTTAAAAAATATTTTCGATAGTTGTAAAAAATTAAAAAATGGGAAAATATTTTTAGCAAAAAATGAAAACGGAATATGTGGTGCTATATATTTAGTTTGGGATAAAAAGTCTGCCTATTATATAGCAGGAGGAAGCCCAATAGATGTGAGAACAACTGGAGCTATGCCGCTGCTTTTATGGGAGGCAATAAAATTCTCATCTAAAGTTACAAAACATTTTAATTTTGAAGGGTCAATGATAAAGCCAATCGAGAGATTCTTTAGAGCATTTGGTGGAGAGCAAGTTCCATATTTTGAAATCACTAAAATAAATTCAAAGATTATTAGCTTCGCGAAAAATTTCAAAATTTAACACCCTAATATCACCAAGATAGATAATTATTCTTTACTAAAACATCTGGTGTCACACACCCTATTTTTGATTCATAAATAAATTCTACAACTTTTTTATACTCTTTAATAAATGACCCATATTTATAATCTGTAAAGTAATTATTATGCCACAGTAAAGAAATATCACAATTTTTTGGATTTTGTTCATACATGTTTATAATCCTATCTCCTATGCCATCTACTTCAACATCCATATATTTATGAAACGTACGATCCATCAATTGTAAAGGAGTTTCAATAAAATCATAAGGCTTACCATTTTTTATATCAAACGGTTGAAATGATTTTCCATAAGAGTTACGAAAACCACATTCCTCGGCAAATCCTAAACTAGAATCAAAATTTAATGAAGAATTTGACATCTCTTTATAATGCTTATGAGGGAGGAATTTCAAATAATGATATCTATTATATTTATTTTCAAATTTACCTTTTTTTAATTCTTCATCGATACTCATATCAAAAGACGATTTATGAAGACCATTAACATTACTAGATTCATCTACTAGCTTGATCTCATCTTCTACATCAGATATGTTATAATCAGCATTTTCTATACCACTTTCACTCCTCCCCTTATTGACTATCCAAAAAAATGTAGACTTTATATCATACACATCATTTATTTTTACAATTTTGTCTATATTTTTCCAATGATAATTTTTAGAAATTTCTGCTAAAATAATATTTAGCATTGTTCCAATCTTCATTTTTTTTAATGCCCAAAACCCATCTTCAAAAAAGGATCCATATAATCTATCTATATCATGGGATATAAAGAATACACTATCATTCTTATTACCACTTATTGAATGCTCATCACAAAAATTATTGATTAAAGTTTCCACTAAATTTTCATTGATATTGTTAAACCTATATTGGTATGAAGAAGAATATCTAAATCTTCCCAAATCATCTAGATCTTTTTTCTCGACATTAAATTCTTGTAATGAGTTAATCATATAAAAAATGGAAGCAATCTTATCTACATTCTCATTTTTATCAGTAACATTTGGTGAAGTCAAGAAAACCTCACTATGCTTTAGCGATGCACTCCCATTTTTGATAGAATCAAAAAAATCATAAGCTAGAACCTCAGATTTAATGTTTTTATGATCCCAGATAATTTCTGCTTCTGCAGAACTATTTTTAATATTAAATATAACATTACGATTTTTTTCTATTATTTTTAAAACATAAATAATTGGATGATAATAAGAAGTATTTTTTCTTACATATACGTTCATAGAAAAGATCGTTATTAAAGATTAATTAGATTTAATGAAACAAACATATTAATTGCTCTACTCCCATTCAATAGTCCCAGGTGGCTTTGATGTTACATCATATACTACTCTATTTACGCCTTTTACGTTATTTACTATATTACTAGAAATTTCTGATAAAACATCAGATGGCATTTTATACCAATCAGCGGTCATTCCATCTACACTGGTCACTGCCCTTAATGCAACCAAATTTTCATAAGTCCTTTGATCCCCCATAACGCCTACTGTTTTTACTGGAACCAATACTGCAAATGCTTGCCATATGTTATCATATTCACCAGTTTTCTTGAGGACTTCCATATATATATGGTCAGCTTCTTGAAGTATTGATACTCTATCCTTGGTTACCTCGCCAATAACTCTAACACCTAACCCAGGACCAGGAAATGGGTGTCTAAAAATTAATTCATTTGAAATGCCTAATTGTTTCCCCACCGCTCTTACTTCGTCTTTAAAAAGATCCTTTAAAGGTTCAATTAGACCGAATTCTAAATCATCAGGCAAACCGCCAACATTATGATGACTTTTTATTACATGAGCCGACTTGCTTGCACTAACTCCACTTTCAATAATATCAGGGTACAAAGTACCTTGTCCTAAAAATTTATAATTTCCAAACTCAGCAGCAATTCTATCAAAAGATTTAATAAACTGATCCCCAATAATTTTCCTTTTTTGCTCAGGGTCAATTACACCTTTTAACCTTGAAAAAAATAATTTAGATTCATCAAAAAGATGGACATCTATACCTAAGCCATTTTTCAAAGCATTAACACAATTCTTTGCTTCTGCTTTTCTTAACAAACCATTATCAATTAAAACAGCAGTACATTTATTTCCAACAGACCTATTTATTAAACAAGCCATTACTGTTGAATCTACACCTCCGCTAACGCCAACTAATATATTTTCATCTCCACTTTTTTCTTTAATTTTTTTGACTTGTTCTTTTATAAAATTGCTTGGAGTCCAATTTTTTTCACATTTGGCTATTTTAAAAATAAAATTTTTAAGTAGCTGTCCACCCTCCTCGGTATGTGAGACCTCAGGATGAAATTGAGTAGCAATTTTATTTTGCTTTCGATTAATTAATCCTGCAACAACGCCGTTTGCACTTGTAGCAATAACCTGCCAACCATCCGGAACTTTAGTTACTTGATCCATATGGCTCATCCAGACATTTGATGTATCAGACATTTGCTCAGTAATTGCATTACCTTTTGTAAAGTCAACCTCAGCAAAACCATATTCACCTTTCCCAGTTGAATTAACTGCACCACCATTATGATGTACAAGCAAATGCAAGCCATAACAAATACCTAAAATTGGTATGTCGGCATTTAGGATATTTTTATCAAAATCAGGTGCATCATCCGAAAAAACACTAGAAGGCCCACCAGAAAGGATGATTGCCCGAGGATTTTTCTCCTTTATAGATTTTAAATCAATTTCAGGAGATACTACCTCGGAATAAACATTAAATTCTCTTATCCTTCTTGCAATTAACTGAGTGTATTGAGAACCAAAATCTAAAATGATTATAGCCTCTTTTTTTAATTGATCCATTAATCTAAGATTTTTTTCATTTCTTCAATTTCTTTGGAACTAGATAAATTAAATCCAAGTGGTGAAAGACTCGCATAATCATTTTTCACTACATAAGAATCACTGTCAAATGTGGAATCTTCATCAACCATATTTCCTACCATCCAATAATATTCATTTCCTTTTGGATCTACCCTAGTGTCAAAATCATCATTAAAATATTGATTACCCTGTGATGCAACTTTTATTCCCTTTAATTGATCTATTCCACAATTTGGAATATTAACATTCCAAATGAACTTTTTAGTAATCCTATTTTCTATAGCAAGATTTATGATTTGGCGTATTATACTTTTTGAAGTATCAAAGCTTTTAGGATTGAAAGAATCAATACTAAAAGCAATGGATGGAATATTTTGCATAGCACCCTCTATAGCAGCTGCTACAGTACCGGAGTAGATAATATTATATCCTAAATTTGATCCTAAATTAATACCTGATAAAATAAGGTCAGGAGCATTACTCAATATTTTTTTTAAACCAAATTTTACACAATCTGCCGGAGAGCCAGTGACAGCTATACCCTCAAATCCATTTCTACGTTTAATTTTATCTATGAATAAAGGCTTTGAGATTGTGATACTATGTCCGGTAGCACTTTTTTGTGAATTTGGAGCAACAACATAAACACTACCAAATTCTTTTGCTACTTCCCAAAGAGCATAAATCCCTGGTGAAAAGATGCCATCATCATTTGTAATTAAAATTTTCAATTTAACAAATCTATTATTTGATATAATCGATTCTTCATTTTATCTCTGGGTACTATCTGATCTAGGAACCCTTTATCAAGCAAAAATTCTGAGCGCTGGAAACCCTCTGGTAGATCTTGACCTATTGTTTGTTTTATCACTCTTGGACCCGCAAATCCGATCAAGGCACCCGGCTCAGCTAAAATTATATCACCAAGCATTCCATAACTTGCTGTTACTCCACCAGTCGTAGGATCAGTAAGTATTGTTATATATAATCCACCTTCTTTTGAAAATTTTGCCAATTGCGAGCTTATTTTAGCTAATTGCATTAAAGAAATAGCACCTTCCTGCATTCTAGCACCACCAGATTTGCAAACTAAAATTAAAGGTATATTCTCTTTACCCGCCTTTACTATGGCTCTTGAAATAAGTTCTCCAACAACAGAACCCATGCTACCGCCAATAAAACCAAAATTCATAACACCTATAATTACTGGTTTATCTTTAATGTTTCCAGAATAAATTTCAATAGAATCAGTTTCGCCACCTTTTGCATAGGCTTCTTTTAATTGGTCATCATAGTTACGCATCGCGGCAAACTTTAAAAAATTTAATGACTTCACATTTTTAAAAAGTCTCTTTGATGATCCTTTATCAAGAATAATCTCTAAATAATATCTAAAATTCATTCTAAAATGAAAATCACAGTGCCTACATACAGATAAATTTTTATCTAGTTCTGGTTTAAATAAAATTTCTTTACAAGAAGGACATTTATCCCACAGTCCATCAGGAATAGCTTTTTTATTCTTTTCTTTTATTTTTTTGTCTTTTCTTTTAAACCAGTCCATTATTACTATTTCATCTGACGAGTTGCATGTTTATAGCATCACCACCATCATTATAATATGATTTTCTAGTAGATACTCTTTCAAAATTAAGCTTAGTATACATATTTAGTGCTTTAATATTATTTTTATTTACTTCAAGATAAATAGAATGTTTATCTGGCAAACTTTTTATATATATTTTTAACATTTTTAACCCATGTCCCATACCCTGCCGGCACTTATGAATAGCAATGTTAAGTAAACTTATTTCACCTTTATGCCTCATATCAATTATAAAACCAAATACATCATTATCAACTTCATATATCCACAGTCTTTTATCTGTTTTATTTGCCAATAATTTGAGAAGCATATTTTTATTCCAATATGGATTTTCATAGGCCATAACTTCAATGTTCAATACATCTTTTAAATCTGATTCTATGCCTTTTCTTAGAATCAAAATTATTTGTCAATATTAAATGGTGATACATAGTTAGAGACAAGATTTGTAGGGTCTTTTATGACAAGGTCTTCAAACATTTCATAAGCTAAAACCCCAACAGGAATTGAAGATAGTTTAGCTAAGATAAATTTTTCTTTATCTATTAACTTTTCACAGTTTGTATGGAAAACGGTTTCTGTTTTATCTAGGTTGTCTAAAAAGTCTTGCCAATTCAGAACTTCTATATCTTGGAATGGTTCAGGAATGTCACTGGACCATAGTATTTTTTGACAGAATACTCTATCACCATGAGAATGTATCAAACCGATAGTAGGCTTGATTTTTTTTTGAGAAAAGGCTAGAGACATCATAGTTGGAATTGGCACAATTGGTAAACTTTGAGCTAATGCTAAACCCTTAGCAAAACTAAGACCAATCCTTAAACCAGTAAAAGAACCGGGTCCAATACTAACAGCAATAGCACTTATCTCCGAATTTTTAAATCCAATTTCGTCTTTTAATTTTTTATAAAAAATAGGAATTTTTTCTATGTGTTTTCTTTCACTATCCTCTTCAATAGTTTTAATACAATTACCACCTTTAATCAATGAAACTCCACAAATATTTGATGAAGTCTCAATTGATATGATATTTTTTCTATTAGCCATTTATAATTAATCAGTACCTGAAATTTTAATTAGACGTTTATTTGAATTATCCTTAAATCTTATGAAATCAATTATTATAGTGTTAATTGGAAGGACCCCTTCGATTATACTTGCCCATTCAAACAAACATACACCACTTTCAGAAAGTAGTAAATTTTCTCCGCCCATATTTAAAAAATCATTAATACCGCTCAACCTATAACAATCTACATGAAAAAGCTTCATATTTTCACCGTGGTATTCGCTGACCAATTTAAATGTAGGTGAACCGACATGTTGCTTAATGCCCATTCCTCTAGCAAAACCTTGAGCAAAGGTGGTCTTACCAGCGCCTAGGTCACCATTAAGTGAAATTATTGAACCCATCTCAATATTTTTTGAAAATTCAAAGGCGAACTTTTGTGTCTCTTCCACTGAATTACATTCGATCTCCATTATTTTGAAATACCTTTCATCTTTAAAACAGGAATTAACATTTCTTCTAAAGAGATGCCTCCGTGCTGAAATGAATTTTGTAGTTTATTTTTATATCTATTTGCTGCATTAGGGTAAAGGAAATATGAATCATTTTTTGCTAACAAATAATTAAACTGAGGACCAAAACTAGGCAATTTATAATTTTCTGGGTTATTAATTTTCATTACATTTTTATTTTTTGAATTAAGATTTCTTCCATATTTATACCTTACACCATCAGATGCATCCTTATCTGCAGATACCAAAATTTCTTTATTTACCTTAATACTTCCGTGATCGCTAGTTATAACTACATCAAAATTACTTTGACTAAGCACTTTCAAAACATCATTAAACCAGGAATTTTTAACCCAAGATCTTACAGTCTTCCGATACCCGGATTCATCTGGTATTAGTTCCTTTAGAACATCCATTTTAGAGCTATCATGAGCAAGCATATCAACAAAGTTAATTACCAATGCTATTACATCTTTTTCAAGATAATTATTAATTTTTTTGCTGAACCTTTTTCCTTCCTCTAATGCCCAAATTTTATGATAATGAACTTTTTTATCATTATTTCCAAGCCGTTTTATTTGATCATTTAAATATTCTTCCTCATATTTATTTAGACCATTTTCGTTATGTAAAAAAGAATCTTTTTGTTTTGGATATTTTTTTAACATCTGGTCAGGAAATAGGCCTGAAAATATAGCATTGCGTGAAAAAGAAGTAGCTGAGGGTAGCAATGACAAATGATAATACATTTCAACCTGGAATAAAGATTCTAAATATGGATAAATTGACAAAAATTGATCACAACGCATACAATCAATAACAATAAAACAAACTTTTTTCCCATCATCTAAACTAGGTTGAGCATGATTTTTAAAAACACTTGGGCTTAATATTGGACTCTTATTATCATTTACTAAAGTTTCATAGTTATCTTCAACGTATTTTGAGAACTGTTTATTACACTCGTTAGTTTGATCAATTAGAATATTATGTAAGTTAGAATCAACTTGATTATCAAACTTTATTTGCCAGTTTATTAAACTTAAAAATAGTTTCCACCACTCATCTAACGATTTTATGAAATTTATATCTTGATTTATCCTTTGAAAATCTTGAAGATATTCAGATGTTGTTTTTTCTTCAATAATTTTATTTTTTTCAAGAATCTGCTTACAAGCCATATAGATTTGATTTGGACTAACAGGCTTTATCAAAAATTGGTCTATTTGTTGTGATATCGCCTCATCCATTAACCATTCATCTTCAGATTTAGTTATCATTATTACGGGTATCGTCTGCCGATGAGATTTTATTTTTTTTAGCGTGTCTATACCATCAATACCTGGCATATTTTGGTCTAATAAAGCAAGGTCAAATCTATTTTCTTGATTTAAAATATTAGCATCACTACCATTAGTGACTGTAGTAATTTTATAACCTTTATCTTCTAAAAATAAGATATGGGGTTTAAGATGATGAATTTCATCATCTATCCATATTATGTGACCTTTTTGTTCCATTACTACAAGTGGTATTAACCTTATTTACTAGTCATTTTCCAAACACCATCCCAATTTAAATCTGGAGGATTTTGTTTAAAATAATTACATCTATCAATAAAAACCTTTGAAGGATTTGTATTTCTGCCAGGAAAATCATCCTCAAAGTTAATAGACTTTATAAATGATTTAATGGCATGATCCCATTTTTGATTAAAATAATTATCTAAACCTTCCTCAAAGGTTTTGATAAGCTCGATAGATCGTTTATTTATTGACTCTTTTCTATCAATTAATTCATAAGTTTTTACTGGGATTTCTTTTCCTTTTACATTTAAAAAATCAAGAAATCTAAATGCAAATTCATCATTGGAGGCCTCATAAACTTTTTCGCCGACAAGTATGTATACCCCGTATTGCTTTGCTGCAGGTTCTAGCCTAGCAGCAAGATTAACTGTATCTCCCATCATAGTATAATTCATTCTCATTTCAGAGCCCATGTTTCCTGTGACCATTTGCCCTGAGTTAAGCCCTATGCGATGTTGCATTTGATAAACTATATCAGGCCAATCATCTTCTTTCATCCACTTTTTACGTAGCTCGTCTAGTTTATTATGCATCATTAATGCAGTAGAACATGCTTTTTTTTCTTGATCAACTAAAGGGGCAGGCGCGCCATAGAACGCAACAATTGCATCACCTATATACTTATCAAGCGTGCCTTGATGCATTAACAAGATATCTGTCATTTCTGTTAGATACTCATTCATTAGTTTAACCATTTTCTCAGGCTCTAACTGCTCCGAAAAAGTTGAGAAATTTTGAATATCACTAAAAAATGCAGTATGATAATCTTGAACTCCTCCAAGTTTAGGCGCTTGTTTTTCTTCATACATCTTATCAATCAAATCTGGAGAGATATATGTGCCAAACGTCTCTCTTAAAAACTTTTTATCCTTTTGTTCATGAAGGAACTGAAATATTACATTACTACCATATGTAAGAAAAATGCCAGCCAAAGGTGCAACAATAGGGATTACATAGGTACTACCTGGGTTTGGCAGGCTTACAAGTAAACTATTGTAGAGATATTCTTTAATGAAGCTTGGAGATAAATTTATGATAGCTGTTTTTAGCAACCACCAGATGTCATTTGCAAACAAACCCATAGCAATTCCTACGTAAATAATTATTTCAAATATAATAATTCCTCCAGCAAAAATAGGGTGTACATCTAACCTCCTAAAAACAATGTATGCTATAATACATAAAAGTGATATGACAAAAAAATGTGCCATCGGATAAAACCTGCCATCGATAAGTAATCTAGTTGTTCTACCCCCGAAAACAGATAAATAATTATTATGCAAAATTGTTTGAATGGCATTTGCATGAGTCTCCATTCCAGGAGTATCTTGAGTCTGACCCAAATAATTATAAAATGGAGTAGACTTTACATCATGTAATACTTCCACAGATGCACCAATAATTACAATTTTATTGTAAAAAGGAGAGTTTGCTTTATCAAAATATTTTCCTAACCCCATCACTTCCATCATTTCTTGTTTTTCTTGCTCATCATCCATCGCAAGAATCCAATTCGGAACTTCACCAGGCATAAACTGGCTCATCCAATCAATATCATTTTCTCCTGGCAAATCATATTCTTTTGTGTCAAGAATTTGGTACATAGAAAACCGCGGAAAAGTATTCCAAGGTGGATAATCTGTATTTGCAAGTTTATAACCTGATGGAGGACCGTAATAATTGACTAAAAAATTATTTGTTTTCCCATGAGCAGGAATCTTAATTGCTCCTAGATTCCAATTTAATTTGTCTTTGTTCCACTTTAATTTAATATTATCAGGAATGTCAAGAAATTCCTTAGCACAACTAACCCCTAGTGTATAGTAAGGATTTTCTCTCAATGTGTCCGTATCCAAAAATCCTGCCACACTATATTCTCTAGAAAAATTATCTATGTCTTTTATATCATTTATCAAACCTGTGCTTGGATTTGCTTCCATAATTAGCTTTACTGGTTCAGCAATGTACTGTGGTGGAGTAGTCAACGGCTCGCGAACCATTTTTGTATTCATTACAATTTTTGTACCGTTCGATTGGGCTTTTCTAATGGCATCAGAAAGTATAACATCTCCATGCCCAGGAATAAACTGTCTAAATTCAGTAGGCCAATTATCACTAACACTTCTAAGAAATTCTGAACGCGCATCAGGTGAATCAAACTGAATGTCAAAGCCAATTACTTTTGCTCCAGCTAGAGATAAATTATCAATCACTTTAGCCCATATATCGCCTCGTGGATAAGGCCAACTAATATCACTTTCGGACAA
>SGYO01000025.1 GCA_004321745.1 bacterium | reverse complement strand
AATATCTTGCATGGACAACATTGGGGAAGAGGGACCTCAATCAAGCCCCCTAGAGCTATTAACAGAAGTTGAATTACTTGCTCCTTCTTTTTTAAATACAACTCGTTACATAGAATCTATTGGGCTTTCATGGGACTCTCCGGTTGGAGCAGAACAGTTCTTGATAATAAGAGATGACGTTCTAATTGGTTCAACGTTTGAAACTAGTTACATAGACCAAACGACTGCTCCTAATACTACATATTGTTACAAAATTGCAGCACTAAATAGCAATGGTATTTCTAGTCCATTATCAGAACCAGCTTGCGATAAACCTTATATAGGGACACCTGATAATTTTACTGGATTAATTTCACAAAACATGATTCAATTGAGCTGGTCAAATGTTGAAGGAGCAAATGAGTATAATTTATTTCGTAATGGGACTATCATTTATAACGGATCAGAACTTACCTTTCTAGATGATAACCTTAACTATGGGACTGCATATAATTATACAATTTCCAGCTTTGACCTCTCAGGTGAGGAAGGGCCTCAGTCAGATCCAATTGAACTTATTACTCATACTCAGCTTCTCGCTCCGACATTATCTATTGAAGCAGATACTACTAGTTTTATTTTAAATTGGAGTTCTGTTTCTAGTGCCACATCGTATAAAATTTACGTAGACGATCTTCCAAATACTCTTGAGATAGAAACTACAACATATACTTTTGAAGGCGAAATTGGCGTGCAAAATTGTTTTAAAATAAGAGCGGTTAATGAGCATGGGACAATTGGACCAGAGTCAAATCAAGAATGCGCTACTGGAAATTAATTAAATATATCATTTCCATTACAGTATTGAAGTGCATGTTTTAATCTTAAATCCTCAAACAGCGGAGAGCTGAAGTCAATTTCTCCAGATTGTGGATCCAACAGTCTCATATCAAAATAAACTGGAAAATTATTATTAGTGATATTAACTGTATCCCCTAGGATTGTTGTATCTAAAACAGTAGTTTGAAAGGTCATCCAGCCGTTGCCAGCCCACGTATTAGAATCTAAGTTACAAGAAGAGAAAAGCATTTTTGATATAATAGTATCACCAACAAAGAATGTAGAATCATTAGAGTCATCATTTATGACAAGTTCATACCCATCTGTAAGAAAATAACCTCTCTGTTGAAAAGACCCAGATGATGTTGAAATTAATTGATTATGATCTATACATAAATAAGTTGAATCGTAATCAGATAATTCCCAATTACCGCTCGCACTATAAACGCGGACCAGAACAGAATCAGTAAGTTCGCTTTCATTGCCAATATCATCTACAGATCTTATAAAATATTGATAACTTTCAAGCCATTCAACATTATTATCCTTAAAATAATTTGATTGTGTTTCGCCAATTTCTTGTGGAATTGAATTACCGGTTGATTTGAATATTATATATTTATCAATATCATCATCCGAAACCTCACTCCAAGCTAGGTTAACACCAATATTGTTGCTTTCAATTGTAAACCAACCTCTCACATCACTAACTATCTCGGGGGGGATCTCATCGATGTTACAAGATGATAAGCTTAAAAATACTATGCTAAATAAAAATCTAGATTTACTACTTTTCATCACCAGCCCAACTAATTATAACGCTCCCAATAAGTAGCGAGAAAATTAAAATCATCTTTGCAATAGATGAAAAATCAAGTTTTATAGCAATGAACATAGCTATACACCCTAGAGCAAATCCTATGAAATATCCAATTGTAGCATTCATATTATTATTTTTAAAACCACTGCTATTTTAATTATTCCTATTCCAATTTAAACTAATTTTTGCAGAATTAGGAAATGTCAATAATTCTCCTGCCATGATATTCAACACCGCCAATTAAGCTATGCACCTCTGGCAAGTTCTCATGGGTAATTGATCCTGCAATTATAATTCTAATTCTGTCTGATTTGATGTTAAGCATTTTCCTTAATTTCTTATAACCAAGAATAGCACTTCTAGCTCCACCAGACGTTAATACAGAATTTATTTTTGTATGGAAAAGTAAACTTTTGTATGCATCTAGCAAATCATTAGTTTCATCAATTGCTTTATGAAATGTTGTATCCATTCCATTTGATTTTGACACTAGGTCATTAACAACACTGATATCTACTGTTTTATCATCTCCAAGAGCGCCAAAAACAACCCCAAAAACGCCCAAAGACTTAAAATCTTGTATATCCCTATGCATTTGATTGATTTCCTCATTAGTATAGCAGAAATCACCTTCCCGGGGTCTTACCATTACCTTTACTGGTATGGCTAAGTCGCTAACTAATTTCTTAACTAGTTTTTTTGATGGCGTTAAACCATCTAAGTCTAGGCGAGAACAAAGTTCAATTCTATCAGCTCCTCGACTAGCAGCATGTACTGCTTCCTCATATGTTTCAACGCATGATTCTTTAATTAAGTTCACCTTATCATTAAATATTTAATTAAAATCACTAATCAGTACAAATATTTTCTGTTAATCCAATTTTTAATGAGTCAATAACAGATAGAGTTAGTACACATACGTCCCCATTCTCTAAGCTAAATTCGCCTGAAACTTCAGTAGTATCATATCCAATCTCAAAACTTGCTGTGTCAATAGCATAAGTAATGCCTTTACCGGACCAAACATAGTTTCCCGGGGATACAGATTTATATAAATCTGATATATTTATTGCTCCTGTATCGTAACTAGCTGTTACGGTTATCCCAAGAATATCATAATGTACATACATAGTATCTACTTCAAAAGCATCTGTTTGAAAGTCGATTATGCCTGATGCAATTACACTTACTAAACTCTGCTCCATTTCTATATCTGCATTATTGTCCTCACAAGAATGAAAAACTAAAAATAAGATTGTAATTAATATTTTTCTCATAATCCATGCCTCCAGTTAACTATTGAATTTCCAAATGTATGTTCCAATGGCTCCAGCATTCAAATTAGAATGTATATCTTTATCATCAAGTATTATATTAAAATTAATTTTATTACTACTATCATTAAGAACTATAGTAACAATCTTTTCTTCCGGCGTCAAAAAAGATACATTTGGTAAAGTTGAAGAACTAGACGAAAAAAGTCGAACGGAGCCTCGCGGCACAAATTTTGAGGCATGCGCAATAACGTAATAAGCGGTATTCCTTTGAACACTATTATCAGTTATTGTTACTGCACCTAAACAGCTGCTGCATCCTCCTTCAGTATGTGGTTTTTGATTTTCATCAGAAGCTAAGTTCCATTCTATAATTGTTTTGCACCAATTTCTTGTAGCACCAATAATTAGGTTTCGTATATGCCAACGAAGGTCCCCATACAAATTACCTGGGGCACCCACCCACTGCTCAGTAAAATATAAATTTTTATCTGGGTGAGCATTTTTTAATTCACTTAGATTATTAATATCACCACCATACAAGTGGAATGCGCTTCCATCTACATACTGGCGTGCGTTTGAATTATTTAAAACCGAAATAGGGTATTCAATATTATCTGCATTGTGATCATAAATTATGATTTTTGTATCAATTTGATTCTGCAAAAATGCAGGGCCAAGAGATTGGCTAATAAATGACGCTTGCTCCGATGATGTCATGTGCATACTTGGATTATTTCCATCATGAAGAGGTTCGTTTTGAACGGTAATTGCGCCAATTATGATGCCTTCATTTTTCATAGACTGAATGTATTTCACAAAATACAACGCATAAGTGTCATAATATTCTGGAAGCAAACTTCCCCCTATGGTATTCTTATTTGTTTTCATCCAAACAGGAGGCGACCAAGGAGAACCCATTATCTTTATATTAGGAGAAATTTCTATTATCTCTTTTAAAATCGGCATAAGATATAATTTATCATAACCTAAATCAAAATTAACCATCCCAATATCAGTTTCTCCTTCCGGAAGATCATTATATGAAAAAGGATATTCATCTAGATCTGATGCCCCAATACTAACTCTTAAATAAGATGTTTTTATGCTGTTTTCGTTGTCACCAAATAGCTCATTTAAAAGAGCAGATCTTGATGATTGATCCATGTTAAAAAGGTGCATAGCACTTCCACCATTAAGTGCAAATCCAAATCCATCCATTTCCTGATAAATTTGGTTTGTGTCTATATTAATATTCTCAAAAATACCTTCCGAGACTCTTCCCGTATCTACGCCGGTTGTTTGTTTTGAAAAAATTTTAGATTCTGACTCATCGCTCAACCAAAATTCTACATACTCTGCATTTGAATTTTTATTAATATAGACCTCTCCCTCATCTTTACATGAGAAAACCAAAAAAATGCTAGTTATATGTAGAGCTAGCCAAGATAAAAGATTTTTTTTCATAAAGTAGAATTTATATTAAATCATATTCTATGAACTGCTGGAAGAAATCCGATGTTGATTCTTCCACAGAAATGTATTTTAGTCCAAGGTCTTTGATACTTTTGTTATTATCAAAATAAAAATCATAGCCAACGTTTTTCTTGATAAACGTCCTTTTAACGCCAAGCATTGGTGAAAATAACCATACCAAAAATTTTGGGGTAATAAACCTTGGTGTGGGATATTTCTCACCAAATTTCTTTCTTAGATACCTTCCTATGTCAAGAAGTTTATAACTATTTTCGGATATAATAAAACGTCCTTTGGCCTTTTCCTTAAACGCTGCTAGTATATGTGCCTTGGCGGTATCTCTAACATCAACCATAGCAAGGTTGATATCTGGAACTCCCATTCTAAGATCACCGTTACCCATTTGAAGCATGAATTTTTTGCTTTCAAAATTTGCATAGGGATTTAATGCTGGACCAACAACAAATGAGGGGTTTATGGTTACAAGTTTCCAACGGTTTTGTCCTTCATTTAACTTCCAAGCTTCTTTTTCTGCCTGGGTTTTAGAATAGCTATACTCTCCATCATCGGGTCTTGATGAGTGATTCCACATTTCTTCATTAAAAGTTTTATCTGGAATTTGATTCGCATCTTCTGCATTTCCATAAATAGCAGCAACGCTACTCGTTAAAATGACTTTTTTTACAGTCTCCGTTTCATTTACAGATGAAAGAACGTTTCTTGTTCCTTTTACAGCGGGATCTATTACCTCCGTTTGAGGATTCTTCGAATCCATAATAAATGGCGATGCAGTATGAAAAACTATTTCACAATCTTTCATTGCTTTTGTGTATGACCCATCATTTAACAGATCAGATTCAAAATACTTTAGTTCCCCTTTTAATTTGGATGCTATCTCATCAAGATGTTTTGTCTTTTCTTTGTCTTCTTTGTTTCTCACCGCTGCATGTACGGTATGTCCCTCATCAAGAAGAAATTTTACTATCCAACTTGCTATATACCCAGTCGCACCGGTAACTAATACAGTTTTAGATCGTTCGTTCATTATAGTGTCCTAAAAAATTTCTGCGCCACTGGTGTTCAAACGATACTCAAAATAATCGCTTCTTGTAAGGACTATGCTAGCGGTATCTATATCAATCCCTTTTTCAGCAGCTAGGTGCCTCTTCCAATTTTTTGCCTGCTTATTATTAAGCGTCAGAACTGAGAATTGGCCTTCTGCTACCACTTTATGCCCTTTTGAAGATAAAGGAAATACTATGTCACCATCTTTCACTTTAAATCGTATCTTCTTATTGTTATTATCTTCACCTCCAACTTGTAACCAACAGCCTCGCATTGGGCAAACTTCTTCAATTACCCCTGTCACCTTTACGATACTATTTATGTAATCATCTTTATTATGAATCAATTCGTCTAACCCATATACCTTATCTGTTTTCGACATATTTCCGTACAAACCAGAGGGGTTTGATTTATTTAGAAGTTTTTGTTCTGAATCATTTGAATTACAAGAAAAACAGACTATCAATAAAAAGATTAATAATATTCTAGATATCATAAGCCAAAGATACTGAGTTTTTAATCTAATACTCTATTATTAATCAGAAATCATAGAGGCTATATAGTATGATCTTTAAAGGGCGCTGTATGAAGTTTGTAAAATAAAAAAAAATATAAGACTATAAAGAACGGTATAAGAATCAATTCGCCAGAGAAAAGATAACAACAAAAAGCGTAATTGATGATAAGTGTAAAATTAATTTTGTGTATTTCCGATGAATTTTTGGCCAAAAAAATATTTCATCAGTATAAAATTTTGTGAGACCTAGAATTAGTACTGTCCAAGGATACCCAAAATACTCAACCCCGCTAGTAAATATCTGATAATACAGCGCAATTCCTCCAGCTAGATACCAGATACAAATAAAAAAGCCAGTAATAATCATAAAGGGCTAAAAAGGATTAAAAACAGTTATTCTTCTTCATCGGAAACAGGGATCGGTTCATCTATAATTCCGAATAATACAAAACCAAATATCAATGTTAATATGAAAGCAATGTATTTGCCATCAAGAAGCCATTGTATGCAAAGTATCAATAAAGGAAGAATAAGTATATAACCGAAATTAATTTTCTCTGGAAACTTCATTGTAATAGAAATCTACAATCTTTTTTAGCAATAAATGAAAAATATTCACAGTCCAAAATTTCTAATTGATTTGTATTTTCAACTATGAATAAAAAAAGTAAAAAAACATTTAATTGGGGCATAATTGGAACTGGTGGAATTGCAAATGCATTTTCAAAAGATCTAGATTTTTTAGACAACCATATGGTAACAGCAGTGCTTTCAAGGACAATGAGGAATGCACAAAATTTCTCAAATAACCTAGTTAACTGCAAAGCTTATGATAACATTGAATCATTCTTAGAGGATGAAGATATATGTGCTGTGTATATAGCTACCCCAAATACTCTTCACTGCATTCAAACCATTAAATCTCTACAAGCTAAGGTTCCTGTATTATGTGAAAAACCATTTGCTATGAACTTTGAAGAAGCGAGTCAAATGATTAAACAATCTAATAAAAACTCTACTGCTTTAATGGATGGAATGTGGATGAGATATTTACCTCATATTACTAAGTTAAGAGAACTGTTATCGAAAAATGCCATTGGAAAAATTGAATCTATTTTTGCATTTCATGGGCAAAATCTAAGATGGTCTGATAATCCAAGATTATGGACCAAAGAATTAGGAGGCGGTGCATTATTAGATCTTGGTATATATGTTGTTTCATTTTGTCATATGATTGCTGGTTCACCTGATGAAATAATTGCCAGCTCGATTTTTACTAAACAGGATGTAGATTCAAAAACATCTATGGTATTTAAATATGATAATGGCCTGATTGCCAACCTTTCCTGCTCCATGTATGACAACCAACCTAATAGAGCTATTATATCTGGCTCAGATGGCTATATTGAGATTGCTCATACATTTTACGCACCAACAACAATTAAATTATATAAAAACGATAAAGAAATTGTTGAGCATAAAAATGATTATGAAGGCCATGGATTAAGGCAGCAAGCGATATACATGGAAAAGTGCGTATCAGACAATAAGCTTGAATCAGATAAAATGACTCATAAAGACACACTAGAAGTCATGAAAATTATGGATGAGGTAAGGCGTAAGACTGGACTAAAATTTGGATGAGAGCTTAAACCTATACTTTAAATAACTTAATTATTTATTAATATATATAGTATATTAATAAATAAGAAACAGGCTCATCAGTATTACTTGGCAAATTAATCCTAAAAGAACGCTCATTTCCCCTTGATATTATTTCTACCTCTTAAGGAATACAAATAGGAGAAAAAAGTCTGTATGCTAATGATAATTTTGTAAAAAAGTTGATTCGCATGAATTAAATTATTTTTTTAGTAATTAGTATTCTAATTAAATAATTGTAAAACTAATTACTTAAGCTTAGTTAAATGCATATTAAATCAATAAAATTATAATTGGAGTCAAAAATGAAAAATATAATTGTTTCCTTAATTACTGTCTTCTTAATCGGATGTAAAGCGACACAAGTTCAAACAGTCACAATTAATGCATCTAAAGACGATGTATGGAGTGTAGTTAGTAGTCTTGGAGATTTAGCTAATTATTCAGCCCTAGATAGTTCCTCTCTTACTCCACCAGGTGAAGCAACTGTCGGTGCGGTTCATTACGTTAGCCAGGGTAAAAACTATGGTATATCAGATGTGGTAACTGTAGAAAAAAACAAAACTATACAAACAAAACTAAAAGAAACAAGCTGGCCAGCACATTATTGGAATGAATCTTGGTATTTATACGATGAAGGTAATTCTACAGGATTGAAATATGTGATAGATTTTAAAGGCAAGGGTCTTGCTAATTTGGGTTTCCCGTTTTTAGCAGCATACAATAAATCAGATATGAAGAAAACAATTAATAATATCAAAAATCACATCGAAAATAAATAATTACGATCTAAAAAAGCCTTATTTAAGCAAATTCTATTGTTTAGATAAGGCTTTTTATTTTATTTCTGCTAAATATTTTATTTTAATAATTAAGAAAAATTTTATAAATGTGATTTATTTGTATTTTTTTATCATATATGATTTAAGATCATTGAAAGAATTAAATACTTCAGTTGAGCAGGAATAAATCCAAGAACTTAAATCATCAATCGGAACTTGATTGACTAGGTAAATTGGTTTTTTAAAATAATAAGCCATTGTTATTTCGCCATGAGTTCCTCCTCCACGAAAAACAGATTTTTCCCAGTTAACTATTAAATAATCTGATTTATTGACTACAGCATCTATATCAATATCAATAATTTTGCGAATTAATTTTTTATACTCTTCAGGGTTTGATCTTATCATATTACGAAAACTATCGCTAGGATAACCCTTTGTTATTTCTTGTGTGGCCTCGACTGGATTGAAAACTGAATGACCCACATTATGTTTAAGCCAATTCGTAATGGATATCCTCCAATCTGCTCCATCATTTTCTGCATTTTCTATTGGCCCTGATAAATAAGCTATCATTTCGTGATACTAAATCAAACCTTATTTATTAAACTATTTCTTACCATGGGAGTATTTGACCATGTCTTAAAAATTTTCCATTTGGAAAATTACCGCTGAAAGCAAATTTCTTAATACTTTCTACGCTTTCTTTAACTGTTAAAGTAGCCTCATAACCACCCATATCTGTTTGCACCCAACCAGGACAAATAGCATTTACTTTTATATCTTTACTTGAAAGTTCTTGGGATAAAACAATTGTTAGTGCATTTAATGCTGATTTGGAAAGCCTATAGGCAATAGATCCTGTAGACATGCCCTCCATCTGCCCCATACCGCTTGAAATATTGATTATCCTTGATGTTGGCTGCATCATTGGCAAAACTGCTTTACAGACCCTTAAAACGCCTACAGTATTAATATTGAAAGTCTTAAGAATTGACTCATCATCAGTTTTTACCGCATCTATTTTATGTTTTAATCCAGGAATTAATATTCCAGCGTTGTTTATCAAAATATCAATGGAGTTTGTTTTTTCTTTAAGTGCTTCAATTCCATTTAGAACATTTCTCTCATCTGCGACATCCATAATTACATAATCTATATTTTCATTTCCTATGGATTCAATAACTGACTTAGCTTTTTGTTTGTCTCTGGCAGAAAAAAACACTTTGTTGTTTTCAGAAAAAGTCTCAACTAGTCCTTTTCCTATACCCCTGTTACCACCTGTGATAAAAATGTTTTTCATATATCTATTAACTCTTTAATTATATTAATGTTTTATATGTAATGTCTAAATTTACTTCATGAGTTAGATTATAATAGAAATTCAAATTAAAATTAATTAACTAATATAAACATAATAAACAAAAACTTGGAGTATTCATGAAACCAATAATAAATGTAAATGATATCAATGATTTTCAGGAGCATAAACACGAATCATTTGAGGCAAAATATGCAAACATCAGCCAAAAGATTGGAGCAGAAAAATTAGGCTACAATATCACAATTGTACCTCCTGGAAAAAAATCTTGGCCTTTTCACAATCATCATGTTAGTGAAGAAATGTTCATTATATTAGATGGGAAGGGTACGCTTAGGTTTGGTGATAAAAAATATCCAGTGAAAAAAAATGATATCGTAGCCTGCCCAGTAGGTGATAGATCTAGCGCTCATCAATTTATAAATGATAGTAAAAGTAATCTAAAATATCTAGCACTAGGCACTAAGACTGATCACGATATATGTGAATATCCAGATTCAGATAAGGTGCTTGCCAGGTCTAATAGAAATGGAGAATCCATACTGTGGAATATGTCTAAAAGAGGAGAATCCTACGAATATTTTGAGGGAGAAAAATAAATAATTATTCGACTTTATCAATTTACAGGTTACCCTTATATTTTGCGCTTTTGGTAGTAATTGTATAACTAGAATACGCAATTTAGGTAAGGATTAATACAATGATTTTAGATAGTTTATTAGCGGGAACTATTCTGTTTACGTCTTTTGCAATGAGGACTCCAAACGTTGAGCCAAATCCATATGATTATGAATTTAGTATAGGAATCTCAAAAGATTTTTTTCATATAAATAGGCAATGGGAAAGAGAGTTAGGTAATAAATACGTTGATGATATTGTATGGCTTAAATACGAATCAAATTTTTATTTAAAACCAGAATATTTAGACAAAGAAAGCAAATCAGTTAAGTATCTCAAACTTGACTGGAGAAAAACTCTTAAGTACTTAAATTTTGGTTTTACCACGAGATCTGATGATGAAGATCTGAGTACCTACACAACATTCTTTTCAGGTCAAATTAAAAGAACTGCAGAAATTAATAAATGGACTATAACTGGCTCTTTTGATGGTTATCTTGTACCAAAAGATGAAAATGCTACTTTTGGAGAAATTTTAGAGTATGAGACAGTCTTTGATATCAAATATAAGCTTACAGAAAATACACTAATATATAACCTTGGTCAGTTCAACAAATTAAAAGGACAGCAATTTTATAAAGCTAAAATTGGTTTAGAGTTTAAGCTGTAGTTTTTAGATTGAATTCATAACCGATGTTATAAGCTTATCAACTTTTAATCCGACACTATCTAAGTTTCTATTTTCTAAAACTGATAATAAGTTTGAAGCTTTTAGTGTAGCAATATGCGTACTACCATCGCCATTATCCCACAACACAAAATTACACGGAAGAAGCATACCTACGTCGAGCTCTATCTTCAAAGATTCAAATGCTGAAGGAGGATGACATGATCCAAGAATTTTATAATGAATAAAATCAACACCTAATTTTTCTTCAAGTTTTTCTTTAATATTTATTTCCGTAATTACTCCAAACCCATTTTGCATTAAAACTTCTCTTAAGTTTTTTCAGCAAATTCCATATTGTCGCTAACTACTTTTTTGTGACCATAATTCATATAAGTTTTCCTCTAATTATTTTTTGATAGTAGCCAATCATAAATGTCATCATTATCGTAAGTAATATCCCAAGAATTATGATCAATTCCATCATATATTGTTAATTTTATATCTGGGCTAATATCTTTTAATTGATTGTAAATTTTCTCTGATCTTCTTGCTGGGTGCACGTCATCCTCAGATCCATGAAAGAGCCATATTGGAAGCTTTTTTAAATTTTCAAAATTATCAAAATCAGCACCGCCACATACAGCTATCATAGCTGCAAACAGATCTGGTCGCTTATTTGCTAAAGCAATAGAGCCATAGCCACCCATGCTCATCCCTGTTAGGTAGACACGCGATTTATCGACTTTGAATGTTTGCATTACTTTTTCTACTAGATTTATTAAAGATTTTGTCATTTCTGGTCTTGACCACCATTCAAAAGGTGGACATTGAGGAGCTACAGTAATAAAAGGAAACTTTTTATTATTTTTAATTAGTTTTGGAATCCCATGCGTCTCCACTAAATCTAGATCATTACCCCTTTCTCCAACACCATGCAAGAAGAAAATAATTGGGAAATTTGCACTACTCAATTCATATCCTTCAGGTAAATATGTCCTAAAAGAAATTTCATAGGGCAAATTAACATCCGTTTTGATAATATCATCCAATATTTGGTTATCATTCATAGGTAATTTCTATTTAATCAAGTTTATTTTTTTTGATTTTATTCTTGTTCCGAATCGAATGACTACTAAATAAGTACCAGAGCTTATAATGTTGCCATTATCATCATCACCAATCCATGTAACAACATGCTTACCTCCAGACATTAGACTCCCAACGAGGTTTTTAATCCATTTACCATTTGTATCAAAAATTTCAATATCCACATATCCCCTCTTTTCAAGTGAATAATCTATTTTAATAGAGTTATTAAATGGATTTGGATAAGCGCTCTCAATTTCAAAATCCATTGGGCTTAGTTGGTTTGAATTTTCCAATGAAAGTTCTTCAGCACTTTGATTCATAGAAATATTAAACATACCACTCAGGATACCATTATCTTCATTAAGTGAAATAATCAGATCTCCATGATTAGAAGCAAAAGCATCTGAAATTAAACTATCATTATCAAAATAGCATTGAGTGACTAATTCTGTTCCTGATGGCGTCGTTATTTTGTAATGAAAATGTCTTGGTCTTCCTGGATAATAACCAGGTAGTATTGATTCAAATGAATAATTACCATTTTCGTCAGTAACCATAATACCTCTTAGGTTATATTCATCATTGTCAGAATTACCAGAATCACAATTTTGGAATATGGTGTAACATCCTTGGTCATTTGCATGCCAAACATCCACTAGAGCATTTGCTATCGGAGTTGAGCAGTCATCAGCTGTAACAATGCCACTGATTCTAATTCTAGACCCTGGTTCATCAGAATTTGCAAGTACAGTTCTCGATGGATGCTCATTAGACCAATAAGGACCGAGCATATCAGACTGTGTTGGCCCACAGTTTCTCTGGTCATTTAATCCAAAAAGACCAAACCCACTACCTAATAGGCCAACCGTGCCTTTTAAAAATGTCCGCCTTTTTAGTTGTAAATTATTCTTCCCCATCTTTTTTTCAATCAGTTGGATATAAAGAACTAATTATCATCTTGTGAATTTTCAAAATATTCAATATCGATCTCTTTTAGTAGTCTCTTTGCTTCCTTATTAGATAATCTCTTACCATCTACTACCCAATACATAACATCTTCTTCGACTATAAGTCTCTTTTTCTTTTTCAATATATTGTGCACTAAATTATTTAATAAATAGCATTTTCATGACAGTTGATGATGAGCTAGTTCTCAACTGATAAAAATATTGACCACTTGTGATAAGAGCATCGTTTTTGTCCTTACCGCTCCAATTAATATTGTGAGTACCAACCTTTTTCTTACCATTCATTAGACTTATGATGTGCTTACCAGTCATATTATAAATGTCAATAGAAACAAATTCTTCCTTGTCTAAAGAAAAACTTATAATGGTACTAGGATTGAAAGGATTAGGGTAATTTTGATGTAAGGTGTACTCTTTAGGCATATAAACATCATTAGTACTTAATGAATTTCCTGCACCTTCATCT
>SGYO01000024.1 GCA_004321745.1 bacterium | reverse complement strand
CTCGGGTTTTATTTTTCAAGTCTAGTGGAACCCAATTTAATAGAGTATCTTGCGTTTCAAATTCGATATCAATACCTAGATCATATCCAACATTTTTTAATTGAAACCCTCCCGTTATCTCGTGCATATTATTCGCTTTCCAAATGATTTCAGTCTCCAATGTATTATCATTGATTTTATCGAATATACTATAATCAATATTTTGAACTCTAGTTGCTGAGGAATCAGAATAAGTAAAGATGTCTTCTTGGTCAAAACTAAAATTAAAATTAAATCTATAAAAACTATTCGAAACAAAAGTCTTTGATATAATTGTAGGTGAAACAATCCAACGCCACGTTAAACCATTGGTTTTATTGCCCCAAGGCCAATCAATTCCAAATTTAAACTCCCTGGATACATTTACATCAGTGTCGTTATAATTTTCTTTTTCATCAAATGACCAATTTAGAATATCATCTCCATAAAACCTTGTGTATGTCAATCTATGATCTTCGTTAATATCCAAATTAACTTTAATTTGATAATCATAAAAATAATATGGAAATTGAAAATACTCATTTGAACCATCTGATTTCTTCCCAATAGGTATTTTTAATGCATCAATTACTCGGTCAAAGTAGGTTCGCCTACCTGACATCATCCATGAACCTCGCATACCTTTGTAACTAGGCATAGGACCTTCTAATAAAAGTTTGCTTGATATTAAGGATATGTTAGACATCCCCTTAATTCGATTTACATTACCCTCTCTATTAATAATATTTAAGATCGCTCCCATTCTACCACCATATCGCGCAGGGAACCCCCCTGCATGAAAATCTGCCTCTTTTATTGCATCTGTATTGAATGTTGAAAAAATACCTCCTAAGTGGTAAGGGTTATAGACCGTAATGCCATCAAGCATAATTAGATTTTGATCTGGAGTACTCCCTCGAACATATAAAGCGCTAGAAAAATCACTTGATGTTTGTACTCCAGGTAACATTTGTAAAGTCCTAAAAACATCAGGCTCAATAAAAGCAGGTGCAGAATTAATTTCTCTTAAGTCTAAAGATATTTGACTGCTTTCAATGCTCCTTTCAAATTTTTGTCTTTCTGCTGTAACAATGATCTCTGATGTTTCGATGACCTCCTGATCAAGAAAAATTGTTAATCGGATAGATCCAGAATCATTAATCGTAATTTCTTTTTTGAAAATACCATAGCCTATCATCGAAGCATTAAGTGTATAACTACCCAAAGGGATATCAGAAATAACAAAATAACCATCTCTGTTAGTTGCAGCACCCAAAGATGTATTTTCTAGAAATATATTTGCGTAAGAAATTGGCTCACCACTTGACTCTTCTCTAACAAACCCATTTATTGATTGAGAGAACAATAAACCACTCAATGAAAAAAGAAATAGGAGCCTTATAAAAATTGTGTTTTTTGAAAGGTTTGATTTAAATATCATACAATAGGATACGGTATGTTTTTAATTTATTAAACATTTCACACTTCATATTGCCTTTAAAATAAATTCTATTCATCCTGTTAATTTTTTTCCTAAAAAACCGTTTTAGAAGTCGCATACCTTTTGGATACTGACTACTCAAATAAGTTGAAGAAAGATCTCGTACAGGAAGCGCAACATCATTAATAATTTTATCAATAAGGTCATAGGTTCTTGCTGTTTCTCTTGTTATATCGATGTCTAATATGTTATCAAATGGGAAACTATTTAAGTGGTCTTGAAAAACCTTCCAATCGTGCCCCCCACCTAATGGTTTTGTACCAGTGCCTGGTTGTCTAAAAAAATCGCAGATTAATAGCTTACCATTATCATTAAGTAAGGAAGGAATTTTTTCAAATGATTTTTTGATATTTACATATTGAAAACTTTCACTGAATAATACTAAATCATATTTAGCTTTTACTTCAAGATTTTCAAAGGTACTTCTATGGACCCTAACTTTCTCAACTAGTTTATCTTCTATAGCGTCAGATAAAAAATGACTTGGTGAAACGCATTCTACTTTATAATTCTTTTCAACTAATTTCTCAGCCAAACCTCCAGACCCACTTCCAACATCAAGAATAGTACTAACATCATTGGGGATAGAGTTAATTATTTTTTCTGAGTGGTAATCTTGAGATTTTTTCAGATTATCAATTGAAATTTCCAAGTCATCAGGCCAAAACCCAAAATGTAGATGCTCTGTTTTAAAAAAAAATTTGCTGAGAACTAATCCAACTTCTAAGCCTACTTCATTTGGAGATATTTTTTTTTCAGTACCCATTTAAATAATTATTTTAGTTGAGTTTAATCCAACCAGAATCTATGTGTTTCGATTCAGAAAAATCTGAGTGAATTATCTCTAGTAATATTTCAAGACTTTCTATAATTCTAGGTCCAGGCCTATTGAAAAATTGATTTCCGTCCGTGATGTAAACGTTCCTATTTCTTACAGCTTTTAGACTACCCCACCCTTTTTTGCTTTCTAATGTTTTAATTTCAATCAATGTTTTTTTTATATCATAACCACATGGCATTACAATGATTATTTCTGGATCTTGTTCAACTAGATCGTTGTATTTCATCCAAGGTGAGTGTTTACCTGCCTCACCAAAAAGATTTTTCCCGCCTGCAACTCTAATTAGCTGAGGCACCCAATTACCTGCAGCCATTAATGGATCAATCCATTCAATAGTAGCGACGGAGGGGCTTGATTTTTGATAAACTATTTTTTCTGTACTATCTATTTTTGCTTTAATTAACTCAACTAATTCTTTTCCTTTCTTCCTTACATTTAAAATTTCTGCAATAGTTAAAATATCATTAAATATATCTTCTACAGAATTTGGTTCAACTGAAATGACCCTAGAAGATAATCCTGTGATGTTATTTAGTGCTTTTTCTACATCGCTTACACTAACAGCGCATACTTCACATTGCGATTGAGTAAAAATGATATCAGGCTTTAATTCTTTTAATAATTTTTCATTTATGTAATAAATCGAAAGCGCACTTTGAACTAAAGATTTGACCTCATCATCAACTTCCCTACTTGTTCCATCAACATTAAACTTTGGGATAGTACAAATAGGTAACTCAGAAACCTCTTCTGGGTAATCGCACTCGTGCGAACGGCCAACCAATCTATCTCCACAACCAAGAGCATATATGATCTCTGTAGTAGATGATAGCAAAGATAGGACCCTTTGTTTCATAATTTAGACCAAAATATACTTTATTGTTATCTTATAAAAATTTATAGATTTTCTAATACAATCTATTCAGAAATCTCATGATAAAACATCATAAAAGACTCTTTTTGAACATTATATTTTTCTTATTATTTGTTTCATACAACTGTGACAAGTTATATACATTGAAAAACAATGATTTAAATTATAATCTTCATACCTTTTATTATGCTTGGTATGGAAATAAAGAAATTGATGGGAGTCAAAGACATTGGAATCACGAAGTTTTGCCCCATTGGTCAAACAATACCTGGAATGATTTACCTGACTTTCCCGGCGGTGAAGATATTGGTGCAAACTTTTATCCCAAACTAGGTAATTACAGTAGTAATGATGTAAACACAATATCGAAACATATAGACATGATTAAACGAGCAGGTATTGGAGTAATTACTCTTTCATGGTGGGGAGAGGATACATTTGAAGATAAAAACGTCAAATTAATTATGGACATAGCCGACGCTCAAAGAATCAAAGTCAATTTTCATCTTGAACCCACAAAAGATAGAACGGCTGAAAAAGTAGTCGAAATGATTCAATATATTTTAGATAATTATGGGAATCATAATTCATTTTATCGTTTTAATGGTAAGCCATTATTTTATGTTTACGATTCTTACCACATAGAAGCTAAAGATTGGGCAACAATTCTTTCCATAAAGGGTGAAAAAACAATTAGGGGCACTGACCTAGATTCCTATGTCATAGGTTTATGGGTGCATAAAGAAGAAGAAGATTATTTTATTAATGGAAATTTTGATGGTATTTACACCTACTTTGCAAGTAATGGCTTTACATATGGGTCGTCCTCAAAAAATTGGGATTATTTATCTAAATGGGCAGTAAAAAATAAAAAACTCTTTATCCCATGCGTTGGCCCTGGTTATTCAGACAGCAGAGTACGACCTTGGAATACCCAAAATTTTAAATCAAGAAATGAGGGCAAATATTATGATTCAATGTTTGAGAGTGCTATCGCTTCAAATCCAAATATTATTGGAATAACCTCATTTAACGAATGGCACGAAGGCACACAGATTGAACCATCTATTCAAAAAAAGATAAAATCATTTGACTACGAAAATTATTACCCTCTAGATGAGAACTATTATTTAAATAGAACATTTTACTGGTCCAAACGATTTATTAAATAACTATATAAACAATAATAAATCTTAATTTTTGATTTAAATTTCAGATTAATTATTATATACTAAACACAACAAAGAAGAAAAAAATGAGCAAAAGAAATTCTAAAGTTGGGGTACTAATTCCCGGTATGGGTGCAGTTGCAAGTACGTTTATTTGCGGAGTCATAGCTTGTAACAAAGGCCTCTCAAAACCAATAGGTAGTATGACACAAATGGGGTCAATAAGATTAGGAAAAAGGTCTGAAGACCGTTCTCCAATAGTCAAAGATTTTGTACCTGTTGCAGATATGGAAAATCTAGTCTTTGGAGGTTGGGACATCAACGATGAAAACGTTTATGACATCAGCATTCGATCAGAAGTTCTTGATAAAACACTATTGGATGAAATAAAGCCAGAATTAGAAAATATTAATGTATTTAAGGCAGTATTTGATAAAGAATATGTAAGGCGTTTAGAGGGAGATTGGGTTAAAACAGGTAGTTCAAAAATGGATCTTGCAGAGCAAGTAATGGATGATATCAAAGCATTTAACAAAAAAAATGATATATCATCAAATGTAATGATATGGTGCGGAAGTACAGAAATTTATTTTGAACCATCAGATGTTCATTCATCAATCGAAAAATTTGAAGAAGGCCTTAGAAATGATAGCCCAGATATATCACCAAGTATGATATATGCATATGCTGCGATTAAACTAGGGATTCCTTATGCAAATGGTGCTCCAAATTTATCTGCAGATATTCCTGCATTAATTGAGCTTGCGGAGTCCACAAAAACTCCAATTGCAGGTAAGGATTTTAAGACAGGTCAAACTCTCATGAAGACGATACTAGCACCAGGATTAAAAGCAAGGCAACTTGGAATAAGTGGTTGGTTTTCGACAAATATCCTAGGGAACAGAGATGGAGAAGTTCTAGATGATCCTGATGCTTTTAAAACAAAAGAAGAAAGTAAATTGGGAGTATTAGATACAATTTTAGAACCTGAAAAAAACCCTGACCTATACAGTGATATCTACCACAAAGTAAGAATAAACTATTACCCTCCAAGAGGTGACGATAAAGAAGGCTGGGACAATATTGATATTTTTGGATGGTTAGGATATCCTATGCAAATTAAAGTGGACTTTCTGTGTAGAGATAGTATCCTTGCTGCTCCAATAGTACTCGATCTTATACTATTTTTAGATTTAGCAAAAAAATCAAATATGAGTGGAATCCAGGAATGGTTATCGTTCTATTTTAAGAGCCCAATGGCTTTACCTGGCTTAGATCCTGAACATGATATTTTTGTACAACTTGCAAAATTGAAGAACACACTTCGCCACATCATGGGTGAGGAACTAATTACTCACTTAGGGCAAGATAAGTAAGAAAAAATAGTTAGTTGAAGTTAGTAATTATAGCTGCAGGGTTAGGCTCTAGGCTATCATCGGTTTCAAATGGTACTCCTAAATTATTAATGCCCATTCTAGGGACACCACTTATCAAAAAATTGTTATCAAATTGTATTGATGCGGAAATTGATAACATTGTTGTTGTTACAGGATACAATAATCACATTATTGAAGAATATTTAAATGATCTATCCACACCTGTTAAAATTAATATTGCACATAATCTAGATTGGAAACTTGCAAATGGTGTTAGCGCCCTTGCAGCAAAAGAATTCATTTCTAAAGGTGAAGAATTCATGATTTCCATGAGTGACCATTTTTACAATAGTGAATTATTAAAACTCATTAAATCACAAAATATCGAGAACACCATTGCTAGCGTTGGTGCCGATTATAAAATAAATGAAATTCACGATATAGATGATGGAATGAAGTTAGATATAGATGAAAATTCACATTTAATAAATGCAATGTCAAAAAACCTAGATACCTATAACGCAATTGATTGTGGTATTTTTAAATGTAAATACAGTTTTTTTGATTACTTGATTCAAGCAAGAGAAGAAGGAAATTGCTCTTTGTCTGATGCATGCAATTTATTAATTGAGGAGAACTTAATGGGTAGCGTTGATATAAAAAATTATCCTTGGATAGATATTGATACACCAGAGGCACTAGCATTTATTGAGCAAAATCCTGAAAAATATAAATAAAAAATGAAGGATATTTATTATTTTGCCAACCAAGTTTATCAATATGGTCATGCTAAACCCATATATGATAAGACCGGTGGGACCTTCATTGTAAATAAATTAAATAGAGCGGTGAGATTTAAATACTATCTTCGTTTTACGGAAAAAAAAGATCCTGGATTTTTAGGGGCACCAAGAGTCATTCGTAAACCAAAAAATGAAGTTTATGATTTAGAAGGAGTAATCATATCAGGGTCTAATTCAGAAATAAAACATGATAAAAAAAAGTCTATCTCTATTTTCATAGGCCATGGTGCAGGTGATAAAAAATTTGGAGGATCTGGAAATACTCTTGAGACATATGACTTTCATTTTGTATCTGGCCCAAAACACATTCATAAACAAAAAGATATGGGCATCCATATCCCTGAAGAAAAATTAATAAAAATAGGTTATCCTAAATTTGATGATTATGTAAATGACCGCATAGATAAAGAAAAATATTTTAAATTTTTAGGAGTTAAAGATAAAGAAAGAAAAAATATACTTTATGCTCCTACTTGGCGATGGGGTAATGGCACGTTAGACAAGTATGGTAAAAAATTCATCCGAGCCCTCGATAGTGATTACAATTTGATTATAAGACCTCATTTTCATGATAGAAATAAAATAAAAATTTTAAAACTATGGGCGAAGTATAACGGGTTTAATAATGTCTATTTTTCTAATCCAGCTAAAATCATTAAAAATAGCACCATGAACGATTTTGCAATCTCAGACCTAATGATAAGCGATACTTCCTCAATTATTTATGAATATTTAATTACAAAAAAACCTATCATCATTGCAAATAATGATTATGACCAACTTCATAATATGCCAGACGAATTAAGCGTTCTTTCAATAGCAAAAAGCTATGATGGTAAAAAATCTTCAATCAGTGAACTTGTCAAATCTGATCTAGAAGATAAAAACCTTATTAATATTTATGAAAAAATGCTTAACAATTGTTTCTATTTTAATGATGGAAAAAGCACAGATAGAGCTGTTGAGTTCATAAACTCAATAAAATAAGATCAAACGGACTCTTTCTGAAATGGAATGAACTTATTCTTTCCTTCAAATTTTTTTGTGCCATTAACATAACTAAAATATTTTCTACATTCACACGATAAATATTCAATATCAATTGGTAAGAATTCTCGTTTCGCTTCAGGCCAATACTTTTTTTGCAATTTAATCATTTTTTCACATGTGTCTTGATGATTCTCTAGACCCAGGAATTCTTGAAGTCTATCTAAAAATGCTACAGCACCTATTCCCGTAGGTACAGGACTAGTTGGTTTTATTATATCTGGTCGAAACCATGATATGTCAATTATTGCCATAAATATGGGAAAATTATTTACCATTTTAAATCTTTCATTTACTTTATCTGTAGCAACAATAACATTACCATCAGCATTACTAATTAAATCTGCTAATGAAATTTTTATATCGTCAAATAACTCTACAGCAGAGTTCAATCTAGAGTGCCTTTTATCATCCCAATTTATTGGCTCCACCGGATAAGCATTAAAATTGCACCATTGCTCAAAACTGTTTACCTTTTCTTTGAGCATTTTTTTATTAGTAAATATCTTATTAGATATACTATCAATTACTTCTTGTTTATTGCACCACCTTGCAAAGAATAAAGCCTGTACTAATAATGGTAGATCATCTTTATATCTACCCGCAAAATTCAGTATGGATCTACTTACTCTATCGTCCTCCCTGAAGACATTTAAAAATCTTCCATTTTGAAATATTAAATCATCTGACCATGGAGAAGGCTCATTTTTTTCCCGCTTTATTCTAATTTTTTCTCTTTCTTGACAAAAATTAAAAAAATCATAAACAGGATCTTTTATATCTAACCCATCCAAAGCATTTGCATAAGGGTTGATAAGTTCATTTTTCATCTTTAACAAATCCTTTCCAATTTTTCATATAATCTATAAAAATTTTACTTAAATCTGCTTTACGAAGATCTTCAGCACTAAATGGCATCTTTTGAGGGGAATAATCCTTGATATTTAGGTTAGCTGCCCATTCAGGATGAGGGATAGCCACTCTACCAACGCCAATCAAATCAGCTCCTTGATTCATTACAGCTTTTGCATCTTTTGTTGACCAAATTCCTCCTGTGCTAATTACGGTTGGTAAATCGTCAATACTTTGGGTAAACCATTCAGTTAATGTTCTTTTATCTTTGGGGTAGTCAGTAGAGCTTTTAAAACAATCCCAGCAAGATAAATGAATGAAATCAATTTCAGTCTTCGCTAATAATTTGCCTAGCTCAAGACTCTCATCTAAATGAATACCTAACTCCTTTATTTCAGGAGATATTCTTACTCCAACAATAAATGATTCAGGGACTACTTTTTTAATCTCTTCAATTATTCTCAACAAAAATTTTGCCCTTTTATTTATACTTCCACCCCAGTTATCTTTTCTTTGATTTGTCTTCTTACCTAGAAATTGAGAAATTAAATAACCATGCGCGCCATGAATTTCTATTCCATCAAAGCCTGCTTTTACGCACCTTAAAGCTGCTGAACTAAAATCATAAATCAGTTGTTCTATTTGCTTGATACTGACAGCTTTAGTAAATCCTGTTGATGACAGATCGCTTGGTATGATGCTAGCAGATATTGGAACTTGGCCAGTTAGCTTTTCAGGAGCCCTCATCCCTCCATGAAATAATTGAGCAAAAATAAGACTATCGTATTTATGAATATTTTTAGTCAGTAAGGTTAATCTATCAATGAAACTATCTTCAAATAATCCAAATTCACCTTCCCATCCTTGACCATATTTTGAAACGTGTGTTGCTGCTGTTGTGATAATGCCAAAGCCATCCTTTGCTCTTCGTGACAACCATTTTATTTCTTGATTTGAAATTACTCCATCACCATGACTTTGCTTGTTTGTCATAGCTGCTAGAACAGAACGATTTTTAATCTTCTTTTTAGTTCTTGGAAATGTATACGATAAATGAGGCTCAGATTTTTTTAGCATTTATACACCTAACGTTTACCAATGTCTTTAAGAATATCATAAACAACTTTTGGTTTATTTGTAATAATGCCATTAGTACCTATTGATACTGCATGCATGATATCTTTAGAGTTATCTATTGTCCAATAATGCACTTCTAAACCCATTTTTTGTTTTTCTTTTATCCAATCAGGAAGATTCATACCATATTTTTTAATTGTCTCAGAATAAAACGGAAGTTGAAATGCGTCAAATTTATTTTTATAAAAAGGAACCCAACCCCAAAACATCATCTTCTTTATATCGCTTCTTGATGCTGCTGTGGCAATTTTATTTTTAGTCAATTTTCTAAATTTTTTAATAACCTCATAGTGTGATGATACAACAAGTATATTATCTTGCATATTATATCTACTTATTAATTCTATGAGTTTTATAAGACCACTTACGTCCGGGTCCTTTATTTCAATATTAATCCTTTGTTTAGGAAATTTCTTAAAAATTTCTTCTAATGATGGAATGTAATATTGAATATTTTTAGATCTTATAATACTAGGATTATCTTTATAAAATCCAAAACCAGCATCAAAATTTCTGATTTCTGATAACGAAACATCACCAATACTTATATCTATACCTGTTATTCTTGATAGGTTCTCATCATGAATAACTGTCCAGATTTCATCTTTAGTCTGCCAAATATCTAACTCAATTATATCAGCGCCTTGATTAATTGCTAATTCAAAAGCTTCAATTGTATTTGGAGGTAATTCAAGAGACGATCCTTGATGAGCAATTATCTGTGGACAAGGACAGTCAAAATAAGACTTACTATTTTGTGAAAATAAACTACTTAGCGAAATTAGAGCTAAGCAAACTACATATTTTAGCTGATCGTATTTACTTAGCAAAAATACTTTCTTAATTAATAATCAATTGGGTCAAACATCGTCCCTATTTCTGTGGTCCCATTTGCTCTATATCGCTGGCCAGTCTCAAGATCTTCTATTATCCATTTAGTAGGACATTTTGTCTTAATAATTAATTGAACAGATGAATCTAACTCCTCAGCCTCTTCACCATTTTTTAATTTTCTATATTTAGCCATAATTACTCCATTTATTATGCATATTATTCTTTATTCAATATATAATCCTTTAGCAGTGCTTTGCATCCAATCATCTATATTTTGGTTGACATCATCTATTTGGACCAAATGATTCAATTCACCATTAACCCAAACACAAGCACTTTCTATACTATAACTATCTAGTGTGTCTCTAGGAACTTCACCAACTACAACTACATTACCGTCTGCTATCTTTATATCATAAGCAGCACCAGTACCATATTCTGTTCTCATTCCTTCTTCAAGATCATGCAAAGTTCCATTTTTCCAATATTGCGGTGTATACCCTCCAGTGGGACCTTCTTGCCCAGTATCACCAAACCAATCGCGGTAACCAGCGACATATATATCTTCCCCATCTATCGTTATTGCATTACCCACTGCACCATAAACATCCATAGTTGAGGCTCCTAAAGGAAGATTTGTTCTAGTAGTATGACGCCAATATGCTGGGGTTGGTGTATATCCTGCAAAACTTGATGTTTTTAGTACATATCCGCCATAGTACCTCATATTACCATCCATAAATGCAATGTCATATACCTCCCCATCACCACCGCTTGGCACAGGTAAATTCGTACGATTATTACCATCTTTCCAAAAACAAGGTATTACATAATGATGATTATTCATGTAATAGCCACCAATGTATACACTGCCATTATTCCTAATTCCGATTGCGAAAGCTTGAGAATCGCCATTTACAGTTAAGTCGACTTTTTGCCCATTTTTCCAATAACACGATCCATTATTATACCAACCAGCTACATACACATCATCACCATTTACAGCAATGGCTTCAGCTTCTCCACCTAAACCAGGTAAATCATATCGTTGTTGATTGACCCAATAGCACGCATTGTAACTTTCGCTGGTACCAGAAATATAAACGTCACCATTTGATACTGTAATATCAGTAGCCCATGCTCCTCCTGGAAGTTCATTTCTTACACCATCAACCCAATAACATGCTGTAATATCCCCAGCAGAATTGTAAGAACTACCTGCTATGTAAATTGTTCTATCTGGAATAAGTCGATCAACTGAGCTTTTTTGATAACCATCTTCTTCACAACTATAAAAGAATAAAAATATTGCAAACAATGATATGTATTTATTTTTCATCAATAACTAATTCCGCTTTAATTAAATTCATTCAAGATAAACCAAATGTATTTTTTATGCCCGAGATAACATATTCTATAGCTAACGCTCCTAATAATAAACCAAATACTCTCTGGATAACACTTAATAAAGATAAACTTATTATCTCAACAAGCTTAGAGGATAACCACATACAAACTCCAGCTAGAATTACAGAGAGCATCACAGGTAAAAAGCTAATAACTCTACTAATTAATTCAGGCTCAGATTTTTCTGCGATTAGCATAGTTATTGTAATTGCACCAGGTCCAGCAATAAGTGGAATTGCTAAAGGGAAAGTGGCTAATGATATGGCAGAAATTTCATCAATTGCTGAATCTGCTAAATTTTGCCTTCTTTCATCTCTTTTCTCAAAAACCATTTCAAACGCGATGAAAATGAGAAATAAACCACCAACTATTTTGAAAGAATTTATATTGATCCCCATACCATTTAGTAATGCTTGCCCCAATAATGAAAAAAAGAGAAGAATAACAAATGATATAAACGTGGCTCTCAAATAAATGCGCTTGATTTCATTTTTTTTTAACCCATGAGTGATACCTGCAAATATTGGGATGAGAGCAAAAGGGTCAATCGCTACAAAGATAAGTAAAAAATTATTCAAAAATGTCGTTGCAAAAGAATCAGTCATCTAAAAATTTACTTACTTTGAAAGTAATTTTAGAAGATTTGAATTAAGAAAATAATTTATATTTATTAACCACTTTGAAATTTTTTATCCATCAAAAAAATACTTATACAAAGAAATAAAGTTAAAATTATAGAGCCTTCAAAACCGAAGCTTCCGCCTGTAAATAAAACATGACCAGCTAACTTTTGCTCAAACAAACTATTTATTTTATTGCCACTAACTTCAAAACCATATATCGGCCCTTGCAAATAATTCCATACTAGATGAGCCCCTATGGGAAACCATAGATTATTTTTATGAACCGTATATATACCTAAAAATATTCCCGCAAGGAATAAATTGACTAGAGGCAATATTCCTATATTGGGGTTGCCAATATGCATTAACATAAAAACCAAGGATGATATAGCAAGAGCAATGTACTTGTTAAAAGATTGGCTTAAATTTTGAAGAATATACCCTCTTATTGCGATTTCTTCATTCAATGATACAATTACAAAAAGAAAAAAATAAAATATCTGATCGTAGAAAGAAAAATAAGTCAGTTCTACTTCAATTAAATTAAAAATAAATAATATTAAAAACCCTGAACTAATGAGTACACCTCCAACTAATAATCCTTGAAGGAAATCACTGTCATAGTTAGTAAATCTCAGACCAATTGAAAGAAAGCTTTCTTTATTAACAAATGTTTGAAAAACCCACACTGTAAATAGAGTTCCTAGTAATTGGCAAAACATCATTAACAGCATCATTTTATTTTGCATAATTAATTCAGGATCGGAAATAAATTCTTCAAAACCGTATTCACTAAATTGTGAAGCAATTAAAATTCCAATAAGATCAAAAAAAGCAACTATGATAAAAAAAGAGAAGAAGAAAAGAAGTGCTCTTAACCATCCCTTTTTGATTAGCAGAGGTTGAGTTTCCATGATTTATTTTACAAGGGGAGTATTATGGTTTCCTAGTATCTTATAATCAATTATTTAAATCATATTTTGAATAAAGAAGAGAAAAAATTTACATTACTTATGATTTTTGCTATGATAACCTGGGGTTACTCTTGGGTTGGTGCGAAAATTCTTGGGCCTTATGGTAATGTTATCGTTAAAATTTTTTTACGGTTTTTTTTAGCGGCTCTAGCTCTGATTCCAATTTTAATTAAATATGACGCCACATTTAAAATCAACAAAAAAGGGTTGTCATTCATTCTATGGAATTCTATCTCATTGTGCTCATATAATTATTTTTACTTTAAGTCCACGCACATTGGTTTAGCAGGTGCAGGTGGAGTACTTGTCACGACCTTAAATCCAATTTTGACATCTTTATTTGTTTACTTAATTCTTGACAGAAAAACCGCAAAACTGAAAG
>SGYO01000023.1 GCA_004321745.1 bacterium | reverse complement strand
AGAGTTCCAGCAACTTTTTTCATTGCCTTTATCTGAGCATTACCTCCTACACGCGATACCGATAATCCAACATCTATAGCAGGTCGTATACCAGAATTAAATAAATTTGTTTCTAAATATATTTGCCCATCAGTAATAGATATAACATTTGTTGGTATATATGCAGAGACATCACCTTCTTGAGTCTCAATTATCGGAAGAGCAGTCAGAGATCCACTTCCTAGGTCCTCAGAGAGCTTAGAAGCTCTTTCTAATAACCTACTATGAAGATAAAAAACATCACCTGGAAAAGCCTCTCTACCAGGGGGTCTTCTCAAAACAAGTGACATTTGACGATAAGCGACAGCCTGCTTTGATAAATCGTCATAAACAATTAGAGCATGTTGACCATTATCTCTAAAAAACTCTCCCATTGCACAACCAGCATAAGGAGCAATATACTGCATTGGCGCAGGGTCTGAAGCGTTAGCTGCAACAACCACAGTGTATTCCATTGCACCCTGCTGTTCCAATTCTGAAACTAAACTTGCAACGGTTGATGCTTTTTGACCTATAGCTACATAAACACAGAAAACTGGGCTATCAGAATTTTGAGAATTTTTTTGATTAATAATAGCATCTATTGCAACCGCGGTTTTACCAGTCTGCCTATCACCAATAATTAACTCTCTTTGCCCTCTGCCTATTGGCACCATACTGTCAATGGCTTTGATTCCAGTCTGAAGCGGTTCATTTACAGGACTTCGGGCCATAACACCTAAAGCTTTGCGCTCTACCGGAAGAGACTTACTACTATTGATAGGCCCTTTACCATCTAACGGTTGGCCAAGAGGGTTTACGACCCTTCCAAGCAATTCTTTACCAACAGGTACCTCAACAACTTTGCCAGTTCTTTTAGCAATGTCACCTTCCTTTACTTTTGTCGTATCACCAAAAAGTACCAAACCAACATTGTCTTGCTCAAGGTTTAATGCCATGCCAAAAACATCGTTAGGTAATTCAACAAGCTCAGAGCTCATCACATTTTCTAAACCTGATGCGCGAGCTACTCCATCTCCAACCTCGATTATCTCTCCAACTTCAGCAACATCAATGTCATTGTTATATTTTTCTAATTGCTTTTTTAGCAAATCGGTTATTTGATCAGTTTTAATATCCATAACTTCCTATTTTATATTTTCATTAAATCTAACTTAATATTTTTCAACTGACTTTTGATTGATGCATCTAAAAATTTATTCTCAATTCTAAATTTAGCCCCACCAATTAATGATTTGTCAACTTCCACTGTTAGATCTGCTTCTTTTTTTAAATTTTGACTCAATTGTTTCTGCATTGCAACAATATCTTCATCACTAATGTCTGAACTTAATGTAGCATGAACAGATACTATGTTTTTCTCGTGTTTATATTTTTCGAAAAAATTTCTTCTAATTTGGCCAATGGTGTCTACAGCCTTGACACCACTTACATATGACAAAACGGTTAAAACTACGTTGCTAATCTGCGCACCAAAAGTTTCACTCAGTATACTAAACTTTTCATCTTGAGAATATCTTTTAGATTGCATAAAGCTCTTCAAATCTCGATTAATTTTTAATATTCTATCAAATTCAAGAACCGAATTATTTACTTCATCAAGCAAATTATTTTCTTTTGAAATTTCAAAAAGAGTATCTGATAATTTTTTAGCAGAAATCTTATGCTTCATAATTTTTAACGTCAGATAACGATTCTTTAATTAACGCAATATTATCTTCCTTAGAAATGTTCTTTTTAATTATTTTTTCTGCTACATCAATTGAAAGATTTACAACTTCAGATCTTATTTCTTGCATCGCCTTATCTTTCTCAACATTAATCTGAGCCTTAGCTTTTTCAATTTGGCTATCTGCCTCAGTCTTTGCTTTTGAAACAATATCTTCTTTTAAATTTTCAGCAGCTGATTTAGCATCACTTATGATTGACTGTGCTTCAGTTTTTGCTTTTGTTAAGATAGCTTCAGATTCTTGATTAATATTTTCCAGCTCTTTCCTAGCTTTTTCAGCTGACATTAAAGAATCCTCAATACTTTTATCTCTTTCGTCAAGCATCGCAAGTAAAGGCTTCCAAGCGAATTTTGCTAAAATAACTGAAAGCAGTACAAAAGTTAAAATGGTCCAGATAAAAAGACCCGGGTCAAGTTTAACTAAAGGATTTTGCTGTGACTCAGCTCCATGAGTACCAGTCGACTCATGGAGCGCATTGTCACCTGGAATCATCCAATAATGATTCATATTTTAAAGAATCAACATTAAGAAGATGAATACTTCAGCAAGAATAGCAACACCTTCCAATAAAAAAAGTGGCAACTGAACTACTCCACTAATTTTATCAGCAGCCTCAGGCTGACGAGCAATAGCCTCAGCTGCAGCTGCTGCAAATTTTGATATTCCAAGTGCTGCGCCTATTACAACTATCCCTAATCCAATAGGTACTAATAAAGTTCCACTCATTGTTTATTTCCTTTTTCTTTTTAGTTAATGATGTACGTTAATTGCCATGCCAACAAACACGGCTGTTAAAAGCGTAAAAACATATGCTTGAACAAGCACTACGATAATTTCAAGTCCATAAATGGCAGCTGCCATTGGGACAGATATAAACCCAACACCAATTCCAATGGCCGTACTGGAAAACATTTCTCCGATGATCGCCATAAGTGAAAGTAGTGCTAATATTGCTATGTGTCCACCAGTCATATTTGCAGCAAGTCTCATTGTAAGCGCAAATGGTTTTACAAATAAGCCCATTACCTCAATGGGAATTAATATTATGTAAACTGGCCATGCTAAACCATGTGGTACTAGATTTTTCCAATGCTTAATAAACCCGTATTTTTTCACGCCCGCGATTATGATTGAGAAAAATGTCACGGCCGCGAGTCCCGCAGTAACATTAAAATTGCCCGTAGCCGTTACCCCACCATGCAACATATTGTTAATGGTAGAATGAGAATCCGTCTTAAAAATGAAACGGTCCAATAACCCAATAGTGTCAAATATTGGAACCATTCCTATTCCATTTGCGAAAAGAATAAAGAAAAAGAATGTTAAAAAAAGAGGTGTCCAGGTCATTACCCAGTTTTGGCCAACATTGGGTCTTGATATTGAGTCCTTTACAAATTCAACAATGTATTCAATCAGAGTTACCCATTTTGATTTTACTTTACCATTGCTAGATAGATACTTTCTAAGGGGGAAAATTATGACAAATGATACAATTATTGCCACAATCCACAACATCAAGACATGCTTAGTAACTGAAAAGTCAATCCCAAAAAGTTCTGGAATTTTAATTATTGGATGTTCTTTACTCGAATTTGAAACATGATGAATAATGTTAGGACCAACTTGTTCTAAAACTGATTGTCCAGTATTACTAGTGTTTGCAGCTACCATTTTTAAGAGTAAATCTTTGCTTATTTAAATTTATTTAAACTTAATTTTATAAAAAACAATACAATTGAGGTCGCAAAGATAAGCATAAAATGAGTCTGTTTAAAATAAATTAGCACAATAAATTTATCTGTCAATGTTATCTAAAGTAATTAAGTTAAAATCAACCTAAAAATTGACTATCAGCTACCTTTTTTACCCAACAGGTAGAGCTGAAAAAAACCCCCAAATAAACCAACGAAAAGTAAAATAATAAATAAAACAGGAAAAGTTTTAAACTTTTTATCAGCATAATAACCGATAACAGATAAAGCTATTACATAGAAAAATAGTGATTGAACTGCAGCCATTATTGGTGCAGCTTTTTTAATTAGTTTCTGAAACGCATTCATAAAAACTTAATTTATAATTTTTTTGCGTCTGTATTTATGTTAGTTGAGCATATTTTAAGATTCAGAATCCAATGTTAAATCACATTGCCCTTCAAATTTAGCTCCATCCTCAATGTGCAACTTCCGATAACTAATATCACCTTTTAATCTACTAGTCTTTTTCAAAGTCACTGACCCTTCAGATTGTATATCTCCAATGATTGTTCCACCTAAAACAACATTAGAACATTTAATATTACCATTTACAATACCATCTTTAGCTACCCTTATTGAACCTCCAGTGCTTATGTCACCAAAGACCTTACCATATATGATAATACTCTGATCGAGTTTTATAGGCCCTTTTATATTTGCATCAGGACCTATCATAGTATGAACATTTTTGAATTTTGGTGAGCTCATCAGTTTTTAAAAGTTAAGTCTTTTTTCAAATAATTAGGAAAGTATATCAAAGGATCAATAGAACTATCGTCTCTCCAAATTTCAAAATGCAAATGTGGTCCCGATGATATTCCAGTGTTTCCAACGAATCCTATGACATCACCTCTTTTCACCATATCTAATCTTGACACTAAGTTATTCTGATTATGACCGTAATGAGTCATATAACCGCCACCATGGTAAATGATTATTAAATTACCCATTTCGTATGTCCACCCTGAAAATACAACTACTCCTGAAGCAGCTGAACTTATTGGCGTTCCTTCTTTCGCTACTATGTCAATTCCGCCATGAGCTTCATCAATATTTGAAAACATGTTTTTCATTCTTTGACTAATGAACCCCTCAACTGGCGGAAAAGAGGGAATATTATCTGATAAAGAAATAATATTTTTTTCTGGAATAATCATGAGAGCGCTATCGATTATTTTTGGGGTCTCAGTTAAATTTAAATTAGCCCCTAACGTATTTCTTACAAACTCATCCATGTGGGTTATTTTTTTAAGACTTTTTGTTAGATCAAAAACTTTCATTCTTTCGCTCACTAAAACTTCATATTTTTGATTAAGGTTATCATAGTCAGATATTCGAGGAACGTATGTAATCAATACTATTGATAGACCAAGTAAAACTAAAAAAGGAACTGCAATTAAAATCTTTATAAAAGTTTTACCTAAACTAAAAGATTTTGTTTCTGAATCATCATCTGGTACTATAAAAAATGTGAACTTTGTACTCATAGTAAATTATATAGATTGTAATAAATCTAAGATTCTATCAAGGTCATCATCAGAAAAATAAACTATTTCAATCGATCCGCCTACCTGCGAAGGCCTTAACTTGACTTTAGTCCCGAAAATCTCGATTAATTTATCTTCGATTCCTTTAGTAGATCCTTTTTTAACACCCACCTTTCTTATTTTCTTCATTTTGCTTAATGGTCTTACGAGCGCCTCAGCTGCTCTAACACTAAGTGACTCATTAATAATTTTTTTCCAAAAAACCTGCATAGCAGAAATAGTTTTTTTCTGCAAAATTGCTCTTCCATGTCCAGCAGAAATTTTCCCTGCTCTAATACTTTTTCTAATTTCAGGAGGCAATTTAAGTAACCGCAGTGCGTTTGAAATTGTGGTCCGTTTTTTGCCAATAGTATTAGCTATCTCATCATGTGATAAACCATATTTGCTGTTTAAGATTGCATAACCCTCAGCTTCCTCGATTGCATTTAAATCTTCCCTTTGAATATTTTCAATGAGAGCAACCTGCATCATTTCAGAATTATTCTTTATATCTATTATATATGCTGGTATGGATTTAAGTTTAGCCTTTTTCGCAGCTCTCCACCTCCTCTCACCTGCGACAATTTCATAGTCTTTACCACTTTTTCTAAGCGTAATTGGGGTTATAATTCCCTTATTCTTAATAGATAAACTCAACTCCTCAAGAGATTTTTTATCAAAATCTCTTCGTGGCTGATTTGGGTTAGGCTTTATATTATTTATTTTTACCTTGTTGACGCCGGACCTGTTGGAGGAATTAGCATTCTTTTTAGAGTCAGGGTTAATAATGGCATTAATACCCTTGCCTAATCTTTTAGATGACACGTTGTAAAATCTCCTCAGTTAAACTTAAATAATTTTTGGCACCATTTGAACTAGCATCATATAGCAACGCTGGTTTTCCAAAGCTCGGTGCTTCGCTTAATTTTACATTTCTATAAATTAATGTTTTAAATAATTTATCTTTAAAATAGCTTTTAACCTCTTCTACTACCTGTTTTGATAAATTCAATCTACTATCATACATTGTCATGAGGACACCACCAATTACCAGCTTTTTATTTAAATGCCTTTGTACTAATCTAAATGTATTTAAAAGTTGGCTAAGGCCTTCAAGGGCATAATATTCACATTGGATCGGAATGATTATTGCATGAGATGAAGTTAGAGCATTAATTGTCAAAAGACCTAAAGATGGAGGACAATCCAAAATTATAACATCATATTTCCTCACTACTTTTTTCAAAGCAGTTTTCAATTGATATTCACGAGCCATTATATTAACTAATTCAACTTCTGCCCCTACCAAATCATTTGTCGATGAAACAACATCCAAACACGGAAAGGTCGTTTTAGATATAGCCTCATTTATATTTTCATTATTTATTAGGACATCATAAATGTTTTTTTCAGATTTTTCTGTTAAATCTGAAAGCCCAATAGTTGCATTTGCTTGCGGGTCAAGATCTACTATCAAAGTCTTAATTTCAGAAACTGCAAGGCTCAAACCGACGTTAACAGCTGATGTGGTTTTACCAACACCGCCTTTTTGATTTATAAATGCTAAAACTTTTCCCATGGTTAAAAAAATAGTATTGAAATTAATTCTTAATATTTGGCAAAATAAGAAATATAAAAACATAATTAACAATTAAAAATTAATATGTTATGTTGCTACATGAGCTCTCCAAAGTTAAATTTCCGCTCTTTCAAATAAACTTTTAGTTAAAAAAATAAAAAATTGAAAAATAACTTAACCCCTAGATATTTAGTTATCCTTGTTATTTTAGGCTGGTCATTTTATTCGCTTTGGCCTTCAATAAAATATCAAAATCTCTCAGATGAAGAAAAAGAATCATTAAGAGAACAAGGGAAGCTTACTCAAATAGAATCGAAAATAATTCGTCAAGGATTGGACCTTAAAGGCGGAATGTTCATTGCTCTTGAGGCTGACATACCTAACTTAGTTAAAAACTTAGCCTCTAATCGCAATCAAAAATTTGATGACCTGTTATTTGAAGTAACTAATGATTTTAAATCGAATGAAGGGTCTAACTTTTTTGATATTTTTAGAAATAAAGTTCAATCTAGCGATATAAAAATTGTACGATATTTCCACGAATATGGATCAAATATTGATGATATAATATCATCACTTGAGGAAGAGACAGAGGACTCAATCAATAGAGTACTTGAAATTTTACAAAATAGAATAGATCAGTTCGGTGTTGCTGAACCTACGATACAAAAACAAGGTAAATATCGTATTTTAGTAGAGTTAGCTGGCGTTCAAGATTCTGAAAGGGCTAGATCATTACTACAAAGTACTGCGCTTCTGGAATTTTATTTATTAAAAAATAATGCATCAACCACAGAAATTATTACTCAACTTGACAACATCCTTAAGAAAAACGTCAGTAATGAAGAATTAGAAAAATTAATATCTGAAACTAGTACAAGTAATGAACAAAACGCTGAAGACTTAGCTGATAATAATGTTACAACTGTAGATGAGATTTTTGGAGAAACGACCCCTAATGTCTCTGATGACATAGAAACAAAATCTGACCTTACTGTTGATTCCCCTTTTCAATCATTAATAGAATTTGTTCAAGGGGATATGGTAGTTAAAACAAAAAATGTCTATGCGCTGAAAAAATTATTAGATGACGATGGCGCAAAACTCAAATTAAAATCTTCCTCTGGTCAATTTTTGTTCAGTAATAATTCTGAGACAATAGGCACCTCTGGAGTATATTTTAGATTATATTATTTAGAATCCTTGCCCGAGTTAACCGGGGGCGTTGTTGAAAAAGCAAAAGCAAATCTTGGTAGTCTTGGTGGAGGAAATGCTGGATTGCCAGTCGTCAGTCTAGATATGAACAGTGAGGGAGCAAAGACTTGGTCTAGAGTGACTGGGGCGAACATTGGCCAGCGTATAGCAATTGTGCTCGATAATAAAGTACACATGGCACCTAACATAAGAGAAAAGATACCTGGTGGGAGAACTCAAATTGAAGGATTTGAGGATATCAACGAAGCAAAAGATATAGCAATTATTCTTCGCGCAGGCGCACTTCCAGCCCCTGTAAATATAGTTGAAGAAAGAACGGTAGGCCCAAGTCTTGGTGCAGATTCAATTTCTAGTGGACAAAAATCTATATTTATTGGGCTGGGGATAGTTTTTATTTTTATGCTTATCTATTATAAAGCATCCGGAGGGATTGCAAATTTCGCATTAATTTGGAATATTATTTTAATTCTAGCTGTTCTTGCATCGTTGGGTGCAACATTGACATTACCTGGTATCGCAGGGCTGATATTGACAGTTGGAATGTGCATAGACTCAAATGTTATTATCTTTGAGAGAATCCGTGAAGAACTAAGAAAAGGTAAAACTCCAAAATCTGCCATAGAGGCTGGTTATAACAGAGCTATTACAACAATTATTGATGCTAATTTGACCACTGTGATAGCATCGCTTGTCTTATACCAATTTGGTACAGGCCCAATAAAAGGATTTGCCACTGTGCTATTTTGGGGAATATTAATTAGTATGTTCACTGCAGTGTATGTTACTAGAACTATTTTCTACACAATTACAAAAAAATCAATAAAAACTTTAAGTATATAAATGCAGATTATCAAAAACTCAAATATTGATTTTATAAATAACTCCAAGTTTACAATATTATTGTCCAGTGCATTAATCCTTGCAAGTATTTTTTCACTAGTTATAAATAAAGGTCCAGAATTAAGCATCGATTTCAAAGGCGGTACCTTAATAGCTGTTAATTATACGAAGCCAGTAAATATCAACGATTTAAGGTCTAAGTTAAAAACTGTAAACATAGATGGTAAAAATTTTGATTTTAGCTCTGCAGAAATAAAACACTTTGGTAATGAATCAAGCGTTGCTCTTAGAATTGCAAATATTGAAAATGAGCCTGAAAACTTTTCAGGTAAATTAATAGAAGTCTTGAAAAACGTTTTTCCTGATGCGTATCCAAAAAATAAAAATGATTTTATTCTATCCATTGGGAAAGTAAGCCCGAAAGTAGGCTCTGAACTAAGTGGAAAGGCAATAATGGCAATTATTTATGCTGTTACGTTAATCCTAATTTATATATCATTAAGGTTCGAATTTGTTTTTGCTATTGGTGCAATAGCAGCTATTGCTCATGATGTTACAATTACATTAGGAATTTTTTCTATACTTGGATATGAAATTTCTCTTCCAGTTGTTGCAGCTTTTTTAACAATTGTGGGGTACTCATTAAATGATACTATTGTTATTTTTGATAGGATTAGAGAAAATTTGAAAAGTATTAAAAAAGATTCCATCATTGATACGGTTAACAAAAGTATAAATGAGTCACTAAGTCGAACTATTGTTACATCACTAACCACATTTTTTGTTGTACTAATACTTTTTTTCTTCGGTGGAGAAGTCATACGATATTTCTCATTTGCTTTAATCATTGGAGTGCTTGTCGGTACATACTCTAGTATATTTGTTGCAAGCTTGGTTGTTGTTTATATGCAGCCGAAAACTTGATTTTTAAAATTAATTTTATAGAAAAAAATTAAAAAATTAGAGTTTTCAATAGTCCATAGCCAATTTGGTGATTTTGGTATTTTTATAAGGCATAAATCTTTGATTAATGTTATACTTCCTAATTACCTTAAGTCTATTAAAACTCTCCCTTCAAAAAATAAATCTTCCTTTATGTTAAAGGTCAGTTCACAACTAAACCAGTACTTTGAGGGTGTAAGGCAAACATTTGATTTAAAGGTAGACCTTAATATGTCAACCTTTTTTATAAACACATTAGAGGAAGTGAAAAAAATACCTTACGGCTCTACCATGTCATATAAAGACATTGCAAATAATATTAAATCACCTAAAGGATATAGAGCAGTTGCAAATGCAAATGCTAGAAATCCTATCCCAATAATCATACCTTGCCATAGAGTCATAAAGTCAAATGGTGAATTAGGAGGGTATGGTGGCGGTAGTATTCTGAAAAATAAATTAATAGAATTTGAAAAAGATACTTAACTAAAATTTTTGCTGAATCGCAAAATGTAGTGAGGGCTTTTGATTAAATTTATCATTCCTAAGTCCCCAACCAATATCAATGCGAAGTGATTGTAAAACTGGTAAGGGTAACCTTATACCAAAGCCCACCCCTCCCATAAATTTATTTTTATTTAATTTCTTCATAGTAGACTCAATAAAACCTCCATCAAAAAATGCTACGATACTAACTCCTTTGGATAATCCACCTCTATTTTTGTCTGTAATTATAAGTTTTCTTAGTTCAATAGTAGAGAAAACATAATCATGTCCAAATCTAAAATCATTTGAAAGTACTTTTTTTTCTGGAAGTTTCCATCCCCTAATGTTGAATGAATTACCAAAATAGTCAATCCAAGTATCATTCTTATAACCATATTTTCTTTGAATAGTTGTATTTAATGCTAATGTAGTATTGAAATAGCTAGGTATATAAACACTTAAAGACTGATTCCAAACATAAAAACTATTTTCACCAATCATTGGTAAAACGCTTTGTATAATTCTAACCCCTTTCTTAGGATTCCAAAAAATATCTCTTGTATCAAATTCAAAATTTAATTCTGGTGTAAAATAATTATAACTAAGGGTATCAATTGAATTCATATAGTTCTTCTGGGTTAAAGCTGGAGAAATTCTAATTTTTAATTTTTCGCCATACCATTTACCAAAACTCATTTTAAATGTTTTAATATCAATTTGACGATTAAGAAAAAGATGTTTGTATGAATTAATTTCTAGAAATGATGATAAAGAAATATGATTGCCAAAAATCCATGGGTCACTTAAATAAATTTCAATTCTTTGTTGACCACCAAAGCTACCTTCAATTTTAAAAGTCCTGTTTTTTCCTTGGAAATTATTTATTATCCAAAGCCCATTAATTGACCACCCTCTTTCTTCTTCATATCCAGGAAAGACTAACGGAGGTGTTTTATTTATTGATTCAATCATAAGATACTGTAAGATTGAATTACCATTTTCAAGAGGCAATAGTCGCCAGGAAACCTTGTCAAATAAACCGAGATTAAAGATTCTATTTCTATCTAAGTTAGCTATTGAAGAATCAAGTTTAGCATTTAATGGATGTAGAATTTCTCGCTCTATGATATAATTTTTTGTTTTCTCTAATCCTATAATCTCAATTTTCTCAATATGATGCTTTGGAGTAAATGCAAGAATATCATCTGATATCAAAAGAAAAAACAAAAAAAGGCCTGTCAAAACAGGCCTTTCTAAAATATTAGATATAAAATTCAAAAATTTAAAGGTCTATACCATCCATCATTAATCGCTTCTTATACTCTATACCTTGCTGAGAGTATACATCTTCAATTGCTTTATTGAGTTTATCAGCGATTTGAAGACCATCGACTTCTACCTTCACATTTCTTTCATCCAATTTCCGCACTCTAAAAATAGAATTTTCATCTCCATAATTATGCCAAACACCATCATATTCTTTAGGAGTTCCATATTCCATAAGAACTTTATGCTTGATAACGTCTTCAGCAGTTAGCTGAGGAAACCCAGTATCTTTCAGTTTAATCTTCTTAACAACACTTTCAAGTATATAATGAGAATCACTATTATTAGTCGTACTATAAACATAGTCAATATTTACGAAACCAAGCGTAATTCTTTCGATCGTAAGGCGAGTAACATAGTTAAATTCTACGGTAGCCCTTTTTATAGGAAGCACAATGCCATCCTTTGTTGTACGAGATTCATCTGTATAAACAACCTCAACAGTTGTGTCAGGAACAATTGTCAAAACAGCAGGAAGACTGGTAGACCAAGGAGCTAAAAGTTCATCTCTAAATACCCAACCATCCGGTAATCTTTTGACAGGGATAACTGATTCAATTTTATTTCGATTGACTGGTGGAGATATTTTTGGTATTTCCATAATCGGTGATTCTTCTTGAACCATCTGTTTTGCAGCTTGATTACTAGAACCAGAATCTTTTTCTTTAGAGCCACCAAAAAGCTGATCATCAGCATCTAAAATCGATAATGGCGATATCAAAACAATTGAAGTAAAAATTGAAAATATTTTATTATTTATTTTAATCATTATTTTTAATAAACGTTTGTACTGTAAAATGCCCTTGGAATTTAAAACATTTAAACAATCTGTAAAGATAAAAAAAAAGCCCTCATTTGAGGGCTTTTTTCAAGAATATATTCTATTTCTTTCGCCCTCTGGCCATAGGTGACCTTGCAACATCACCATTTTTATCAATAAAATATAAGTAACCAGACTCTCTAGTAACACCAGCAGTTGCTACTTTCTCTGCGTTTCCACCGCCTTTACCAGCACGAGCCATTTTTGAGCGAGAAACGTCGCCCTGTTTGTCTAAATAGTAAAGGTAACCTTTTTCTTTGGTTACACCTGTTTTTTCTACTACTTCAGCCATTAAATCCTCCATTTATTATTTGATTTGTTTTTATGGTAGTGGTTAGAGCAAAATCTCCCTTCCTCTGCCTGTTAGATAGTACAAACATTAAAGATTGATGTCAAGATTTTTCTCGAGGAGGCTCCCTCGGTAAAAAAACCTAATATTTCTATCGAAATATTCTAAATAAAAAGGTAATTTAAAGTATATCAAACATAAAGTATAATGCCCCGGTAGCTCAGCTGGATAGAGCATCGGATTTCTAATCCGGGGGCCACAGGTTCGAATCCTGTCCGGGGTACTTAATTAATTTTTTATTTTATGTTCTTATCAAAAACTTTTTGCAGTTCAACTTTGAAAATTAGAACACTATTTGGAGGAATGTCATTGTTCCTCCTAGCTCCATAGGCTAACCTAGGATGAATAAAAAATTCGTATTCAGATCCTTCATTCATAAGCTGTATTCCTTCAGTCCATCCTTTAATTACTCTATTTAATCTAGTTACGAATGGTTCACCTTTTCTATATGAACTGTCAAAAATAGTACCATCCAAGAGCTTGCCTTCGTAGTGGACCCTTACTTGGTCAGAAGAAGAATCTGGTGATTTTCCAGAACCTTTTTTAATTACTCTATACTGGAGACCTGATTTTGTAACCTGAATATCTTTGTTTTCATTCTTATTATCCTTTAAAAAATTTTCTGCTTTTTCTAGAGCTTTACTTGCCTCAGCTTGTTGTTTTACTCGCATACGATCTTGCATTGATTTAAAAAGCTCTCTACGTTTTTCGATAGTTAATAGGTGTTCTTCTTTTTCATAACCATTTCTAAACCCAGCACTAAACGCGTCATAATTAATATCAATACCTTGATTTATCAGATTGTCTCCAATGTCTGCGCCTATTGAATAACTAATAGAGTCTGTATCATCGGTCAATTTAGTTTTTATATCACTACCTTTTTCTTCATTACCAGTGCAAGAAAAAAAGACGGCAGAAATAAAAATGTAGGTTAAAAATATTATGCTAAATCTAATTTTCATTGAGTTCTCTCTATTTTGTGAATTACTATTTTTGGGAAAGCGTAAATGTTTTCAACTCTTGCTATTTAGGACCAACATAATAAGCCCTGTGAAGACTATAATAATAGCAAGCCAGTCGATAACACTCAAGCTAGAAAATAAAGCAACTATTAGACGAATTGCTAAAATTGCACAGCCCCCTAGTATCAATATCCAAGGAAGTTTTTCGTTATAATCACTCAATTTTATAATTACTTTTTGTTTTATAGAATAATTTTATATCAAATTAATATTATAAGTTAATTCAAATAAAATTTATAATGTGTAAAAATTTAGCGAAGACCAAGTCGAACTTTTCAATTCAATCTTTTGAAGGCGGATATGATAAAAACTATTCTTATTTACTAACATGTTTAGAAGATATTGATTCTATCATAGTTGATGCATCATTAGAATTAAGCAGACTCCAACCTTTTATAAAAACCACACCAGCAGCAATCCTGATTACCCACTCTCATCATGACCATATTAAGCACATTAATAAATATATAGAAGCGTACCCAGAGATAAAAGTCATTGGTCATCCAAAATCAAAATTAAATAATACTCCTGAAATTAATTATTTGCCTATGAAGGATAATTCTGTTTTTAAGTTAGGAAGTCTAGAGATTAAAACTATTCATACCCCAGGGCATTATTACGATTCAGTTTGCTTTTTAGTTGAAAACATTATTTTTACTGGAGATACTCTTTTCATTGGAAGAACTGGCAGAACTTTAAGTAAAGGTAGCAATATATCTGATTTGTATAATTCTGTTTATAAAAAGTTGTTAACTCTTCCAGGTAGTACCATAATATATCCAGGACATAATTATGGCTCAAAACCTACCATGACAATAAGCGAGAATATCAAAATTAGCAATTTACTTCAAGCATCCGGGGAAAAAGACTTTATTGATAGAATGAAAAACTATGAAAAAACTAGAGTTAACAATAGTTAGTCAACTCTAACATTTACCGCTTTATCACCTTTTATATCTCTATCAATGTCAAATGAAACTTTCTGCCCACCTCTTAACCCTTTCCCCTTAAGGTGCTCTCTTAGACCGCTTACGTGAACAAAATAATCTTCACCATCATCTCCGGTGATAAATCCAAATCCTTTAATCCTGTCATAATCTTTTACAACACCTCTAGTCATTATCATCATCTCCAGATTCAAAATCTAAAGAAATAGAATTAACGCAATATCTCAGCCCAGAGGGTTGTGGGCCATCATTAAATACATGTCCCAAATGGCCGCC
>SGYO01000022.1 GCA_004321745.1 bacterium | reverse complement strand
ACAAGGAGTTAAGGTTTGCGATTCGTGAAGGTGGTCATACTGTTGGTGCTGGTGTTGTAACAGAGATTGTAGAGTAGATAAAGTAATGGCTGGAAATAGTAAAAGGAATATTATTCAGCTTGAAAGTACAGCTGGTACTGGCTATAGGTATACTGTTACCAAAAGTCGTAAATTGCATCCTGAAAGAATTGAATTTAAAAAGTATGATCCTGTCATTCAAAAGCATGTTGTTTTCAAGGAAACTAAGTAATTAGCCGGGGGAATATAATAGTTTAATACGAAATAGGAGAGTAGCTCAACTGGTAGAGCACCGGTCTCCAAAACCGGGGGTTGCGGGTTCGAGTCCTGCCTCTCCTGCGTTAAATAATTTATAGTAAGATGATTAAAAAATTTCAACAGTTTGGTTCTGATGTGAAGTACGAGATGAGTAAGGTTTCTTGGCCTGACTGGAATGATTTAAAAGGTTCTTCCTATGTTGTTCTTATTTTTTCGCTGATACTTACTCTCTATTTATTTTTTGTGGATCTTTTGTTGTCTAAATCTATTTCAACTATAATGTAGGTTTTTATGGATTGGTATACATTAAGAGTGATTTCTGGTAAAGAAAAAAAGATTAAAGAGTCTATTTTGTTTGAGCTTGAAACAGCTAATTTGAATGAAAGTGTAGAAAATATTTTGGTTCCAACTGAAAATGTTTTGGAAATGAGAGATGGTAAAAAGAAGATCAAAGAAAAAGTTTTTTTCCCTGGATATCTATTGATTCATTTAGAAATGAATAAAGAAACCAAGTATGTAATTGAGAATGTTAATGGTGTAATTAGTTTTGTTGGTTCTAATGGAAAGCCGGATTGTCTAAAGCCGGATGAGATTAAAAGATTTCTTGGTGATCATGATGGTGGAGATGGACCTATTAAAATCACAGAAGCTGCTCCTTTTAAGGTTGGTGATTCAGTAAATGTAAAAGATGGTCCTTTTGTAGATTTTTCAGGTATTGTACAGGAAGTGAATCATGAAAAACAGAAGTTGAAGGTATCAGTAAGTATTTTTGGGAGGTCGACCCCGGTGGAGTTGGACTATTTGCAGGTTGCTCTTGAAAGCTAGTGTTAGGATAGAATAATGGCAAAAAAAGTTATTGGTTTTATAAAATTACAAATTCCGGCTGGTCAAGCTAATCCAGCTCCCCCAGTCGGTCCTGCGTTAGGTCAGCAAGGGGTAAATATTATGGATTTTTGCAAGTCTTTTAATGCAAAAACTCAAGACAAAACTGGCGACATTATACCTGTTGAAATAACGGTTTATGCTGATCGAAGTTTTAGTTTTATTACAAAAACTCCTCCAGCTGCTCGTTTAATACTAAAATCTGCAAATATCAGCAAAGGTTCTAGTGAGCCAAATAAAGAAAAAGCAGGCTTTATTAGTGAATCAGACTTAGAAAAAATAGCATCTATAAAAATGGATGATTTAAATGCAAATTCTATAGATCAAGCTAAAGAAATGATTAGGGGCACAGCGAAGTCTATGGGTATTGAGATTAAGGATTAGATCGTGGCAAAATTAAAACCAAAATCATTTAATGATATTTATGATGGCGATTCCATCTACAATTTAGAGCAGGCTGTCGAAATTGTAAAAAAAACTTCCCATGTGAAGTTTGATGAATCTGTAGATCTTGCCATTAATTTAAACGTAGATCCAAGGCATGCGGAGGAAAATATTAGAGTAAGTACCTCGTTGCCTAAGGGTACTGGTAAGAAAGTGGTTTTATTAGTGTTAGCGCAAGGAGAAAAAGTCCAAGAGGCGCTTGATGCTGGAGCTGATTATTGTGGAAATAAAGAATACTTAGATAAAATTAAAAGCGGATGGGTGGATGTGGATAAAATAATAGCTACTCCTGATATGATGGCGGAGCTTGGTAAGCTTGGTAAGATTTTAGGGCCAAAAGGCCTTATGCCAAATCCGAAAAGTGGTACAGTTACTACCAATGTAGCTAAGGCTGTTTCTGATCAAAAATCTGGTATGGTTGAGCTTAGAGTTGAGAAAACTGGTATAATACATACTGTTTGCGGTAAGGTTTCTTTTGATAGTAAAGATTTAGTTGATAATATAAGACAAATATATAGCACGCTCTTGAAGTCTAGGCCTCCATCTGTAAAAGGGCAATTTTTAGAAAAAATATCGATATCTTCTTCTATGGGTCCAGGTGTAAAAGTAAATATTAATTCAATAGGATAGTGTAATAATGCCTAATAAAAAAAATATTAGTAACGTCAAAGAATTAACAGATAAACTTTCAAGGGCTAAATCAATATATTTTACTGATTATTTAGGCCTCAATGTTTCTGATGTAACAAGTTTGAGGAAAAAGTTTTTTGATAGTAATGTGGAGTATTTAGTTGTTAAAAATACATTATTAAAAATTGCTTCGGACCAAAATGAAATAACTCTAGGTAATGAGCTGTTCTCCGGCTCTACTGCTATAGCTATATCTTACGATGAGCCTGTTTTAGCGGCAAAGGTCATTAAAGATTTTTTGAAGGACCATGATTTGCCTAGTATTAAAGGCCTTTTATTTGAGGGTTCTTATCTTCCTGCTAGTGAGTTTGAAAAAATTGCTAACTTACCAAGCAAAGAAGAATCGCTTACAAAAATTGTTGTTATGTTAAAAAGTCCAGTTCAAAACATCGTTAACTTGCTTAATTCTCCTATGGTAAAGCTCGTAAATGTTTTAAATGGGCTGAAGGGAACTAAAAATTAAAATAATTAAAATAAGGAGTTTATAAAATGGCTGTTAAAAAAGAAGATGTATTGGCCTATTTGGAAAATGCAAATATGATGGAGGTTTCAGAGCTAATTTCTGACATTGAGGAAAAATTTGGTGTTTCTGCTGCTGCTCCAGTAGCTGTAGCGGCTGCACCTGCTGCTGGTGATGGAGCTAGTTCGGATGCTAAAACTGAATTTGATGTTGTATTAACTGCGGCTGGTCAACAGAAAATAAATGTAATTAAGGCAGTTCGCGCTATTACTGACTTAGGTCTTAAGGAAGCTAAGGAATTAGTTGATTCTGCGCCTAAGCCTATCAAGGAAGGTGTTTCAGAATCTGAGGCGAATGAGATAAAATCACAGCTTGAAGAGGCTGGTGCGGAAGTTGAATTAAAATAATATTGATTCTTCACTACTTTTATTAACTAAAAATATATAACCGGAGGATCAATTGGATTCACTAAATGTTTCAAATAATGGCAGAGTCTCATTTTCACATATTGAAGAATTATTAGAAATACCAGACTTATTAGCTATTCAAACTAAAGCCTATCAGCAGTTTTTACAAGAGTATGAAGCTCCTGAAGCGAGAGAGGATTTTGGCCTTCAGGGTGTTTTAAATAGTGTTTTTCCGATCGAAGACTCGCACAGGAACTATATTTTAGAGTTTAATTCATACTATCTTGGTCAGCCTAAATACACAGCTGATGAGTGTATTGATAGAGGTGTTACGTTTTCATCTCCTCTAAGAGTGAAGCTGTCCTTGCATATTACTGATGAGAACAATAAGAATGAATATGCTCAAAGTATTGAGCAGGATGTTTACTTTGGTAATATTCCATATATGACTGAAAAAGGAACTTTTATAATTAACGGTGCTGAAAGGGTTATTGTATCTCAGCTTCAAAGGTCTCCCGGTGTCTTTTTTGATGAATCCACTCATCCCAATGGAACTAAATTGTACCAGGCTCGGATAATTCCTGCCAGGGGGTCATGGGTTGACTTTACCACTGATATAAATGATTGTTTGTTCGTTATTATTGATAGGAGGAGGAAATTTCCTGTTACTATGCTTTTGCGTGCCTTGGGCTACTCTTCAAATAGTGACATATGTAAAGCATTCGGCAGTTTAATTACCTTAAGAGTTTCTGAAAAAGAAATTGAAAGTTACATTGGCGCAACTATCACTGAAGATGTTATCGATACTAAAACTGGTGAAATTTTTTATGAGAGTGGTTCCGAACTATCTGCTAATGCCTTAGAAAATTTGAAAGATAATGGCGTTGAGGAAGTAAACGTTATTGATGGAAATAAAGACTTTTCTTCAATGTTAATTTTAAATACTATAAGTAAAGATCCTACTAGAGATACTGAAAGTGCTCTTGGGGTAGTCTATCAGCTTTTAAGGACTAGTGAGCCGCCTAATCTTGAAACAGCGCAAAAGTTTATTGAGAGAATATTTTTTAGTCCCAAGAAGTATGATTTAGGCCAAGTTGGTAGATACAGGCTTAACCAGCAATTTAATTTGAATGTTCCTGTTGAAGACACAGTATTGACAATGGATGATATCATTCAGGTGCTTAGAGTATTGATTGATATGAGAAAGGGTGACAGAGGTGTAGATGATATTGATCATCTTGGTAATAGGCGTGTAAAAACCGTAGGTGAGCAGTTAACGAACCAATTTAGTATTTCATTAAGTAGAATGATAAGAACAGTTCATGAAAGAATGAATCTTCGAGAATCTGAGAGTATAACTCCTCAAGATTTAATTAACTCTAGAGTTGTTACAACAGTAATTAACACTTTTTTTGGTACTTCACAGCTTTCTCAGTTTGGGGATCAGACTAACCCTTTAGCGGAAATTACTCATAAGAGAAGGATTTCTGCATTGGGTCCTGGTGGTCTAACCAGGGAAAGAGCTGGTTTTGAAGTTAGAGATGTTCACTACACTCATTATGGAAGGTTGTGTCCTATTGAAACTCCCGAGGGTCCTAATATTGGATTAATATCTTCATTGGCTATGTTTGCAGAGGTTAATGAACATGGATTTATTGAGTCTCCTTACAGAGAGGTTGTTAAAGATAGTGGTAATTCTAAAGTTACAAATAATGTTAAATTTTTATCTGCTGATGATGAAGATAGAGTTATGGTTGCTCAGGCCAACACTGAAATGGATGATGCTAAAAATATTATTGAAAAAAATATTAGAACTCGCGTTAAGGGGGATTTTCCTATTGTAGGCCCTGAAAGCGTAGATTATGTAGAAGTTTCTCCTACACAGATTTTAAGTGTTGCTGCTGCTTTAATACCTTTTCTTGAGCATGATGACGCGAACAGAGCCTTGATGGGTTCTAATATGCAAAGACAGGCTGTTCCTTTGATGTATCCCAAGGCACCAATTGTTGGTACGGGTATAGAGAAAAAAGTTGCAAAAGATTCTAGATCGTGCGTTGTTTCTCCTATTGATGGTAAGGTTGTATATGTTGATTCAAACACTGTTCATATTAAAAGAAAAGATATTCAGGATAGTTTAACCCTCTTTGAGGGTGAGGCAGTTCATGAGATTGAGCTAAAAAAATACTTTAGAACTAATCAAAACACAGTCCATAATCAGCGACCTCTGGTGAAAGAGGGTGAAAAAATTAAAGCTGGTGATGTGATAGCTGATGGAGCAGCGACTAATCTCGGCGAGCTAGCTCTTGGAGCTAATGTGCATGTAGCCTACATGCCTTGGAGGGGTTATAATTTTGAGGACGCTATAGTTGTTAGTGAAAGATTAGTCAAGGATGATATATTTAGTTCTGTTCATTGTAATGAAATTGAAGTTGAGGTTAGGGACACAAAAAGAGGCCAAGAAGAGCTAACACCTGAAATCCCAAATGTAAGTGAGGATGCTACTAGAGATTTAGATGAAGAGGGCATCGTTCGTGAGGGCGCTAGGGTCAAAGAAGGAGATATTCTTATTGGTAAGGTCACTCCAAAGGGGGAATCAGATCCTACTCCTGAAGAGAAGTTGCTTCGTGCCATTTTTGGTGAAAAAGCTGGTGAGGTTAAAGATGCTTCTAAAAGAGCAGAGCCCGGGATAAAGGGTTGTGTAATCAAAACAAAGCTTTTTGAAAAGCAAGCGAAGAGAACAAAGGCCGAGGAAAGGCAGCAAATCAGAGAATATCAAAAAAAGGCTGCGGAAGATAAAAAAAATCTTAAGATCTCCAGGGACGAGAAATTACTTTCATTAATGAAGGATCAGTTTTCTAATGGTATCAGAAGCAACTCAAATAATAGAACATTGATAAAGAAATCTACAAAGCTTACATCTAAGAGGTTGTCTGGGTTTGATTTAGAGAGGTTCGCTCAGGATTTGCCGTGGGTGGAGGACACCAAAACTTGGAATAAGATTTCTAAGGTATGGTTATCTTTTCGTATGGAATGGTCTAGAATAGAGACTCAACTTGAAAGACAAATTTTTAAGTTGAAAATTGGAGATGAGCTTCAACCGGGGATTTTGAGAATGGCTAAAGTATATGTAGCGCAAAAAAGAAAGCTTCAAGTTGGTGATAAGATGGCTGGAAGACATGGTAACAAGGGTATTGTTGCTACAATTGTTCCTGAGGAAGATATGCCATTTTTAGAGGATGGTACTCCTGTCGACATTGTATTAAATCCATTAGGTGTGCCTTCGAGAATGAACCTTGGTCAGTTATATGAAGCTATGTTAGGCTGGGCTGGTATGGTTACTGGTCAAAAATATTCAACACCAGTTTTTAATGGCGCGAGTCCAGATCAAGTTTTTAATGAGCTTAGTAATGCTGGACTTCCTGTCTCTGGTAAAACAACGCTAATTGATGGTATTACAGGAGAAGCTTTTGATAATCCAGTTACTGTTGGTGTGTCCTACATGATGAAATTGAGTCATATGGTTGATGATAAGATGCATGCTAGATCCACTGGGCCCTATTCTCTCATCACTCAACAGCCCCTTGGTGGTAAGGCTCAATTTGGAGGTCAACGTTTCGGTGAAATGGAAGTATGGGCTCTGCAGGCCTATGGAGCAGCTCATACTTTGCACGAAATTTTAACAGTCAAATCAGATGATGTCGAGGGTAGGTCAAAAGTTTACAATTCAATCGTTAGGGGTGAGCAGATGCCTGACTTCTCAGCACCGGAATCATTTAATGTCATGATTAAAGAGCTTCAGGGTCTTTGCATTGACGTCGAACTAGACAATTAAGAGGAAATAAATTGACATACATACAATCAAATAACTTAGATACTTCCAAATCTTACAACTCCATTACTATAGGTCTTGCGTCTCCAGAGTCGATTCTTGCGAAATCATATGGTGAAATATTGAAGCCCGAAACAATAAATTATAGATCTTACAAGCCAGAAAAGGATGGTCTTTTTTGTGAAAAAATATTTGGGCCTGTAAAAGATTATGAATGTCACTGCGGTAAATACAAAGGTATAAGGTATAGAGGTATTATTTGTGATCGCTGTGGCGTCGAGGTTACTCGAAAAAAAGTTAGAAGAGAAAGAATGGGTCATATTACCTTAGCTGTTCCAATTGTTCATATTTGGTACCTAAGGTCCATACCAAGCAAGTTAAGTTATCTTGCTGGTAGAAGTACTAAAGAGCTTGAGAGGGTTATATACTATGAAATGTATATGGTTTTAGAGCCATCTGATAGTGGTTTAAAGCCTTTCGATTTGATTGAGGAAGATGAATATATAGAATTAGAAGAAAAATACGGTTTTTCAGCTGTAGATGATGAGCGCAGAGATAATGAAGATTATTTTTATGCTGCAATGGGCGGTGAGGCGATAAAGGAGATGTTATCTCGTATTAATATAATGGAGCTTAAAAAAGAGCTTGAAGACGTAGTCAGAACATCAAAATCCAAACAAAAAAGAACTGATGCTTTAAAAAGGTTAAAGGTCGCTTATTCTTTTGTTCCAGATCCCACAAAAAAACGTTTGAACAAGCCTGAGTGGATGATAGTATCAATTTTGCCTGTTATTCCACCAGAGCTTAGGCCTCTAGTTCCATTGGAAGGTGGCAGGTTTGCTGCTAGTGATCTAAATGATCTGTATAGAAGGATAATTATTAGAAATAATAGACTTAAGCAGTTAATGGAAATTAAGGCGCCGGATGTTATCCTAAGAAATGAAAAGAGAATGTTGCAGGAGTCTGTTGATGCATTGTTTGATAATAGTCGTAGGAAAACTGCTATCAGAAGTGGTTCTCGTAGGCCTTTAAAATCTCTCTCCGACATGCTAAGAGGAAAGACTGGTCGCTTCAGGCAGAATTTATTGGGTAAAAGAGTTGACTATTCTGGAAGGTCCGTTATCGTAGTTGGTCCTCAGTTAAAATTACAAGAGTGTGGATTACCAAAAAACATGGCTTTGGAGCTTTTTAAGCCTCACATGATTCGTGAATTAATGACTAGAGGCTACACTCAGACGCCGAGGAGTGCAAAATTAATGATTGAGAACACTGAGCCGGTTGTTTATAAGGTTCTTGAGTATGTTGTTAAGGATCACCCTGTTATGCTAAATCGGGCTCCAACACTTCATAGGCTTGGTATACAAGCTTTTCAGCCAGTTTTGGTAGAGGGCAAAGCCATACAGCTGCACCCACTAGTTTGTTCTGCCTTTAATGCTGACTTTGATGGAGATCAAATGGCTGTCCATGTGCCTTTATCTTTGGAGGCTCAAATGGAAGCTAGGATGTTAATGTTGGCTAGTCATAATATTTTACACCCTGCTAATGGCCAACCAATCGCTGTGCCATCGCAAGACATGATTCTTGGAGCTTATTATTTAACGAAAGTTAAAAATAGTGATTTGGGGGAAGGTAAAATTTTTGGCTCTATTGATGAAGTTGTTATAGCCTATGAAAATAGAGTAGTTGGTCTTCATGCAAAGATAAATTTGAAACATAAAGATAATTGGCTTAAGGATACTACCGTAGGTAGGGCAATTTTCAATTCAATACTACCCGCAGAGATGGATTATGTTGATGGTTTGATTGATAAGAAACTGCTAACTAGTATAGTGAATCAATGTTATTTGGTTGTTGGAAATTATAAAACTGTAATTTTTCTAGATGCCCTTAAGGATTTAGGGTTTAAAATGGCAACATCCAGTGGTTTGTCAATATCTGTAAGTGATGTGTTAATTCCTCAGGAAAAAAATAGCATCCTTTCAAGTGCTTTTGATAAGGTGGGTGATATAAAGAGTAAATTTGACAGACATGTTTTAACCGAAGGTGAGAGATACAACAAAGTGATTGATGTTTGGACACATACTACAAATCACATTGCTCAAGTAATGGAGAATGAGCTAAGGAAAGATAATAACGGTTTCAATGCCCTATCTATGATGACTGATTCAGGCGCCAGAGGTAGTAAAGATCAGATAAAGCAGTTAGCAGGTATGCGTGGACTTATGGCTAAGCCTCAAAAATCTATGAAAGGTGGCGTTGGTGAAATTATTGAGTCACCAATTACCTCAAATTTTAAAGAAGGACTGTCTGTTTTTGAATATTTCATATCTACGCATGGCGCAAGAAAAGGCTTGGCTGATACAGCATTAAAAACTGCTGATGCTGGTTATTTAACTCGAAGACTGGTAGATGTTGCTCAAGATGTTGTTGTTTATGAGCACGACTGTGGCACGATAAATGGTATCTTGATCTCCGACTTGAAAGAGGGTGAAGAAATTATAGAGCCACTAGCTGATAGAATACTGGGTAGGACTATTTTAGATGATTTTATCGATAGAGGTGAAGTTATTGTAAAAGCAGGTTCTGTAATATCGGAAAAAGAAGCTGAATTAATTGCAGATAGTGGTATAGAGAGTGTCCATATTAGGTCTGTTTTAACTTGCGACACCAAAAGAGGAATATGTGCTAAATGTTATGGTTGGGATTTATCCTTGCATAAATTAGTAGATATTGGAACATCGGTAGGTATTAGAGCTGCTCAAAGCATTGGTGAGCCTGGTACGCAGCTTACTTTGCGAACATTTCACATTGGGGGTACTGCAAGTAGAGTTATCGAGCAGTCTGAGATGAAAAACAAACGTGCTGGTGTTGTTGAATTCTCCGATAATTATGATTTTGCAGTTACTAAAGATGAAGTTGGTATGGAAGTCCGTAGATGCATGGTAAGGCATGCTAAGTTAACAATTACTCAACAAGATGATTCATCGGATACTGTCTTTAATGTTCCTTACGGTGCTACAATGCTTGTAGAGCAAGGTGAGAAAGTCAAAGCAAAAACTACGCTATTTCAATGGGATCCGTATACCGACATAATTCTTGCCAGAGAAACGGGTATTGTAAAACTAAAAGATTTTGTTGAAGGGGAAACTTTCTCCGTTGAATCTGTAGAAACTGGTAAAAAACAAATTGTTGTTATTGAATCTAGAGATAGAAAGCTTAGTCCTCATCTTGAGATTGTTGATAAAAAGGGCGAGATCTTAGCCGGAAGTACAATATTACCTGTAAAAGCCACTTTAGTAGTTAATGACAAAGAGGAAGTTAATAGGGGGCAAACTCTTGTCAAAATACCAAAGGAGGTCGGTAAGTCTAGGGATATTACTGGTGGCCTTCCACGAGTTGCAGAGTTATTTGAATCGAGAAAGCCAACAAATCCTGCCGTTATGACAGAAATAAATGGCACTGTCAAATTTGGTGAGACTAGAAGAGGGATTAGGAAGATTCATGTAATTGGGAAAGATGGTGATGAAAGAAAATATTCCATACCATATGGCAAACACGTTATCGTGCACGAAGGTGATTTTATTACAGCTGGCGCTTCGCTTTGTGAGGGTGCAATATCACCGGATGATATTTTAAGAGTTCTTGGTCCGTCTGCTGTGAGAGAATATTTAGTTAACGAAATTCAAGAGGTATACCGTTTACAAGGTGTAAAAATCAATGATAAACATATTGAAATCATTGTTAATCAAATGATGCAAAAAGTAAGTGTAAAAGAAGTTGGTGACTCGAGGTTTTTGCAAGAAGATAGAGTTAGCAAAAATGATTTTCTTATTGAAAATGAAAGACTTGCTAAAATGGTTGTGGTTACTGTACCTGGAGACTCAGGTCTTGATGAAAATATGATGATCGAAAAATCTGAATTAAGCGAGATAAATAAGGAAGTTAAAGCAGAAGGAAAAGAAACTGCGAAATATAGAAAAACAATTCCTGCAACATTCGAACCAATTTTAATGGGTATTACCAGAGCTTCTCTCAATACTGAAAGCTTTATCAGCGCTGCATCATTTCAAGAAACTACTCGTGTCTTAACAGATGCTGCTACAGCAGGAAAAACTGATTATCTCTATGGTCTTAAGGAAAATGTTGCAGTAGGTAGGTTGATTCCAGCCGGCACTGGCACACCGATTATTTCTGACATACTTGTTGGCGTCGATAAAGAAGAGGGATCGTTGGATAGCGCAGATGATGCTGTTGCTTAATTATTTTTTAAAATCATTGATATGTATTTATTATATAATTTAAATTTCGAGGCTATGGGAAAATATTTATGCCTACTATAAACCAATTAGTTAGAAAAGGTAGAAAGAGGATTCTGAAAAAGACATCTACTCCCGCCTTAATGAGTAATCCGCAAAAGAGAGGGGTATGCACTAGAGTTTATACCACTACTCCAAAGAAGCCTAATTCCGCTTTAAGGAAAGTTGCTAGGGTTAGACTAACAAATTCTACCGAGGTCACAGCTTATATTCCTGGTGAAGGTCATAATTTGCAAGAGCACTCTATAGTATTAATTGAGGGTGGTCGAGTCAAGGATCTACCTGGTGTTCGTTATCATATCGTAAGGGGTACACTGGATACTGCCGGAGTTGATGATAGGAGAACTAGTAGGAGTAGATATGGCGCAAAGAAACCGAAAGCTTCTTAGGTTGAAAGTTTAATATGAGAAGAAGAAGACCAGAGAAAAGAACAATATTGCCAGATACTAAGTACAACGACTTATCCGTAGCAAAGTTTATCAATTATATAATGGATAGCGGTAAAAAAGGCGCGGCGGAAAAAATATTTTACAGCGCGATGGAGTTGATTAATAAAAAAACGAAAACCGATGGCATAAAAATATTTAAGAAAGGTATTGAAAACACTTCTCCTTCCGTTGAAGTCAAGTCCAGAAGGATAGGTGGTGCTACTTATCAAGTACCTATTGAGGTGCCTAAGAAAAGGGCGTTCTATTTAGCTTCTTTATGGATTATCAATGCATCCAAGAACTCTTCTGGGAAGCCGATGTCAGAAAAGTTGGCTAGTGAATTTATTGCGGCTGCAAATGGTGATGGTAATGCTATTAAGAAAAAAGAGGATACTCATAGGATGGCTGATGCAAATAAAGCTTTTGCCCATTTTAGATGATAATGTGTGAGATTATATAAATGAGTAGTGATTTAAATAGTTTTAGAAACATAGGTATAATGGCACACATCGATGCTGGTAAAACGACTTTAACAGAGCGTATATTGTATTATACTGGTGTTACTCATAGAATAGGGGAAGTTCACGATGGTGCTGCGACCATGGATTGGATGGAGCAGGAGCAAGAAAGAGGTATCACCATAACCTCTGCCGCTACTACTTGTATGTGGAACAAGCATCGCATAAACATTATTGATACTCCAGGCCACGTAGATTTTACTGTTGAAGTTGAAAGATCTCTTAGGGTTTTGGATAGTGCAGTAGCTGTATTTTGTGCTGTTGGTGGTGTTGAGCCTCAAAGTGAGACCGTTTGGAGGCAAGCTGATAAGTATGATGTTCCTAGAATAGCTTTTGTCAACAAAATGGACCGAGTTGGTGCAGATTTTTTTAACGTTATGGATATGGTTAAAGATAGGCTCGGTGCAAGCCCCTTGCCAGTAGTTATACCAATAGGTTCTGGTGAAATGTTTACTGGTATAGTTGATTTGATAACTATGAAAGCAATTTTGTATAATGAATCTTCAATGGGTTCTAGGTTTGACGAAGCTGATATTCCGTCCGATATGATCGAGTTATCAGAAAAATGGAGAAAACACCTGATAGAAGAAACTGCGACTTATGATGAAAACCTTCTAGAAAAATTTATATCTGATGAAGATATCTCTGAAGATGAACTCAGGTCTGCTCTTAGAAAAGGTTGCTTGGATAATACCTTTATTCCGATGTTTTGCGGATCAGCTTTCAAAAATAAAGGTGTTCAAAGGCTTCTAGATGCAGTTGTTGATTTTTTGCCCTCCCCAATTGATATTGGAGAAGTTAAAGGTACTCTGCCTAGAGACTCAGATTCTGAATTATCAAGATTACCGAGCGTTGATGAGCCCTTTAGTGCTCTTGCTTTTAAAATTATGACTGACCCTTATGTTGGAAAATTAACATATATGCGTGTTTATTCCGGTAGGTTAGATTCTGGCTCCTATGTTTACAATGCTAGTAATGGAAAAAAGGAAAGAATCAGCAGAGTTCTTTTGATGCATTCAAACAAAAGGGAAGATAGAGATAAAGTTGAGGCCGGTGAAATTGTTGCTGCTGTTGGTTTGAAAAATGTTAAAACTGGGCACACTCTATGTGATCAATCGAACCAGATTGTATTGGAATCTATGGATTTTCCAGAGCCTGTTGTTGCAGTATCTGTAGAGCCTGTTAGTAAAGCAGATCAGGATTCATTGTCAAAATCCTTATCTAAATTAGGTGAAGAAGATCCAACTTTCAGAGTTTCTACTGATGAAGAAACTGGTCAAACTATCATTGCTGGTATGGGAGAATTGCATCTTGAAATACTTGTCGACAGGCTTCTGAGAGAATTTAAGGTCCAAGCCAATATCGGTAAGCCGATCGTTGCTTACAGAGAGTCTATCACAAAGTCGGTTGAAGATGTTGAAACTAAATTTGTTCGTCAATCGGGTGGTAAAGGGCAGTATGGACATGTTGTAATTAATGTTGAGCCTAATGAGCCGGGTAAGGGTTATCATTTTGAAAATAAGATTGTTGGTGGAGTTATCCCTAAGGAGTACATCCCGTCAGTAGATAAGGGTATGCAAGAAGCATTAAAGAATGGAATAATTGCTGGTTATCCTATAGAAGATATTAGAATAGAGTTAGTATTTGGTTCATATCATGACGTAGATTCATCAGAGATGGCTTTTAAAATAGCTGGATCTATGGCAATCCAAGATGCATGCAAGAAAGCTAGTCCGAAACTTATGGAGCCTATCATGGAGGTAGAAGTTGTTACTCCTGATGAATATTTAGGCGATGTAATGGGAGATATTAGCTCTAGAAGAGGTAAAATTGATGGTATGAGCCAGAGAAATGAGGCGCAGGTCATTAAAGCTAATGTCCCGCTTAGTAATATGTTTGGCTATGTAACTGATTTAAGATCTATTACTCAAGGCAGAGCAGTCTTTCATATGCAGTTTTCACACTATCATCAGGTGCCTGCATCGGTCGAAACAGAAATCATGGAAAAAGTACACGGCAAAACTGGTTGATTTTAAAATAGGAGTAAAGTAAAAATGTCTAAAGCAAAATTTGAAAGAACCAAACCCCATGTCAACATAGGTACTATTGGTCATGTTGATCATGGTAAAACAACCCTTACTGCAGCAATTACAATGCACCAGGGTGCTCATGGTTTAGCTGAGGTTCGTTCCTTTGATAGTATTGATAATGCTCCTGAAGAGAGAGAGCGTGGTATTACCATACAAACAGCTCATGTTGAATATGAGACTGAGAATCGTCACTATGCTCATGTTGATTGTCCAGGGCACGCTGATTACATTAAAAATATGATTACTGGTGCTGCTCAAATGGATGGTGGTATACTTGTTGTTTCGGCTGCTGATGGCCCAATGCCTCAAACTAGGGAGCACGTACTTCTTGCCAGGCAAGTAAATGTTCCTAGTGTCGTTGTTTTTATGAATAAAGTTGATCAGGTTGATGATCCTGAGCTGTTAGAGTTAGTTGAAATGGAGCTTCGTGATTTGCTTAATGAATATGATTTTCCTGGTGATGATACTCCAATTATTAAAGGTAGTGCTTTAAATGCCTTGAATGATTCTAAAGACGAGGTTGCCAATAAGTGTATTGTTGAATTGATGGAGGCTTGCGACAGTTTTATACCTGAGCCAGAAAGAGATATTGATAAGCC
>SGYO01000021.1 GCA_004321745.1 bacterium | reverse complement strand
GTAATTCTGTTCAACAGACTACTGATGATGGATATATTATCATTGGACATACAAAATCTTATGGAAATGGTGGTTATGATATTTTCTTAATAAAAACAGACTCGGAGGGTAATGCAGAGCCTTACAGAAATTAACATTTTCTAAAACTCAATCATCTCAACTCTAAAATTCCCAATCCCATCAATAATAGGTTGAGATAAAACTTCTTTCCGTTTCTTTATCTTTTTAATAATCAAATCCACAGTAGTTTTACTTTTTCCAATTTCAAATCCATTCTTTAACAAGTGACGATGGATTCTAGTGTAACCCCAACCCTTATAGTGTAGTTTCATAATCTCTTCATGAAGACATATTCTATTCTTTGATAATGGTTTTCTGTAAATTGAACCATGAAATTGGTTAGTAGTAATTGTGTAATTAAAACACAAGAAAAGTTTCCACCTGTCCAACCCCAAAAGAAATAGTCATTAATGATGAAAATTAAAAGTATAACACAGGATTAAGAAATTTCAATGAAAATAAAGTAAAAGAGTTTTATGTTTTAGATTAATTTATATAATGTAAGCTTATATGATGAGAAAACTATTTCTATTAATTCCAGTTATTTTAATTTTGTTCGTATTTTTAAAAGAAACAGTAAATAGCCATAGCAATATGCTCCTCATACCTGGAGGAACATTCCCTATGGGCAGCGATAGTGAAGAAGCTTATGAAAATGAATCACCAGTGCAAAAAGTCAAAGTAAATGCATTTTTAATGGATAAAAATGAGGTAACAAACAAAGAGTTTTTAGAGTTTATAAAAGAAACAGGATACAAGACAACCGCAGAGAGGCCAATTGATTGGGAATTAATTAAACATATGTTTCCTGATGGTACAAAAAAAATAAATGATTCATTGTTATTACCAGGTTCATTGTTATTTAAATCACCTCAATTTTCAATTAATCTTGATGATGAATCAAAGTGGTGGAGTTGGGTAGAAGGTATTAACTGGAGAAAGCCTAATGGCAAAAGTTCATCTATTGAAAATAAAATGAATTACCCAGTTGTCCATGTATCATGGGAAGATGCAAATGCATATGCAGAATGGGCTGGCAAAAGACTACCTACGGAAGCTGAGTGGGAGTGGGCTGCAAGAGGAGGCAAAAAAAATAAAAAATATCCTTGGGGCGATATTTCAATCAATGCGTCTCCAATGCGTGCTAATTTTTGGCAAGGTATATTTCCTGTTAAAAATTCGTTAGAAGATGGATATTATTTTACCTCTCCTGTTGGAAGCTTTAATTCTAATGGATACGGGCTTAATGATATGGCTGGAAATGTATGGGAATGGTGCTCAGATTATTATGATTCCGAGACTTATGAAAAACGTAAATCTGATAGTCTTTGTATTAATCCTACAGGACCAGCAAGAAAATTAGATGGCGCTAATGGACATAGAGTTTTGAGAGGCGGCTCATTTTTGTGTAATGATAGTTATTGCAGCGGATATAGAGTTAGTAGAAGAACTGGGAATTCTGAAACTACTTCTTCCAATCATATTGGATTTAGGTGCGTATTAGACATAGATAAATAAAAATGTTTTTTTAATTAATTTTTTAAGAACCACACTTTCATTTCACCTGCTTTGCGATTTGCCCATAAAAAATAAGGAATCATTTTTATTTTCTTATTTTTAAATTTTTTAATATTTTTATTAGAGTATAGTTTTTTACTCCAACCTTGTTTATCAGCTTTTTTTGCATCACCTGATATAAAAGTATAGTTATAATCATTTAACAATCCTTTTTTTGCTTTTAAGGACTTTTTATTAATTAATATTTTGTGCAAATCTGTACCATTATCAATCTCTTCCATACAGTAAATCATAGGGCCTCTTTGAATGGCTTGCTTACCAAAGTTTTGCCTAACATTAGGATTTGAGTCAACCAAATTGATATCCATTCCAAGATCTATATCAATTTTAGACTTACTATTACTTGGAATAGTTAAGGAACAATATCCTTTTGATACTTTTAGCTTTTTTAGTTTGTTATTCAATTTTACTTTTATTTTCTTTGACCAATACGGCACTCTTAAAAATAAGTTTATATCCTTTCTCGATTCATTATCAACTTGAATTGAACATTTATCATCCCACGGTTGAGAATTTTTTTGGTTTATTGTTACACTATGACCATTTAAATCAACTACAACTTTTGACTGTATATAAAGATTGATACTAACACTAGTTTTATTTTTTGAATAAATAAACCCAGGAATACTTGGTAAAAAGCGAACAATGTTTGTCGGGCAGCATGCTACATCAAACCAGGGTTGACGTTCTAAATTAAATCCATGGGGATTTGCCTCGATTTCTTTGGGTAGTGCAGCTAATCTATTTGAATAAAAAAACCTGTCCCCCTTCAAATTTAATCCACTTAATATTCCATTATAAATTACCCTTTCAAGAACATCAATATATTCAGAGTTTGGCTCCAAATGAAACATTCTATGGGCCCAATTTGCAAGTGCAATTGATGCGCAAGTCTCAGCATATGCAGTCTCATTAGGCAGATCATAATCAAATGTGAATCCTTCATTATGATGCGTTGGTCCAATACCTCCTGTAATATACATTCTTTTTTGAGTTAAGTTTTCCCAAAGCCCTTTACAGGCATTTTTAAGTTTTTTATCATTTGTTTCTATTGCAACATCGGTCATCCCAGAGTACATATAAACAGCTCTAACAGCATGTCCAACTACTTCATCTTGATCGACAACAGGTTTATGAGTTTGGCTGTAAATTCTGTTAATTAGTGGGGGATGCATGTAGAATTTCCCAGGGTATTCTTTTTCAAACTTTTTTTGTTCTGTTTCAAAATAATGTGGATCTTGTCCTCTCTGCATTAAAAAAAATCTTGAAAGTTCTAAGTATTTTTTATCATTAGTTACTCTATAGAGCTTTACAAGTGCTAGCTCAATTTCTTGATGACCAGGATAACCTTTTTTCTGATTTCTTTTTGGCCCAAAAAGTTTATGTATTAGATCCGCGTATTTTCTCATCACATTTAAAAACTTGTCCTTACCTGTTGCATGATAATATGCAACGGCAGCTTCAATTAAATGTCCTGCGCAATAAAGTTCATGCTCGTTTCTTAAATTTGTCCATTTTCTATCAGGCTCTACATTGATAAAATAGGAGTTTAGGTATCCATTCTTAAGCTGCGTATTTGCCATAATATCTACGACATGATCAACCTTCATTTCAAGAGATCTATTTCTCTTATTCGCTAGATGGTAGGAAACTGCCTCTATCCATTTGGCCACATCTGAATCCCAAAATATATGTGGTTTGTTAGGTTGTCCTTTTTTCCATGTCCAAGCATCAATTCTCCCTTGTTTCTTCAAATGTTGGTAGTTTGCAGTTAAAGTTTTTTTCTGATTTATAATTAATCTCTCTGACCAAAAATTATCTTTTAGCTCGACATCAGTGAATGGGATTGGTATAAAATTTTTCATATTATTATTTCCTTAAATTTTATAATTCTTTTGAATTTTTTATAATAAATACTTTTTTACAAAAAACCACAATAAACTACTTGATTTATGTATAAATTTAGTCTAAAAAATGGTAAAAAAAAGATGATACAAATATTTATTTTATTATTTGCTGTTAATATCGGCATAAGCAATACCATAAAGCCACCATTCCATGATTATTGCAAAATGTTGGAGAAAGATATTAATGGTATTCAACATGGTTTTCTAGCGGGAAATAAGATGTATTATGTTGGAGGACAAACTGGCGCATACTGGAATGGTGTTTCAGAATATGAAACATTGGGTCTTACTCATCCATTTTTTCGAGACATGCGTTCAAGAGGCTTTGGTATGACGAAAACTAATTATGGTTATGGTAATGACAAATGGGGTTGGGAGTTCTACCGTTTAACTAAAGGTGCCTATGGAACTGTTCTCTACAAGGATAGGGAGTATAAATATCCAAAACCAAAAAAGTTGATCTGGCGTCCTGATAGACAAATAACTGAGTACAATATTGATGGGGTTCAAATTATTGAGACTAAATTCATTTCTATGAATGATGTTGTATGTTCTATAATTAAATCATCAAAACCAATAAAGATCAAGTTTAATGGCACTGGATTTCACAATCCTATGGAACTTCCAACATTCGATGGAGATGATGAGGGTATTCCTTGGCAACAAAATTTAGAATCTACTATTTCTTTTAATCCAATAGATAATGCAATAAAAATATATGAGTCATCTGATATGATGGTTAAGCCTAATTGGGGAAAAAATGCTGTAAGAGGTAGGATGATGTACGACGGTATGAGCGTGTGTATTAGCTCTACGAAATCTATCAATAATAGTTATAACGGTTCATACGATAAAAATAAAGTTCCGATTTTTGATTTTACCATCGATTGTGATTCTTCAGGCACAGCAATATTTTATTCTATTGGTGACAACTATAGTGAGGTTATTTCAAATATAAAGTCCGTAAGAAGTAATGTCGAAAAAGCACTTTCAAATAAAACCAATTATATGAATCAATTATTGAATGATCAAATTCCATATTTTAGATGCTCAGATCAATCAGTAGTTGAAACATATTATTACTTATGGGCTATTTATTTCATGTATTTCATTGATGTCGATGAAGGATATATGGAGTACCCTCATACACAAACTGCTATTAATAATTTCATGGGACTTCATCTTTGGGACTCATCTGTTTATGCTAGAATGGGGTCTTGGGTAGTAGACAAGTGGAAGTATGGTTTTGGTAATGTATTAAACTGGGGAAATTTATTGCCTTTTAAAAAAGATGGAGGCAGGTTGCCAGATAATTTTGGTATTAATTGGTATTCTCCAGTTTGGTTTACTCCAGTATATACCATTCCAGGAGCATGGATGATGTATGAACATTCGGGAGATAAAAAGTTTCTGAAAAAATCATATAATATGTATCATGAACTTTTCAAAAATGGTATCCAGGCAGATCCTACAATCACAGCACTTGCATCTTCTCATCTTAAAGAAATGGCAAAAGTATTGAAGAAAAAAAATCATGTGAGATATTGGGATAGATCATACAATGATGCCGTGGCAGATTTAGCTAAATCATGGGAGGCTAAGTCAGAAGATTATTATGGTAATTATGATTATCAGGGTAAAGACATATGGCACCTTGCGGCTCTAATGTCAAAAGATTTTCCAGATGACTGGGCTAGAGATTTAACAGACAGTTGGATAATGGATACTGAGCAAGGTTTTTTGGGACCTGTTGCTTTAGACGTTAGAGCAAAATCTGCAGTTCAAAATGGAATTTTTGAAGTTTCAACTATTAGTACATGGCAAGTAATAGAGGGCATGTTTGAAAATAACATCGATAAAGAGGCTGTACATATCACTCTTAGTCATCTAAATGGAATGTATAGGGACTACGGGTTTCCAATTGCACCCGAGGTCTGGACACCTGAATATAAGCCATGGGGATCGATGTATTACAACTGGGATGGAGCGATTGTTTTACCAATTATTAAAAGATTAGCAGGCTTTGATTACTCATTCACCGAAAAAACAATATCCATTTCAGATCACTTACCGCCAAGCTGGGATTACATTGATTTAATGGTCCCAGTTTCTTCAAAAAAAAATAAAGTTGATTGGGTAGACTTATCAATAAAGAGAGAGACAACAAAAGCTGGAATTACTAAGAACTATAGTGTTAACAACCTTAAAGGGTGGAATCTAAATATTAATCCTTGGTTTGAGGATAGAAAAGTCATTGATGTGATTACAACAATGAATGTAGAAAACAAAAATGAAGAATCTCAATTATCATATTATATAACTAATCAAGGAACCGGATCATTAGAGATCAAACTTGGAGACGAGTCAGCTTATTTAAAGAATAGAATTTTAGTGAGCCCAGAATCAAGAACGTTTATAGATGATATTAAAATAGAATTAACAAGTTTAATGGGTAATGGGAAAATATCCTATAAAACTCCAAGCTCAAGTACTTTTAGAGATTATAAAGAGCCCTTTGATGTCAAAGAATCTGGCGTTATGGTTGTAAAAGTTTTCGAGGATAATAAACCATCATCAAATTATGAAATTACATTTTTCAAGCAGAAACCATTGCCGGCAATTGATATAAATACCACAGAAAATGGTCTTAAGTACGAATATTATGAGGGGGATTGGAGCAAGATACCTGATTTTGAAGATGAAACTGTAATTAAAGAAGGTTTTATTGATGACATAAGCTCAAGTGTATCAAATAGAAAAGAAAATTACGGCTTAGTTTTAAGCGGTAATATTTTGGTCCCTAAGGAGGATATTTACACTTTTTATTTAAGATCAAATGATGGAAGTAGATTGAAAATTGGAGGAAAAATCATTTCAGAAATCAATGGTAAAGCTGGTTTAGACCCAATTTTTGCAGCTCCATCTAGAATTGCACTTAGCAAAGGTTTTCACTCATTTGAAATAGAATATTTTCAAAGCATAACTAGAAATTCATTATTTGTTGAAATCGAAAGTAATGACATCAATCAACAAGTCATTCCTTCCAAAATGCTTTTTAAATAAATTTTCAAAATTTTATTTTTCAATTTATCGTATTATAATTTTCACTTTATAAAATGAGACAAATATTTTATCTAGCTTTTAAGTATTTTATTTTTTTTCAAACTATAAATGCACAAGAAGCAATCATAAATGAAATAGTTTCATCGAACAATTCCCTATACCCTGATAGGTATGATAAATTTAATGATTGGGTTGAAATAAAAAATCTTTCATCAAATGTTTTAAATCTTGAAGGGTATTGGATTTCTGACGATATAAATAATATTTACAAGTGGAATATTCCAGAACTTCAAATTCCGCCAAATAGTTTTGAAATTATTTATTGTTCTGGAGATGATATTGTACAAAGGGGTAGTGGTACTGTATGGCAAACATTAATAGATCAAGGTTCTGATTGGAAATATGCCTTTCCAGGAGGATCATATAATATTCCTCAAAATTGGAGGGAAATGGATGCTACTCTCAACTGGCCTGAATCTGGAAGTGGATTTGGTTATGGTGATAATGATGATGAAACAATAATCCCATCATCGTCAGGTTTAGCGATACGAAAAATATTTTATATAGAATCTATCTCTGATATAATGTCAATAATGCTTCATATAGATTATGATGATGGATTCATAGCATATATAAATGGTGAGGAGATCGCTAGAGATAATGTGTCAGGTTCTTTTCCGCCTTTAAGCACTCTTGCTAATTCAAATCATGAAGCAAATATTTATCAAGGAGGACTCCCTTCAGAATATGCTGTAAGCAATTGGCAGAATATTCTTGTCCAAGGTTGGAATGTAATAGCAATTCAAGTTCATAATGTAGGTGAGAGTAGCTCAGATATGACAATCATTCCTTTTTTGAGTGTCGAATATTTAAATACGGAAGAAGATCATTATGTAAGTCCAATTTTAAATGATGTGCTTTCCCCACAGCCTGTAGGGCATTACCATACAAACTTTAAATTGGATAGTGATGGTGAACAATTAATTTTGTCAGATGATGCTGGAATCATCGTTGATTCTATTAGTTTTCCAAATATCATGGCTAATATGAGCTTTGGAAGACTTGCAGAAAATAATATGGATTGGCGTTATTTTGATCTACCTACTCCAATGAATGAGAACTTAGGCACATCTTATATGGGTTTCACTGACCCACCTGAGTTAAATATCATTGGAGGGTTTTACCCTTATGGTGAAGAGATTTCTATCATAAACCCTGCAGATAATATTATATATCGGTTCACTACAAGTGGTAGCGATCCAACGATTAATGATGAAATATTTTCATCTATCATAATTGAGGAAAATCTCATGCTAAAAGTCAGATCTTTTAGGGACGGTTATTTTCCTAGTGCCGTAATAACTAATTCTTATTTTAATGATAATTTACTCAGGGATTTACCTGTAGTGTCTTTGATATCTGATTCTAATTATTTCTTCGGATCAGATAGCGGCTTATTGGTAGCTGGAAATGAGGCTGCAAATGGATTTCCTTTCTTTGGAGCAAATTGGTGGTCTGATTGCCCCCACAGTAACATGAGAGAGTATGGGTGTGAGGATTGGGAACATCCAGTGCATATTGAATTTTTTGAGAGTGATGGATCCCAGGGATTTAAATTAAATGCTGGAATGCAAATACACGGTCATTGGATGAGGGGTATGCCTCAAAAAGCAATAGCAATTTTTGCTAGAGGTAAATATGGCACTGACGTTATTGAGCATCAGATTTTTCCTAATTTGCAGATAAATCAATACAAAAATATTTTGCTTAGGCCCTCAGGAAATGATCAATCTTCAACAATGATCAGAGATGGTCTAGGAGCAATGATTGCTAGAGATATTAATTTGGATTATCAAGAATTCAGGCAAGCCGTATTATTTATAAACGGAAACTATTGGGGTATTTATAATATTAGAGAAAAAATCAACGAACATTTTATTTTAAATCATCATAGTGTTGATTTTGATAATTTAGATATTGTTGAAAACTCATATGGAACTTGGGCGAATTTTGGGAGCACTGATAGTTGGAATGATATGAGAAATTTTTTGATACAAAATGATATGAGTCAGAACCAAAACTATGAATTAGCCAATACATTAATTGATATGGAAAGTTGGATAAATTATCTTGTTGTAGAACTCTACGCTGGCAATAATGATTGGATTGGAGGAAATTATAAAAGGTGGTATACACCCGAACATAAGTGGAGATTTATTTTATTTGACTTAGATGCGGGCTTTAATCAATACCCTGAAGAATATAACCCACCTGAAGAGAATATTTTTGAGAACAGTGCTTTAAATGGTGGCTTTCATGAATATTTTCAGTTGATCGTTAATTCTGAATTCAAGAATCAGTTTATTAATACTTTTGCTGATCTTTTTAATACTTCTTTTGATCCACTATATCTAACGAACATAATTGACAGTTTGAGTCAAGTTATTTTTCATGAGATGCCTTATCACATTGATCGTTGGGAGAATACATGCACATATTGTCCATCAAATTGGATAGGAGATGGGATAAATAGTATGGGGGAATGGACCGATGAGTTAGAAAGATTGTATGAATTTGCAAACGTTAGATATGAGGTAGGTTGGAATAATTTAATTGATGAATTTGATCTGGGTGGAACCGTAAACATAAACCTGGTAGAGCAAAATAATTTAGGAAAAATTAAATTGAATTCCATTGTTCCAGATAATTATCCTTGGCAAGGAAAATATTTTATAGGGACAACAATTAGCTTAGATCCAGTTCCCGAATTTGAAAATCAATTTTTATGGTGGGTAATAAACGATCAAGAAATAATTCATGAAGAAAAATTAGTTTTATATTTAGATAGTCAAGATCTTGCACCGGACAGTACTATTTTTATTATGGCAGTTTATAGTGCCGGGCCTCCAACTGAAAGGTCGGTTGTAATTAATGAAATTAATTACAACTCATCTGATGAGTATAATGCGAAAGATTGGATTGAGATTTATAATAACTCAGAATCTATGATAGACATTTCCAATTGGATAATTAAGGATGATAATGATGACCATATATTTGAAATTTCGCCTAATATGACTTTGCTTTCAGGGGCATATCTCGTCATTTGTAGAGACTCACTTGCATTTAAAAACATATATCCCCATGCTAATAATGTAATTGGAGATTTAGGTTTTGGTTTATCAGGCAGTGGGGATATGGTCAGAGTATATGATAATGTTGGGAATTTAGTTGATAGTGTTAGTTATGATGTTAGTGAGCCTTGGCCATATTTGCCTAATGGGTACGGTCCTACATTAGAATTAAAAAATCCTGATCTCGACAATTCAAATTATAGTTCATGGGAGAGCTCTATTATTTTAGGAACTCCTGAACAGCAAAATCATAATTATATATCTTTAGATTTGGATGATGAAGAGCCACAGATGCCATTTACCGTAAAGGTTGGGACTAATTTTCCTAACCCATTTAATATTAACGTTAGTGTTCCGATTTTTTCTTCTGAGGCTCAAATTGTAAAAATTAAGGTGTATGATATTTTAGGAAGGAATATATTTGAAGATAGATTGATGCTAAACATTGGTGAAAACATTTACACTTGGAATGGGGTGGACAAACTAGGAGCTGATATTGTATCAGGAATTTATTTTTTTCATACAATGTGGAGTGGGAAACATTCAGTAAATAAAATTATGTGTATAAAGTAATAATATATAGGAATTGAAATTTAGCATAGTACTTTAGGAATTAAAATATGAAGAAAAAGAAAAACATTTTATTTTTACTTACGGATCAACAGCGGTACGATACACTGAGTTGTAATGGTTCTTCTCAATGTAAAACTCCATATATAGATGAAGTTGCAAAAGAGGGGATTAATTTTTCCCATGCTTATACACCTATTGCTTTATGCTCTCCTTCTAGAGGATCAATTTTTACAGGTCTTTTTCCTCATAATCATGGTCAATTAACAAACGTTGGAGATAACTTTAATGGTGTATTTGATAAAAACATACTTGATAAAAAATCGTGGACCCAGGTTCTCTCTGATAATGATTATTTAACGGGTTATGTAGGAAAATGGCATCTGCCAAAAGAGGGAGAAAATAATTTTTGGGGTTTAGAAAACTGGCACCTATACAAAAGCTATTATGATAAACTAAAAAATATAGGTATTGAGCATTTCTATGATTACCATGGATCTCATCTAATGGATTCTGAATGGGGTATTTCTAATCCCCCGGCATATGGAAAGTCAGGCCTAGACTATAACCAAATGCAAGAGACATGGTCTACGGATAAAACAATTAGTTTAATAGAGCAATATAAAGATAAAGAAAATCCATTTATGGTCATGACAAGCTTTAAAGGTCCTCATTGGGACTATATGGTGCCAGAACCTTATGATACAATGTATGATCCAAGATCTATTGAAAAATGGGGTAATTTTGATGATCCATTTATAAATAAACCTGAAATTCAGCAGAAAGAAATTTTGCGCTGGAATGCCGGTCATTTAACGTGGAAAGATTGGCAAGAGATGATTGCTGCGTACTGGGGATATTGTACGTATATCGATAGTGAAATAGGAAGAATAATTAAATACTTAAAAAAAATGAACCTTTATGATGATACTGTAATTATTTTTTCGACAGATCATGGCGACATGATTGGTAGTCATAGAATATTTAATAAAGGGTTCCAAATGTACGAGGAAACTCATAGGATACCATTGATAATTAGGGACCCAGATTCATCAACGCCTGGCGATGTCATTAATTCCTTCGTTAGTCATGTTGATCTTTTTGATACAATATGCGATTACGCTAACATCGCGAATGATATAAAAACAGACGGGTTTCCATTAACAGGTTTAAGCAATGATCAAAATAACAATGCTCGGGATAGTATATTTTCCGAGTTTCATGGGTATGAGCCTTGCCTTACATCGATCAGAATGGTAAGAACTAAAAAATGGAAATATGTTTATAACCCTTTTAGTGTGGATGAGCTTTATGATATGGAGAGTGACCCTTATGAAATACATAATTTAGCACCAAGAATTGGCCACAAAGCTGTTTTAAACAGAATGAAAGATAGAATGATCGAGTGGATGAGAGCCACAAATGATGACCTTGGTAGAAAATCAAGAGGCAGGGTAGATTCATTTGATCTTGTATTTTCAAAAGATGATAATTGGCAACCTTAAAATTTTTAATATTTGGATGGTAATATTTAAAATAATCATTTTTATTTTTTTATTTTGTCTATTTGGCTGTAGTCAAAGTTTTGATGATGATACTATTGCTGTTATTGGAAATCAAAAGATATCAAAGTCCTCTTTTCACAAGTATATGCCTGAAGCAAGGTTTAATGATCTAACAGATTCGTTAAAAATTGAAAAAACCAAAGAATTCTTAACAGATATTTTAAAAGAAAAAGATATTGAAAAAATGCGTATACAAAATAATGATGAAATAAAAAAAGAAATGAAGCTTTGGTCCAAGAGGACGCTTGCAGGTTTATTATTTGATAAAAATATTTTGAATAAGGTTTTTCCAGAAGATAGTTTAAAAAAAATCTATCAGCACTATAAAATGGAAAGGAATATATCTGTCATTGTAATACCTTACATCAAAACCAAAACTATTAAAGTACCTGATAAAAAAGAAGCATATGGTATTGCGAATGACATTTATAATCGTTCAAAAATTGAGGATTTTGAATTTTTGCAAAGGTCTTTCTCAAAAGTTGAGGGCAACCCAAATGATAGATTATCTCACTGGACCAAATTATTTTCAGGAATTAAAGCTGTTGATAGAGAGCTTTGGAAATACAATGTTGGTGAGGTAACTAAACCAATTGATGACGGTCAATCTTTTCGTATAATTAAAATTAATAATGAAAAAGAGGATACTAAATTGCCTGATTACAGATATCAAAAAGATATGTTGATTAGACAAGTTTTAGAACTATGGAAAAAGCCGCTCCAGGATTATTTTATAAAGTATACAGATTCACTATTAAATGAATCAGGCTTCTATATTGATAAAAGCTCATTGCTTAATTTTTCAAATGCGTTAAAAAACAATATAGTTGGTAAAGATATAATCTCCGGTATTAGAAAAACAAATTTTAAAAAAAATATTGGTAGGTATGATAATATCATTTTAAATAGAGAATGGTTTATAAATGAATTTAATGAAGAAGAAAATTTATTTGGTTATCAGCTAGCTGACCCACAAATGGCTTATGGCTTTATCAAAGGATTGATTAGTAGCAAATTAAATCATAAGTCTGCTTTAAATATGGGTATGCAAAATAGTCCATTATATTTGGAAAAATATGAAGAAGAGCTAAGGACTAGAATAAAAAACTTTTATGATTATAATATATTTAAAAAAGGCTTAGAAGTAAAAGAAGAGGAAATGTTAGACTATTATAATCGAAATAAAACAGACTTTAGTGTTTCCCCAAAAATTCTGACTGAATTATTATGGTTTAATGAAATTGAATTGGCACAAAATCACTATAAAAAAATAATTAGTGATAAAGATTATTTTAGTGATATATATAGATATATTAAGTTACAAAAGAGTTCAAAGTATGGAGCAGAGCAAAAATTTATTATTCCTAGTTCTGAAAGTGATCCATATCATTCATTATTTAGTTTAGAAAATGGTTCAATAAGTAAACCATTTAAGAGAGGAAATAAATTTTATATCATAAAAATTATTGAAAAGATAGAATCTCAGATTAGATCATTTAATGAAGTTAAAGCTCAAATTTTGATGAGATTGTCAAAAATGAATAATAAGCGAAATGAGAAAGTTGCAAGAGATAGGCTACTTAAAAAGTTTAAAGTATCTATCAACGAAGACTTAATTCTTTCTTAGAAGCTAATTCAGATGGGAAAGAATAATATTTATTTGCAATTGGATTCAGAATTTCTTCTTTAATACCATTTGGCCATTTAACTTCAATAGATTCTATTTTTGAAAGACTACCAAGACCAAATGTTTTTTTCATAGGGTGTATAGATCGAAATGAGTCACCATTAATCATTGATTTTTCAAGATGAATTCCATTCGCCATTTTTATATGAATAGTAGTTCCAATTTGATGAAAACCAGGCACCTCAGTTTTTAAAATTATTCCTACCCAATTGTTCTTTTTGGCTGATTCTATTTCATTTTTAAAAATATAGATACTTTCATCGGGAAACTTCCCATCAACAAAATAACTATGGTGTCTAGTTGTGGAAACAATTATATCAGTCAAGCCATCGTTGTTAATGTCATCACTTATTGTACACCTTGAGTCATTTTCCAATGCAACATCATATAAATAGCCAATTTTTATAAAATCATTTCCATTTAAGTTCATTATTAAATGGTTAGTCTCAAACGGGTTCCAAGACATACCCTCTAGCTCAATGTTATAAGTTAAATCGGCAAAAAAATCTTTTAAAACTTTATTGGACTGAGAATTTCCTGTATATACATCATGTCGCCAGTATACTGAGCAATAATCCTTTGCTGTCTTTTTACTCATGTTACCATTTGTAATGTAAAGGTCAGGGTCCATGTCATTATCCATATCCATGGAAGTAACTCCCCATGACCATCCTGTCTTAACTATCTCATTTATACTCTCAAAAGGATATTCCTCATAATTACCATTTTTGGTTTTTGTGTAAAGTCTGTTACCATATCCCATTTTTACTCTTGCTGAGTTGCGTTTATCATAACCAGGGCGATTAAGGTTCATTTGCTCTAATCTATTTGCTGTTGTGCTTGACATACCTAAAACAAAAAGATCATCTTTACCATCAAGATTATAGTCTGCTATGGAGTGTGACATGCCAAAACTCGATTTTTCAGAGATAATTGCTTTTGTAATGTCTGTAAACTTATTACCATCGTTTTTATAAATGTCTATCCCTGCAAAATCGTTGACAGTTATTAGATCAAGAATATTGTCTTTATCTAGATCAACAAAGGAGCAGCTGTATGTGCGCCTAAAACGTTTTTCGCTCAAGCCAAATTCTTTTGTCATATCTTTAAAGTTCCCTTGCCCATCATTTATCAATAAATATGATGGGAAGCCATCATTAGCATCGTAGTATGGCGTTGGCATTTGGCCGTATATGTATGGAGATTTATATTGCGTTATAAGTACATCAAGATCATTGTCGCCATCTACATCACCTGAGGTAGAAGCAATAGGCATTATAAGTGGCTCTAAGATAGATCTAATAATTTTAGGTTTTTTATCAAATGTAATTTTTCCTTCGCCCTCATATAAAAGAGGAAACATATCACGGCCAAAACATAAAATATCCAGCAGCCCATCATTGTTAAAGTCTCCAAAAATAGCACTAGTCAGCAGATTTTCAGGAAATTCTTTAATTAGGTCTATTGGTTTTTCAAATTTACCATTCTTGTTAACATATATTTTATTTGCACTAATAATCAGGAGTTCGGATAATTCATCATCATTTAAATCGACTAATGCAATTGGCATACCTGGTCCATAAAAGGATTTATCACCCTCTGTGCCTATAATTTGGGTTAATTTGAAAGAATCATCTCCACTGTAGGATAAAATATCAAACTTATCGATAATTAATTGTTTTGCAATGTGGTTGTCGTGTATATCTTTTTTATCTGACCATTCAACATTGCAGAGACCGTTAATTATATATTTTTCGATCTCAGATTTTAAATGAAAAGTGAAGCTGTACAATGACTTCTGTTCGGGCGATGGATAAAATTCTTTCTGATGAAACTCTACATGAGAAATGGTAATTTGTTTTTTCCAACGTTTCATTTTAGACAACCATTTTCTAAAAATGACAGATTCCTTATTGCCACTATAAATAGATTTATATATCCCTTTTTCAATCAATGTTTTTGTTGAAAATTTTGGTATTAGTATTCTTTCAAACTTAAAATTTTCAATTTGTTTAAATTTATTTTCTTTTAACCGAATAGAGTCCCATAATGAAACGATTGATTGCTCATAAATTTGGGCCAAGACCTCGTCTTTCCAAATTGTGCTGTCTAGACCCTCTCTTTCAGATATGATATTATCAACAGAGCCATAATCAATTTCATTTCTATCTAAAAAATCATCTAGCTCGATTTCATTTGAATGAAAATCATAATTAAAAAGCATCAATATTATAAGGATGAGTGGTATGGATACTATTATTCTATTAATTTTATTTTTCATAGATAAAGGGCTCATAATAGTTCATTAAATGAAACTCACTTTGTGAATTTTCTAAATTCAAAAATGATTCAAAAACTAGTGGATTGTCAGTATTATTTATCATCATATCATAATGACATGGAATGATAACTTTAGGCTTAATTAAGTTAGTTATTTGCACGGCTTCCATAACATCTAAATTATTATAGCCTCCGTTGATACATAAAGTAGCTATATCAGGATTAAATTTTCCAGCATATCCTAATAGGTTAGTGTAGTTTGTATCCCCAGAATTATAAAATGTTATATCATTTTTAAATTTAATTACAAAACCAATATGATTTAAATCTGTAAGGTCTGTTGGAAGCGAAAATGTTCCAAATATATTTATTCCTAGAGCTTCTATTTCCTGAACGGGATGAATTAGCATACAATTCTTTTCATCAATTCCAAAGGATTTAAGTTTTTCAATTGCTTCCCATGGGCCAACAAATAATGGGTCATTTTTCACTTTTGGCAGAGTATATGGGTCAGCATGGTCATCATGGGAGTGGGTAATGAGAATTATGTCTACATCTAAATCCTCAGGTTCTATGAAGATAGGAAGTTGTCTGTCTAATTTAAATTTGATTTTCTTTTGATTTCTAGTTTCCTCACAAAAGTTTGAAAGATAAGGGTCAATGCAAATTAATGTACCATCATTATCTTTAATTATAAATCCATTTTGACCTAGTGACCAAATGGCTATGCTATTTTTATTAACCTCAAATCTTTTTATGCTTTTCATAAAATTAATTGAGCTCATTAGCTTAGGTAAAACTAATTTAATATCTGCATCCATATCAAATGGATCATTCATCGCAAAATTATATTTCCTGGGGTTCATTTTAAATTTTCAATTTTTTATCTTGATACTCTTCCTGAGGTAAATCCATTTACAAGATTAAGAACCTCATCTGAAGTGCTTAGATTATAATCACCCTTGATACTATGGGCAAGACATGAAGCTGCCACTGCAAATTCTAATGCATTTTTATTATCAGTTTTAAGATGGTTTAATGAGAAAATTAACCCAGCAGCAAAAGAATCACCTGCCCCTAGCCTGTCCACAATATTCTTAATTTCAAATGGAGAGTATCTATTTTTTTTACTAGGGGAAAAGATTGAGGATTCTTTATTACAATCATATAACATTGCTCCCCATCGATTGTGGTTAGCAGATATGCTTTCTCTAAGTGTTATTGCTATCTGGCTAAGGTTGGGAAATAAGTTACTTATCTTATTTGCAATTTCAGGATAGGCTTCTATATTTATTTCGCCATTTTTAAAATTTGAGTCTTGTGCTTTAATATCTAAGACATCCTCAGCATCTTGCTCGTTGCCAATTAAAAGGTCAATATATTTTAGTATTTCTGGCATTTTGCTCTTAGCCAATTCTCGAGCGCTATAACTTTTATTCCATTGCCAAAGTTTGCTTCTAAAATTTAAATCGCATGAGGTTTTAAGCCCTAAATTTTTTGCTTTCTGCGCGCAAAAAAGTGTAGAGTCATAAGCATGTTCGGACAAAGCAGGTGTTATGCCTGATATGTGAAGCCATTCTTTATTTTTTAAAATGCTTTCCCAATCATAATCTTCAGGTTTACTTAAGGATAAAGCTGATTTATATCGATCATACGTTACTTTACTTGCTCTTTGGTTAGATCCCGTTTCCATGTAGTAGGTGCCAAACCTTCCTTTATCAGCGCGTAGGATGCTGGTAGTATCTACAGAGAAAGAATTTAAATTTTTTATACAAGCTTCAGATATAGTATTATTTGGTAAAACAGTTACAAAGGAAGAATCACCGCCAAGGATTGAATAGGAAACTGCTACGCTAGCCTCACAGCCAGCAAATGTTACTTCTAAATTCCCAGGCATTACTTGGGTGAGTCTTAAATTATCCGGAGGACTAAATCGAACCATAATCTCTCCAAATGTTATCAATCCATTTTTCATAATCAAAGTTATCTTACTGTTGCTACTATTTTATGCATTTCATTAGCTCTTTTTTCTATTTCCTTCCAATTGCCATCAACAATTAAAGAGTTATTAGCTATCCAACTTCCACCAATAGCTACTACTAAGTTTGAATGTAAATACTTTTTTGCTGAATTAATATTTATACCTCCTAGTGGAATGAATTTCAAATCATTTTGAATGAATGGAGCAGAAATACTTTTTAAATAATCTAATCCACCGGAATATTCTGCTGGAAAAAATTTAAGTAAATTAAGTTCATAATTTAATGCTAGTTGAATATCACTCGGGGTGCAGATACCTGGAGCAAATGTGAAATTTAACTTTTTAGATTCTTCAATGACATTAGGATCAATCCCAGGAGCGACACCAAATGAGGCCCCAGATTCGATGGCTTTTTCTAGTTGAGTTATTGAAAGTATAGTACCCGCGCCAACAATGATATCAGCGTAATTCTTTGAAATATGGTTTATGATTTTAAATGCATTGTCAGTTCTTAGTGTTAGTTCGATCATGTTAATGCCGCCATTAAGTAAAGCATCACAAAGATAATTAGTTTTATCAATGTCATTTATCGTTACGACTGCCAATACTCCTTCTTTTTTTAGATTGAAAATTAAATTCTTTTGATCCATTACATTTAATCTCTTTTGTTCCAATCCTCAGATTTGAACATGTTAAGACCTGGATCAAGAATTATACCATTTTTTGTTATGGGTGGATTAGATTCCAAATATTCATAATCAATTTCTACTCCCCAACCAGGGCCTTTAGGAATATTAAAATATCCATCCACAACTTCAGGATAAGGATTTCCGATTTTTTTAACTTTGTTATCAGCAAAATCATTAAAATGTTCTAATATTTTTTGATTTCTCAAGGTTGTCATTAAATGCAAAGCTGCTGTTGTTGAGATAATACCTCCAACATTATGAAGAGCCACCATAATTGAATGACTCTCTGCTGTAGAGCAAATCTTCTTCACTTCAAATATTCCACCACACTGATTGATATCAGGTTGTATAATATGAGCAAGCCTTTTATTGAAAATTGGATTATATTGTTTTGCAGAGTATAATCTCTCTCCAGTCGCAATTGGTATTGATGTTTGGTTTTTTACATATTCTAGCGCTTCTAAATCATCAGGTCTGC
>SGYO01000020.1 GCA_004321745.1 bacterium | reverse complement strand
ATTGAGAAAGTATCTAAATTAAATCTCGATTCAAAAATCATTGCTCACAGCAGGCTTCTTAAAGCTGACATTGATCAAATAATAGATTTAAATGTTCCATGGATAGGTCTTTTTTTTGATATTAGCGAAGATCACCTAGAAAAAAAATATGGGCTTAATGAAGAAAAAGCTCTGGAGATGATAATAGATAGCATTTCTTATGCCAAAAGGAACAAACTTAATGTTCGCTTTACTGCTGAAGATGCTTCAAGGACAAATTTTGAGGTTTTAATTAAAATAGCCAAATTAATCGAAAAAACAGGTGCAGATAGATTTAGTTTTGCTGACACTGTTGGCGTTTTACATCCAGCTAAGGTCAGTAGTATTTTTTCCAGGCTTGTTGAAGAAATAAAAATTCCAATTCATGGGCATTTTCACAATGACTTCGGCTTGGCTACCGCTAATGCACTGCAAGCTATTCAATCAGGTGCAACGTGTGTTGATGTTACTGTTAATGGTCTGGGAGAAAGATGTGGTATTTCTTCTTTAGCTGAGGTTGTAACGTCTTTAGATGAGCTGTTTAATGTCAAAAATTCTTGGAATTTTAAGATCTTAAATGATATTTCATCGTATGTTGAGAAAATTTCTAATATCACAGATAATGATACTAGGCCAATCACTGGCAAAAACGCCTATACTCACAACGCAGGTTTACATGTATCATCTGTATTAAAAGATGGATCTTTGTATGAGCCTACAGACCCAAGAAAATTCAATAGAAAAAGACATCATTATATAGATAAGTTTTCTGGAAAAGATGCCCTTAATTACCGTTTAAAAAAGTTAAATATTGATCTTGGAAAAAAAGAACTTTGTGAATTGCTCTCTACAATAAAAAGTAAACCAGAAATTAAAAAATGGTCTGATGAAAAATTAGTATCATTGTATCATCAATTTTATAAAACTCAAATTTCTGAATGATTAAATGTTATCAGCTAATTCCATCCACAAATTTTATGCCATTTATGAGAAGAGAATTATAAAATCATAACATTTTAAATTTGCCTTGTTTTTCTATGTATTATATATTCCCACTGTAAGGTGTACTCTTGAGGTAGGGAGTTTTTCGCTTTTGGCCTGGTTTTAGGTCCAAAATTCATTCTTATAAAAAAATAAAATGATTTTAAAAAATATACTTTATCTTCTAAAAATGGTGTCATTTCGGTGCTTATTTACAATCCTATTCATTGGGATTTCTGTACCATATTCTCATCTTCAGGCGCAAGATCCAGATGAGGAGGGAGAGATATCATGGGATGATGAGGAGGAATATGAACTTGAAGAAGATGAGTTTGCTGACGACGACGAGTTCCTAGATGATGATGAATATTATGAAGATGAAGAAGACTACGACGAAGACTATAATGATGAATATTATGAAGATAATGAAATAATTGATGAAGAGGATGTCGACGGTGAAAAAATTGAAGCTGCTGGACAAATGGATCGTTCAGGTTGGAGTGTTGATATATCTGGAGCTGCTGCAAGGCTGGTAAACTACACGCTTTGGAAAGAATATGGTTTAAATGAATCATCTTGGGAACCAAGTATGCAAGGAAAGGTTAGCGTTGAGGCTCCTTACATGCTCAAATTATTAGGACTACGTTTCAGAATTGGCGCTGAACTTGGTACATTTGGATTTATAGATTTAACACCTAGAGAAGCAGAATTAAAAGGCGTTTCAGCTATCATTCTTGCTTCTATACCAGCTGGGCCAGGAAAAATAAAAATGGGAACAGGTGTATTTGGAAAATCTATGGGTTTTGTTTTTGAAGCAACATATGGAATAGCGTTAGGCTCTCTAGATCTTAGATTTGGTTTAAGGTCTACTGAGCTCATGAGTGCCATTGATAATAAAGATAGATCTTTGGGGCATTTAGGATGGATGGATGGAGTAATGGCATTGGGAGTTAACTTTTAAGTAATGTTAAATAATTTGAATTTAATTAAGACTATTTTTTGGTTTTTATTGTCCATAATGATAATAATGCCGAATGATCTCATTTATGCTCAAGACGTAGATGAAGAGGGTGAAATGTTTTGGGGGGACGATGAGGAGTATGAAGATGATGAAGAGGAATATGAAGACGATGAGGAGTATGAAGATGATGAAGAGGAATATGAAGACGATGAGGAGTATGAAGATGATGAAGAGGAATATGAAGATGATTTTGACAGCGAAGATATCAATTTAGCTGATGAGGCGGAAAATATGGGTTGGAGTATTGATATATCCGGTTCAGCTCCTCGATTTGTAAATGAATCTCTGATGACATGGAATTCTAGCATTAATATGAGAGCAAGTATTGAAGCTCCATTTCTTATGCAGCTGATGGGCATGCGTTTTCGCTTTGGTGCAGAATTAGGTACATTTGGTTTTGAGGATGCAATGCCTCCAAAAACTGCAGAATTGAAAGGTATTACAGCGATGGGTATTACATCGTTTCCTGTTGGGCCTGGAAAAATAAAATTAGGCATAGGCATAATTGGTAGTTCTGTGGGCTCAATGTTTGAGTCATCGTACGGTTTTAAGTTTGGTAGCCTTACCTTAAGAGCGGGAGTGCGTTATGCGAAGGTCTTAACTCCTGGTTCAGATGTTAAGGAGGCTTTCGTTGCTGAACCTGAAACTTTAAATTGGATGGATGGTTTGCTAGCCGTAGGTATTAAGCTATAATAGTTTAAGGATGAAATTTTTTCATAAATATATAAGATTTATTTACTGCCTCTTGTTGCTGGGTATAGTTTCTGCACAGCCAAGGGTTGGCTTTGTTCCTGATGGTTCCAATTATTATGAGGCTTTCTCTGAAGGTACTGATGGTGTGGTCTATGTTCAGGTTACAAACGTATCGTTTGAGACAACTATTACATTTTATGTAAACGTGCATACAAGTGCCCCTTCATATGGTACTGCAAATCTTGCGACTAATGACCATGGATTAAATCATTATGATGACTACAATGCCGTGTATTGGAATAATGAGGCATCAGGGTCCCCAAATGGAACGTCAAGTATGGCAGTCCAAATCACAGTAAGTTCAAGTGGCACATATCCAGTTACTGTTGATGTAGTACAGGACTACAGATATGAGGGTGGTTCAGGAGGAACTCCTGAAACTATAAATATGTATTTATTGGCGTCAACTGGTTGTACTCTTGAAAGCACAGCGCTAGGTAATGCCTCTAATGAGTTCGTTTACAAAATAACTGATGATGATCAACCCCCTGTTTATGCTTTTGAAAATACATCTACTCAGACAGTTCAAGAAAATGCTTGGATTGGAAATACTGGGAGAATAATTGCCGTTCCTCATTCGGATGGTAATACGTATTATGCTGGAACTGATGATTTTACATTGACTTTCACAATTTCAAATGGAACAACATCAAATGCTGACCACCAGGCTAACGGTAATAGTGCTGGCACTGTAATAGGGACCTTGGAGATAACTGAGGCAGAACAAGATAACCAAAATATTAGGCATTATCTTACTGACGATGTTCTGGATGAGCCAAACGAGACATTTACTATTACCCTCAGTGAATCTGATGCTAATGGGGATCTTGGAGCAAATAATTCTCTTAGTTTTATAGTTGAAGATCATGCTGATGATCTTCCGCCATATGTCAAATTTCGAGATGCTAATCAAACTGTTAGTGAAAACGGAGCTCCAACTGTAACTATTGTAGCTCAGCTTACCGGAGCATCTGGTTATGATAACGTACTAGCGGGCTATACTGTTTCTGGAACGGCAGAAAATTCTGGGTCTTATGCTGACCATAATTTATCTGCTGGCACCATTGATTTTGGTACGGCTGGAAATACAGAAAAAACCTTCACATTTACTCTAACCGATGATGCATATGATGAGGGATTAGATGCATCAGTTTTTGAAACAGTAATTATTACTCTTGATGAGAGTAACTTAAGTAATTTGAGAGTTGATAGCGATACCTACACTTCTGCGCACACTCTTAATATTCAAGATGATGATGCTGCACCAACTATGTCTTTCTCAGCTAATACTTCTGTTACAGCTACTAGCGGGCTTGAGTCAGTGACTACTCCAACTATAAAGGTGGTAATAGATAATCCTTCTGCATTAACAATTACAGGAACGTATGCGAATAATACATCGGGAACAGCTACAATTTATTCCGATGATAGTACCCCTTGGGATTATAAGATAAATGATGCTGTGGGTAGCGGTAGTTTTTCTATTGCACCATATGCAACAGAATTTGCGCTTCCAATAACTATCAATAGCTCAGAAGAATTTGATGAGGATAATGAGGAAATAAAAATCAACGTTACGGCTGGAAATAATGTTGGTGGCGGCACATTCACACATACTTATACTATTACTGATGATGATGCGACTCCAACATTGTATTTTTCAAATAGTGCCTCAACGCTAACAAGCACCGAAAACGGTAGTGCAAACGTTACAGATGGAACTATAAATGTACGCTTATCAGCTCCATCTGGAAAGGCAGTGTCGTATTCTCTAGCTGTTGACACTTATGATGGTCTAGGCTATGGTTCTAATGGGTCTGATGATGATGGTGATGGAGATTCTGATGAGGCGAATGAGGGAGTTGCAACCTCTTCTGACTTTGCATTGAATTCTACAAGTGGAACAATTAGTGCCTATGGCACAGGAACATCCTCTTTTACTTACACTCATTATGGTGATAATACAGATGAGCTCGATAAATACGTAAAGTTGCTAGTATCTTTAGGATCGGGTGAGTCGGACGCTACTGCAGCATCTGATGGTACTCAATTTCAGATTATTAAACTTGAAGATGACGATACGCCAATAAAGTTGGGATTTGCGGCTGCTACTGACAATGGTTCAGAAGGTGATGCAGCAGAAAATATTGTTGTCTCAAAAATTACATCTAGCGGAACTGATGATACAGAATTTACAGTAAAAACCACTATTGCAGTTTCCAATGCTACCGCGACAGATGGTTCAAGTGACGACGATTATGATCTCGCTACAAGCGGAGGAACTGCTATTTCCGCTGGTTCATCACAAATTCTTACTTTCGGGCCGGATGATACAAACCAGTCTATAAGCATAGCAATTGATAATGACGACTTATATGAGGGCGGCTCAAGCGGCACTCCTGAGACAGTAGAGTTTAGTTTAGGAACATTTGTTAATTCTGCTACTGCAACAAACAGTACTCTTACCTATAGTATTGTTGATAATGAGGATCCACCTACAATAGAATTTGATGTGGCTAATAGTGCTAGCTCAGGCGCTGAAAGTTCAGGTTCACCAACGATTACAGTGAAAACTAATCGCAGATCTATATTTAATTCTGAAGTTGATTATTCTGCTGCTGCCAAAACAGGAACTACTACTTTAACTAGCGGAGATTACACTTTAGCAAATGGAACTGCGCGAGTAAATGCGCTAGCTACCTCCACGACTGTTCCTTTAACTATTAATGATGATGATAAATATGAAATAGATGAGTCCATTAGGATTACACTCTCAAATGCAAACTCTACTTCACAAATAGGCTCTGCCACTATTCATGATTATACAATAAATGCTAATGATTCAAAACCAGCTTTATCATTTACTGCAAGTAGCGGAACTGCTGATGCTTCAAGCCCTGAGGAGGGTGATGGAAGCGAAACTATAACAGTATCTTTGGCAGCCGTATCAGGTGTTGCAAGTAGTGTAACATATACAATTACTGGCACAGCAACAGCAGGAGTGGATTTTACAGATGCTACACCAGATTATGATAGCGACCCATCAACAAATATAATTACCTGGGCTGCAGATGACGCAACTGTTAATAAAACTATCGTAATTAATTTTACGGATGATGTAATTGATGAAGGTAGCGAAACGATTATCATTACGCTCAGCGGAGTGTCCGGAGGTGCTACAAACGGCTCTGACTTAGTTCATACAATTACGCTGCAGGATTCAGATGCACCACCTGTTATGCAGTTTACTAATTCAACAATGACTGTAAATGAGTCAGAGGGGCCAATAACCATTCCTTTAACATTAACCCATGATGGTTCCACAAAGCAGGCATCTGATGTTGGAGATGCTACAATGACATGGACGATTAATGGTTCTGGAACGGCGACAATTGATGCATCAAGCAATGCTTATCCTAATGATATTACATCAGCTGCTACTGGAACTGTTACGATCGCAAAAGGGCAAACAGATGGCAGTATTACTTTTACTTTAAATGATGATGCAATAGATGAGTGGAATGAGACATTTATTGTAGACCTTTCAAATAACAACTCATTTGCTACAGCATCTGGGAATCAGCGTATCACTGTAACAATAGATGACGAAAGTGATAATGCTCCAACAATCAATTTCACAACAACATCAGGTGGCGATGGGGTTACAGAGTCTGCCTCTGCTGCATCTCCAATTGACATAGATAGTAAAATTAGCTTAAATGGAATATCAGGTAAAGACCTATGGTTTTCTTATGCTACAGAAGGTAGTCCTGGAAATGCAACAGCCAACCAGGATTATACCCCTATAAGCGGTACTTTCAAAATTGTTGCTGGAAGTTTGACAACAACAGAAAATATTGAATTGCCAATACTTTCTGATGACCTTGACGAAATAAACCAAACTGTAAAGGTTACTATTGCTGTTTTAGGTGCTGATCAAAATAACGATAATTCGAGCTATGAAGCGACCTCAGATGCTGAGACAGCAACAGATGGAAATTTAGTATATACATACACAATTGAGGATGACGATGCTGCTCCATATGCATTTTTCAAAAACATTGATGGTACAGAGGCAACAGAGGGTGGATCTGTTAACGAGGGAGAGGCGAAAACAATCACGGTAGCATTATCCTCAGCCTCCGAAAAAGATATAATTTTATATTACTCAGATGCTGGGTCAGGAGATGCGACTTCTGGTTCTGATTATACAGCAATTACAGCTTACACAGCTCTAGGTACAATTAGTGGATCAGCTGGAGGAGGAACGACAGAAAATACATTCAGTGTAACGACTATTGAAGATGCCATTCATGAAGAAGATCAAACTATTGCTATTCAGCTTCAAGCAACATCTAGTGCTACTAGTGATATGCCTAATGTAAGTAATGCGCTTGTAACTGGAGCATCTGGTGTACAGGCAGTTGTTCTTTACACACTGGCTATTACCGATGATGAAGATCCGCCAAATGTCAATTTCACGGATGGTAGTGCATCTGAATCAAACGCGACGACTGTATCTGAAAGTGCAGGTTCAGTGGTCATAAACGTTGAACTTAATAGAGCTACGGAGAAGACGGTTACAGTCCCATTTACGTTTAGTAATGATGCAACAATACCAGCTACTGGAAGTAATTCCACTGGTGCATATCCAATTGATTTTTATCACAGTGGATTTACCGGAGGAGGAACTTTAACTATTAATGGAGATGGAACAGATGTGAGTCCGGGAGCTGTGATTTCTTTAAATATTTTGGCAGATGCTATAGATGAGTGGGATGAAAAAATTAATATTATTTTAGGGGATTCTCCTACCAATGCTCAAAAAGGGGCTACCTTTCAACATGTGGTAGCGATTACAGATGTCAGTGATGCTCCAACTATTAACTTTAGTAGTGCTTCGCTTAATAGTGGTAACCCAGAAACTACGCAGGCGAGTAATGATTACAACCTAAAGAGTATCATTGCGCTTGATAATCAAAGTGGAAAAAATATTACTTTTTCAATTACGACTGAATCTGATGGCAATGGAGCTACAGCTTCCGCTCCTAGAGATTTCACACTTATAAATGACACTTTTACAATTACTGCTGGTAATACAGCGCCAACTGATAACATAGTTCTTGATATTCTAGATGATTTATATGATGAGGAGGATACTCAAACAATTGTAGTTGACATTGCATTTTTGGGGTCTGATAAAGATGGTGATGGTGATTATGATGATCCTGATGGTGACCCAGCAGCTGTGAATGGTACTACAAGGTTTACATATACAATTAATGATGATGAAAATTCTCCTACATTAGTTTTTGCTTCATCAACTTATACATTAGATGAGAATGTGGGTAATGCTACATCTGTAAAAGTAAAATTTGATCCATCTGGCACCACGCTTTCAGAAAGAACTGTTACTGGGCAAGTATCAGTCAAAAATACTAGTACTGCAAATAATGGCACTGATTTAACAACCATTAGTGATGAAACATCGCTTGTAATAACAGATGGGATAAATGGAACAATATTCCCTGGTATAACGATTACAGACGATGATAGGTGGGAAGATGAAGAAACAATTGTTCTTGAGCTTACCGTTGACGCTAGCGGTTCTGGAAATGCAATCATTGATGCCAGTAATGATAAAACAGTAATTACTATTTCAGATGATCCTGCAGATGAGCCAACGATAGAATTTTTAGATGCTGATGGCAATACAATTAATACTGCTTCTATCAATGAGGCTGATTTAACCTATAATGTCAGGGTTGGTATCAGTAATAGCAAAATAAGTGAAAAGGCGATATCTATAGGATACTCTATTGATTTTAGTTCATCAACCGCTCGTTTTGACGAGGATGATGATGGGACTAGCAGTAGTTTTCCAGCAGATTTTAGAAAATGGGAAAGCTCCTCCACAAGCATTTTTTCTACTACTGCTTTAGATTATACCGCTCCGAATACTAGCGCCACGGGAACAATTATTATTAATGCTGGTGATGCAAGTATAGCATCTTCTCAAAAAACATATTTTACCATACCTTTGAATGTTGATGGAATTGATGAAAACACGGAATATTTAGACATTAATCTTGGAACAGTTACAAACGCTGCCAAGGGGGATAAAGTTAGTCTGCGCATATCTATTGAGGATCATGTAGATGATGTTCCAGTTAAATACAGTTTTGCAACATCTTCAGCAGGTACATCACCTGCTTCAACGGGTACAGAGAGTGAATCCCCAACATTTATGGTTGTACTACTAGACCCTAGTGATCAAACACAACTTAAAGAGTCAGGTAAGCAAATTACACTTAATTGGACAATTTCCTTAGATGGTACAAACGGTGATGCTACAAAGGATGTATCAGAGGCAATTGACTTCTTGCAACCAGATTTTGATGGTAATAGCTCATTTACAAAAACAATTACAATTTCTCCTCGAACAGGCTCCAATACCGCTGCTCCGACCTCTTACACGATTGGGACATCAGACATTGATTTTAACGAGGCAGATGTGACATATGAAGCCACGGAGTATTTTAAACTTTCTCTTGCAAGCGCTGATGCAAATGCAGCGGTTGGAAGTAGTGATGGGGCAACAGATGAGCATTACTTTGCGCTGACCAATATTGATGATAAGCCAATAATCATTCTATCTGATAGTGATGCCGGTGTTACATTATACGAGCAATCTAGTCAAGGCCCAAAATCACATGATTTCCAATTTGAAGTAAGTAGTAGCGGGATCCAAAAATCAGAACTTCCAATTCATGCATATTTTACAGTCTCTAACACTGCCTCAGGTGCAGATAACGATGCTGATATTTCTTTCACAGGCACATATGAGGCTGGTGATCTTGATTACACCTACAGCGATGGTCCATTGCTTTCAAATCAAATTGTTACTATTGATGCTCCAATAACTGCTTCGTCAACTGGCTCAATCACTATTTCAGCTTATGATGATGTTTTGTATGAGCAAGACGAGACACTTGTTTTAGGAATGTATACATATGATGCTGCTCAAGCAGCAGCAGCAAGTTTTAATGGAGTGGTCGGACTAACATCTCAAAGTTATGCAACCGCGCCGGATGGAGCTAAAGTAGATGATACCGGATATGATGAAGTGCTTGTTACAATAAAAAAAGATGAAACCGATAAGCCTTTTGTCAATTTTGTAGATGCTTCTGGAAATGCAATTAGTACCGTTTCATTTAGGGAAGATACTTCAGGTGCAAAATATACAGTAAGAATTAAATCATCTTCTACCAGCTCTGAGGCGATGACCGTACCATACAGTTTAACTTTGGACTATAATGGTGATGATAAAACAGCTAGAGTTGGAGTAGAGGATGATCCTTATCCATATGATTTTTGGATTGCTAGTAGTTCTGAACCAAATTTTTCTATTACAGGTGATAAAAGCTCGAATACTGTAGCAGCGGATGGATTTGTTGTCATACCAGCTTCGAACGCCTTGGAATCAAATACATTGGTCTCTTTTGATATAACTATAAATAATGATAAGATATATGAGTTTGATGAAAAAATCATCCTTACTTTAGGAACTACGGATAATGCAACGCTCACAAATGCGAGTTTAGGCTCTAATGTTGAGCTAACTTTGACCATAAAGAATGACGGTGAATCAGCTCCAGTATTAACCATGAGCAGAGCCTTAAAACCAGATGAGTCTGGAATAATTACCAGTTCTACTGCCACGATTTCGAGTTTTACTGAAGAGGCATCAGGTAGTAATGAAGATAATAATGATCCTCATTTTGAAGTAAAGATTGTTGACCCGACAACAGGGGATGTCACGGAAGCAGGAATGGATCTTAAATATTCCTACACTACATCAACAACAGATGATGCTATTGCTGGTTCTGATTTTACTGCCACTACAGCGATTGGCATTATATCAAGAGGAAATGGTACATCTAGTTTTTCCATACCCATTCTTGATGATACTATTGATGAAGAAGATCAAATAGTAAAGGTTTTAGTAGCTAAGGTAGGATATGACGGCAACGGAGATGATACAGCCAATGATGCAAATGCAGGTGATGATCCAAATGCGCTGGTAGATGATATCGCTGCTAATAGGCTACATACATTTACAATTATAGATAATGATGATCCTCCAATTGTATCATTTTTTGTTGAAAATGGTTCTAATATTGTTTCAAATGTAGAAACGCAAACTGTTACAGAAAAAACAACAGGAGTAGCTGGAACTCACACAGTTACTGTAAAGGCTAGCTCGGTATCTGAAAAATTAATTACATTAAAATATGCTCAGTTAACATCTGATTCTGATTGTGCATCTGCTGGTAATTGTGCCGAAAGTGGATCTGATTTTGTCGCACTTGCAGACCTTGACGCGACGCCTTTTACAATTACAGCTGGGCAGACAACTAATACATTCACTATCACAACTATTGATGATGATAGAGATGAGTGGGATCAGGATATTGTTCTTGAGCTAACGGTTGCTGGATTAACTACGCCTAATGCAACAATAAGTAGTGCAGAGGCAAATGGCCCGCCAAAATATCGTTTAATTATACAAGATTCAGATGATGAGCCATTTCTAAATTTTGCATCTGACGCTAGCACATTCGAGACAGCTAAATCTGTAACGGAAGGTAGTGATTTTATCACGAAAGTATATTTATCTCGCATTTCAGAAAAAGATATAACAATTGGATATACAATTGAAGCAGCATCCTCAGATTTTGGTATATATACGGCATCACCTTCTGATGGCTCTGGCGGTGTGACATATCCTGAAGATCATGCAGGACTAAGTGATGGAAGTGAATCTTTGACAAATAATGCTGCAGGTGATACCGATGTTGCTGATGAATTTTTGCATGAGGTTCTTACGATTGTAACCAGCGATGATAATATAGATGAATGGGATGAGAAATTTAAGGTAATCATAAATGCCACGGATCATAGTTCTAATCCTACGGTTAACGCAAAGATCGGATCTGATGCTCCTGTAATTATTGCTACCATAAGTGATAATGATGCTATAGAAGCTGTTGCTTTTACAACTGTTTCTGCTACTGATGATGAAAATGATGTGACAAATGTAGAGGGCTCTGATCCAGGTCCAAATACGATTAATATTCCAATTGCAATTGCGAAGCAAAGCGGTAAGAATATGGTATTAAAATATTCTATTGATAATGTTATAAACTACCCAAGCGCATCCGATTTTTATTATGATCCAACCTACGCAAGAAATGAAAATATCGCTACGAAAGGTCATGACTACAATTTTGGTACTGTAACAACCAATGCATCAGGTGACAGTATTGTAACTATTGCTGCTGGAAATACTACGGCATACATTCCATTAACTGTGCTAGACGATGACTTTGATGAATATGACCAAATATTAAGAGTAAAATTAAGTTTAGCCAATAGTTCCACTTGGACAAATGACCCTACAGATCCAACCTATGATTCATTTTCTGGAGCTGCTGGCGCTGAGGCATCTGTAGGAGCGAATGATATATATACTTTTACTATTAAAGATAATGATCAAGAGCCTTACATCCAATTTGAAGCTGATGCGGCTACAAATGAAACAAATTCTGGATCCAATGTAGAGTTGGTCAGTGTTAATTTGATCGATGGTTCTGGAAATTCAGTCATGTCTGAAAAAACGATATCGATGAATTTTGCATTAGATACTGATAGAGGCGAAAGTGAAGTGGATTATACTTCTGCTAGCTTAGATGCAGATAACAATGGTGATAAATATTTAGATGATTTTAAACTTACTGATGATCAATTATTATTTACCGGTTACACGTATACCTACAGCACAGCAACTTCAGCCTTTACAAAAGTTGATGGTGAAAGCACAAAAGATATTAGCCTTACTATTTATGGAGATGATCTTTATGAGGTAGATGAATATGTTAATATTGAACTATCCACATTCGAAAATTCTCAAACTAGTGAACTTGTAAGCGGGGATTTTTCCTACGTTCATACCATTACAAATGATGATGGAATGCCTGCAATAACTTGGGTTGGATCTAATAGTATCATCCAAGAAGGCGATCCAACTACTGAGGATGGTACCGGCGATTATCAAAATACAGATATTCTTCTAACTTTAAGTAAAGAGACGGGAACAGATATTTTAGTTCAGTATTCTGAGAAAACAGGAGGTACTGCCGAATCTGGAAGTGATGATAATTATGATTTTTACCTTGGCACAGATAATACAGATTTGAGTACAATCGGAATTAATACAAAATCAGTTACTATCCCTGCTTTTACTAGTGCTAGCTCAAGCTTAACTCTGCCAGTACCTATAAATGTCTGGGATGATGATATAGTAGAAAAGACATTGCTTGCTGATAATGAAAATTTCTTTTTACAAATTGATGCTTACCGCGATAAAGGGCCAGATGGTACTTGGGCGACCGGTGATGATAATAAAATTGACGTTGTTTCCGACAACGAGTTCGAAGTGACTATATTTGACAATGATTTACCTCCTGCAGACTTTACAGTTGGAGATATCATAACAAAGACAACAAATGCAGATCCTGTAGTTGTCACACATTGGAACCCAGTCACTGCAGGGTATTGGAATGCCTATAACTCAGGGTTATCAGTAACAGTGCCGATTGAAAACAACGCTAATTTGATCGGTGGTAGCGTCAGGCTGATTGCAAAAGTAGATGGGTTTGCCTACAATAACTTGACGACTCCAGTTCAAACTATTACACAAGCAGAGCTTGATGCCGGTACCTTTACCTTTGATGTAAGTAATGAAGAATTTGAAGGCACGGTTGCAAGTCCGACTAATTGGTTTGCAGACGGTAATGTGGTCTTAATTTCTGCCGTTATTACTGATAATGATGGAAATGAAACTTATGGCACTGAGAGTGCTACGAAAATAATAGTTGATGAGACAGCTCCTGTAATTGCCAATTATGTTATTAGTTCCGCTGTACCAACCGGAGGCACTGTAGTGGGAAATTATTGGAACAGTACAAATACAGGTCTAGATGTTAGTGTGATTGTTCAAGCTGTGGATGCTAGCGTTTCTAATGGATCTGTCAGGATCTTAGCTGGCATAGGCACAGATGCAAACTCTGCTGCTTATGAACAGTTAGGCGATCCTGTTTCCGTGCTACCTTCAAATAATATTGCTGATGGTGTTGTTACTAGTTCTATCACAAAAGCGCAAGTAGAGGCTCAAACAGAATATGGCGAAAATAAAACCATCAATCTAAAAGCTGAAGTGGTTGACATTGCTGGAAATAAAGCTGTAATAAACATTGCCTCAACAAAATTATTCATTGATACAACCCTACCAATTATTTCAAGGGTTGAATCAATTGATCCACTAGATGGAAGTGCAAAAAATGGCATTTTTGGGATAGATAGCATAATTAATTTAAGATTTACATTTTCGGAAAATCTCACACTCACAGAAGGCGTAGCCCTAGTCGGATTTGATAATGGTATTATTTCAGTACCTGAAATAGCAAGCGCAGGTTTACAAAATGCTTCTGCAATAACAATACCATACACTGTTCAATCAAATGATATTAGTTCATTATTAACCTTCACAGGCTTAACTCTTCCAACCGGGAATAAGCTAAGAGATACAGCAGGGAATGATATGAGCGTTTTTACAGCGGTTGATGGCTCTAGTTTAGAAGATCTATCCGTTATAGAGGTTGATGGTCTAGCGCCATCTGCTTTTACTGTGGATACTCTTTACGTTCAAGGTACCAATGTAGTTTCTGGGTATTGGAATTCAAATTCTGCTAGTTTAATTGTTCCACTCACTAATCCTATTGATGATTTTGGTACAGGTAATGGCGACCCTAGCCTCATTGGTGGAAAGGTTCAAATTTTAGGCAGGGTATATAATACTATAACTAATATACCTGGCTCATTTGTAGAGATTGGAACAGCTAAAATATTAGTAGAGGGAGAAGCTGATGGAGGTGGTACTGAGCCGTCTGGTTCTTGGAATCTGAGTACTCCGCTTCACTATGGTCAGTTCCCAGGAAAAACGCTGCATTTTGAAATTGACGCATCTACAATGGAAGCCGCCTTATCTGCCTTAGAAAATTACCCGGATGAAAGTGCAGCTAATCCGGAACAAAATGGAAAGATAGAATTTACTGCAATTATCACAGATAGAGCAGGGAACCCAACTCAAGGATCTGCAACTGAAGGTTCTGCGTTAATTGTGGACGAGGTAATGCCATTAGACCCTGCTGTTGGACTTCCATCTAGTGGATATAATTATACCATTGCACCTCCGATTGATAATTACGTTGATATAATACCTGATACAACTGTAGGGCAGGGTTTTTCAAGGCAAGGATTCTTTAATAGTACAAATACCGGAGTTACATTTAGATCTTGGATATCATTTGATGATAGTAATCCAGCAACGGCAATAGACAGGGATCAGTCCCTTATTGGCGGAACGGTTCAGGTTCAAATGGCGTCTACAGGTGATGCAAGTACGGCTACTTGGACAAATATTGGGAATGAAGTTATCATTCAGGAAGCAAATGTAGCGGCTGGTTTTGTAAATATAAGTATTGATAGTTCAATTATAAGGTCTGTCACAGGAGATTTTGTCGAAGGTAATACATTGTTTTTTAGAAACGTTGTTACAGATAAAGCTGGTAATGTAACAGAGCAATCTGTTGTAAGCACAAAAACCCTTTTGATAGACACTACTCCTCATGCGTACGCAGATCTTACATACTCAAGACAATACGTAAATGGTGTGGATCATGACCCTGTAGTTACAATATCGTTTGATCCTACAGATTATCCTTACAGTCCGCCCAAACTAACTGCCACGTACAAGACTAATTCATCAAACGACCCTACAGATGAATTGATGACAATTGGTTTAGATAGCAGCAAATATACATATACACTTGACATTCCGGGTGTCAGAGGAATAGATAATTACGATGATACTGTAAGCATTTCCATAACTGCTACCGACAAGGCGGGTAACCCAATACTTACAGAAAGTGTATCTCAAAAAAGATACCTAATAGTTGATAATACGCCACCAAAAGTTTTATTTGCTTATAAAAATACTACTAATTCTCTAGCAACATATGAAAATAAAGGAAAGCAAGGGGATATAATAAAAGTCGTTGCGTTTCCAGATGAACCAATGTTCTTATCCCCTGATTCTGATAATGAAGTCTCTAAGCCAACATTATCTGTTGACTCGCTTTCAGCGGTAATTACTACAAATCTAGTTACAAATATTGATGGTAATTATGATAATACGTCAGTAGAAGGTGACAGTATTGAGTATCTTTTTACCATTCCTACAAATGCTTCTTTTGAAGAAGAAGAATTTTTATTAAAACTCTTTATTAATGGAACAGATTGGGCAGGTAATCCTGTTGATTCTACGACTGGATATCAAGCTTTTCCATCTGGTCAGTTAAGTAATATCGCTTTCAAGGTAGACAATAAAGCCCCATCTTTTGATACAGAGAAGCCTTTAGCTAACTCATTCATTAATAATACCAGTTTGCAGTGGTACAATAATGAAGAAGAGATGAGTACAGCATATATAAAATTTGAACCAGTAGACGAATTTGCTACTCCAGCAGTTCCTACAGAGGGCACATTGATAGCTCTAACTGATGAATCTGCTAGTCTTGGATCGAATGAGCTTTTGCGTGGTCTTTTAGGTCCAAATGAAATAAATAACAATGCACTATTACTTGAAGCTTTAGCAGACAGTAATACATATAATATTATTTTCCAAGGAACTGATATGGTAGGAAATGTTGGCTCTGATACAATAAAGTATGTTACGTATGATACAAAAGCACCAACAGCAAAAATTGAATATGAAACTGAATATATAACTTCTCTATCACCTAAAACTGGGACAACAATCAAGGTAACATTTAACGAATTGCAAACCGTCGCTCCTAAAATGAGGTTGTTTTTCGGCGGTCTAGTCTCTCAAAGTTCTGATACTTCAGAGTGGGGTGCTGATATGGATTCATTAAGCACTATCAATACATCCTTGAATAATCCGATCAATACATTCTTGACTAATCCGATAACATTAATCGATTCAACTGATGATGCCAGGTTCTGGTACTATGTAATTGACTCTAGCTCAGTACCTGCAAACTCCGAAAGTTTTAGTTGGGATGGGTTTGTTTGGGCGAAATTATTCTCCAATGACCTAGCTGGTAATGCTTTTGACAGTTTAGGTTATTCAGATTTTGAAAATACCTTACTCCTGGATAACACTGAGCCAACAGCAACCATAACTTATACAAACCTAAGAGATTCATTATTAACCATTTATGATTTATCTAATCCTGATGAAAGAAATTGTTGTTTTGCCATCGCAGGGGATACAGTACTTGTTAAAGTTGAAATGAATGAAAAAATAAAAAACATTCCTGCTTCACCTCCTACACTAAGCTTGGAATATAATTTTAATAGCGAAGTTGAGGGTAGTTCAGAGCTAAATATAGAGCCTATTTCCCATCCTGATGATGTTAAGTTTATTGAGGAGCAAACTGGTTTAGTATTTCATTACAAAATCGTAGTAAAAGACAGTGCAAAAAACGATGGAGTTTTAAAAGTAGAGCTAAATGCTAACGATCGTACAGGAACTCCTGTAACTAAATATGGAAACAGTTTACAAAGTAATGATGTCATTGAGTCTAGGTATGCATTAAACATTGATAATATTCATCCTTGGGGATATGAAGAATTTCCAATATTCAGTGAGTCTCAGCCCGAGGTTACTTTTCCAACTGAACAGTTTTCAACTACTGGTTTCAGGGTCATAGAAAATTGGATCAATAAAAAAACAGATAGTTTATACATTGGTGTGCCGTATCAAGCATTCACATCAGACCAGTCGCTGCTTGGAGAAAGCTCTGGTTGGGGTCCGCAAGGCAAAATTGATTTTCAGGTGAGAAATTTAGATCTAGGTACTGGAGAGTGGCAGACATTAGGTGAGGCAGATACATTAAAATCTAATTCACCTCAAATCGTTCCCGTTGGAGATTATGCATACCTAAGAACAATATCTCGCCCAGTAAGTGATTTAATTCCTGGTGCAATGTTAAATGTTGGTAATGCAGCATTTAATAGGTTACAGTTTAGAGCCGTTCTTACTGATATCAATGGAAATAGCACCTTTGGGCAACCAAGTGACGCCTATAAACTAAATGCTGAAGATCTATATACAGCAGATATTCTAAATGCTGACACAGTACGCTATGATATAGCATCTCCTAGCCTAGGAAATTATAATGATGGGAACTTTAATGCTGCTGTTGGTTCTCAAATAATATCTAGCGATACCATTACAATAAGTTGGACTGAATTTACAGATCCAGGAGGGGGAGCAGCATCAGGTGTGGATCTCTATGAAATGCAGGTTTATGTATATCCATCCACTTGGACTGGTGGTAGTGAGGCAGATACGTTAGGTAGATTAGACAGCTTGTTTACGGTTGATATGGATCTTAATGGCCTGGACGATTCAGGTTATTGGTATAAAATATACAAAGAGCAGGCGCCCTCATTTGATAACCCAATTACATTAAATTTATTAGACAGTGCCGTGACTGATTCCATATCAAATGCTGAAATTATTTACGATTATAATGATACGCTTAAGCATGAGCTTTATTATATGATCTTTGTTAGAGCTTTTGATGAGGCTGGAAACGCTTCTGATACTATTTATACAAATGCTATTCAAAGGTATAACTCAGCTCCTGTATTCACTGAAAATATTACTGATCTTAATTTGTTCGAGGATGTTGCTTGGGATTATGATACTGTTAAAGTTAGTGATCTAGATCTTACAACTCTTCAAAATGATTCTTTTACATATTTTATAGAACCGAAGAAATTAATTCCAAACATAGCTGGTGGTTTTGATACATCTAGTGTTTTAATTAATCCTCCTACAGTTGATCCAATTACAGGATTTATATCATGGACACCAATTCAAGATTCCACTTTGTCATTAACGGGGCAAGATACTATCATAGATCAATCTGGACAATATGTCTTCACATTCTACGCTGAGGATGCTTTTGGTTTTAGAGATACAATAAATTATAATGCAACAGTTAATGCAGTAAATGATACACCTGTAGTTGCTATTCTTGGTGATGATAAAGTTCTTACTTGGCGCGAGGATAAGCCGACTTCAGAAGTTGTTAAAATAAATTTAAGCGATTACGTTCAAGACATTGATAATTTAGACTCCGAAATCAGTTGGCAATTTGTGATCATGGATACATCTCAGTTGGATGAAGATTTTCCTTTGGCTAGTGTTATCGTTGGTCCAGGAACGCCTAAGGCTGTTCAAACTAAGTTAATGAAACAGTATATGGGTTTTGATCCGTCGAAGGGCATTGATATTCCTACATTAGCTCGAAGGTCTGGGAATATTATGCAAATGTTATCGATGGAGAATTCTTTGATTTCAATCGATATTGATACTACAACTGATGAAAATACGTATGCAGTATTCTCTAGCGATTCAAATTATTATGGTTCTAATCACAGAGTAATTTTTAGTGCAATTGATCCTTTTGGTGCACTTGATAAAGATACAATTGTAGTTAATATTTTGCCTGAGAATGATCCACCTGTTGTAGCAGCAATAGATACAGTAGTGATAAATGAAAACGATTCTATTTGGATTGATTTCTCTCAATTTACTTCAGATGTTGATGATTCTACATTAACATTCACAATTGAAGGTGTATATAATACAGATTCCATAAACTTCTTTTCTGAACCTTATCTATCTGATGGAATAGGTGACACTGTATTGTTTGATCCATTTGATCTTTGGTCTGGAGTTGCAAATTTCAGGGTTACAGCATCAGATGAAGAAGCTGAGAGCTCTCAGCTATTTACATTGAATGTATTAAGAGTACCAAGACCGGATATCGAGGTTTCATTGGTTCAAAATAATGCTTTTTCGAGTTATGTTAGCATAATTATTGTGGATAAAGAACAAAAAACAAAATTTTTACAGCTAGAGGTTCAGAACCAGCGAATAGACATTGATACGGTAGCTGCATTTACCTATACTGGTGATTTTAGTTTCGGCATAGGTGGGGGTTATTCATTTGATGTTCTTGCTGTAGCTGAGGTAGGTAGAACTATTTACACAAATACATTTAATTTAGCCCCAGCTAGAGTTTCAAATCGTTGGTATGCTAATAGCTCAGATGGAAGATTTAGTGTGGCTGGCGATCCTGGAAGTGTTGACTCAGATCAGAACTTTTTGATTGTTGATAGTTCTCTCTTTATCAGCAACTTCTCTGATCAGGCATCTTACGTGTTAGGTGATGAAACATATATATTTAATAAACCTATAGAAATTCATTTTGGAAGTGTGAGAGAAGATCTTTCTATCTATCAAAGGGAGAATGGTGTAATCTGGAAAGAGCTTCCATCAATTAATCGCAATGGGCAAATTTTAACATATACTGAAAATGCAGGTTATTTTAGGCTTGGACCAAAAACAATCATTGTTCCGGAAGAAACTGATTTACATCAAAATTATCCAAATCCTTTTAATCCTTCAACAACGGTAAAATATGACATTGGTTTAATGGATGGTCTAGAACAAAGAGTTAGTGTTAACGTTTATAATGTTGTAGGTCAACACGTTACAACACTAGTTAACAATGTAAGCCAGGTCGGGCAGTTTTATGTTAAGTGGGATGGCGCAGATAAATTTGGTAAAACGTTACCCTCAGGTATTTATTTTGTCCAGCTGAAAACTGACTCTGGTATAATCAAGAATAAAAAGATGATGTTCCTAAAATGATAATTTATAATTTGATAAAAGCGATTAGATTTTTATGGGTTCTACCATTTTTGTTATTTTTAACCAATTGTAGACAACCTGTAATTCCTACAGAGGAAGATCTCGCAGGTTATGGATGGACATTGTATGAGACTGGAAAATATCAAGAGGCTAGAGAATGGTTCTATGATGCAGTTGCAAAAGATTCTTCCTATGCTGATGGTTATAATGGTATTGGTTGGTGCTTTGGAAAGTTAAGGCAGGCTGACTCAGCTGCAGTCTACTTTCACATTAGTCAGACAAAACCCTTTGATTCATATGATACCCCTGATCTTGACCTCGATCTGTATGCAGGGCTAACATTTGCCTACAGTGGGATGCATATTGATTCTCTGGTTAGAGAGTATTCTACTTATGTATTAGTTGAAAGGCCAGAGCTTGGACCATGGTATTTCAGTCATGATCAAAAAATAAATCATTTAGATGTGAGACTAGAGCTTGCATTAGCAGATTTTAATATGGGTTACTTTACATCTTGTAGAGATAATTTACAGTCAATTTACAATGACACATATTACCAAAGTTTTCCTGCTAATATTGTTAAGGCGCTCACAATGAATGTGGAAACACTAGCAGGAAGAGCTGAGTTAGCGCAAACACTTCAATCGCTTCAGCAAACCCTCAAAAACATTTAATTACTCTGGATATTATTTCAGACTTTCCCAGCAATCAAAAAGATGACTCTTTTTGGATGAAAGAAGCATTTAAATTGTCAGAGAAGGCATTTTCTAAAAACGAAGTACCTGTTGGAGCTGTGGTGGTATTACATGATAGGATAATTGGAAAAGGTTATAATCAAGTTGATTCGCTAGGAGATCCTACAGCACATGCAGAAATATTAGCAATTACCGCAGCAGCAAACACAATCGGAGATTGGCGATTAAATAATTGCACAATTTATGTAACAAAAGAACCTTGCTCAATGTGTGCAGGTGCCATAGTAAACTCTAGACTTTCGCGCGTAGTTTTTGGCGTATATGATGATGATAAGGGTGCATGTGGATCTTTATATCAAATTTGTGGAGATAAAAGATTAAATTCGGATGCCGTTATTAGGGGTGGAGTACTTGAAGAGCAGTGTAGAGCAATTTTAAAAGAATTTTTTTCAGCTAGGAGAGATGATTGATTATCCCTTTTGGCTTGTGAACTATAAACATAATTATAAATTATACATGTGAGGAAATAATGAAGCTTATTATTTTAATTTTATCCATTTTTTTAAGTTTTAATTGTGGGAATACTGATCCACTTGATGTTGAAATATATACCTTAGAGAATGGTTTGACTGTTATGCTAAATGAGGATCATAATGAAACTAGTGTTTTTGGTGCTGTTGTTTTGGATGCTGGAGGAAAAAGAGACCCTTCAGATGCTACTGGCATAGCGCATTACTTAGAACATGTACTTTTTAAAGGCACTTCAGATCTAGGAACTACAGATTATGAAAAAGAAAAAGTTTTTTTAGATAGTATAGCTGTTTTATATGATGAATTAGCGTTAAAAAAGAGCGATAAAGAAAGACTTAGCATTCAAAAACACATTAATAAACTCAGTATTAAGGCTTCTGAATATGCAATTCCTAATGAATTTACTAGACTAGTTGAGGGAATGGGAGGAACAGGGCTAAATGCAGGAACTAGCTATGATTTTGTATATTATTTTAATTCACTTCCTAGTGCCCAAATTGAAAAATGGATTGATCTATATAGCCATAGGTTTACTGAACCTGTTTTTCGGTTATTCCAGTCAGAGTTAGAGACTGTTTATGAGGAAAAAAATAGAGCAATGGATAATCCTTTCAGAGTTTTTAATGAGACTTCTAGAAAATATTTTTTCAAAAATCATCCTTATGGGCAGCAAACTATTTTAGGCTCAGTTGAACATTTGAAAACTCCATCCTTATCTAAGATGAAAGAGTTTTATGATAAATATTATGTTCCTAATAATATGTCTTTAATCATTGCGGGTGATTTCGATAAAGGGTCAGTCAAAAAAATGATTAAAAATAAATTTGGTAGGCTAAAAAAAGGAGCCTCAATTGAAAAAATCAATGTGCAAGAAGATGCTTTTAAAGGACGTGAGGTAGTTGATTTAAGCATAACCCCTTATAGAATAGGGAGATTGTGTTACAGAACAGTTGAGCCTAATCATAAAGATGCAGTTGTTTTAGATTTGATTTCTAATGTATTTAGTAATTCTTCACGCACTGGTTTGTTAGATAAGTTAAATAATGAAAATAAAATTCTTGGTTCATATGCAACTACTGGCTTAGGTGGAACGGATCATGGTGGTTTTGGCTTTGGCTTTGTTCCTAAAGATGATAGTCAGTCCTTTAATGAAGCAGAGAACTTGATTCTTGAGGAAATTAAAAAAGTAAAATCCGGCGATATCAGTGATGATTTAATACAATCTGTTAAATTAAATATGAGCATGGATCATGAGACCAGAATGGAAAGTGTTGATGGAAGAACGTGGTTAATCATGTCGACAATTTTAGATAATATGCCTTGGGAAGATATAAAAAATTATCCTAATAGAGTTAATGCTGTAACAAAAGATGATGTTGTAGAAGTAGCAAATAAATATTTTACAGATAATTACTTAATGGTTAGATCGGATAAAGGAGATAACATAAAAGTAAAATTAGAAAAGCCACCATTTAAACCAGTCGAGCCTAAAAATACCGAAGCAAGTTCTAAGTACGCAAAAATACTTGACAAAATTAAACCTAAAAAAATTGAACCTCGGTTTGTTGATTTTAAAAAGGATGTTAAAAGAAAAGATATAGGCGAAAATAAACATTTTTATTATGTTAAAAATCCTGTTAACTCAATTTTTTCTTTTAACTTACAATTTGGGCTGGGGACTATGGAAAATGCTTCACTATCTCAAAGTTCGCAATTTATATCTCTTATTGGAACAAAAAATAAAACATTCAATGAATACAAAAATGAGCTTCAAAAAATAGGCTCAAAAATCGAAGTTTATTCAAACTCAAATTATTTTGGTTTTCAAGTTAGTGGTTTTGATAAATACTTTGAGGGCACACTTAAGTTATTAAATGAATTCATGGTTGAGATGCATGTTAGGGAAGAGGATAATAACAAATTAGAAAAACTTGTAGAAAACAGTAAATTGACTAGGGATAGAGAAATAAAAGACCCCTCCGCTGGAGGTAGAGCGCTTAGAGATTACGTCATGTTTGGTAATAAATCTCCATATTTGAGAAGATCTACTTTAAATGAGGTAAAAAAAATGGATGCTAACCTTTTAGTTGAACAAGCCAAAAAAGCAATGGAGTATGAAGTTGATATTTTTTATGTTGGCACAATAAATGAATTAGCTGTAATTGAACAAATAAATAATAATTTATCTATTGATGATGATTTGAAAAAATCAAATTCTCCAATAACACTTAACTATAAAAAACATACTAGGAATAAAATATTTCTTATAGATGATCCAAAAGCTGTACAAAGTCAAATTTATATTTTAGCTCAAGGAAAAGTTTTGAACATGGAAGACAGGAGTAAGTCTGATGTTTATAATAAATATTTTGGAAGCGGAATGGCTAGCATAATTTTTCAAGAAATAAGAGAATTTAGATCTCTAGCCTATTCAGCTTATGGAGCTTATGTTAATAGACCAGATAAAGATTTGCCAGGGTACTTCATAGGTTACATAGGTACACAGGTTGATAAGTCAATGGAAGCCATCGAGACATACTTGGAATTATTTAAAAACATCCCTATTAAAGAAAGTAGAATCTCAACAATTAAGGAAGGTTTAACACAGTCAATTAATACAAGAAAGCCTGGATGGAGGAGTCAGGGCTCCTATGTACATAATGCATTGAAACAAGGTTATGATAAGGATCCTAACATTATGGATTATAATAATTATAAAAATGTCAGCTTTGATGACATAATTAAATTTCATAATGAAAATATTAAAAAAGATCCAATTGTCATTACAATTTTAACAGATAAATCAAAAATCAATATCGATAAAATTCTTGATTATGGTGAGTTAATAGAACTGGAAAAAAAGAATATTTTTAATTAAGATATAATAGAACACTAGAGGGAAAAGAATGATTGATGAAACTGATTTAAAAATTCTTCGGTTGCTGCAAGATGATGGCAGAGAAACTGCTAGTAAAATCGCAGAAAAATTAGATCTGACTGTTCCAACAATTACTGAAAGAATTAAAAAGTTGCAAGAATCATCTGTAGTAAAAGGCTTTCAAGCAATTATAGATGCTAAATCTGTCTCTTTAGATGTCTCCGCTGTTATAACTGTGGTAGCATCAACTTCTGCTAACTATAAAGTAGTTATAGATAAAGCTGTAGCTTGTCCTGAGGTAATACAATGCTTCGCAACTACTGGCGTAGGTTCACTCTTATTATGGGTTTCAACGAAAAACGTTCAATCCCTAGAGGTGCTGCTTAGGCGCATTCAAAGCTGGCCAGATGTCACAAGAACGGAAACTCAGATTATCTTATCTTCTTACAAAGATTTACCCAAGCTTCCTATATAGATTCATTCATTGATAAAATTCTTATTTTTTAAGGAAAATTTTATATTTTTCTAAAAAAATATTTATTTTAGCATCATTTTTTAATAAATTAAGATAGAGTTATTTTAGACTCAGAAAGAATACAATATGAAAGTTGACAAAACAGATAAACAAATTCTTGCAATACTTCAAAAAGATGGAAGGGTTTCTGCTAGTAACATTGCAACAGAGCTTGATATATCTATTCCAACTGTAACCGATAGGATAAAGAAATTGCAAGATTCTGGAGTAATAAAAGGTATTCATGCGGTACTAGATCCAAAGCCATTAGGCTTAGATGTAGCAGCAATTATTACTCTAATATCAGAATCTTCATTTCATTATAAAGAAGTAACTGAAGCCGCTGAAAAAATGCCAGAAGTGCTTCAATGTCTTACAACAACGGGTAAAGGCTCTCATATGCTATTCATTGTCACTCGTAATTCTGCATCTCTTGAAGATTTACTTAGGACAATTCAAAGCTGGCCAGGTGTTCAAAGAACGGAAACACAGCTTATTTTATCTGATTATAAAATGATTCAAAAAATAACGGATTTAACCACAATATAATATAATAAGATAGGAGAATAATAAGTGAGTAAAATTAAAGCTGAATACATCTGGATAGATGGCTATAAACCTACTGCAAATTTAAGATCAAAAACTAAAATTGTTGACTCCAAAGTAGATACCATATCTGACCTTCCTTTCTGGGGGTTTGATGGGTCTAGTACTCTTCAGGCTGATGGAGATGATAGCGATTGTATGCTAAAACCAGTCTACTTCGTACCTGATCCCATTAGAGGTGGAGATGATATATTAGTCATGTGCGAAGTATTAAATGCTGATGGTTCTGTTCATGAAAGTAATAATAGGGCTGCGTGTGCTGAAATATCAGAAAAATACGCTAGTGAAAAAGCTTGGTTTGGAATAGAGCAAGAGTATACTTTTTACAATGGAAGTAATCCCTTAGGATTTCCTGAAGATGGTTATCCTGCTCCTCAGGGCGAGTATTATTGTGGAGTTGGTGCTGACAACATTTATGGACGGGAAATTGTTGAAGAACATATGCAATTGTGTTTGGATGCAGGCCTAGATTTATCTGGTATTAATGCAGAAGTAATGCCTGGACAATGGGAATTTCAAGTTGGACCAACAGCTGCACCCACCATTGGAGACCAACTATGGATTGCTAGATGGTTACTAAATCGAATTGCTGAAGAATATGGAGTAACGGTTAGTATAGAACCTAAGCCAGCAAAAGGAGACTGGAATGGAGCAGGAGCACATACAAACTTTAGCACAAAATCTATGAGAGAACATGGTGGGTATGATGTTATAGTTGCAGCATGTGAAAAATTAGGGAAAAATATAAAGCGTCATATTGATGTATATGGCGATAAGAATGATGAAAGACTTACAGGTTTACATGAGACTGCCAAAATAACCGAATTTAAATATGGTGTTAGTGATAGAGGAGCTTCAATTAGAATACCAATGCAAACTGCAAATGATAAAAAAGGTTATCTTGAGGACAGAAGGCCAGCAGCCAACATTGATCCATATGAGGTTTGTACAGCTCTGATAGAAACTACATGTAGCTAGAAATCAATTTTGTTCTGGCATTTTATTTTATATTTAAAATGCCAGAACATTTAGGTAAATCTATATTTTAAATTTCTTTTATTAGAGCCTGCGCTGCTTTTAAGTACCCTATCTTACCTAAACCTGAAATCTGAGATATGCATACATCTTTTATTACAGATATTTTTCTAAAATTTTCTCTATTTTCAATGTCACTTAAATGAACTTCAATAGTTGGAATTTTAATAGATGATATGGCATCTCTTATAGCAATAGAATAATGAGTATAAGCACCCGGATTTATAATAATACCATCTACATCATTACTCAAAGCCCAATGCAATTTATCAATTATTTTACCTTCACTGTTTGATTGAAACCAGTTAATTTCATTTTCGTTGGTTTTAATTCTTTCTGTTACCCAATTAATAATTTGATCTAGGCTTTCAATCCCATAGATATCCGATTCTCTTTTACCAAGTAAATTAAGATTAGGACCATTTATAAATAATAAATTCATATTATAATTTATTTAATGACTCAACAATTAAATTATCTTGAATACCTGCAGTAATTTCAGCTTCTCCAATTCTTTTTAAAGTAATATAATTTAATTTACCCTTAATATATTTCTTATCCCTTTTTATAAAAGTAAGAATTTCATTACTATCTAATTTTTTTAGTTTAGGAAGTGGTAATGATTTTATTGTATCATTTAAAAGCTTGTACTGATTTTTATCAATTTTTTTTAGTTTATGTGAAACATATGATGCTGATAGCATTCCATAAGCCACTGCTTCGCCATGTTTTAGTTTATTAAACCCAAATTTTAGTTCTAAAGCATGGCCTATAGTATGTCCAAAGTTTAAAATAGCTCTCAAATTATTATCTAATTCGTCCCTAGAAACAATATCTGCTTTTAGCTTACAACATTTTTCAATAGCTTCTGCAAATGGGAAATTAGGTAGATCTTGAACCCAGTTTGATATATTATTAAAAAAATGTGAGTCTAATATTGCTCCATATTTAATAATTTCACCTAAACCGGAAATAACCTCTTCAGCTGGTAGCGTTTTTAATAAATCTTGATCAATAAATACTCCCTTTGGTTGATAGATAGTTCCAACTAAGTTTTTGCCTTGGGGAATATTTATACCTGTTTTTCCTCCTATGGAAGAATCAACCATTGAAAGGAGGGTTGTTGGTACTTGAAAGTAATTTATCCCTCTCATAAATGTTGACGCAATGAAACCTGAAACATCGCCAACTACACCTCCGCCTAGAGCAATGATAATTGATTTTCTATCGCATTCAAAATCAATCATTTGCTCGATGGCTCTATTATATTCATTAATGCTTTTAGCAGCTTCGCCATTTGGTAAAGTAATATTAAAACAATTAAAATTATTTAGTTTCAGTTTCTGCTCAAGCTCGTATCCAAATAACTCCATTATTTTATGCTGAGAGATGATTATCCACTTTTGATTTTCATTATACTCAGATAATAATAATGGAAGTTCTTTGATAATACCAGGTTTGATATTTATATCATAAGAACGTTGCTTTAGCTCAACTGTATATTTTTTCAATTTTCAATTTCTTTATAATTAATTCACAAACTTCTTTGACTGATCTTCTATCAGTGATAATGGTAGTATTTGCCGTAGAGGTGTATAGTGTTTTTCTATTGCTATATATATTTACTAAAATTTCTTTTAAATTATCATTATTAAGCAGTGGTCTGCTATTTTTATTCAACAATCTTTTCTCAAGAGTTGGAATTGAGCTTTTTAAGTAAATTGTGTATCCATTAGTTCTTAAAAATTCTCTATTTTTTTTATTAAGGACAATACCTCCACCACAAGAAACTACAGCCAATTTCCTTTTTCTTAACAAATATTTACTTTCTATTTCTCTAAAATAACTTTCGCCTTTTTTTTCAAAAATTTCTTTAATTGATAATTTTTCATCTTTTTCAATTTCTTTATCTATATCAATATTTAAAAATTGAAGCTTGTCTGCTA
>SGYO01000002.1 GCA_004321745.1 bacterium | reverse complement strand
TAGATCCTGAAGAATCTGAGAACATTAGTGTTGGATTAACCTCAAGCTATATTGAAAATCTGAATTTATCGTTGGATTATTATAATGTAGATATAACAGACAAAATTATCAAATCTAGATCCCTTCCAGTGTTTGGTGATACAGAGTTTTCTGAGCTTTCTTTTTATACCAACGCTATAGACATGAAAGTATCTGGAATTGATTTTGTTGCTACTTACACTCTTAAGTGGGGTACTGAACTGGGGATTGCTATTAATAGTAATCAGATTGAAGTAACCTCCCAAAATAAGGTTAACGGTCTGGACCCTGTGCTACCACTGACTGTTTTTAATCTTGAAAATAATCTTCCAGAATTAAGGGTTTCTGCCAATGTTGATCATCGTTTCAGTAATGGTATTTCTCTAATGTTTAGATTGAATCACTATGGTGAAACCACAGATGAAAGAAGTACACAAGAAAAAGTTGATCCTGCTCAGCTAATTGATATTGAATTATCATACAAGGTTAGTGATAAACTAAGCGTTGTATTTGGAGCGAATAATATTTTAAATGCATACCCAACAGAAATTGAAACCCGCGTTTCTCAAGGGATGCCATACCCGCGTCGTTCTCCTTTAGGTTACAATGGTGGAATATTATTTACAAGACTAGCGTATAACTTTTAATCACTTCACAGATTAAAAAATTAATGAAACTTATAGAGTATGTTTAATTTTTGATGAATGAATGCTTTAAATATCTAATCTAGATAGTTACATATACAGCATAACAAATATTATAATTCCAGTTATCGAAACATAAAGCCAGATGGGGAATGTAATTTTAGCAATTTTTTTGTGCTGCTGAATTTGTAAAGCCATGCCTCTGTAAACGCTTATCATTGCCAAAGGCAAAATGGACATCGCTAGCAGAATGTGGGTTAGGAGAACAGGATAATAAATGAAACCAAGCTCTCCTACATATGGTTTTGGTCCACTTTTAAACCAATGATATACAACATAGCTAACTAAAAATAAAGCAGATGTGAAAAAAGCGGATAGCATAACGCTTCGATGCTGTTCCCTCTTTTTTTGTCTTATTAAAACGTAACCTATTACCAATAATATTGTGGTCACTAAGTTTAAAAATGCATTAACAAATGGTAAGCTTGATACATCAATCGCACCCTCGATACCTTCAGGCCTCGGTCCAAGTATTAAGAATCCAACAGCTAAACTTAATACAGCAGATAATATATATATTATTTTTAACCAGAAATTTTCTTTTTCCATAATCTTAACTATTTAGATCTATAAAAATGACAATGAGGAGTGCAGGTAAATATATTACAGATGTTTTAAGTAAGAGTTTTGCATTATCGACAGTTGTGTTTTTAAAAAGAGGAATACCTGATATGAGGTATCCAAATCCTAGAGCAGATGCGCCCCAAAAGTAAATTTCACCTAATATGCCAGTTACAACAAAAAATAAAGATACTGGGATGAGTAAAAAAGCATGCCACAATATTTGTCTATTTGTCCTATTGGACTCATTTTCAATTACTGGGAGCATTTGGAATCCCGCTTTTTTATAGTCCTCTTTGCACATCAATGCTATTGCGTAAAAATGAGGGTGCTGCCAAAGAAATAAAATTGAAAATAATATCCAAGCATTAGGATTTAATTCATTTGCAGATGCCGCCCACCCACCTAATGCTGGCATTGCTCCTGGCACAGCACCGATCGTTGTGTTCAACCATGTTATTTTTTTTAATGGGGTGTAAACAAAAATATAAAGCAGTACAGTGATTAGTCCTAAAGCTGCGGTAAGTTGGTTCACGAATGTAATTAATATTATTAGTCCAATAATTGATAAACAAAGCCCAAAAATAAGGGCATTTTTACTTGATATAATTCCTGCTGGTATTGGCCTAGCTTGAGTTCTGTCCATTAATTTGTCTAGGTCTTTTTCAACAAAGTGATTGATTGTTCCTGCTCCTCCAGATAATAAAAAGGTTCCAATCATTGTTAGAGCAAAAAGGGTAATATCTATTTCATTTTGATTTCCAAGGTAGTAGCCCAAGGCCGTAGAAACTAAAATTAAAAAAGTGATTCTGGGCTTTGTTAATTCAACAAATGCACTAAATTGGTTTTTAGCTGGTAAAGGTTTCCTCTTCAAACTGATTCTTTTTTAAGATTTTTTAGAAAGGAGTTAATGTGTGTTCTTAAAATAGAGATACTTCCATCATCAGTGCCGTTGTAATATTGCCTTACATCACCATTTTCGTCAATTAATACAAATTTTACAGAATGGCCAGCGGGTAAACTTTCTGACATGAACATGAACCCATCTGTGCTTAGTTTTTTTACTGATTCCATATCAGCTCTAAGAAATTTCCAACGTTCGTCATTAACGCCATTAGCATCTGCATAATTTTTTAAAACTTCTTGAGTGTCGAATTCAGGATCGACTGATATTGAAATGAATTGTAAATCTGGATGTAATTTGTATTGTCTATATAATGTACGCATATTATTTGACATTATAGGGCATGGACCAGGGCAGCTGGTAAATATAAAGTCCAATATTGAAATTTTGTTTAATAAGCTATCCTGATTAAAATTTTCCCCGATATGGCTAGTCATGCTAAAGTCAGGTACTTTTTTTATTACAGCGGGAAGTTCATTTATTGATTCATTGGCTTTTGAAATTACCCATGTCGCACTTATTCCAAGAAAGCTAACGATGACGACTATAGATATTATGTAACTTTTTTTAATCATTTTGCCATTGAGATTTTGTAAAATGTAAAACTTGCAACAGATAAGCCCACTAAAAGAGAAGAAAACCACATATGAAATAATTGCATCAAAGGTTTTACCTCCAAGAACACTAAAGCTTCGCCTAAAATTATCTGTGTAATTATTAGTCCCATTATAAAATTCACAGAATTTACCATAAATGAAGAAGATATAAATTTAATATCATTAACTATTTTCCATAAGTAGATAGTGAGGCCTAGTAATGTAAATCCTAGAATGGTATGCATGTATTTAAATGGGCCAAGCATTTTTAGAAGTATTACGCCTTCAATTAAGGGATTCTCCTTTCTGCTCATATCCAAACCACCCCGTATTTCTGTGCCTATTATTATCTCTATGAATATGCATATTAAAATTCCAAGTATTATAGGTTTAGTATGAGGGTGATAAGAACTTTTGCTTTCAAAATTTCCAGCAATTGCATAATAGGCTTGAATAGCGCTATATATAATTAGGCCGATAATTACGAGAGCTAATAATAAATGAATTGTAATTGTTATAGGGTCAAGTACTGTATCAACAAGTTTAGCACCAACCCATCCTTCCAAAAGAGTTAGAAAAAATGCTACTGTAATTGGTGCAAATACTTTTTTTGATTTTTTAAAATGTATATATCCAAGGATGAATGTTATTAAAATGATTAAACCAACTAAAGCGCCAAATAATCTATTAAGATACTCAACCCATGCTAGTACCAGATTAAATTTTTCCGGATCAATGTAATCAGGAAGTTGACTAAGGCTAGTCGGTGGAATCCATCTTCCAAAACATTTTGGCCAGTCAGGGCACCCCATACCTGCTCCTGAAACGCGGACCAATCCGCCAATAAAAATTAGCAGGTATGTAAACACCATGGACAATAATGAAAAATTAAAATATCGATTCATAATAGATTGACAAATTATAAACCAAACGCCTAATAAATCTTATTACTTTTACTATCGACTTCTAATTGACCTTTATGGTAATATTGGATCTAGTTTTTACTGTGAAAATGGATATTTAATTAACATCTATGTCAAAAGCTTTAAATCAAATTGAACTTGGTACAACATGTATCATAAAAGAGACTGGACGTACGGGTACTTTGCAAAGGATTTTTCATTATCCAACTAAATACTTGGTAGAAAATGAAGAAGGGGAATTTACATATTATTCCACTCACGAAATATCATTTGAGGGGTATGATAGACTAAAAACAAGCTTAAGTATCCCAGATATACCATATGAAGGTATTGGAGCCAGTTTTGCAAGATGGGTTCCATTTGAATCAGAGAGTCAAGTAGAACATCATTTTCTTAGTTCAAAAGAAATTGTTTGGGACATGATCACATCATTGGAGCTCTATAATATTTGGTTTGACGGTGTCCAAAGAGCGATAGCAGATGTGGACTCCGACAGGTATGTACATAAATTCTCTTTTGATAAGTTAGATCTAAAGCCAGGTTCATTTTTCAAAATTAGACCAGCAACTTTAGCACCGTGGTTTCGTTGTCGGATTATCACAGTAGAAAAAGAAAAAGAGTTCGGCTTTGATTTTCAGATGATGCCTTTCGTAACTGAATATGTGTCATTTAAACTTGAAGAGTCAAAAAATGGTGTGTTCGTTATTTGCAATCGATACAGCAAAGGACCATTTTCTTTCTTAGCACTTTTAAATTGGAATAAAAGTAAATCAAAAATTTTACAGAAGCTTGCTGAAATAACTCCAACGATTGATTTAAAAGAAGATGACATTGCAGGTGGCGATGTAAAAGGATCAGGAGAGCCTCAATTAAACAGAGATCAGACTGTTGCTTTTGTTGTAAACAAATCTTTAGATGGTGATAATGACCCATTAAATGCTTTGCCAGATAAGGTGACTAGAGGTATTGCAAAGGCTCTTTTGGTGAGGATTAAAAGAGGCTCCGCTGAAAGACCTCCTATGCCGGACCTATCAGCAGCTGCAGCTCCTGTACAAGCTCCTGTCGCGGCTGAACTAACTCAAGAGCAAACAATTGCTTTGGTGGTCAATAAATCTTTGGACGGTGACAATGATCCATTAAACGCGATCGAGGATAAAGTCACCAGAGGCAAAGCAAAAGCGCTGCTGGTAAAAATTAAAAGAGGTGCCGCAGAGAGACCTGCAATGCCAGAGATGCCCTCCTCTCCTTCGTCTAATTCCTCTGCTGGCTCAACAGAACTTACCTCAGAGCAGATTTTTGCTATTGCTGTTAATAAGGCAGTTGAAGGTGACATGGAGGCGGTTAATGCTATAGATGATAAAGTTACGAGAGGAAAAGCAAAAGCATTATTAGTTAAAATTAAAAGAGGAACTGCCGAAGCGCCACCTATGCCAGACTTATCAACACCAAATAATGAACCTGTAATTAGCGAAGAGTCTGAAACTGAGGAACAGCTTATGGAAAGATTGACTGCCGAAGGTTTGAAAGGCAATATGGAAGAAATTAATAGCCTTGATAATAAAGTACTTCGAGGCAAGATTAAGGCTGCAATTGTAAAAGCGAAAAGAAACAAATAAAATGGAAGAAAGAAAACCAAATCCAATGTCAACTTCACAGCTTTTATCAATGGTCGTTTGCACAATTCTGTTAATAGTATATGTTACTTTGGTTACTTGGGTGCTTTAATAATTGAATTTTGATTGGCTAACAATGTCATGGATACAGCAAAATTTAGAATGGGCTGTAGGTTTGTTACTTGTGGGTATTATTGTTTTATTCTTTTTTCCACTTTTGTTAGGCTATCAGCTAAAAGAAGAAGAAGATTCCAATGATTAGTGAAAATGGATCGTTGCCAATTATATCAATTTTAGTTTTGGCGTTTTCCATGCTATTGATAACCGAGGTGTTTAAACTAAAAAAAGTTCAAAGAAGACTAGTGAAAAAGATAGACATTATAAAAAAAGAATTAGAGGCTCTTAAAGGGGAAAAAAGAAGTTAGCTTTTTGAGTTTTTTGAGGTTTTCTTGCTAATATCAAATATCTATGGAAAATATTAATTTAACTGACGAACAGAAAAAAAGTGAAAATAGTAGGATATATGTCCTTTTTTACTCTTTTTTTCTAATACCATTTATGATTGCCGTATTTGGCGCAGTCTTTTTTCTTCTTTTTAAATTTGTTACATATGAGACAAATGATGTTGAAGAGCTTTTAAATCAAGTGAAAATTGGCTCTGCATCTAAAAGATGGCAATCAGCCTTTGAACTTGCCAAGGTTCTCAATAATCCTGACTCAAACCCTCTATCATCATCTTTTAAAGATCAACTTTCTTCAGCATACGAAAGGTCTATCCATGATGACCCTCTTGTTAGATCTTATTTAGCAATGGCTATGGGCGCCACACAAGATACTACATTTGGCAACCCATTAATTAATGGCCTAGAAGATAAAAGTCTTGAAACAAGAATTGCTGCAATCCAGGCACTTGGTATGATAAAATATGCTGCGGCTGTTAATCCCATTAGTCAGTTAATCAAGACTGCAGATAATGAATCTGAAAGATTATCTGCAACGATTTCTTTGGGAATGATAGGAGATGATTCTGCTGTTCCTCACTTAGTTAAGTTATTAGAAGATGAGGAAGCAAATATAAGATGGGATGCTGCTATTGCTTTAGCAAAAATGGGTAATGATAGTGGGGCATACATAATTGAAGGCCTATTGGATAGAGACTATTTGAACAAGTTTAATGAGATTGACCCCGTCGAGCAAAACAAAGTATTAATGGTTGCAATAAAAACAGCATCTATTTTATTTGATAAAAGGTTCGAAGATAACCTAATTTTACTATCTAAAAATGACAAGGATCTAAGCATTAGAGATGCAGCGATCAAAGCTTTAGAAAAAAATTATAGTAACGGAACTAATAAATTATGAGTGATCAAAAAGAAATAGTTGCACCAAGAGCAGCTGTTGGCTCGGTTAGTAAAAGCCGCAAGACGTCGATGGAAAGGCGTAGCTTTTTTAGTTGGCTTGCTTTAGGTTGGCTTGGTTTTGCCGCAGCAACCGGAGGATTTTTTACAGTTATCATCAGGTATCTCTTTCCTAACGTACTGTTTGAGCCGCCTCAATCTTTTAAAATAGGGTTTCCTGAAGATTTTGCTCCAAACTCTGTCGACATTAGATACAAAAAAGAATTCAATGCATGGATTGTTAGGGATGATGAATCTATTTTCGCTCTATCAACCGTATGTACTCATCTAGGGTGTACCCCAAACTGGTTAGCTACAGATAATAAATTTAAATGTCCTTGCCATGGTAGTGGTTTTAGAATGACGGGTATTCATTTTGAAGGTCCTGCCCCGAGGCCTCTTGAGCGTTTTAAAATTGGTTTAGCTAATGATGGCCAAGTATTGGTAGATAAAACAAAAAGTTATAAATGGGAAAAAGGTGAGTGGGAAAATAAAGATTCCTTTCTCAAAGTTTAGAAATGAGTGAGAAAAATAATAAATCTATTTTAGAAAAAATGGGCGAGTCCCAAGTTTGGAAATCCATCATACGTTCTGGTGTGCCTCGTACAAGAAGGCAACGCATGCATGCAATTTTAGGAAGCGTTTTTCTACACCTTCACCCTGCGCGTCTTCCCAAACATGCTGTTAAAGTAGGTTACACTTGGTGTATGGGAGGGTTGTCATTTTTCTTGTTTGTAAACCTCACTATTACAGGTATACTGCTCATGTTTTACTACAGGCCAACTGTAGAATATGCATTTACCGATATAATTGACCTATCAGAGCAAGTTCCCTTAGGAATTATGCGCGAGCTGCACCGTTGGGCAGCGCACTCAATGGTTTTAATTGTATGGCTTCACATGGTTAGAGTTTTCATGACCGGTTCATACAAGCCTCCAAGAGAATTTAACTGGGGTATAGGCGTTATTTTGATGACCTTAACTATGTTATTATCATTTACAGGATACCTATTACCTTGGGATCAATTAGCTATATGGGCTGTTACAGTAGGGTCAAACATGGCCAGAGCCACGCCTTTCCTTGGTAATGAAGGTCCGGGTGCATCGTTGCTAGCTATAGGTGATATCAATTTAGTACATGTTGGTTCCGATGTTAGGTTCGCTCTATTGGGCGGTAGGTTCGTAGGTGAGGCAACATTGCTTAGGTTTTATGTTCTGCACTGCATTGCAATACCGTTTGTTGCCATGATTTTTATGGCTGTTCATTTTTGGAGAATCAGAAAAGATGGAGGTATTTCAGGTCCTCTGTAGAGAGTTTCTGTTTTTTAAGTCATGAATTTAGTAGCTATAAAATCTGCGATTGATGCGCTTTCAGCTCCAACAATTAGCTTTACAATCTTAACTGTGATTTTTCCATTTATTTTTCCTCCATCGGATTGGTTCGAAAAAATTCATAGGAAAACTGGTTTATGGAGAATGTGGACCAAGCCTGGAGGCGTGATTGGCATGATCCTGATCACAGCTTTTTTTGTGATCGGTTATTTTGATCCATATTTTAATAAAACGTTAACAAAGGCTGATAATTTTCCTATTGTTTTAATGATTTACTCTATGTGGTTTTACATTTGGCTTGGTATGTTTAAAGCTTACCGAAATGATATTAGAATCGAGCAAGGGTTAAAACCTGAAGAGTATAATGACCCAGATGACAAAGTATTAGTATGGCCAGACCTTGTATATATCGAGTTTATATGTTTGATACTATTTCAGGTCTTTTTAATAGTTTGGTCCATTTTAGTAGCAGCACCGATTGAAGAACCAGCGAATCCTGCAGCAACCCCTAACCCTTCAAAAGCACCTTGGTACTTTTTAGGACTGCAAGAAATGTTAGTTTATTATGATCCATGGATTGCAGGAGTATTACTTCCTACTTTTATTATTGTTGGATTAATGGCTATCCCATATATGGATATAAATAAGAAAGGCGATGGGTACTATTCCTTTAAAGAGAGAAGAGTAGGTATGTTCATTTTTATGTATGGATGGGTTGTTCTGTGGCTATTTTTGATAATTATTGGAACATTTTTTAGGGGTCCAAATTGGAATTTCTTTGGCCCTTTTGAATATTGGGACACGCACAAAGTAGAGGCACTTACTAATGTGAACTTGTCTGAAATTTTATGGGTAAAATGGTTGAATCAGGGTTTACCATCTAACATTCTTATTAGAGAAGGATTAGGTTTTGTTATTACAGGATTATATCTTTTTGTTTTACCTGTAATATTGGCAAAGACGTATCTAAAAGATATGTATGCCGCTTACGGTCCTACGAGGTTTGTGAGCTTAATGACCTTTGGTCTTGTCATGCTGGCACTTCCCATAAAGATGTATTTAAGGTGGATCTTTAATCTGCAGTATATCATTGCTATCCCTGAATGGTTTTTTAATATTTAGTATTGAGTAAAATTTATGTTTAAAAACGACGAACGATATTGGGATATTAACTTATTAAACAAGTGGTTTGCTATCTCCTCTGTAGTATTCCTTGTAGTAATGGTATGGGTGTTTATAGATGATAATGATGATGAGTTTAAAGAATATCAAAAAGAATTTCGAAAGCTTCAGATTGAAGTAACCAAAGAAAAGCTAAATGAGGAGCAGTCACTTGTTGATGGCAAGTCAGAAGAGTATGAACTTGAACTTGCCAGAGCTATAAAATTATTTGATGATAAGTCAGAAGAAGTTGAAAAAATTAATAGTGAGTTAGGTGAGTTAAGAGCTGGTTTCTACAAAAATAATTTAAAGTTTAAAGGGGAGAAAGCTGAGCTTGATGTACTAAAGTTTAAACTTGAAAGTGCAAATTTAAAAGGTGGCAGTGAGTCTGATGTGGTAAGAAAAGAATACAAAGAGAAATCTTCTGCTTTTAATGAACTTAAAGTAATTAAAGAGCAGTTTGAGATCGACATTGCTAGCCGTGAAAAAAAGATCAAAAGTTTAAAAGCCGATATTAAGGCTGTAAAAGATGAAAGAGATAAAATACTCAAAAAAGTTGACTTAGCTCAAAATAGGCTAACATCGCTAGACAGATCCAATATGTCATTTATGAACAAGCTTGGAGATATTGTCAGAGATCTACCCATCTTAGATTTTATGGATCCTTATTACAAGGTTAAGCAGACCGTTGTTAAGGATGTATTATATGATGTCAATTTCACTGCTATGCCCGCTGTTGATCGTTGTACTAGTTGTCATCTTGGCATAGCTAATCCTGATTTTAAAGATGCAGAGCAGCCCTACACGACGCACCCAGATTTAGATTTATATTTAACGAGCAAATCCCCGCACCCTGAAGAGTCATTTGGTTGTACGTCTTGTCATTCAGGCAGAAGTAGGGGTACGTCTTTCTTATCATCTGCTCATACGCCTAATACACCTGAGCAGAAAAAAGAATGGAAAGAGAAATATGATTGGAAGCCGGTAAAGCATTGGCTCCAACCAATGTTACCGACTAGATACACCCAAGCAAGCTGTTTTAAGTGTCATCAGAATACAAGTGACCTTGCTGGAGCTGAGAAAATAAATTTAGGTTTAACCTTAATTGACCGTTCTGGTTGTAATGGTTGTCATGTATCAGCAAACTGGGAGTCTAAAGGCAAATCTGGCCCAGATCTTAGAAAGTTAAATGAAAAATCACATCCAGAATGGGTTGCAAAGTGGATCAAAAATCCTCGAGCTTTTAGATATAACACTCGGATGCCTCATGTTTTTGAGCAAGCGAATCAAGAAAAACCAAATATTGCTAAAAGAAATGTAACGGAAATTGCATCGATTACGCATTATCTCTTTGAAGGTAAGGAAGTCAAAAATTCTAAAAATCCTTCCAAGTATTTAGGTGATCCGTCTAATGGGCAAAAATTATTTTCTGCCGTGGGATGTATGGGTTGTCATGTCAAAGAGCAGGATCCCTCTTTAGCTCCGCAAACTACAACCTTTAAGGAGCTAACCAAATTGCAAGGTCCAAATCTTATTGGTATGGGATCAAAGGTTACTCCAGAGTGGCTTTTTAACTGGTTGAAAAAGCCTCATGAGTATATGCCTTCGACAAGAATGCCAGATCTTCGCTTGAGTGATAGTGATGCAAGAGATATCACTGCTTACCTTTACGATAACAAAAACTATGATTTTGATCAATTGGATGCTCCTGAAGCAGACATTGAAGTTCTTGATGAGCTTACGCTTGACTGGCTCATGAAAATGAATCCAGAAAAGTATGCAATAGAGAAAGCATCTAACATGTCTAAAGATGAGAAGATGTCTTTTGTTGGGGAAAAAAGTATCAGACATTATGGATGCTATGGATGTCATAATATTGATGGGTTTATGGATGCTAAACCAATTGGCGTAGAAATTACCCAGGAAGGGTCCAAGCCTGTTGATAAGTTCGATTTTGGTTTGTATCACGACATACCCCACACAATACATGACTGGATCGAAAATAAATTGCGTACACCTAGGATTTACGACAGAGGTAAAGAAAGTGAGCCATTAGATTTACTTAGAATGCCTAATTTTCATTTTACAGAAGAAGAAATAGAAGCAGTAACTATGGCTGTTTTATCCTTCAACACTGATAAAGTAGGAGAGCCATTACTTGCCCATAATAAAGTTCCAGATTATAATAAAGAGGGTCATAGGCTAGTCAAAAAATATAATTGTCAAGGTTGTCATTTGATTGAAAACAGGGGAGGTCAGCTAGTAGAGCAAATCGGTGCTCCTGAATATGCTCCTCCTAATCTTCATTCACAGGGAAGAAAAACAAATCCAAATTGGCTAATCAAGTTTTTCAATAATCCGATGACTGTTAGGCCAAACCTTCAAGTTAGAATGCCTAGCTATCATCAAATTAGTGACAAAGAGTGGGACACTATTATCAAGTATTTCCAAAGTATTGATGATGAAAACACTGGCTATAGGGCTCCTCATCAGTTTGCATCAAGTAGCAGTAAATTTAAAGCTGGTGAAAAAGTGCATGAGTTAGGTGCTTGTAATAATTGTCATTTTTATGGCACTGAGTTTCCTACGCAGGTTGCATCTACTTGGGCGCCAAATTTAGCTTTGACCAAAGAAAGATTAAATCCGGAATGGGTAGTAGATTGGCTTAGAGAGCCGCAAACTATTATGCCGGGTACAAAAATGCCTGCTCCTTATCTGCCTACGCCTGATGTTTTAGAGACTGATGATGCGGTAGAAACGTGGGGTAGAGATCTTGTAAAGCTTAAAGGTAACCAAGAGGCAATGTTAGAAGGCTTGCGAGACTACATGTGGAATATTAAAGGTAAAGTAGATATCAGCGCTGAGATCAAAGAGTATTTTGATGAAAATGGATATGATTTTTCTGATGGATCTGAAGATTATGATGACGAAGATGATTGGGATGATGAAGACTGGTAAAGGTTATTGAGCAAACTTGACATAGTTCTCAATTTCCTTACTCACTGATCCTGCTAGCCAATCATCCCTTTCCCATATTTTTAGAAGAGTTTTATCGGGCCCTATTAAGGCGGACCTTAGATTGTGTCCAATGTTATTTTTTTCTATTCCCCAATACTCGCACCCTATCTCTGAGGATAAAGTATATAGATCACTTACTTTTTCTACGCTTGAAAGAACGTCCCAGTTCGGAAAATCTTCTATCGAGCTTCCGTAAAATGATTTTAAAATCTCAGGTGTATCATATAAATAATCAAAGCTGACCATTACTAGTTTTATATTATCATTATCTTTAAAATTTCGTGCAATGACTCCGTTTTTTATTACTACAGCTGGGCACATGTTTGGAACAGGGCACCTAGTAAAAATAAAGGATATAAAAACATATTTTCCGGAGTAGTCATCTAGGCTAGTTGCTTTGGCATTAATATCTAAAAGAGTTACGTTGCTAAGCTTTTCACCTATTTCTTTCTTCGAATATTCATCGTCTTCCCAAAAATCATTACCATCATCATTTCCAATATGTTTTCCTATGATATTAAAATCCGTTGCATAGCTAGAAGTTTCTTTAATTATAAATTTGAATTTTACACTATCATTTTTATTTAAACTTTTTACTACGTTTCTATTTTCTATGTTGAAATGCATAACCATAGGCATCATAAAATTTGGGATTGAATCGTGGTCGATTAATATTTTCTTATTATCTAAACTAATGTCTAGTACTACGCCAGTAACATCATAAATTTTCTTAGAATCTGAACAAGATGATCCAATAAAGATAATTAGTGTTATTATAAGCTTTTTCATAAAAAAAAAGGCGAACAAAGCGCTCGCCTTTCCTTAATTTATTTTTTCAGATTTACTTTTTCTTTGGTCTGGTAAAAGTAAAATCTTTAGTCACTGAACCGGAGCCAACAGTAACTTTATCAACGATGACTTTCTTTTTAAATTTTTCCTGCCAACAAACAACTTCATATGTACCTGCTGGCACATTTTTGATTTCATAATCACCGTTAGAATCTGTTACAGCATAATATGGATGATCTGAAACAAGGACCCAGGTTTTCATCCAAGGATGAACATCACACTTGATGTAAAAAGGGTCTTCAGATGAGTCAAATTTTGCCTTCTTCTCTTTAACTACTTTCGGCATAGCGAAGTTGAACTCTTTATTCTTTTTAGGGATAGAATGAATGTTATGGAGAGTAGCGTCGCTATTTTTAATAAGCAAATCCTGTCCAGCCTGAATACCAAAAACATGTGGTGTGTAGATACATCCCTTCTGATCAAGAACTACAGCTTCTTTAGGTACTGCTCCGTTATACTTAACGTCGCGAAGGTATACAATGCACTCAGCAAGTTCGCCTTTAGAGTTTACTTTGAAACTTTCTGAAAAAACTTTCTCAGAATGAGATGCGCCACAAACCGGATCAGCATCCATGCGTAGCGGTCTATTTTTTGGAGCTTTCCCATTGTATTTAACCTTACCTTTTATATCACCAGCACTCAGATCGCTAGCAAAACAAAAAAGTATGAGAAATGTTAGGATACTTTTAAATATATTCATATCAAGAATTCCTTATATATAATTATTTACAATATAAATTTATTACAATAATGTCAATGACATCAATATTATTAAGTCTGAATTGTGAGGTTCACTCGTTAGCCATTAGGGAGCGTACATAAATGTATATATTTATGCTCTCTTGCTATCTGCTAATGATAATTAATTTTATTAATTTCACTATTAGTGGAGCTATGGTCTTTTTTGATATCCAATTTTTCGGTGCTAACCATGCTCAATTTTCTTTACTTGCTATTTTAGTTTTTGTGCTCACTGAGACCATCGTGATGTATTTCTTCATTGCTACTGGTAAGAGTATCAAAAATATTTTAATTGAAAATAATAGTAGTGAGTCTGAAAGACTGTGGGATAAAATTAAGTCAATAAAAGGGACAATATTTCCTCAAATAATGTTGACTATTACCATTGTCGGGACATTGTATATATTTTATTTTGGCTATGTCGCTTCAAACTCAAATGCTGAAAATATAAAATATGCTTGGATTTCAACTCCTTTATTTATTTTTGGTTACTTACATCATATTTGGACATTGAAGGTAAAAAATGATTCTTTCAAGATGCAGATAGACATTGTAGGTGAACTTCCAAATAGCGAGTAATTTAAAAATGTACTACATGGCAAAATCGCTTCAACTGCTTGGAATATTTTCTATACCTATAGGGGTTATTGTGAAATACCCTAAGCTTATGGATCCTAAATTATTTTTAGCCTCTTTGATTATTTTTGGATCTGGAATGGCAATTGAAAAATATTTACTCAAATAAGTAATTATTTTATGTGATTTATTGGAATTAAAATCATTAATTTTGTCAACTAAATATTTATAATTATGGCAGGATATAATCACTTAAAAGGAATTCCGGAATTACCCGATTCCCCCAATATCAAAAAGAAAAGGCCAAAGTCTGTTGCAGTTGTTGATGAAGATAATTGTACCGGATGCCAAGCTTGCGTTCCTTTTTGCCCTGTAGATTGTATCGAAACAGTTCCGAAAGACAAATACGACATCCCTATACCCCCTGTTCAAATACGATTTGACGAGTGTATTGGCTGTGTAGTCTGCGCCAGGGTTTGTACAAAAATGACCTGGGACGCAATAAGAATGATTGACACAGATACTTTTGAAGAATTGTACGGAATGAAAATAAATTAGAACAACTTTTTCGGAGTAAAAATTGAGTTCAAGTTCAAATAACCATGATCACCATGAAGAAAATTTCATTCAGAAATATATATTTTCTGTTGATCACAAGGTTATAGGTATACAATACGGAATAACTTCATTATTATTTTTATTATTTGGTTTTTCGCTAATGGCTATAATGCGTTGGCAGTTAGCCTACCCTGGAACTGAAATTCCAATTGTAGGGTTTATTTTTGGTGAAAGTGGTGTATTAGCCTCTGAGCAATATAACTCGCTAGGAGCAATGCACGGCACCATAATGATATTTTTAGGTATTGTCCCGTTAGCAGTAGGTGCCTTTGGAAATTATCTTGTTCCTCTTCAAATAGGAGCTATTGATATGGCGTTTCCTAAGCTTAATGCAGCTAGCTATTGGACCTATTTTGTTGGCGGCGTTATTATGATTTCTAGTTTCTTTATGCCTGAAGGTGCTGCTAGATCTGGTTGGACTTCATATCCACCGCTCTCAGTATTTGAAAATGGTCAAACAATATGGCTCATTTCAATGATATTTTTAATCACTTCTTCTTTGTTAGGCTCGATGAATATCATTGTAACTATTGTTCAATTAAGAGCACCTGGTTTAACATGGATGAGACTTCCAATTTTCACTTGGGCTCAGTTTGTAACTTCTTTTCTGTTGGTTTTGGCTTTTCCTCCTTTAGAAGCAGCAGCGGTAATGCAACTTATGGACCGTGTTGCTGGTACGAGTTTCTTTCTGCCTAGCGGACTTGTTATGTCTGGTGAAATTGTTGATGTTGCAGGTTCTGGTTCTCCTCTGCTTTGGCAACATCTTTTTTGGTTTTTAGCTCACCCAGAAGTTTATGTTCTTATTTTGCCTGCGCTAGGTATAGTTGGTGAGATTCTTGCTAATAATACTAGAAAACCAATTTGGGGGTTTAAATCCATTATTTACTCTATGGTATTTTTAGGCTTTATATCTTTTATTGTTTGGGCACATCACATGTTCCTAACAGGTATGGGTCAAGCTATGAGTGCATTCTTTCAAACAACAACAATGATTATTTCAATACCATCTGTTGTTATTCTTACTTCTTATTTTTTATCGTTGTGGGGTGGATCAATTAGATTTAATACTCCTATGCTTTTTGCTTTAGCATTTTTACCGATGTTTGGTATTGGTGGACTGACTGGTTTGCCACTTGGGTTAGCGGCTTCAGATATTTATTTACATGATACGTATTATGTTATTGGTCACTTTCATTACGTTGTTGCGCCAGGCACTATTTTTGCACTTTTTGCTGGAATATACTATTGGTTCCCAAAAATGACTGGTAAAAAGATGAGCGAAATGCTGGGTAAGTTGCATTTTTGGCCTTCGCTAATATTTATGAATGGTATTTTTATGCCTATGTTTATTCAAGGTTTGGCAGGTGTCTCTAGGAGGCTTGCAGATGGTGGACAATCATATGCGCATGCTAGTGGTGTTTTGGAATGGAATGAGTTTATGTCAATCTCAGCTTTCTGCCTAGGTTTGGCACAAATACCTTTTATAGTAAATATTATCATGTCTCTATATTCTGGACAAAAAGCCTCCAGAAATCCATGGGATTCTACTACGGTTGAGTGGGCTGCACCTTCTCCGCCAGTTGGTCATGGCAACTTTGATGGTCCAATAAATGTTTACCATACAGCTTATGAGTATAGCGTTCCTGATGATAAGAAAGATTTTAAACCTCAATTTGAAAATTAAATAGATTATGGAAATACCTTATAGTATAGAAGAAAGAGAAGACACTGGACTGATCAATTCAAAACTTGGAATTTGGATATTTTTAGCTTCTGAGGTAATGCTCTTTGGTGGTTTATTTTCTGCATACATTTTCTTAAGAATTGCTGCGCCTCCAGGAGATTTTGAATATTGGGCATCAAAGCTTAGTGTCCCTATGGCCACTGTAAATACAATGGTTCTTATTTCTTCTAGTGTATCTATGGTCATGGCTTGGGCCTCTCTTAAGCTGAAAGATTTTTCGAAATATAAAATGTATATGGGGATAACATTGCTATGTTCTGCTCTTTTTATGGTAATTAAATATTTTGAATATACTAGTAAGTTCAGCCATGACATCTTCCCTTCTACAAGTAATTTTATGGCGATCTATTTTACCTTAACAGGTTTACATGGACTTCATATCTTAGGTGGTGTTATTGTAATGCTATATTTCTATCTCCCAATAAGCCATAAATTATGGGAAGAACAGCCAGAGCATTTTACTAATAGAATAGAAGCTCTCGGACTTTATTGGCATTTCGTAGACCTAGTCTGGATATTTTTGTTCCCAGTTTTGTACTTATTATAGAGGGTTAATTATGAGTAACGATCATAGCAAAGAATCAATACAAGAACACATCAGAGTTTATCTAATGGTCTTTGGCGCACTTGCAGTGCTTACTGTAATTACTGTTTTGGCATCATTTATTGAAGTAAGTACTTCTGAAGGAATATTTTTAGCTTTAATTATAGCCTCTGTAAAGGCATCATTAGTTGCTGGATATTTTATGCATTTAATCACAGAGAAAGGTATGATTATTTCAATACTTCTGCTTACAGTATTCTTCTTTTTCATAATGATTTTTCTTCCATTAATATCTTATACTGACAGCGCTGGTACTCATGTACCATGGGTAGATGGACAATAGAGGATTTATTTTATGATTGGCATTAAATCATTTCACCTTTTTTTTATAGCTCTGTCAATTTTACTATCTGCTTGGTATGGTTATTTTGAGTATGCTACCCCTTCAAACCCAGGAAATCTTTCTACATCATTAAGTGTAATATCATTCATTGTAATGTTTGGATTAGTTTATTATGGGTATAGTGTTTTTAAGAAATTTAGAAATATATAGATGCACACTCGGTTCATAATTATTTTATCAGTTTTTATTTTTAATGCTATTTGGGCTTGTGGCACTTGTTACGGTGACCCTAATTCATCTGCAGTTAATGGAATGAATTGGGCAATTATCTTTTTGTTAGTGACGACTGGAGGTGTGCTTTCAGGCATTAGTCTCTCCATTATGAGTATAGCTAAAAAAGCAAAAAAATATAATAAATCTAAGGAAGTTTAAGTTTTGTTAGAATTTCTACATAGTTTGGGCTTGCCCCAAAATCTTTCTCTACAAGGAGAATATATCGATAATGCGAATGTATTAATGCACTGGTTGATGCTCTATTTATTCATTGGCTGGGGAGCATTCTTTATTGTTAGTCTTTATAAGTTTCGCGCTTCAAAGAATAAAAAGGCTGATTATTATGGTGTTAAATCTCATTTATCATCCGTCCTTGAGGGTGCTGTAGCAATAGTAGAGATAATTGCTTTATTTGGTTTCTCTTATCCAATATGGGCATATAGAGTAAATGAAGTTCCTGATAGTAGGGATGCTGTTAATATTAGAGTAATCGCTCAGCAGTTTGCATGGAATATACATTATCCTGGCGCAGATGGTGTATTTGGAAGAACTGATATTAATTTAGTAGATGAGTCTGAGCAAAATTTTATTGGTATAGATAGGTCAGATGAATTTGCTAAAGATGACATAATATTACAGAATCAAATGCATATTCCTGTAAATAAAAAAATAAGAGTAGACCTATCATCAAAGGATGTAATACATAATTTTAAGTTGCCTGAGCTAAGAGTGTCGCAGGATGCAATACCAGGAATGACAATTCCTGTACATTTTACGGCTACTACCACATCTAAGGATTTTTTAGAGAGCGTCAAAGGAACTCCACGTGAAGGTAAAGGTTTAGAGATTGCATGTGCACAGCTATGTGGAATTACTCATTACAGAATGAGGGGATATCTTACTGTAGACACGGAGGAGGAATACAATGAATGGCTTGCTAGCGAGGCTGAGTACTTAGATTTTGGTGATGGTGATGATGATGATTGGGGAGATGACGACTGGTAAAATTTTAAACTTTAAATTGTAATAAAAAAGCCCGATAAAACGGGTTTTTTTTATGTTCTAAAAAGTATAGTTAATAGTTCTGTGAGCAGTCGCTAAAACTATACATATCTCATTGTTAGCATAGCGCAAAAAAAGTCAAATTATAACAATTAAAGATTTTTGACTAAACCACCAAAACTTTGATCTATTTCAAATCCTTGTTTATAAAAAAAGCTTTCATGATAAAAACCAACAGTCACTATTTTATGACCTGCTTGAGACATTCTATTAAAAAAATCATTCATAAGTCTTTTACTTAAATTACGATTTTGATATTTTTTCATTATTACTACCCACTCAAGATGTATTCTTAAATTATTTTTCAATTTATAGTAGAGTCCTCCAATTACTTTATTTTTGCTATTTAAAATAAATAAGAATTCATGGTCTGCAGTAAAAGTTACCGTCAAATTTTCTTTTGAAATGATTGTTTGAAATTTTGCAATTTCTTTGGGTTGAAAAGGTGGCCTTACAGTATATAATTCTCCTTTTGAATCTTCTGTTTTAAATACAAGGTCAAGGTTTCTATTTTCTCCTTTACTTGTCCTCACTAGTTCTGCATAGTCTGCTGCATCTATGTGGGGGTATAACATCCTAGTCAAGAAAAATTCATCTTCCTTGTTTAAATCTGTATTATTAGTTATTTCTTTAATTCTTTCTTTTAAATTCCAAGGACTTAGTATTTTCGATCTCATATCTTGTATTATAGATTGGAAATGAAGGTTTAATTTTTCCCCTGATTCTTTGAAACATGTCATCATAAAAAATCTTACCCTAGTTTCTGGATATTCATCCAGTAAAGAATTCAAATTATAATCATGATATAATTCTTTAAGAATCGAAGCTTTTGCTTTATTTGTTGCATTTGGATTTAATTCAAGCCATCTCTCATATCTAAGTGCTGCAAAAACAACTGGTTTTGTTAATACTCCATATTTTTGAAAATCTTCTAAAAAACTAGTTATTCTATTTTTATATAAGCCTAATTCTAGAAATTTATTTTTATACTCTTTTTTAGAAATATCATCTTTTAAAACATTTAAAATTGGAATTCCTCTTCTCACTTTCATTGCTTCTAAGGTAGCTGTGAAAATTAATTCCCAATCTGCCATATGTTTTAGACCAGTAAATCTTGATTCTGTCTCTAATATATAATTCAAGTAAAGATCTAAATAAAACTCTCCAACGGATGAAACTTCTTTTCTATCAGATATGGAAATAATTTTATTACCAGTATTATAATCGTGAGGTGGAATGATTAAATTATCTGGAACTGGAGGATGTATTGCTAATTTATTTCCTGTTCGATGCCAAAACTCTACATAAGCTTGAACTCCATTCCATATGTAATGAAGCCAACGCATTTGCCATCTGTCCTTTTTATTGTCTGAAATAATTTCATTTTTGTGCTGCTCTAAATAAACATCCACAGTGTCATTCGTAATATATTCCTCGGTGTATATTGACTCCTCTGGCCAGTACCCACCAAATTTTTCTACTAATTGAGTTTGGCCAGAACTTTTTGAGCCCATTAAAATAAGCCATTTAATTTCATCTTCAAAAAATTCTCTGTCATCATCATGATTAAGGTTTAATATAATATTATAAGATCCGAAACTGATCGTTTTTACTAAAACACGGAAAGAGCTTTTGTCATTTTTTGTACTAAGGTGCTTTATCCATATCCCATTTTTTGGAATGTCAGATAATTGTAAAATAGTATCATCGGTAAATAAAAATATTGATTCCTTAATTAAAGCAGTTGAACTAATTGCTTTGATTAATTTGGACTTATGATTTGCTCTAACATTATCGTCAAAGGTAATGACTTCTTTCCAGGTATACTCTTCTTTTGTTTCTCTATCGATTGTTAAAGATGTATTTGGGCCAAGCCACTGCCTAAAACCATTAATTAAATCATAATATTCTTTTTGTGCAGATGATTTAATCTGTGATGGAGATTTTGATAATTGCCACCAAACTAATTCTGCTCTACTTGATACAAATTGGGTTGGATGAATTTTACCATATTCACATATGATTTTTAATGTATTTTGAATGAAATCAAGATCAATAGAATCAATGTCATCAATATCATTGTGAAGGCCTTGTAAAAGTTTTATTAATCTAGAGTATTGATTTAAAGTGATTTTATTGACATTAAAATCAAATTGCACTCCATTATTTGTTTCTTTGAAATACCTAAAATCAGATTTTAATCTGTCCACAAAAAGATTTTCCGAAATAATTGGCGCCAATGTTTCCAACAAACTTAATCTGAAGGAAGAATCTGGATGATTTAAATATTGTATAAAGGTGTCAAGAATTACATCGGACCAATCATTATCTTGCTTTTCCAATATTTTATGAAGATACTCATTAAAAGAAGATTCCTTATTTAAATATAGAGATAAGGCTAAGTGAATAAGTTCTAACTGATATTGGCTATCTTCAGATGTATGAATATTTATTTTTTTATTAAATGTGTTTTCATTAACAACTAAAGATATATGTTGGCAATTGATAGCCTCTTTGATTCTGAAGATTGTATTTGAAATAAAATCAACTAGTTCTATGTTACCAAGCCATAGTCTTGGGTCATTGATAAAAGAGTCCAAATCAAAAATTTTATCTTCAATTATATAGGTAAAGTTTCCAATTATAGCTTTATTATCATACCATCTAAAAGTTAAAAATAGATTTTTATCATCTACTTTAATATCATTCCCGTCCCATTTGATATTTGTTTTTATAGTTCCAATTTCACGTATTAACCAATTTGGGAATTTTATTTCTTTATCATCGTTGTATAAACTCAGATAATTTTTTTTGTACATTGAAGAAATAGCGGTACTAAAGTTTTTTATAATATTTTTTCTTTTATAGGTACCTTTTTGTGTCAATTCCCCTTTGTCGATAGAAAAATCTCTAGCAATGATTGAAAAGTTTACAATACGCTCAAATGGTGATAAAAATCCATTTATGGAAATTAACATTGCACTAAAAATTTCATGTATTTGATTGTCGTTCATGACCTCTAAATTATATTCATCATGGCTTCTATTTGGATAAATAAGAACTGTGTTATATTCTTTTCCATCGCCTACAAGAAAAACTGATTGAACTAAATCGAAGTCTTGAAATAGGTTCTCTATTTTTTGAGGGGCGATAGTTTGTCCACGACTATTTTTGTAAATATCTTTCTTTCTATCTACAATAAAATAATATCCATTTTCCTCCTTAAAAATATCTCCGCTATAAAACCAACCATCTTTAAAAGATTCAGAATCTTTAATCTTATAGAATCCTGATGAAACATATGGACCTTTCATGCAAAGCTCGCCATCGTCTTCAATCTTGAGTTCTATGCCTGGTAATGATCTACCAACGCTATTTGCAATATACCCTCTTGGTGGTGTCATTGTTATTCCACCTGTTGCCTCTGTCATTCCATATCCGCTTATTAAATCAATTTTATTTTGCTGGAAAAATAGAAAAATGTCAGAGTCTAAATATCCAGCAGCTGATAATCCCCATTTTAAATTTCCTCCTGTAATATTTTTTAACTTTTTATTTATTTCCTCCTCTGATGATAGGTCTAAGTCAATGGAGTCATTAATTGAGTCATATATTTGCACCCACCTTTTTGGAATACTTATAAAAACAGTTGGAGATATGATTGAGAAATCTTTTAATAAGGAATTAAATGCGGGTGATTCAGCAAAAGTATATGTTGCACCCCAAAAAATTGAACCCATTAATTCAAAATATCTTCCAAATGTATGGAAAAGAGGCAGGTAGCATAAAAAAATATCACCACTTCCTATTTCAGGTAAAGCAAGTGCTCTAGAAAACCTTTTTGAAATTATATTAATCTGTGAAAATTTCACTCCTTTAGGGTTGCTTGTTGACCCTGAAGTATACATTATAGTATTTGTCCAGTTCATATCAATATCCGGCAGATATTTCATATCATTTATAGAAGTGTCATTATCGCTATTATCAAGAAAATCATCCCATGAATGGAAATTACTTTTTATTGTCCCATTTCCGTTTACATCAACAATATAAATTTCACTATTCTGTGAAATAGAGTTCCATAAATGAACAGATTTCTCTCCTCCTAAAAATAATGTATTAACCTTTGATTCTTTTAGAATATAAGAAAAATGTTCTTTGGTAGAGTTTAAAGGGATGGGAATTATTCTAATTCCAAAAGATAATGATGCTAGATCCACTAAAGCAGTTTTATACTGGTTATGAGATAGCACCCCAACGACAGGCCTTTTATTTTTAGAAATTTTTTGTAATGCACTTGCGGTTAGCAATATATCGTTCCAGAGTTTCTTGAAACTAATCTCAATCTTATTGTTTCCATCTACAATGTAGATTGCAGTTTTATTTTTATACCTATTAAATCTCTGTAGCAGTAATTGTCCTGTATGATAATTATATTTTTCAATAATCTCTGCAGTTTTCATTGCCCAAAAGTAGCTGTTATTTTGCGATATAATTTTCGATACAGATGAGAAGTGTAAAAGGTCTAAAAATGAAAAAGCTTCATCTTTTGAGACATCATTATTAATAACATATTTTAGTGTTAATTCTAGTTCATCATAGGCAATTTGGCCCTCATTAACGGAATTTAGTAGGTTGGTAATTTTATGTTTAATTTCAGTCACGAATAGCGATTAGTTTCTAATCTGTTTTTGAAAGAAATATTGCTGTATATCATTCTAATATGTACATTCATTTGCTTTCTAAAATTTTACTAATAAAAATTCAATAAAATGAGCGATAAACAAAAAATAATAGATCTTGAAAATAGAATTCATAGGCTAAATGAAATTGGAATGGCGCTCTCTACAGAGTCCGACTCAAATAAATTATTTGAAATGATTTTAGAAGAGGCTAGAAATATAACTAATGCTGACGGGCGCACATTATACAGTAAGAATGAAACAGGTGATCTTCAGTTTGAGATTCTTAGGAATGACACGATGAACACCACTATGGGAGGAAGCTCTGGAACTAATATTCCTTTTGACCCTGTAAAATTATGGGTTGACGAATCAACTCCCAATCAAAGTAATGTATCAGCTTATGTTGCCTTAACAGGTGAGACTGTTAATATTAAAGATGCTTACGAAGAGGCTGGGTTTGATTTTAGTGGTACAAAGTCTTATGACCAAAAAACTGGATACCGTTCACAATCATTTTTAACAGTGCCTTTAAAGAACCATGAAAATGAAATAATTGGTGTAATGCAATTAATAAATGCCAGAGATAAAAATGGTAGGGTTGTTTCATTTGATACTGATATGCAAGAACAAATTGAATCCTTAGCATCTCAAGGTGCTGTTGCATTGACTAATAAAAAACTAGTCGGTGAGCTAAAAACTTTGTTTGAAGCTTTTATTCAGTTAATTGCAACTGCGATAGACAAAAAATCTGAATACACCGGTGGCCATTGTTCAAGAGTCCCTATAATTACCATGATGCTTGCAGATGAGGTTGCAAAAACAAAAACCGGTAAATATAAAGATTTTGCCATGACAGAGGATGATAGATATGAATTATATATTGCAGCGTGGCTTCACGACTGTGGGAAAGTTGCGACACCGCCGCATGTTGTTGACAAAGGAACTAAGTTAGAGACAATATTTGATAGGATTGAATTGGTTAAAACTAGAATGGAAATTCTAAAAAGAGATGCTGAAATAGATTTTTTAAAGAGGCAGTTAAATGGTTCTTTACCTGATTATGATGAAAAGTATAGAAATTCAATTAAGCAAATTGATGAAAATATAAAATTCATTGAATCTTGTAACATTGGTGGTGAATTTATGAAACCAGAACTTCAGAAAAGAATAAAATCCATATCTGAACAAAAGCTACTATTAAATAATGAGAGGGTAAATATCCTTACTGAAAATGAAGTGCGAAATTTAAATATAACAAAAGGTACTTTACTTCCCGAAGAAAGAGATATAATCAATGACCATATATCTATTACAATTGATATGCTTGAACAATTACCATATCCAAAAAATTTAAAAAATATACCAGAATTTGCTGGTGGTCATCATGAAAAAATGGATGGTACTGGTTACCCAAAAGGTCTCAAAGCAGATCAAATGTCTCCACAAGCAAAGATTATGGCAATTGCAGATATCTATGAAGCATTAACTGCCGCTGACAGACCATATAAAGATGGGAAAAAACTATCTCAAGCAATGAGAATAATGGGCTTTATGAAAAATGACTATCATATTGATGAGGATTTATTTGAGATTTTTGTTAGTTCTGGGGTATATAAACACTATGCTGATGAGCATGTTGCTGCAGGGCAAATAGACAATGTAGATGAAAAGGCTATACTCGGAGTAAAATGAATATTTTAGAAAAACGTAAACTTTTAAAAAATAAAATATTTTCATTGCAAGATGAGGTTTCAAGAATTTTAAGTATTGATAATGATGTTGATAAGTTTTTAGATAACTCAACCATTCTTGATGAATGGGAAGAAATAATTCCTGATGCAGAATATGGTATTTTTGTAATGGCAATTCTTAATAATGTAAAAAGAGAATCGATTATCAATAAAATTTTGGATTCTATTTTAAATACTGATGAATCAAATTTTAGGGGACCAGCCACAGAAAATAATAATATAAAACAACACCCGTTTTGTTAAAATAATTCTGAATATTTAATATGAATATAGAAATTATTATAGTTCTATTAATATTGTCCTTAGGGTTTTTCCTTTTTATAAAAGAATACTTTAGTATAGATGTAACTGCCCTTATTATCCTTTCTAGTTTTTTTGGGCTGGGCTATCTCACGCCCTCTGAGGCAGTATCAGGCTTTTCTAATCCTGCAGTAGTAACCATCGGTTTGTTATTTATTTTAAGTAGTGCAATTCAAAAGACTGGTCTTTTAGAATATATTGTTGTGACAATAAATAGATTGGTTCATTCCTCAAAAACTATTGGATTAGCGGCTTATTACTTTACTATTAGTATAGCATCCTCGCTCATAAATAATACTGCTATAGTAGCTATTTTTATGCCTATTACTATTCGGCTAGCTCATAATTATCGTGTAAGTCCATCAAAGATGCTAATACCATTAAGCTATGCAGCAATTTTAGGCGGTACGCTGACACTAGTTGGTACGTCTACCAACCTACTAGTAAATTCCATTTACATGAGTTATGAAGGATCTCAGCCTTTAGGGATGTTTGAATTCTTAAAGTACGGGTCCATTATTTTGGTTATAGGTACTCTTTATTTATTATTCATTGCTCCAAGATTAATTCCATCAAGAACTACTACTTCAAGTTTAACAAAAAGTTATCATCTAGGTGGTTACTTAACGGAGATGAAAGTAAGGAAAGGTTCTGTCCTTATTGGAAAATCATGCTTTGATAGATCAATTAATCAAAATTATGATGTTACTGTACTTGATATAATCAGAGAAAAAAAACATATTGTTAAAGATATTAGAAGAACAATTTTAAAAGAGGGAGACATTCTTTTTGTAAGAGGCACATTAGAGAACTTCCTTCGGATGAAGGAAGTGGAGGGAGTTGCATTACTTACTGATGAGAAATTAACACAATCTGAGCTCGAGCAAGAGGATAATGAGCTGGTAGAGTGTTTACTTACAGATGATTCAGGTCTGGTTGGCAAGAGTTTAATGTCAACAAATTTTCGTCAAATATATGGTGCATTTATTTTAGCAATAAGGCGTGAAGGTGATATTTTTAGAAAAAAAATTGCGCATATGAAATTGCGTGCTTTTGATACATTATTGGTTTATGGTCCATCAAAAAAAATAGCAAGTTTATCAGATGGAGGAAACTTCATCGTGTTAGGAAAAGTGCAAGCCAGGTTGATTAAAGAAAAATTTTGGTGGGTTAGTATTTACGTGGTATTAATATCAATTATTTTTGCAGCTATTGGATATATACCAATAATGAAAGGCGCATTCTTAAGTGTAGTTATACTTCTTAGCTTGAAAATTATTACAGCGCAGGAAAGTTATCAATCTATCCATTGGCAGGTGATCTTTCTAATAGCAGCTCTGATACCCATAGGTATAGTAATTCAGAAAACAGGTACCGCTGACTGGATAGGAAATAATATTTCAAATTTTATTTTTTTATTTTCTAGTGAACTTCAGCCCTATGTATTGTTAGCTACGATATATTTTATAACAATGATTTTAACAGAGATTTCATCAAACGTTGCTACAGCAATTATAATGGTCCCTATAGCTATAGCAGTTTCAAACCAACTAGGTTTAGAATCTAGACCGTTCGTTTTTACTGTTGCTTTTGCTGCTAGCTCCTCATTTATAACCCCTATTGGTTATCAAACTAATTTGATGGTTTACGGTCCAGGAGGGTACAAGTTTAGTGATTATATTCGAGTTGGTTTACCTTTGTCATTAGTCCTATTCATATCTGCAATATTGATCATTCCTAAACTTTGGCACTTTTAGTTTAAGTTTTATGAGGGATTTATTTTTAATCGATCCTAAGGTTACTTATCTTAACCACGGTTCTTATGGAGCTTGTCCAAAGTCAGTATTTCTTGATTATCAAAATTTTCAAAAAAGACTTGAAAAGCAACCTGTGCAGTTTATAACCAAATATTTTTGGGAAGATTTAAAAATTACTAGAGATACTCTAGGTGATTTTATAAAATGTGATGGGGACGATATATTATTATTTCCAAATCCGACAACTGCTATAAATAATATCATTGAAAACTTAGATATTGCTGAAGGCGATGAGATACTAACAACACAGCATGAATATGGAGCATTGATTCGTGCTTGGAATAGGTTGTCGATAAGGAAAAGTTTTTCGTTTATTCAACAAAAAATTGATTTGCCATTAGGATCAAAAGACACATTTATTGATCAGTTTTGCGCGGGTATTAATGAAAGAACTAAAATCATTTTCATTTCTCATATAACTAGCCAAACTGCATTGATATTTCCTGTTGAAGAAATTTGCAAAATTGCTAAAAGTAAAGGTATCATAACAATAATTGATGGGGCTCATGCTCCAGGGCACATTGACGTGGATATAACTCAAATTGGATGTGACTATTACACAGGAGCTTGTCATAAATGGATGTGCGCTCCAAAAGGATCATCATTTTTATATGTAGCTAAAAATTTTCAAAAAGGTATGAGTCCTCAGATTATGAGTTGGGGAGAGGAAGGGGATGATCCAGGGCCATCACAATTTTTAATGGACTTTCAATGGCAAGGCACTAAAGATATGAGTGCATTTTTAGCAATACCCTCAGCAATAAGATTTTTACAAAAAAATAAATGGAAAGAAAAAAGTGTAATTAGTAAAAATTTAATCAGTCATCTTGCTGGCCGTTTAAAAGACATCCTTGGTACGGAGAGTCTTTTTAAAAATAAAAATTGGATAGGACAAATGATTAGTCACCCTTTGCCTATGGATAGCCCAGTTAATTTAAAAGATATGCTGTGGAATGATTTTAAAATAGAAGTGCCTATTTTCGATTGGGAAAAACGAAACTATATTAGAGTTTCAGCGCATTTTTACAATGATCAAAAAGACATGGATCATTTGATTAAGGCTTTAAAGGAGATTTTTTAACTTGGCCCTAAATAAAAAAAACTCATTTATTTTTTGCTTATTATTCTTGATTTTTAGTGATTCGGTTTATTCTCAATCAATTTCTTTATATCCTAAGTGGGGTAAAAAAATTAAAATATATGATACCTATGATATAAAAAATGGAAGTATTATAATCAAAGATAGTAGTTTAATTAAAAAAGTAATTCCTCTGAAATCATTAAGGAAGGTAAAATATTCACAAAAATCTTACAAATCTTATGGTGACATTCTCCTTGTTTCAGGTAAGTGGATTTTAAATTGTTCATTGTTCCCTGCTGTTATAGGCTACCCTAATTTATTTTACTCATATGGTTCCGTCAGTTCAGCTCTAATTTTATCAGGTTCAATTTTAAATCAGATAGGAATGAGACTTGGACGAAATGTTATTACTTATAAGTTAAAAGGGCTTAATTACATTAATAGAGAATTGATTTTTTCATCGATTTTTTCTGACTTGGACTTATTAAAAAGTAATAGCGACATCAAAGGAGAATATTATTACGAACCGCACGGAAAAAAAATTGAATTACCTAAGGCAAATTGGTTTCTAAAATTTTCTGCTAATAATAAACCATTTGGAATAGAGGCTTGGATAAAGAAACATAGACTCAGAGAAAAGAGATTCTTGCAATTTGCAGTGCCAAAAAAATAATAGTTATGCAATATATCATTACAGCTTTAAAGTCTGAAGCAAACCCTATAATCGATTATTATGGTTTAAAACTTTCAGGTTTAAGCAATTTTCCGTTATATAAAAATGATAATTTCACTCTGCTCATTACAGGAGTTGGCAGAAAAAATGTCTCCAACGTTCTCAATTTGTTTTTTCAAAAAAATAAAGTTACAAAAAATTATATTATAAATATTGGAATATCAGGAGGTAAAAAGGGTGATTGTAGTATTGGCCAATTATTCTTAATCAATAAAGTTTCTGATGAAAAATCAAAATTGAGTTTTAATCTTGGATCTCAGCACTCTTTTAGTTTGAAAAATAACGAAATTACTACTGTTTCAAAACCTGTTGTAGATAACAACTTTAAAGGTGAGGGACTTGTAGATATGGAGGCATATGAGATATGCAAGACAGTTAATGATTTAGAAGGTTTAAATCGACTACTTATTTTAAAAATAGTTTCTGACCATATGGATATGAAACATCATATTAGTGCGAATCAAGTAGAGAGTTTAATTAAACAAAAAATTCCAGTAATAGATAAACTCATAAGAGATATTCGTAAATTACAAAATTAATTAAATGAAACTTATTTTATACATAGCCTTTTTAGTTTTTATTATCGGTGCTGTAGTGCTTGCTATCATGTATAGAATGCATGATGATCAAGATATTGAATAAATATATTGAGTTTATTCTTTGTTAATATTTTCAACAATAAAAAGAATAGCACTTATAGTTTGCAATTTTTATTTATTTTCTATGAATATTATAACTGGCCTTGAGACAAAAAATATATCTTATTGTGGTATACCTTTTGAAGTTTTAGGCAATAACTCATCTGAAATAAGCTATATTTTGATCCACGGAGATGAAGAAACAGCTAGAATGCTTTTGAAAAACCACATTAAAAAAAATAATGGTAGAGCATTCATTATAAAATCGAAAACTCGAGAAGTCCCATTTGGGCCAACGATTGTTGACCCTAATAGATTGTTCTCAAACATTGGAGCAAGAAGAGCCCTTAAAAATTTTAAATCAGATTGGGATAGAGACGAATTAGATAATTTATTAATTGAATTAGAAGAAGCACGAGTAAGTTTTTTATTTGATATTTTCCCTGATAAAGGAGGTTTATTGATAGCTTTACATAATAATTTTCGAGGATATAATGTAGAAGATGAATTAAATGATAGCGAATTATATTCAATCAAAAAAGATGAGAATCCTAGAGATTTCGTTCTATGCACAAACGCTAATGATTATCAAAAGTTAAAAGATGGTCCTTATAATGTTGTATTACAAAATAGAATGAAGAAAAATAATAATGGCTCGTTATCTTGGGCTGCGATAGAGCATGGAATCAGGTATATTAATATTGAAACAAGGTTGGGATGGCTATCTCAACAAAGAAAAATGTTACAATTTGTTGAAAAGAGATTAAAAAAATAATTGGATATGGGAAAAATCATTCAAAAAATTATTAAACTTATGCCGCTTGTCCTCTTTTTTATGCTGATATTTGTAGATAGGGAAGATAAAGTTCAGGTATTTGGTTTTCTTTTTTTATTGTTTACTTATACTATCATTCTGGTGAGCAGAATTTTATACGCTAAGAAAGTATGGCACAAAGAATTCAATGATGAAAATTATGCAAAAGATGAAAGCATATTGAAAATGAAGGATTTAATAAAAAAATTTGATAAATGATGATTTTTAAAAGAAAGGTAATTTTTATGAGGAATATAGACCCTAGAAGTTTATGTATAGGTTTTTTGGGAGCAGCTTTGATTTTTACTATAACTGGAGCTAAGCAAAAAAAGAACCTTGGAGATATAGTTGTAAACTCAATTACGGTATTAGATGATGGTTATGGTGGTTTTATTACCGCGTATAATCAAGATCAAAAAAGAACTTTATATCTTGGTACTGGTGAGGAAAACAACGGATATATACAAACATTTAATAAATTTCAACAGCCTACAGCTTATGTTGGTACTAACAAAGATATGGATGGTATATTAGTTCTTAACGATAGGTATGGAGAGCTTGGTTGGTCAAGATCTGCAAAACAATAATTATGAGGAGAATATAATTCAATGAAAGTTGCTTTTTTAACTGCAGGTGGTATAGCACCGTGTCTTTCTTCAAGCATTGGTGCTTTAATTGAGCAGTATGCTACATTAAAACCAGAAGCTGAATTGATAGGGTATTTAAATGGCTATAGAGGCCTGCTGCTTGGTAAATCTATTAAGTTTCCAGAATCTGCTAAAAATAATTTTTCCGTTTTGTATGAATTTGGTGGCAGTCCAATAGGAAACAGTAGAGTAAAATTAACAAATGTAAAAGATTGTGTCGAACGTGGCTATGTAAAGGAAGGTGAAGATCCGTTAAAAGTAGCAGCAGAGCAATTGAAGAAAGACAATGTTGATATTCTCCATACAATCGGCGGGGATGATACAAATACAATGGCGGCTCAACTTTCAAATTACCTTAAGGAAAATAATTATGACCTGACAGTTGTTGGACTTCCCAAGACTGTTGATAATGATGTGTATCCTCTGGTTCAAACCCTTGGTGCTTGGACTGCAGCAGAGCAAGGTGCTATTTTTTTTGAAAATATTGTTAATGAAAATACTACAAGTACGAGGCAACTTATTATTCACGAAGTTATGGGACGCAACTGTGGGTATCTTACCGCTCAAACAGCTTTAGAATATAATGACAGGGTTAAAAATAAAGTGTTTTTTCCCGAGTTATTGATTGATGATAAAAGGTGGGGCATAGATGCAATTTACATTCCAGAAATTGATTTTGATTTTCAGGTAGAAGCTGAACGTTTGAAAAAGGTTATGGATAAAAAAGATTGTGTAAATATTTTTTTAAGTGAGGGCGCTGGATTAGAGGCTATTACTAGAGAAATGGAAAGTAATGGGGAGGAAATTCCTAGAGATGCATTCGGCCATGTAAAACTAGATGAAATCAATCCAGGGCAATGGTTTGCAAAAAGGTATTCAAAAGCATTAAACGCTGAAAAAACATTGGTCCAAAAAAGTGGGTATTTCGCTAGATCAGCTAAATCAAATGATAGAGATTTTCAGCTTATCAAAAACTCTGCCCAATTAGCAGCAAAATGTGCTTTAGATCACGAGAGTGGTTTAGTCGGTTTGGATATGGATGAAAATGGTGAACTATTACTCATTGATTTCAATCGTATAAAAGGAGAAAAACCTTTTGACCACAAAGAAAAATGGTTTGTTGATATTTTAAGATCTATCGGGCAAATTGATTGAACTAGGTTTTATTATTTGATTTCATTCTAAAATATCCAAAAAATATTATAGATGTGAACATGCCAAGGTAAAATGGCTCAATTACTGAAAATTGTTGAAAGCCTAATTTTGCCATGATAAATGAAAGCGTTGAAATGCAAATAGGCATGACTATCCATATAATCATGTTTTTTTCTGTAAAGTGAAGTTTTTTGTTAAGGATTGCATTTATGAATGGTATGATAACACCGGGAATAAAAAGTGAACCTAGTATAAATAACATTTTAACAACAGACGGAATTAAAATAGAAAGTGAAATAGATAAAATAGCAACAATGATTAGCCCATTTTTTATTAAAAAGACTGGGTTTTTTCTTGAATCTTTTTTTCTTAACCTCCATATTATGTCTCTTCCAATTGTTATGGCATTCACAAAACTCATAGAATCGATTGTCGACATAATAATTGCAAATAATGAGACAATAAATAATCCCAAAAATCCCGGAGGCAGTACCTTCAGTCCTAGTAGAGGATAAGACATAACAGGATTATCAGGGACTATGAAAATAAATGCATATAGTCCTGCTGTGATGGTAATTAGATCAAAAATAAACCACAAAAATATTGAGACAATTAAGCCTTTTTTTGCTATCTCTGCAGATTTAACAGAAGCAACCCTTTGAAAAAAATTAGGGTCAATTATTGTCCAAATAGCTATAAAGAACCAGACTGTAATATATTGTAAACTATTTCCACCAAGAGGGTCCAAGTGACTATCAGGCAAAGATGAATATAATTCTAATGGGGAAACAGAATTATACCATGCAAAGCATACGAGCATGAAAAAACCTGCAAACATCAAAAACATTTGAAGAAAATCTGTTTTTACTATGGCAGATATACCCCCATTCCATACATAAATAGTGCTAAAGCCAGTTGCAATAAAAATGCACCAAATTAATTCAATGTCAAATACGAAATTAATTAAAACACCAAGGCTAAGTATATATGGTGCCGGGCTAGATAATAAAAAAATAAAAACAGCGCTGATAATTCCAATGTTTTCGCCATAACTGCTTCGAAATACATCCGGAATAGATAATATATTTTTGCTCCAAATTTTTTTTGAAAGCCAAAAAGCATATATTACTGCAAAAAAATAATAAGGTAATCCGAATATAAACCAAGTCTGAATTCCGTATAAGTATGTATTTTCTCCGACTCCTAAAATAGCACCGTACCATGTACTTACTAGCGAAATTACAAAACCTGGTAAGCTTAATTTTCTTCCATGTATTATGTAATCTCTTTGGCTAATAGTTGCTTTTGGTTTTCTGAAAAAACCTAGTAGAACTAAAAAGATAAAGTAAGCAATAATAATAATAATATCGATTTTTGTGATATTCATTTAATCGATGTGGTTTAGAAATAAAAAAATTTTATCAGTGCATTCAATAGAAAATTTTTCTCTAATTGCTTCATTCGAAATTGCTCTTGATGATGGGCTCAGAGGCTCATTTGTTAAACTATATTTTAATCCAGTTACTGTGATTCTTTCGACATTTTCAGCTGCAACAATTGATATTTGCTGTCCTATTTTTGCTTCTATTGTTTTTGAACCTTTAATACAAAAAATTGTAGAATGATTTGTTACTACTTCAATTTCAAAAAGATCAGAAAACTTCGAAACTACAAACAAATTACCAAGCATATGATCTTCTCTTAAACCTCCCGCACCAAGTAGAATAATTTTTTTGATATTTTTTGATAAGCACCATTCAAATGCTTTTTCTAAATCAGTTTTATTTTGGTCCTGCCTTTCTATCCATAATGCTTCGTTTTTTTTGTGTATGATTTTAGTAGAATCAAAATCACCAATTATTATTTTTGGAGGTATCCCGTGCTCTTCTAATTTATCAGCAGAGCCATCTGTGCATATGATATTATAATCAAAGTTTAGAAAATCTAAAGCTGATTTATGCTTGGGAAATTCTCCATTTACAAGCACTATTGTTGGATTTTTTAAGTCAATCATTTGAGATATTACTAATAAAAAAATTAGATATTGTAGTTCTTAACATATAAAAATATTACTATGTAAATTCCCTTTCTTTAAAACATTATGAATCTCAAGAATATAATAAAACGATTATTTTTGTTAGATGCTCATTATCCGCGTTCGATAATATCATTTACATTGCTATTAACCATTTTTTTTATGTGGAAGATAAATGAGTTGAAAATCGATCCAGGTCTGAGATCTTTGGTACCTAAAGATCATAAAATTGTAAAGAATATGGAGCTTGCTGAAGACCTTTTTAGCAGTAATGAGATTGTGGTAATTGCAGTAGAATCTGAAAATTTAATTTCAGAGCAAATCTTGGGTAAATATTCATCTTTACATGATTCTTTAGTAAACATTCCTTCCGTAAGCAGGGTCGCTTCTATTTATAGTCAAAAATATATTGTTCCAGATGATGGTGGCTTTGAAATACAAAAAATACTTAACAAAATACCTGAAGATTCATTGGAGACATCTGCTTTCATTGAGAAAATTCAGGCTAGTGAAATTATCGGTAGTCTTATATCCGCTGAACTAAATATTATGTGTTTTATTGCACAAATTACCGCCCCTACTGATTTTGATGAAATAGCATTTAGAGAAAACTTATTTCAAATCATTGACAGTTTTAAAGGAATTGAAGATATTTATATCGCTAGTTCAATTATTTCTGCTGCAGAGTCTATTGACAGTGTAAAAAGAGATATGAGAACATTTACACCTATAGCATTAGGTTTAATGATACTTCTATTAATTTTAAGCTTTAGAAGTTGGACTGGAACTTTTTTGCCCTTGTTTGTAGTTGGGTTTTCCATTTTATGGACGTTTGGATTAATGGCTTGGTTGGACATATCCGTTCCAATTATAGGCGGTTTAATTCCAATTATGCTTATTGCAATTGCAAATAATTATGGTATTCATATCATATCTCATTATTATGAGTTTACCAAATTAGATTTAAACTTAGATAGAGTCGAAATTTTAAAGAGAACTATGAAAAGGTTGGGAATGCCTATTTTCCTCGCTGGATTTACTACTGTAATTAGTTTCCTAAGCTTAGTTACTCATGAGCTTTCTAAGGTTAGAGAAATTGGATTATTAGTATCCTTTGGTATTGCAGTTTCGTTCTTCTTGAGTCTTCTTCTAATACCTGCGATTCTTATTTTAGTTCCAAGGCCAACATACCTAGGAAAAGAAAAAAGCTTAGAAACAGTAAATAATTTTTTAATCAATTGGGGGAAGTTTTTTGTCAAGAATAGAGTGCCTTTTTTAGCTGTTTTATTCTCGATAATGTTTATTTTTTCTTTTGGCATAAGAGATATAACAATTGATACTGTTCCAGACAACTACTTTCCCAAAGATTCAAAAATTAGAAAATCAAGCGCAGTAATTAGTGAAGTTTTTGGAGGCTCAACTCAACTTAATATATTAATTGAGGGTGATATTTATGATCCCTTATCATTAGAGCATATCGACAAATTGATGTCTCACATAAAAGAAAAAAATAGCATCGTTAGTTCGACATACTCTATTGCAGATGTTGTAAAAAAAATGCATTATTCCTTTCATAATGGTAACCCTGATTCCTTAAAGATACCTTCAAGCCGAGAGCTTATTGAACAATATATGTTTTTATATTCTATTGCGGGAGAGGATAATGATTTTGATCTAATATTAAATGATACTGACGACCCAAATTATTCTCAGGGATTCGTTCGAATAAAAAAAGTTAGTACCGTAGATCTAATGGCCCTAGTAGACGATACTGAGGATTATATAAAATCAAACTATTATGACGGCCAGCCTATTAATCCAATGCTGTCGGGCCCGGCAGCATTATTGGGTGCAGTAAGTCATTCTGTAATAAGAGGTCAAATCATTAGCTTAGGAATAGCTTCAATAATTTTATTTAGTATTATGGCGTTAGTATTTAGATCATTAATTGGTGGGGTACTAGCAAGCCTTCCAATGCTGCTGGCTGTAATACTTATTTTTGGCTTATTGGGTAATTTTAGTATTCCACTTAATATGACTACATCTCTGCTAACATGCATTTTAGTTGGTGTTGGTATAGACTATTCTGTACATTTTCTTTGGCATCTCCGAGAACATCTAAGGGAAGGGGACAATTTGGATGATGCAATTTCTAATACAATGAAAGTATCAGGGAAAGGAATATTATTTAATGGCATTTCTGTAATCGTTGGCTTTTCAGTTTTAATGTTTTCTGTATTCATGCCTTTAAAAGAGTTCAGTATATTAATTATGGCATCAATTGGGTTCTGTTTGATTGGTGGGATGGCCATCCTCCCAGCGCTTGTTAGCTTAGTTAAACCAAAATTTTTATATAAATAAATGAAAAACTCAAATGATAAACTAGTCAGTTTAATAATGTTGTGTGTAACTTTAATATTATTAATATTATGGATCTATAATTATTATGTGGATATAGATGGTTCTGCTAGCATTAAAGATTTTAATCTAAGAACCCTAGTTTTATGGGGGAGAAGTAACACAGATCTTATTTTGATAATATATGTCTTTTCATGTTTACAATTAGCTGGAATATCAGAGTTTAAACAGCGTCAAGATTATCTTGTGGTGGCTTTAATTAGTTTGATTTTTACACCGATAGGTTTACTCTTTATTAAAGAAGAAAAAAATGATGGCCCATAAATCATTTTATCTTCTAATCCTTTTTAGTTTTTTGATCGCAAATGATGATGATTTTAAAGCAAAAAAGATCATGGAAAAGGTTATTAGTCAACCTAATCCTGCAACTTCAATTTCGGAAGTAAAACTAGAAATAGTTCGAAAAAGAGCTAATAAGGAAAAAAGAAAATCTAGAGCTTTCATTAGATATGAAAAACGTTATAAGAATAATGAATATTTTCAAAAGTCCTTGGTCAAATTTTTAGAACCAAAATCTGTGAAAGGTACGGGTTTGCTAAGTTGGACGAAAGAAGATGGATCCTCCGATCAATGGTTTTTTCTTCCAAAATTAAAAATGGCAAAAAAAGTAAAATCCAAAGAAAAATCAAAATCATTTATGTCCACTGATTTCATATATGAGGATCTAGAAAACAGAAACATTAATGATGATATTTTCCAATATGAGGGTCAAGAAATAATTAATGGGAATAGTTGTGCAATAATTTTATCTACACCAGTAAAAGATAGTAGTTATAAAAGTAAAAAAATATTTGTAGATACAAAAATATTTCGTGTTCGCAAAGTAGAATACTTTTCAGAAAATTTAATATTAGAGAAAACATTATTTTTTAAAGATATTGTAAAAAGTGGAAAATATTGGATTCCTAAATTATTAGAGATGAAAAGACCAAATGGGAATTATACCATTATGAACGTTCAAGCTTTTAAACCAGATGTTGATTTAGATGATGCTGTTTTTTCGGAATCATTTTTAATAGCTGCTCAATAGTAAGTAAAAGGTATCTAGTGAATATTGAATTAAAAAATGAATCATTGAATTATAAATCCTGGGTGCTGAATGAGCGTCAGATATGTGATTTAGAGATGATTCTTAATGGAGGTTTTGCGCCTTTAAATTGTTTTCTCAATAAAGATGATTACGAAAGTGTATTATTAAGTATGCGCCTAAAAAATGGTAGCCTTTGGCCGATTCCGATTAACTTAGATGTCAATAAGGAGTTTTCAAGAAAAATAAATCCTGGTGATAAATTAACTTTGAAAGATAGGGAAGGTTTCTCGATTGCTATAATTGATATTGAAGATATTTGGGGCCCTGATCTAAAAAAAGAATGTATGTTAGTTTATGGGACCACTGATAATACTCATCCAGGGGTAGATTACCTATTGAATCAAAGCAATCCAATTTATGTTGGAGGCAAAATAAGAGCCGTAAGCAAACCAAATCATTATGATTATAAAGAAATTCGTCATGACCCTAAATCGCTAAAGAAAAAATTCAAAGAATTGGGATGGTCAAATATTGTAGCTTTTCAAACACGTAATCCTCTACACAAAGCTCATGTTGAGATGACGCTTAGGGCGATTGATGAGTTAGATGCAAACCTTTTAATTCATCCTGTAGTAGGGATGACTAAACCTGGAGATGTTGATCATTATACTAGAGTAAGATGTTACAAGCACGTTTTAAGCAAATACCCAAATGATAAAGCTTTTTTAAGTTTAATTCCCCTAGCTATGCGCATGGCAGGCCCTCGAGAAGCTCTATGGCATGCCATTGTTAGAAAAAATTATGGATGTTCTCATTTCATTGTTGGTAGAGATCATGCTGGCCCTGGGCTTGATAGCAACGGCAAACCATTTTATGGCCCTTATGCCGCTCAAGAAATACTTAGTCAGTATGAGCAAGAAATTGGTATAAAAATGGTTCCCTTTAAATTTTTAGTATATTTACCTGATGAGAATCGTTATATCCCAATTGATGAAATTGCGAAGGATACTAATTATAAAACTGTTTCTGGTACAGAGCTGAGAGATTTGCTTGATAAAGGCAAAGATATACCAAGTTGGTTTACCTATAGTGAGGTCGCAAATGAACTCCAAAAATCTCGTCCTCCAGTCTCAAAAAGAGGATTTACAGTCTTCTTTACGGGTTTGTCTGGCTCTGGTAAATCTACTTTAGCCAATGGGCTTTTAGTAAAGCTTCTTGAAAAAGGTAGTAGGCCTGTTACTTTATTAGATGGCGATATCATTAGAACACATTTATCAAGCGAATTAGGATTTTCAAAGGAACATAGATCTATAAATGTTAAACGTATAGGTTATGTTGCCAGTGAGATAACAAAAAATGGAGGTATTGCTATTTGCGCTCCAATTGCTCCATATGAAAGCGATAGAAATTATAATAGGAAATTGATTTCTAAACTGGGTGGATACATTGAGGTACATGTTGCAACTTCGTTAGAAAAATGTGAAGAAAGAGATGTAAAAGGTTTATACAAGTTAGCTAGGGAAGGGAAATTAAAAGAGTTTACTGGAATTTCTGACCCTTATGAAGACCCAATAAAAGCTGAGTTGAAAATTGATTCTAGTGGAGTTGAGCCTGAAAAACTTGTAGAAAAAATTTATAACTATATAGAAGAACGTGGTTTTATTTCTGAATGAATTGATGATTAGGTATTGCACTTTTTATCTTTTTTTCATTCATACTTTATTTTTTACGACATTAACTGCGGGCTTAATTAATCCTCCTAACAACAGCGAGCTTAACTATATTCATGTTCTTTTTGAATGGGATCAAGTACCCGGAGCAAGTAGTTATAATGTAGAGATAGCTTATGATTCTCAGTTTGATGAAATCATCAAAGTTGCTACTGTCACCTCGTTAGTCTTTATAGAAGAAGAAAGTATAGATTGGGATTCAAATTATTATTGGAGAGTGCGTCCGAACTATGATTCTCCGTTCTTTAGTGATTGGATCGATTCATTCAGCTTCTCAACTGGTTCAAAACGTTCGAATGCGACTGCAATTATTTATGATGAAAATAATATAAACCATGGTATTACTATTTTTAGTTCATTTTATAACTACTATAGTGCTATGATCGACTTTAATGGTAGAGAAATTTGGAACACAGGCGAAAATAACATTGTTTATTATAATACAAATGATGCCCTAGATCTTTTAGGATGTTATTCTGACAATTCATTAGAACACAATCTTCCTGGGATAGAATTTAGTCTAAACACCAATTTTGTTTGGGAGGAGCCAAATGATCAGTTCCTCCATCATGACCTAATTAAACTTCCGAATGGTAATTATATAGGCATAGTTGAAACATCTCAGTTGGGTCCGATTCCTATCGGTCCTTGGACCGGTGATTATCAAGACTTTGGATTTACTGCTAACGGAATTACTGTTGAATTTCCTTGGGTAGGGGATAAATTAATAGAATGGGATAAAGATACAAAAGAAATAGTTTGGACATGGAGCGTATTTGATCATTTTTCAATGGACGATTTTGACGAACTTGGAGGTACGTGGTTATCCTCATCTACTGGTTTTCAAAAATACGATTGGACGCATGTCAATGCTTTAATTTTTTCTGAGCAAGAAAGTGCTTTATATATATCAACTAGACATTTATCTAGAATAACAAAAATATCTTATCCCAGTGGTGATATAATTTGGAACATGGGCAGAGATATGCCATCAGGGGATGTTTCTATGGGTAATGATATTGGATTTAGTTTTCAGCATGGACTTCAAATACTAGATAATGGAAATATTGTAACATTTGATAATGGTAATTTAAGTGAAAGTTTTTTAGGTACTGAATATCCGACTTCGAGAGTATTGGAGATTAGTTTAAATAATAATCAAGCTCAAATAGTGTGGGAATACTCTCTACCTGAGGAACTTTTTGGTTTTGCTTCAGGGAATGCTCAAAAACTTGATAATGGAAATTATTTAATTACAACAGTTGGAGGAAATGGTACTTCATTAGAGGTTACAAACATTGGTGAGGAGGTTTGGAGAGGGAATTATAATTTATGTGAGCCAATTTGCGCAGTTTACCGTGCTAACCGAATACCTAGTTTATATCCAATCGCATTTAGCCTAATAGTTGATGAACTTTCGGAAAACAATGTTGAAGGCTATGAGTCTCAGCCAGCTGTAAATCTCCCATTGGGAAATGCTGAAATTTCATTTACATTAAAAAATGAGGGATCAATAACTGAAACCTTTAATTATCAGTTTATAGAGCAATTAGATTGGTTCGAAGATTTTAGTGGTTCCATAGAAATAGAGCCAGGGTCTGCGGGAACTATTACTTTTAATGGTATAACTAGTAATTCTGCAATTAATAGTAGTTTTGATTTATTAATAATCCCTTCAAAAAAAGTATCCCTAGCTAGAACGTATAGTTTTGATCTAAAATTAAATTCTTTATCAACAGCTCATGAACTGCCAAACAAATCTATTGAGGCAACTTTATTAGAACCATTTCCAAACCCATTCAACTCAAATATAAAAATTGGTGTCAAAGATATTTATGAAGTTGGTTTAAAAATTGATATATACGACATAAGTGGTAAAATAATTCATAGTATCCCTTTAAATGATCTTTCAGAGACTTTTTACTCTAATTGGGATGGCGCGGGTTTTTCCTCTGGTATTTATTTTTTGAAGTTAAATAAACCATTTAACAATCAAATAAAGAAAATTATGTTTATTAAATGAAATGAATAGGTCTTTTCAATACATTTTAGTTCTATTCTCGCTCATATGTGAAAACTTGATTTGCCAGTGTGAAGAGGGGTTTACATATAATAACACCCTTTCAAATAATATTAATATCCTACTGGGTGATAGTTGTTTTTACAATGATGATTTAGAGGGCTTATCTGATTTAATTAGTATTAATAATTTAGATTATGATAACGCTTTTGGAATAGGAACGCAATCATGGTTCAATGGACGATTAAAGATTTTAGTAGCTGGAAATTATGGCAATAGTTCTGGTGTTAATGACACAATTTTTAGTTTACCAGAGTCGATTGGGAACTGGACAGGTTTAAGCGGCTTATACTTAGAATGGAATAGGATATCATCATTGCCATCAAGTTTTGAAAATTTAAAAGAGCTCAGATCATTATATATATCAAATAATATTTTAGAGGGTGTAATTGAAAATTTAGATAGTTTATCTAACCTTAAATATCTAGATCTAGGCTATAATAAGATTAATCAATTACCAATCTCAATTTGCTCCTTGGCAGAATTACAGTATCTATGGCTATTTAATAATAATTTGTCTTCGCTGCCGGAGTGCATGTGTGATATGAATATTGATTGGAGCAGTGATGATAGTGCATGGTTCCCTTTTTTTGCTATTGGGGGTAATAGTTTATGCGAAAATATTCCAGAATGCATTTCCAATAGCGAGAACTTTAATATTAGTCTCGATCAATTTTATTATTCTTTTCAAATTGATTCTCCACAAGAGTGTGATTTTGCAAATATCAATGATCATAGCAACATTCCATATGAAATTAAAATCGAAAATCCTTACCCTAACCCATTTAATCCTAAAACAAGTATTAGAATAGATTTAAAAAAAAGGGGGATGGTGGATATTTTAATTTATGATTTAAAAGGTAGCTTGATTCAAATATTAAATGGCCAAAAATTAGATGCAGGTGAACACACTTTTAATTGGGATGCAGGTGATTACAGCAACGGCATTTATTTAATGAAAATAAATACCACAAAAAAGACATTTGTAAAAAAAGTTATTTTAATAAAATAATACTAGTAGGTTAGTAAAGCGCAAGCCATTGATAGACCTGCTCCAGTGCCAATAAAGTATAACAGGTCTCCTCTTTGAATTCTTCCATCATGTATTGCTGTAGCTAATGCTAAAGGCATTGAAGCGGCTACGCAATTTCCAGTTGTCGGCACTATATTTATAATTTTATTCATATCAAAATTTCCATATTCACTATATGCATTTATTGCTTTAAGGGAAGCTTGATGTGGAATTAGCCAATCGATATCTTCTTTATTGAATTTGGTGTTCTTAAATGTTTCTAAAACCATTCTATAGGCCTTTTTTCTCGCGGATTTATATACTGCTGGTCCATCCATCGTAAACAAATTATCTTCAATTTTTGTGTTCGGGTCGAGTGGATGCTTGAATGTACCGCCACCTCTAACTTCAGTCAATGCAGCATCATTAGACCACGTATTCATTTTCCAGTAATGAAAATTATTTGAATCTGATTTTCCTTTTTCAACAAGTATTGCTGCTGCAGCATCTCCTAATAGTGCAGCACTTTCAGGTTCTTTGGGGTTTCTACCTAAACTTCCTCGATCTGATGAGATAATCAAAATTCTTTCATATACGTTTGTGTTAATTAGTGATCTTGCATTGTTTAATGCTATTAGAAATGATAAGCATGTACCATGAATACTGAAACAGGGGATCGATTTTAGACCAAGCTCTTTTTGAAAAAAGACGGATGTATCAGGTATTGTTTGCTTTGGTACTCCTGAGGCATTGATAATTAAATCAGGAGAGCCATTACCATTTAAAGCTTTTTCGGCAGCTATTGCACCCATCTTATCAACGTCGATTTTTGAAATTCTTCTTTCTTTTACTCCAGTTTTTGAAATGATCCAATCTTCATTTTTACGAATGATTCGACCAGTAGTTTTTGAGTTTTCAATGTATGGGGGTAAATAAAATCCAGATCCTATTATTTGAATACTCATTTCATAATATCCACTAAAAGTTATATTTTAAATTTGTACGGAAATGTGAAAAATCTTCCATAATATTTAATCGATAATCCTCGCCTAGAGGATGATTACTATCTCCTGTTATTTTTGTATAACCAATGTCAATAATAAGGTTGTCATTTAATCTGTATGATGTTTCTAGGGAGAGTATAATTCCTGGTATAGAATTGTGATAGTTCTTATTATCAATATCTAAGAGCGATGATAGTTTAAAATTCAGTTGATCATTTAAAAAGCTTTTTTGGAGTGATATAATTGCTGCTTTTTTTGTTAAAATTCCAATCGATGACCCATATCCTGGTGTAAAAATATTTTTTGGGTTCAATTCATCAGCTGTGATTTCTAAGTTTGGAATGGATATGTCCTCATCAAGGGGTAGACTGTCAGATTTATAATCTAAGGTATCATAAGTAAAAAATTGACCTGTAAATTGAATATCAAAGGGTAATTCGATGTCAAACTGTAATGTTGCTTGGAAATAATTTACTTCCTCTTTTAAAGGGTAAGAATAATGTAATGAGTCATATATTGTTGGCAGATAAGAGCTTTTTCTCTCAAGAAATTTATCTTCGCCATTCACATCTGATGTGTTAAAAAATGCGGCATCTCCTCTAAATGTTGCATTGCCGACAAAAAGATTAGTACCTACTCCAAGCATTTTTGTTTTTCTGTAACTATATATTATATCTATGATTGAAAAACTTTTATCAGGGCCATTCGCATATACATTCACACCTGACAGATTAAACAGTCGATCATATCCATTAAAATAATGAATAGAGATATCTCCTTTGCTTAGTGTCTTCAAGCCATAAAAACCATATTCTATAGGGCTCCCACTAATTTTCATAAATTCATTTTCATAAGGATATGTTGGCAGTTTTATTGGAAAATCATCTTTTTCTAGAGGGGTCCTATGAGTATTGTGAATGGGAGAAAAAGTAAACCCAAGCTTATAATTAATAGCATAAATATCTATAGCAGATGAGAAAATCCCCATTTTTTTATCAATTCCTGAATCAAAAGTAAAATAGTAGTCATATGGACTAACAATATCAACAGGACTATTTTCATCGACATTACCCCAGGTATGAATGATTTTTCCAATTTTTAATTCCCCCCATGAAGTAAATAATTGCAAATAAAGTTCTCTTAAATCAAGATTAAAATCTGATGGAGATTCATTAGATAAAAAATGGGTTTCTTCCCTTATTTTATGTTCAATGACCAAGTTTGATTTTATCAAAATATCTTCATTTTCATGGTCAATCCTTAAACTAAATAATCTATAGGGTAGATTAATTATTGATCCATCTGAGATTCGTGATATATAATTAAAATCTAGAAAACCGTTAAATGCATTTTTAGATTGACTATGTGCGATACTTAATAAAAGGATTAACATTATTATTTTATTTAAGCTCATCTTTAATCCAGTGTATTATTTCATTCCCTTGTGTCTTCCATGCTCTTTTTAAAGCAAATTCAGGAAAATCTCCTAAAAGTTCTCCATTCCATGTATAAACTAGCAATGTTTCATTTTCATTTGTTGGACTTAATTCCCATTTACCAAATGCATTTATTAATCTAACATATTTTTCTGTGGCAGGAGCACTTCCATGATCTATAGCATTGAATGAGAACTTCCATGTGGTTTTTGATTTATTTTTAGAATATTGAATTACATAATCGCGATCAGAAAGTAAAAATGGCATATCAATCATTATATGGATGATGTTTTTATCAAGAATTTGAACTTCATGAACTCTTCTAAACACATTAGGATAGTTTTTAACATCTTCGATTATTTTAGAAATTGAATCTATAGGAAATGGCATCTTTGCTGTAGCTTTTACAATAGGAAAACCATTTTGGTTAGTCCATTTTAAATTAACATCGGTTTCTTGAATTGTTTCCCATTCATTAAGATTTTCATAATTACTCATATACTTTTCATTCTGACAAATAATGAAGTTTGATAGAAAAAATATTATTATAAAAAACTTTGCTCTATATACGGTCATTATGTTAAAAATGTCTCATAAATTGGAAGACAATCTTTTTTAATTTTTTTCTCTGAGAGTCCAAATTTCTTAAGATCATACTTGTGCTTGCTCTTATAAATCTTTTGCTTTTCAGCAGTCTTTTGTATGTCATTGATTAATTTTTTTGATGGATTGTGATCTAGAAATGAAAAAATATCATTCATTATTATTTCAAAATTGGACATCATTTTATCATACTTAATAATCAAAACTTTTGATTTATCAATATTGTCATTGACCCAATCATGATGAAAACGAATTAATAAAGTCACAAGCGCATTGTAAAGTCTTTTTATATATCTAGATTGAATATTTTTTTCCAAGTTCCAAAAGCCAAACCTTTTGTCAAGAACTCCAGTAACTAAGCTTAATCCTGAAGGTATAACATCTATTGGGTCTCTAATCATATACAGTACTTTAGAATCAGGAAATTTTTTTTGAAATGCAGGCAGTTTAGCACTTAGCGAGAATAGCTTTCCAATATATGGGGCGTTATGTTCATATGAGTTGTTTTTCCAAATGTTTTCAAACCATTCAAAATCTCTAACGTTTGTGTCTCGAAACATTGGGTCAAAAAATTCAAATAAATCTTCCTCGTCAAAAGCAAAAATAAACCCATACAAAAAAAAACCATCAAAATGCCTAAATAAAAGACTAACATCATCAGTCTCAACAGAAGTCAGGCTTGTTTTATGTGCTTCAGTTGAATGGTGTCTAGCAGGACTTATTTTTTCTAACAGAGGTAAAAATGGTTTTATTATTTTTTGTAGTAAAATAGAGGGATAAATCAATTGCCACAGCTGAGACCCAGTACCTAGTCCATTATTGATCAAATACCTTTGCAAAAAAGTGGTGCCAGACCTTGGATTTCCAACGATTATTATTGGCTTTTTAAAAATTGAATTGTTTGGAACATTAATAAATATTTTGTCCATAAATAAAAAAAATGAAACAAGAAATTTCATCAAAGTGAGCAATAAACCAGTAAAAATGGTAGACAGCCAAACTCCGAATGTCTTACTGATAATTTTATATGCTTTTAGTCTTCTGTTCATCTTTGAAATGTTGATTTAGGAAAATTAACGATTACCATAATTGTATTAACTTATGTACATAATTTACTTAACTATTTTAATCGTTAAGAGACTTATAGTTATGTAATGAGTATTTAAATGCTCACCTAAATTATTTTGAGAAGTTATTGGATATATATGATGATCTTCAGGTATTTATTAAAGTTGATAATCACATTATCATTTTTAAGTGCTGAAGTATTTAATGGCTATACATTGTTTTCCCCAACAGGTGGCGGGCCTAATGGTGCTACCGGAGGCATAAGCTATCTATTAAATAATAATATGGATGTAATTCATACTTGGGAGCACAGTAGAGGTGCAGCTAGTATGCCTTATCTTCTTGCGGATAGCTCTATTATATATCCATATAGAGTTGAAAACCCTACCATGAGTGCTGGCGGTGTTGGAGGAGGCATTGCCCATATATCTTGGGATGGGACGCTGATTTGGCAGTACGTGATATCTAACGAAACATATCAACATCATCATGATGTCCAGCCACTTCCCAATGGGAACGTTCTAGTAATAGTATGGGAAAGAAAATCTGCTACGGAGGCCTATGCAATGGGTAGGGTTTCTATCAATAATCCTTTAGGTGAAATGTGGTCAACGGCTATTTTAGAGCTTGAAATAGTTCCTCCAAATGGTGCTAATATTGTTTGGGAGTGGCACCTATGGGATCATTTGATTCAAGATTCTGATCCGAGTTTGTCAGGGTATGGCGTTGTTTCAGAGCATCCAGAGTTAATGGATATTAACTATGGTGATGTGGGAGGTGGAGGAGGTCCTGGTGGAAGTAATGCTGATTGGATGCATATTAATGCGATTGACTATAATCCGCTACTTGATCAGATTGTAATTAGCTCTAGGCACCAAAATGAGATATATATAATTGATCATAGCACAACAACAGAAGAAGCATCAGGTCACACAGGTGGTAATTCTGGGAAAGGAGGCGACTTCTTGTACCGTTGGGGAAATCCTGCAGCTTATGATCGAGGGTCTAATTCATCCCAGAGACTTGAAAGTCAGCATGGTATCAACTGGATCAAAGAGGGATATCCTGGTGCAGGTAATTTGATATTATACAATAATAATTACGGAAATTTAACTTCAGCTATTTTTGAAATAGTACCACCTCTTGATACAGATAGTATAAATTATGTCATTAATGATACAGACCCTTTCGGACCAGATCAAATAGAGTGGATGTACACGGGAGGATTTCATTCAAATGTTCAAAGTGGAGCTTTTAGATTACAAAATGGTAACACATTAATATCTGTAGCTGATGATGCAAAGATATTTGAGATTGATTCTGCTGGTAATACTTTATGGGATTATGAATATCCAGGTGTAAATATTATGATTGCAAGAGCACAAAAGTATTCTGTTGAATTTTTTGGAGGTGACTCTACAGCATTCCCAGATTATACAGTTGGGGACATAAATTTTGACTCCCAAATTGATGTATTTGATTTATTTTATGCTTTGGACATGCATTACGGGTTTTATCCTCAATCACCACCAGCAGATTATAACGAAGATTCATTAGTTAATTTTCAAGATATTATGGCTTACATTTACAATATAATGAATTATAATCGGTGATAGCAGAGGGTAGTAAATATCAAGAATCTAGGATTTCAAAAATTGTCCTAGATAATCCTCTGAAATCAATTTTTATCCCCATTTTTTTAACGTTTATCATTGGCTCTGGTCTTCGTTTTATAATAGTAGACGATAATATGATGGCAATGCTACCAACAAAAATGGAATCAAGAATGACTTGGGATGCAGTACAAAATGAATTTGGTAGTACAGAATCTATTTTTGTTGCTTTTGGTAATGAGGGTGAAAATATTTTTAATAAAGAAGCGCTTTCTCAATTATGGGACGTTACTAGAAAGTTAGAAAAGATTAAAGAAGTTGAAAAAGTTACTAGCATTTCTAACATTCCTAAAATTTTTAGTAATGACGGATTTCTTGAAATTGAGGACCTTCAAAAAAATAGAGAATTAAGTGAACATACAATTGAAGATATTGCAAATTATGTAAATGCTAACTCTGCGATTAAAAATAGAATGGTTAGTAAATATGAAGATTATTTTAATATCATAATTCAACCTTCACCCAATGTACCTCATGATATATTAAGGCATAGGGTAGTGCAAGTAGGCGATAGTCTATTATCTAGAAATTATGATATTCATTATGGCGGCATAGCGTATATAACTGGGTCTGTGCCAACAATGATCAAAAAAGACATTTCCACCTTAATTATTATTGGTTTAGGACTAATGTGTGGAGTACTTGTTCTAAATATTAGAAATATATTTAGTGTTTTTTTGATATTCTCTATAATAATTCAGTCACTTATAGTGATGGCGGGCGTTATGGGTTGGATAACCTATTATACAGGATCTAAATATTTTTATTTCACCATAATAAACTCTTCCATGCCAATTATTTTACTCACTATTGCTAATTCAGATGGAGTTCATTTTGTGACAAGATTTTTTAAAGAAATGAGGAGTGGAAAAGTAACTAGGCAGGCTATATCTGCCTCAATTGATAAGTTATTAATGCCAATATTTTTAACAAGTATAACTACAATTGCTGCATTTCTAGCACTCTACTTTGCCCCAATAAACCAGTTACTAGGATATGGTGTATGTTTAAGTATAGGCATTTTATATGCTTTTATACTTAGTGTTACTTTTTTACCAGCAGCTATATCATTTAAGAAATGGAATCTTGAGTCAATTTCTATATCAAAAGAAAGTATCCTTGAAAAAACAATAAGAAATATTGGAGTAGTTATAATACCTAATCCTCTAAAAATATTAAAAACTGGACTCATTATCATTCTGTTTGGTTTTTCTGGGTTAATGTTTGTAAAAGTAGATGTAAATATTGCCAACTTTTTCAAAAAAGGAACTGAATTTAGAAAAAGCATAGATTTCATTGATGAGCAGATGGCAGGTACTATGGATTTCCGTGTCCGGGTTGAAGGTGATGTAAAAGATCCTGGCGTATTATATGAAATTGAACAGCTTCAAAAAGCACTTAAAGAAAATCCATCTATAAATGCTACTTATTCTATTGCTGATGCTGTTAAGCAAATGCATTTTACTTTAATGGATAACAATCCTGAGTTTAATACCATTCCAAAAAATGGAAATAAAATCAGTAATCTACTTGCCATGTATTCAATGTCTGGGGATGGCGATGATTTAGACTCCGTAGTAGATTATAATTATAATATTAGTCTAATTACAGCTTTAAGTAGTATGATGAGCACTGACCAAATAATTTCGTTTGTAGAACACATTCATAGTCACGTAAATGATTTAGAGATAATTGATAGTGTGTCTGTTACAGGAATGGGAGTTGTTATTAGAGATTTGATTTATTTAGTTATAGAATCTTCTATTATAAGTCTAGTGGCTTCTTTGTTCTGTATCTGTTTTATTACCTCTTTATTTTTTAAAAGTATAGCATGGGGTATACTTTCAATTATCCCATTGCTTTCTGCAATAATAATTAACTTCGGATTAATGGGGTTTTCAGGAATTTATTTAAGTCACGTTACTGCTTTATTATCATCTGTTATCATTGGGGTGGGCGTTGATTTTTCTATTCATTATATATATCATTTTAAAGCTAATCGCTCTAAAGGTAAATCAGACAAAAACTCAACCGAAATATTCAATGAAGTTGGTTATCCAATAGTACTTGATTCAGCTTCAAATATGTCTTTTGGTGCGTTAATTTTTTCTAATTTCATACCTGTACAATTTGTCGGGGGATTAATGGTTTTTGCAATGTTTGCAACTTCTATGGGTACACTTACTTTATTAGCTTCTTTAACTGAAATTTTGAAAAAAAAACAAATATTATGAGGACGTTTGTTCCACTTTTTTGTAGCGTAACGATTTCTTTTTCACAATCTGGTCTTGATATAGCACAAAAACTTGATAATAAGGAAAGGCCACAAAGTGTATTTAGTAGAATTTCCATGGTGCTAACAAATTCAAAAAATAAATCCCGTGAAAATATATTACTATCGAAATCAAATAACATTGGCAAGAATCAGATCATATGGGTTTTAAAACCGAAGGCAGATAGAGGCATATCTTTCTTAAGAAAAGAATATGAAGACAAAGATAATGAAATACGAATGTGGCTGCCTGCCTTTAATAAAATTCGCAGAATAAATTCAAACAGGATGAATGATTCATTTATGGGTTCAGATCTGAGCTATGAAGATTTAAATAGCAGGGCGCTCTCTGATAATGATTATGACCGTTTAAATGATGAGCTATTTAATGGTATCGATTGTTATATTTTAAATGTTATATCAAAGCCAGAGTTGAAAAGTGCTTATAGCAAACATACTCTATGGGTTTCAAAAAAAAATCTTACCATTCTCAAAGAACAATCATTTGGCAAAAATGATGAATTGAAAAAAGTAAAAATATATTCATATAAAATGGTGAAGAGTTATGAACTAGTTTCAAAAATTTTGGTCCAAGACATCCAAAAAAATCATAAAACAGAAATTTACATTGATTATATATCGATTAATACGGATGTTGATTCTGAATTATTTCGGGAAAGTAGTTTAAAAAGAATACCCAGATTATAATTCTGTATTTTTGAATCTTTTTAAAAGAATGTTAATTCTTTTTTTAGGACTTTATCTCTAATCCAATTTGGGATATTTTTTTTATCTTCTTGCATTCTTATTACAGTTTTATCTAAACCCAGCATTTGCCATAATTCAAATGGGCCAAATTGCCAGCCAAAACCCCATTTCATTGCATTATCTATATTGATTGGTTCACATGTTATTTCAGGAACTCGATTTGCACAGTATAAAAGCATGTCTGAAATAGAGTGCCATAGAAAATCGCCATATTTATTATCCAAGTTCATTATGGCATTTAGTCTATCACTTATATTCTCATTATCAATAATGTTTTGATTCATTCCAAGATCTAGTTTTTGAATATGCTGATATTCATTTTTTTCAGGATTAAAAACTTGTATTTCCCCATTATCATTTTTTCTGTAAAAACCTGAGCTTGATTTTTGCCCTAAGTAATTATTCTTTATTAGTATTTTTATTATGCTTGGAGGTTTGAACACCTCAATCGACTCATCATCTTTTGATTTGTCAAATGTGGTCATAGCTACACTTTCTAGTGTATCTAACCCAATAATATCTGCCGTTCTAAATGTTGCGCTTTTTGGCCTACCGCATATAGCCCCTGTTAAAAAATCTACTTCCTCAATTTTAATATTTTTAACGATACTTAATTTAATTGCTGACATTAAACTGAATATTCCTACTCTATTACCGATAAAGTTTGGACTGTCTTTAGCTGGTACTATTCCTTTAGTTAACCTTGAACTGCAAAAACTTGTTAATGAGTTATATACTTCCAATGAAGTTTGCTCATTTTTTACAATCTCCAAAAGCTTCATGTACCGTGGTGGATTAAAAAAGTGCGTAATCAAAAATCTACTTTTTAAGTTTTCTGATAAATTTCTAATGAGTTCATTTAACGTAATGCCAGATGTGTTTGATGATAGTATTGCTCCTTTATGTATAAAAGGAGAGATTTTATTAAATACTTCAATTTTAGTTTCAATTTTTTCTGGAACTGCCTCGATGATCCAATCTACTTTTTTAATTTTATGGATGTCTTCTTCAAGGCCACAGGCTTGAATTAGTTCAATGTTCTCAGGCTGCTCCAAAGGTGGTGGTTTAATTATTTTTAACCGATCTTTTCCTAAAGTAGCAGTATCAGTTGTGATATCGTATAAATATGATCTAATGCCTTTGTTTGCAAAAAGTGCAGCTAATTGGGCACCCATAACCCCTGCTCCAATTACAGCTACACTTTTAATATTTATATTGTTGGACGGCATACAATCGTTGCAGAAATTTGCTTATTATTGGTTTAGCTGACCTTGTCTTCTATATTTCTCTTGATATTTTTTATAGAGCATTTTTTGATGGTTGTTGAGATCCACCTCATTACCTTGAATAAATGCCATAAGAATCTTTGGATTCATTTCCATTGGTGGTGTTTCAGAAATGAAAAATGTAGCATCTTTGCCAATATCTAATGAGCCGATCATATCATCAACTCCTAAAATTTCGGCAGTGCTTAAAGTAATAGAACGTAATGCTTCAGATTTATCCAATCCATAAGCAGCGGCTCGCATAGCCTCATTCGGAAGATTCCGTATATTGCCATCATTTGGGTAACCAATGATCGTATTTAAACAGAACTGTACTCCTGCTTGCTTTAACAGGAAAGGTAACTTGTATGGCAAATGGATTGGCTCAAATCTGCGAGTAGGTATCTTTTCAACCTGGTCAATAACTACTGGTATGTTGTTTTTAACCAATAGATCTGTTAGTCGCCAACTATCTGAACCTCCTACAATAATAATTTTAAGGTCATTTTTTTTGGCCCACTCAACCGCTGATTTTATCTGTCTTGCCTCATCTGCATGAATGAAGATTTTCTTTTTTTCTACTACAAATGGTATCATTGACTCTAACCTAAGATCTGACTTTTGTCTTTCGCCTGCGATACGGCTTCTTTGTTTTATACGTTGAAAGTATGCTCTAACATCACGGACCATGTGGTCAAGATCTCTAATTGATTTTTGAATTTCTTCTTTTTGTTGTTTTTCAGATTTTTTTACATTTGCTCCATAATTTATCCTCATTGAAGGCCAGTTAATGTGTAGTCCAGATGGATGTTTTAATGTAGCTCGTTCCCATGTCCATCCATCAAGCATCATTACAGATGATTGGCCAGATATGCGACCTCCAGCAGGAACTGAGTTTACAACTAAGACTCCGTTTGAACGTGTGATAGGTATAAGGTCAGAATCAGGATTGTAGCTTACATTTGCCTTTACATTGGGATTGAACGATCCTCTTTCAGCAAAGTCTCTAGTCTGTTTTACTAAGCCAATCTCTACTAATCCGATTCTAGTAATTGGCGCGATGTAACCTGGAATTATGTGTTTACCAAAAACATCGTATACATCTGTTTCTGGAGACGCCATTATATTTTTTTCTATTCTAACAATTTTACCTTTTGAAAAAAGTATATCGTATCCTTCAAAAACATCTGTAGATACTGTATGTAGAATACCTCCTTTTAATATAATTGGTCTTTTTTGCTCTTCTCCAGGAATTTGATCATTTGAAACCCCAAGACTAAATAGGAAAAAGGTGAATATTATTTTAATCATCATAAACACCTGTATTATCTAAAATGTCGCATTTATGACCACTGTGCATTGATGATGATTTCTTGCTACTACTAAAGGTACTTGGGCCTTTCGTCGATAATATTTTTTGAATGATATTGCTCCTTAGCTCTGCGTCCCTTTCTTCAAGTAACTTATTATCCTTCTGAGAATAATATCTAATGCCATCGATCCATGTTTCTTCAACTTTACTATATATAGATAGTGGTTCACCATCCCAGATAACAAAATCAGCATCCTTTTTGGGTTCCAAAGAACCAACGTATTTATCAATTTTTAATTGCTTTGCTGGATTTATAGTTACCAACTTTAAAGCTTCGTTAGGATCTAGATTACCATACTGAATAGCTTTAGCGGCCTCGGTATTTAATCTTCTCGCAAGTTCATCGTCATCAGAATTAAAAGATACTAGAACATTGCTTTTTACCATCATACTACCATTATATGGTATTGCATCGATTACTTCATATTTGTATTGCCACCAATCAGAAAAAGTTGAAGCGCCAGCACCATGTTCAGCGAGCCGATCTGCAACTTTATACCCTTCAAGAACATGTTGGAAGGTTGCAATTTTAAAGCCAAAATCCTCTGCTACTCTAGTGAGCATTATTATTTCATCTTGACGATATGAATGACAATGAACTAATCTCTCACCTTCAAGTATTTCAACAATTGCGTCAAGCTCTAGGTCTCTTCTAGGGGGTATTTTTGTTCTTTGATATTTTGCATTACGCATATAGTTATCATTTGCATGTTTGTAATCAAGAGCTGCTCTAAAAGCATCCCTCATTACTTGCTCTACACCCATACGAGTTTGTGGGTACCGGTTTGTACCACCCCAATTAGCCTGTTTTACATTTTCGCCTAAAGCAAACTTTATTCCCTCTGGTGCATTTTTAAACAAAAGTTGGTTTGTGTTGCTGCCCCAGCGAAGTTTAATAACTGCATTTTGTCCTCCTATTGGGTTCGCTGAGCCATGTAAAACATTTGCAGTAGTTAACCCGCCGCCAAGTTGCCTATAAATATTTATATCTGTTGGGTCTAAAACGTCTCTCATTCTTACTTCGGATGTAATATATTGAGTGCCTTCATTTATACTACTTGCAGCAGAATGGCTATGGCAATCAATTAGACCTGGGGTTACATGTTTTCCTGCTCCTTCTATTAGGATTGCACTTCCTTGTGGCACTGTTATGTCAGGAGCAACTTGTTCAATTTTTCCATCAACAAATAATATATCCCATTCAGCTAAAGTGCCCTTTGGTCCGCATGTCCAAAGTGTAGCATCATTAATTAGTATTGCATTAGGTTTTTGGTGTTTTTTTATGAGACCATAAGTACCTTCAGGTTTAAATACAGATAACTTACTTGCAGGTTCTAAATTAGAATCTTTTTCTACATCCTTATTCTTTCTGTCTGCTTGGAAGGGTGATGATTCTTGAGATAAACCTTTTCCAGTCCCAATGATTTGTGAGTCAGTCAAATCTCCGTTAAACGTTAATGTACCTTTTTGATCGAGGCTAGCGCCATCGACTGAAAAAGAAATTGAAGATTCATAGATATCTATGTTGTATAAATCAGTTTTCCTACCTTGATAGCTAATTGTACCGCTGTAAATTTTATTAGTAGCAATGCTGGTTTGACCTTTAAGAAGGTCTTTAATTTCTAAGTCATAAGCAGTCCCTTTGTATTTAAGAGACCATGTTCCTAAAAAAGATGGGCCTTTTTTTGATGAAATAAATATTTCTTCTCCATCAATCCAAACACTAACTACTTTAGATTTATGATCAAAATAATCTCCATCAACTACAACCAAGTTTGCATTATACCCTTTAGCTATTTTCCCGAAAGATTCTTCTAGTCCTAGTGCTTCAGCAGGTTGGGTTGTCAGCGCTGCTAAAACGATATCTTTATTTAAGCCTCTTTCAATGATTCTTTGAAGATTTTTGCGAAAATCATTTTTTTTCTTGAGGCCATGACTAGTAATTGAAAAGTCAAATTCTGAATTTGTAAGATAAAATAAATTGTCAGGAGCCATATCCCAATGCTTTAATTCCCTAGTAGAAAATTGTAGATCGCTCATTGGTTTTGTGATATTTGGCTTTGCTGGAAAGTTGATCGGCATGATGAAAAAAGGTTTTACTTCATCAAAATAATCAAGAACCCTGTATTCATATCCGCTGCCTAAAATCCAAGGTGAAAGGTTGAACTCCTTTACGATATTAATTGCTCTAGATGAAGAGTTTTCATTTGATGAAATAAAAACAAATGGTTTGTTTAAGGCTCTAGACAGGCCAAGACTTTCTAAAGATGAGTTCGAAGATATGGGCTCGTTCTCAGATGGATATTCCTGTACAATCTCTTGAGCCTTTAAATACCAATCAGAGTCATAAAACGTCTGTCTAATATGAGCAATGACCCCTAATAAAGATCTAGGGTATTCTCTGTTTTTTTTGGCCCGGTATTTAAAATCTATAGCTTGTGCAACTGAGGAATTAATTGAATTCAATTGATCTGACAAGCTTATTACACCTGTTTGTCCTCTGAAAATACCTTGATCTGGTGCGATGTGAGCTGTTGTAAATCCTAAGCTTCGAAGCTCTTTTAATGCTTTATCCTTTACTTCTATGTTATCAACAGCTCTGTAATCGGGTCTTACTTTTGAGTCCCAATGCTTTCTTTTACTTTTTGATTTTGAATCATACGATTTTGTTTCAAGCCATGTTTCAAGAAAACCTGCATATATGTGGGCTCTTTGCATATCTATTTCGTAAGAATCTTTTGGCGACTTGATGTATCTGCCTACTGCTTCTATTTTGCCATTTCTAATGACGATAGACCCGCTTTTGATAAAATCGCCAGGAGAAGTATGGATCATTGCATTAGTTAAAGTCCAAACTCTAGGGGCATTTTTTTGAAGGTTTTCAACAGGTTTTAATTGGCCGAATAGAAAAATTGGTATAAAAACTAAGACTAAAATTTTTTGCATGTTAAAAATTAGGACCTTTTAGTTTATTGTCTTCAATGTATTGCACAATGAATTGAAACGCATCATCTATGTCATCTGTAATATAGAACAGATCTAAATCAGATTGTGAAATGGTACCACATTCAACCAGGTAGTCCCAATTAACTACATTATTCCAAAATTCAGATCCGTAAAGAACGATAGGTAACTTTTTTTTAATTTTTTCAGTTTGGATCAATGTTAAAAGCTCCATCACTTCATCTAATGTACCGAACCCGCCAGGCCATACTACTAATGCTTTAGCTAAGTAAATAAACCAAAACTTCCTCATAAAGAAATAATGAAATTTTAGATCTAACCCATTCGTAATGTACTCGTTACTAGTTTGTTCAAAAGGAAGTGATATGGTTAATCCAACGGAAATTCCATCTGCTTCTTTTGCCCCCCTGTTTGCTGCTTCCATTATTCCACCTCCGCCACCAGATGTTATAATGTAGCGAGATTTTTTGCTATTAAGCCCTTTACTCCATTCTGTGAATTTTTTAGCTAGTCTGCGAGCATCTTCATAATACCTGCTCATATCAACATCTTTTTTAGCTCTATTAATCTCTTGTTGTGTAGCAGAGCTGCTGACGCTATCAAATATTGTCTTAGCCTCTTTTTCGGATTTAATTCTTGCAGAACCAAAAAATACAATGGTATCAAAAATTTTATTCTCCTTAATATTTCTTAGCGGTCCATAATATTCAGAAAGAATTCTAACTGATCTCCCTTCAGGGGAGGAAAGAAATTTTTTATTAAAATAAAATCTATTTTTTTCTTTTGTATTTCCCATAGTAAAACTTGAGCTTAGCTTGGTAGGAAGTTAAAACAAAATATTAAAATTAGTTCACTTGTATCATGGAATTCAGATATCTTATTTTTCAGGGTGCATATTATAATATTAGCTCTAATAACATTATTTTTTTCATGTGCATCGGAAGTTAAATCACCGAAATTATATTCACTCCCGCCAACAAAAAGTAGTAGACCTGATCTAGTCGAAAAAACAATGTTCAGTCTAGGCTTAATGACAGATTATGAGATATGGGAATTTTTAAGGGATAAGCCAAGTGAAAATGTTGTTTTAGATAATATAGGTCTGCCAGACTCGGTTTGGCGTAGCGAAAATGATTCTACAAAATTTTTATATTATTTTGTTGATAAAATCCAAGATTATAACATTATAGAAATAGATTCATACAGCAATCAGGTGACTGGTTTTGAGTGGGATTAAATTCAGTTCAACTATCTTTATATTAGTATCTTCTCTCTTTTTGTTTTCAAGTTGTGAAAAATCTACATACGACATTCATAGGGAGGCGTTTGTAGCTGATGCGCACAATGACATTTTATTAAGAGCTATGGAAGGCGAAGACATTCTCTCCTACCACCCAGAATCGCATTCTGATATAGAAAAATTTAAGCAGGGGGGCGTTGATCTTCAGGTGTTTTCTATTTGGGTCAGCCCTTTTGATGATCAGAAAAGGTTTTTTCAAGACGCAAATGATATGATTAATAAACTTAATTTTTTAGTGACGAGAGTTCCAGATCAGTGGAATATTGCAAAATCTTATCAAGATGTAATGTATAATAATAGGAAAAACAAAATGTCATGTGTTATCGGTGTAGAGGGCGGGCACGTGATTGGTGAAGATATAGAAAAATTAGATATATTATATGAAAATGGGATGAGGTATTTAGGACTTACATGGAACAATTCAAATAAATTAGCCTCCTCAGCAAAAGATGAGTATACAAAAGGAGAGTCATTACCATTTGTTGGGCTTACTGATTTCGGCAGGCAAGTAGTTAGGCGTTGTAATGAGATTGGTGTGATTGTTGATGTCTCGCATATTGGAGAACAAGCTTTCTGGGACGTTGTTAATACTACAAATGATCCTATCATTGCATCACACTCATCTGTTCATAAACTTTGTCCTCACTACAGAAATCTCAAAGATGCTCAAATTAAAGCAATAGCCAAATCAGGTGGTGCTGTGTTTATAAATTTTTATCCTGGCTACATTGACAGTACATTTTCTGAGAAAGCAAACATAGTAAATATGATGTATGATACCGAATTAGATATGCTTGCAAGTAAGTATGACACTCTTTCAAATGAATATTGGTATGAAGAGATGAAGTTGTTGAAACATGAAAAAGCAAGAATTGCTCCCAGCATAAATGATGTAGTTAAACACATAAAATATGTAGTGGATTTAGTTGGAATTGATTATGTTGGTATAGGTTCAGATTATGATGGTGTTGAAATTATGCCAACTGGTTTAGAGAATGTCACCAAATTACCATTTTTGACCAAAAAATTAATTGAGCATGGTTATACAATTAGAGAAGTAAGAAAAATTTTAGGTAATAATTTTAAACGTATTTTTAAGGAGGTCTGTAAGTAAGTTCATGAGTACATCTACAATTTTATATAAAAACAACTTAAGGACTGAAGCAACACACACTGCTTCTGGTCAGGTTATTCTAACTGACGCCCCAATTGATAATAATGGCAGGGGTGAAGCATTTTCACCGACTGACTTAGTTGCGACAGCTCTAGCATCGTGCATGATAACAATTATAGCTATTGCAGCAGAAAAAAATAATATAGATGTTTCAAAAACTAGCGCTAATGTGAAAAAGATTATGGGTGCAAATCCCAGAACAATTAGCGATATCGTCATTGAAATTAAAATGAGTAAATACCTAGCACAAAAAGATAGAATACGCCTTGAAAAAGCCGCATTGGCATGCCCAGTTCATAAAAGTTTGCACCCCGATATGAAAAAGGACATATCATTTACATATATTTAAACGTAATGATATGCATCTCTTGAAAAAATATTGTTAATTTGTCATACAATATATGCTTTCAGAATTCAAACTTGCCCCATCTATACTGTCTGCTGATTTCTCTGATCTTAAAGGTGCACTGAACATCTGTGATGAAGGTGGTGCTGATTGGATTCATGTAGATGTAATGGACAATCAATTTGTACCAAATCTTACTATCGGTCCCCCTGTGGTCAAGTCTTTAAGAAAAAATACTGAAAAATTTATTGATGTCCACATGATGGTGATAAATCCCGAAAATTTAGTTGAGCCTTTTGCAAGGGCAGGTGCGGACAATATTACATTTCATATTGAAGCTACTGATAATCCAGATGAGGTGATTGATTTGATTCGTGGCACAGGTAAAATGGTTGGAATTTCATTAAAGCCATCTACACCTTTTAGTGAAATAAAACCTTATTTGGATAAAGTTGATTTAGTGCTTGTAATGAGCGTCGAGCCAGGGTTCGGCGGGCAAGGATACATTGAAGGCTCAACGGCTAGAATTATGGAAATTAAAAAATATTTAAAAGATAATTGCTTGGAACGAGTTCAAATTCAAGTTGATGGTGGTATAAAACTTCATAATGCTAACGAGGTTATTTCTGCTGGTGGAGATATTTTGGTGGCTGGATCAGAAGTTTTTGGGTCTGAGAATCCTCAAAAAGTAATTAAAGATTTCTATGCCAATGCAAAATCTACTGTATCAATTTGAATATAAAGTATAACCTATGAGCTATGTAATCATATTTATTCTGGTTCTAATTCTTATTAGTCTTATTTCTTGGTTTCTTACAGTTTATAATGGTTTAATTCAGGTTAAGGAAAATATAAAAAAATCATGGGCTAATATTGATGTTCTATTAATGCAAAGGTCTGATGAAATTCCAAAATTGGTTAAAGTGTTAAAGTCATTTGTAAAGCATGAAAAGAAAATGTTTGATAGTATTATGGAAGCCAGGTCCTTCTATTTAGGCGCCAGTAGCGTTTCTGAGAAAGCAGATGCAGACAGCGAAATGTCTAGTGCTTTAAAGTCTATTTTTGCTCTTTCAGAGGCCTACCCTGAATTAAAATCCAATGATAATTTTCTTAAACTCCAAGAAAGAATAAGTGGGCTAGAAAATGATATTGCTGATAGACGTGAACTTTATAATGAAAGTGTAAATAATTATAACATTCGTATTCAATCATTACCTGACGCTTTCATCGCTAACTCTATGAGCCTAGCATCAGAGGAAATGTTTAAAGTTGATGAAAAAAAGAAAAAAGACGTTGATATTAATTTAGATAATATTTACGATGAGCCTTCAAATTAATTAAAAATAAGTACATTTCAATTCTAATATAATGCACAGTTATAAAGATTTAGACTCTTTCGAATATTGGTCCACAACGGATAAAGACCAGTTTAGCATAGCTGTATTAAAAGGATTGGTGATGGATGGAGTAAGAAAAGCAAATAGTGGTCATCCTGGTGGAGCTATGAGTTCTGCTGATTTCATTTACTTGTTATTTAAAGATTATATAAAGTTTAACCCCAAGGACCCTTCGTGGTTTGATCGTGATCGATTCATTCTCTCAGGCGGGCACATGTCAATGTTACAATATGGTATTTTACATATGCTTGGCTGGATGAAAATATATGATTTAAAAAAGTTCAGACAGTTAGGTAGTCAAACGCCTGGGCACCCTGAAGTGGAAATAAAAGGCGTCGAATGTACAACTGGTCCTCTTGGACAGGGCTTTGCAATGGGTGTGGGTATGGCCTTTGCTGAAGCTTATCTTGCAGATATTACAAAATCAGATGATGTAGAGCAAAAAGTAGTAGACCATTACACTTACGTTCTTGCCACAGATGGGGATCTTCAGGAGCCTGTAGCGCTGGGTGCTGCAGCTATTGCTGGGCATTTGGGATTAAAAAAACTTGTAGTCTATTATGATGCAAACGATGCTCAAATATCAGGAACTGTTTCAAGGTCAGATTCTGTTGATTATGCTACTGTTTTTGATGGGTTAGGTTGGAACGTGCAAACAATTGATGGCCATGATCATAGCGCAATGCATTTTGCAATAGAGACTGCTAAAGTAATGGATAAGCCAAGTATAATTATAGGTAATACTATAATGGCTAAAGGCTCGGCTAACATGGAAAAAGATCACAATACACATGGTGCACCTTTGCCTCAAGATGAAATAGATCTTACAAAAGAGAAATTGGGTTTGCCTGATAAAAAATTTTACGTGCCTGCTGAGGTTATTGAACATTTTCGAGCCAGGTACGCTGATCTAACCAAAGAAGCTGAAAAATGGAGCGTACGCTTTGGTCAACTATCTAAGGATTCAAATTTTAAGAATATTATCGAAAATACCATTGGTGAAAAAATGGTTTCAGGTCTTAAGATGCCAGATTTTGATTCAGGTGAAACACTTGCTACAAGAAAAGCCTTTGGAGCCGTTCTAGATTCAATAGCTGATTCTCTACCTCAATTAGTTGGTGGTTCTGCAGATTTAGAGCCATCAAATTACACTGGAAACTTTGCGAAGAAGTTTGGTGATTTCACGAAAGATAACCATTCAGGTAGAAATATCCCTTTTGGTGTAAGAGAATTCCCTATGGCTGCTATGATGAATGGAATGGCATTACATGGAGGTGTTATTCCGTTTGGCGGTACCTTTTTAGTTTTTGCTGATTATGAAAGGCCAGCCTTGAGACTGGCAGCAATTCAGAATATTAGGGTGATTCATGAGTTTACACATGATTCGTTTTATGTCGGTGAGGATGGACCTACGCACCAGCCTGTGGAGCAAGCGATGAGTCTTCGAGCTATACCAAACTTTAATGTTTACAGGCCAGCTGATGCAAAGGAAACTGCTTCGTGCATTAAGCTTGCATTGAAAAATAAAAATTCACCATCAGCATTACTTCTTACTAGGCAAGGTGTCCCTGTATTAGAAAAAGATCAAAAGCAGATTGATGCATATGTATCTAGAGGTGCGTATACAGTTTTTGAAGGTGATGGTTTGCCTGAAATAGTAATTTTAGCTACCGGTTCTGAGGTTAGCCTAGCAATAGAGGTAGCAAAAAAATTAAACAATAAGAGAGTCCGCGTCGTTAGTATGCCATGTTGGGAGTTGTATGAAAAGCAATCCGATGACTACAAAGCAGAGTTGATACCAATTAGAGGGAATTTAAAAGTATCTATTGAGGCTGGTATTACTCATGGCTGGGAAAAGTATATAGGAAATAACGGTATATCAATTGGTCTCAATCATTTCGGAAGTTCAGCACCAGCATCAGATTTAGCTGAGGAATTTGGTTTTACCCCAGAAAAAGTTATAGAAAAAATTAATGAGGCTTTAAGAAATTTGTTATGAAAATTCATCTAGCAACTGATCATGCTGGTTTAGAGCTAAAAGAAAAAGTTAAATTGTATTTATCTGATTTAAACTATGAAGTGATCGATCATGGAGCATACGAATATGATGCGCTTGATGACTATCCAGATTTTATTTTTCCTTGCGCAAATGCAGTATCAAATGACCCTGAAAGTAAAGGAATAATACTTGGCGGTTCTGGGCAGGGAGAAGCAATGGCCGCAAATAGAGTCAAAGGGGTAAGAGCTGCGGTGTTTTACAATGGTCCAGATGAAATTATTAAGTTATCAAGACAACATAATAACGCAAATATTTTATCCTTAGGTGCTAGGTTTATGTCTAAGAAGAAAATGTATAAGATTATTGAGTTATGGCTGTCTACTGATTTTGAATCTGGTCGACATCAAAGAAGAATAGAAAAACTTGATGAAAATTAACTAAGCCTCTGGAAAATTATTTTCAGTGTTTTGTATTTTCTGTGACAATATTTTCTGAAACAAGTCGTTTATATAAACTAAGCGCTTGGTTTCATTATCAAGCATAAGAATACTTCTTTTTATATCAATTGGGAGTGATATTCCTGTTAAAAATTGAAAAGATATATCTTTATCCATAAGAAATTCAAAATTTTTTTCATTCTTTAGTTTAATAAGTAATTCAAGATATTTATTTTGTACGGACTTTAAAATATTTTTGTCTTCAATTTCTGGCGTTTTCATATACTCGATATTTCCGACCCAAAGACCGTTGACTTTTGATCTTTCAATTACTTGGAAACACTTATCACCGGTAGCTATCAAATCATATTCACCGCTTTTATAGTGGTTGATAATTTTTGTTACTTTTAGCGAACAGCCAATACTATCAACTGAGCCATTATTTTTTGATACAATCCCAAATGGTGTATTATTTTTTAAAGACTCATCAATCATTTTTTTGTAGCGTGGCTCAAAAATATGCAAGGGAACTTGTTCAAAAGGAAGGACGACCATATTTAGTGGAAACAAAGGAATAGTGTACATAATTATATTATTAATTGTTAAGTAAATAGTAGTATAAATATATTTGATATACGTAATAACCTTAAAATATTTTTTATAATTAATAATACATCAATAACGCTTAATATTAATACTCATTCATTATTAATTCTTTTTAAGTCAATTTCGAGTATTCTTTGTTAGGTTTTTCTAATATTTCATTAAGCAATTTTCTTTTTTGGGCTACGCAAAAAAAATGGTTTTTTTTCTCGATAATTTTAGGAGTCTGTTTATTAAATATTCCTTCACCTGAAGGTTTGCCTAATGAAGGAAAAATTGCTATAATTATCTTAGTAGTAGCTTTGGTATTAATTATTAAAGAGCCAATACCTTTACCTGCGGTAGCAATTTTTATCATAATATCTCAAATATATTCTAATGTAGATTCGGTTGATGGCATTGCAAAATCGTTTATGAGTGATGCTGTTTTTTTCATTATGGGTTCGCTCATGCTTGCAGTTGTAATCATAAGGCAAGGGTGGGACTCAAGAATTGCATTAGGTATTTTAAAAATTACGGGTAATAAGACATCGAACATAGCTCTAGGGTTTTTATCAATATCAGCATTGTTATCTTCCTTTATTGGCGAACATACTGTAGCTGCGATAATGTTACCAATTGGTATGTCGTTAATTCGTTTCACATCTTCAGACCTATCACAAATAAAAGGCTTATCTGCTACTATTTTATTTTCTATAGCATATGGATGCTTAATTGGCTCTATTGGTACGCCATCAGGGGGTGGAAGAAATGTGATCATGATCAACTATCTTAATCAATCTGATATATCAATCTCCTATTTTGAGTGGATGGTAAGAACTTATCCATTCATATTGTTCCAAATACCAATAGTAAATTGGGTAATTAACAGAACGTTTAAACCAGAATATAAGATTCTTGATAGCAGTATTAGAAAGTTGGTAATCAAGGTTGCAAGATCTAAAAGTATGACAGGTAGAAATACACTCACTGTTTTGATATTTTTTCTTATCGTACTAGGTTGGGTGTTTCTTAGCGAGAAATTTGGTCTGGGCACTGTTGCCTTATCAGGTGTTTTCATTTATCTCATCGGCGGATTTGTGAAGTGGAGTGATCTAAATAGAAATACACACTGGGGTGTTATAATTCTTTTTGGTTCTACAATTTCTTTGGGGACTAGCATTCGGTTGACAGGTGCTGCAACGTGGATATCAGATAAAATTTTGTATGGCTTTGGAGATGTTATTTCTTCTGTTCCATTTGTTAGTGATTTATTAGTTATTTTTATGACAACAGTAATGTCAAATGTATTATCGAGCTCAGCCACAGTAGCTGTTTTAGGTCCTGTCACATTGAATTTGGTTCCCGAAATGCTTGATGTTGGTTTATTAACTGCTATGTCCTCTGCATTCAGTTATTTTACCGCTGTTGCGGCTCCCGCATGTACTATTGTCTATTCTAGTGGCATGGTCAAGGCCTCCGATTTTTTAAAAATTGGATTTAGGGTAGGATTTGTATCGATAATACTACTTATATTTTACGTGAATGTTTATTGGCCATTAATTAATTGAATTGAATAGGATCTATTTATGAAAATATTAATTGCAATTGGAAGTAAAGATTTTTCTAAACCTACGCTTAAGTTAGGTATGAAAGTTGCTCAAGCATTCAATGCTAAAACTACAATAATAGATGTTGGTGAAAAAATAAGTGAATTTAGTTCGCAACTAGTAGAACTTGCTCAAGATCAATTAGAGTCGTGGGATTTCGATGCACCTGGGGTAGATGTTTTAGAATGGGCGTTTAACTATTTATCGCAAAATAAACTAATAGATACAAAACAGACGGAGACTGGGTTTCCCAAAAACAGGTTAATTGATGATGGTGAAGGCAGAAAAATGGTGTATTTATCAGGCACGGCATGTGAAGATGTTAACTTGATTCTCCGCAATGGGGACATAATAGCAGAGCTTAGGGAAGAAGTTCAGTTTGGAGAATATGATGTAACCATACTTGGTAAAAGTAGGAAGAGGAATATGTCTCATGATCTGCTGCAGTACATAAACAGCTCTTTATTAATTGTGAACGATTATGAAGACCAGAAATTTGATAAAATTCTTTTGCCGCTAGATTATAAAGATGGAATGCTGAAAGTTGCTAAGTATGCAATTAGGGTAGCTCTGGCCTTAAATGTTGGCATTGATATTTTTACAGTATTTGATAAAGATAAATCTCAAAAAAAAGGTTCAAATTATTTTAGTAAAATTATCAAGTTCATTCGCAGATCTGGAGTCCAATACTCTCATGAGGAAAAACAGGGTGAAATAGTCGAGCAGATTATTAAAAAAGCGGATAAAAATAAGATAATTGTGATGAAAGCATCAGACATGAGCCCAATTAAAAGGTTTTTAAAGGGAAGTATCCCTCTATCAGTTATGAATGAATGTGATGTGCCAATCCTAATTGTGAAGTAAATATCAAAAAGCGAGTTTAATAGGTATTATTTAATTAACTTTGAAAATCAATTAAGGAATAAAATATGTCATCAAGCTCAAATCCAACTGAAGCTGCTTATAAAAGTGCAGTAGAAAAATTAGGTCTTAAGTCTAATATTGCTAGAGCTTTAGAGATACCAGATAGAGAACTCAAAGTAGAGATTTCATTTCGTAGAGATAATGGGGAAATTGATAGTGTAGTAGGTTACCGAGTTCAGCACAATAATACTCGAGGTCCTTTCAAAGGGGGAATTAGATATCATCATCATGTTGATATTGATGAAGTTAGATCATTAGCTACGCTAATGACTTGGAAAACTGCTTTGGTTGACATTCCTTATGGCGGTGGAAAAGGTGGGATTGGAATCAAGCCAAGTGATTATAGTAAAGTAGAGTTGGAAAGAATTTCCAGGAAATTTTTTAGAGCCATTGATCCAATCATTGGCGTCAATATAGATATACCAGCTCCTGATGTAAATACAAATGCACAGGTGATGAGTTGGTTCATGGACGAATACAGTCAAACACATGGTTATACACCTGGAATTGTTACTGGGAAGCCACTTGAGCTAGGTGGGTCAGAGGGTAGAGAAGCCGCCACAGGCAGAGGTACTGCTATAATCACTCGTGAAGCTGCTGAAAAATGGAATATTGATCTAAAAGGTGCGAAAGTAGTAGTCCAGGGCTTTGGTAATGTTGGTTCATATGCTGCAAAATTTTTACATGAATATGGTTGTAAAATCATTGGTGTGAGTGATATCAGCGGAGGTCTCTATGCTCCAGATGGTTTTGATGTAGAGGAGCTTTTTGATTATAATTATGAGCACAGAACTATAGATGGTTATCAGTATGGTAAAAAGATCACAAACGAAGAGCTGTTGGCTTTAGAGTGTGATTTTTTAATTCCAGCTGCGTTAGGTAGTGCTATTAATGAAGATAACGTAGATTCGTTAAATTGTAAAATTATAATTGAAGCTGCAAACGGTCCTGTCACTGGTGAGGCAGCTGATAAGTTATGGAAAAAGAAGATAGCTATTATCCCAGATATTCTAACTAACGCAGGAGGCGTCACAGTTTCCTATTTTGAATGGGTACAAAACTTACAGCAATTTAAATGGCCTGAAGATGAGATCAATCAAAAGCTAGAGCAAAAAATGGTCGCAGCTTTTAATGAAGTATATTCTGTAAAACAAAATAAAAATGTCCCAATGCGTATTGCCTCTTTTATGGTTGCAATTGATCGCGTTAGTACCGCTTATAATTTGAGGGAAGGATAACTTTGTACGTATATAAATTGATTTTATATTTTAATATTACATTATTTAACAAATAAATTGACTTAAAAATGAAAAGAGGAGAAACATGGAACTAATTCATCCAATTTTTAAATGGTTACATGTAGTAGCTGGGATAATGTGGATCGGCTTACTGTATTTTTTTAATTTTGTGAATACCGCTTTTGCTCCAACAATGGATGCAGATACAAAGAAAAAGGTTGTCCCAGAACTAATGCCTAGGACGTTATATTTTTTTAGAATGGGTGCGGCCTGGACTTGGGGTACTGGTATAGTGCTACTTTACGTTATATATTGGGCTGGAGGTATGATGCCAGCAGATTTTACTTCGAATGATGTGACTGGTGAGTCTGCAAATATGTTTATACATTTTCTTTTACTATTTACGTTTGTAGCTGTATTTGCCTACGACGCTCTATATAAAAGCCCATTAGCATCAAATGTTAGAGCAGTTACAATTGTGAGTTTTCTACTTATTACTGCTTACGTTTATGCAATGCAAACATTGGGTGGTTTCGAATACAGGGCAGTTAACATTCATTTAGGTGCCATGTTCGGAACAATTATGGCATTTAATGTTTGGTTCAGAATATGGCCTGCTCAGCAAAAAATTATAAACGCCATAAAAAACGGTGATGCTCCTGATGCAAACTTGTTGGCATTAGCTGGATTAAGATCAAAGCACAATACTTATATGTCTGTACCTTTAGTTTGGACTATGCATAATCAGCATCATGTAACAGCTCCCACTGCACTTGGCATACCTGCTGAATTTTCATGGGTATTGCCTATGCTAATAGTTATTATTGGATGGCACATTGTATTTCAGCTTTACAAGAAATCTGCTACAATCAAGGGTTTCTAGAGCTTAACTAATATTAGACTTCAATAGTAAAAAGCCCCAGGGAACTGGGGCTTTTTACTATCAGTACACAATAAAATTTTGGAAAGAAAAAATGCTATAGTTCTATTATTGGTTGCCGGCTCGATGTGGTCTTTAGGAGGGCTACTTATAAAAAGTATTCCTTGGCACCCGTTGGCAATATCAGGAATGCGAGGAGGTATTGCAGCCATTGTCATTTATACATTTTCAAAAGATAAAAAGATAATTATTACCTTTGATAAAATTCTTGCTGCTTGCTTCTACACTTTGGTCGTTACATTATTTGTTATATCGAATAAATTAACAACAGCTGGAAACGCTATACTTCTTCAGTATACTGCTCCAGTTTACGTAGCTCTATTTGGCTATATGTTCTTAGGCGAAAAGTCTAACCTAATTGACTGGGTAACAATATTCATTATGCTAGGAGGTCTAGCATTATTTTTTCTAGACGATTTAAGTTTTGATGGGTTTTTAGGAAACGCTCTTGCAATATTATCCGGAATGTCTTTTGCGGCATTGACCATTTCATTACGTAAACAAAAAGACAATAACCCCTCCGACTCAATTTTACTCGGAAACATTCTAACTTTAATAATTGGCTTGCCCATAATAGTTAGTGAAACATCGTTTAACCTGCATTCAACTATTTTGATTTTAGTTCTTGGAATCGTACAGTTAGGCGTACCTTATATTTTTTATACAACAGCGATAAAGCATGTAACAGCTTTAGATGCAATAATTTTTCCAGTTATAGAGCCAATATTAAATCCAATACTTGTTTTTTTTATTTTAGGAGAAGCCTTAGGTCCTTGGGCTTTTTTAGGTGGGGCTTTAGTACTAGGCTCAGTCGTTTTCAGAGGATTATTAAAAAAATAAAAGAGGCTCATTTTAGAGCCTCTTTAATTAAAGATTAGTAGACATCACAGCCTACTAATAATCAGATTATAATTGAGTGAAATTCTAAATTTCTTTTAATTTTTCTTGAATTTCATCATAATCAGGCTCTTCTCCCGGACTTGGGGCAACCCATTTATACTTTACATCGCCATTTTTTACAATGAAAACTGCTCTATTTGCGCATGTGTATCCTTCAATTCCACCAAGGCCCTCAAATAAAACATCATAAGATTTGATTACAGATCTATCTATATCAGACAGTAAATCAAATTCAAGATCATATTTACCAGAAAATCCTGCGTTTGCCCATGGTGAATCAACGCTAATTCCTAAAACCGTGGCATCAAGATCATTGAAAGACTTTAGGTTGTCTTGCAAAGTACACATTTCAGTATCGCATACTCCAGTAAAAGCTCCCGGATAAAATGCTATTACTACTGACCTATCACTGAAGTCAGATAATGAAACGTCTTCTTTTTTTGTATTTTTAAGGGTGAATTCAGGTGCTTTATCATTTAGTTCAATCATAATTATTCCTTTATTGTATTAAAATTCTCTTCTCAATTTACTGTTTTCATTTTAAAAAAATAATTATAAAGGAAAATTGTTTTTGTAAATAGTAACTATTCCTATTTAATTTTCGTTGTGAGGTATAGTTACCAAAGAGAAGTTATAAGAGAAATCATTTGCTCAACCAAATCCCATCCAACAGCAGATTGGGTTTATTCAGAAGCAAAAAAGAAGATTGATAACATAAGCTTAGGTACTGTATACAGGAATTTGAAGACATTGGAAGAAATTGGATCGATCCAAATAATATACGATGAAAATTTGATTAGATATGACGGAAACACAGAAGAACACCATCACCTTAAATGCAGTGATTGTGGAGTTTTAATTGATACGAATTTAAAATCAAATTTTGATGAAAAGGATATAGTTAGCAAATACAATTTCAAACCAGAAAAAACAAAATTTTTCATAATTGGAAAATGTAATAAACATAAATAAAAAGGAGATAGAAATGAGTTTAGATGGAACCAAAACCCATGAGAATTTAAAGGCAGCTTTTGCTGGAGAATCTCAAGCGAATAGAAGGTACCTATATTTTGCAAGAGCAGCAGACATTGAAGGTTACCCTGAGGCAGCAGGAGTCTTTAAAAATACTGCGGATGGTGAAACTGGCCATGCTTTTGGACACCTTGAATACCTTGAAAAAGGTGGTGCAGGAGATCCTGCATCAGGTCTTCAGTTCGGTGAAACAGAAGATAACCTTAAAGCTGCAGTAGCAGGTGAAACATATGAGTATACCGAAATGTATCCAGGTTTTGCTGCTACAGCCAGAGAAGAGGGGTTTGATGATATTGCTGAATGGTTTGAAACTCTAGCAAGAGCTGAAAAATCTCATGCTGGGAAATTTCAAGAGACCTTAGATTCTTTATAGAACTTATATCTTAGCATCAATGGGCATATAGTCCATTGATGCTATTTTTTTGGAGTAAATTATGCTTAATCATTCTGACACAAAAAATGCTATATACGACATTACTAATCCTAGCTACTGGGATAAGTCCTCTTTAGATAATGAGCTCAACAGGGTTTACGATATTTGTATAGGTTGTAGGCTTTGTTTCAACTTATGTCCTTCATTTCCATCATTATTCAATTCCATTGATGGCATTGGCGATGAAAAACGAAGAGAAGCTGAAACCAAAGGGATTGTAGAAAAAGAAGACTCAGACCGTGCATATTTAGACCTTCCTGAGGGTGAGCACGCCAGTGAGGCTAGTATTGAGGTTGATTTTCGTGGTGAAGTGACCGAGCTTTCTACTGAGCAGAAATGGGAAGTTGTAGATTTATGCTATCAATGTAAATTGTGTGACCCTATCTGTCCTTACACCCCTGGTAAAGAGCATGAGTTTGAGCTTGATTTTCCTAAGCTGATGACCCGTGCTCAGGCAATCAGGACAAAAGATAGGGGCTTAAAACTGAATGACGTTTTTCTTTCAAAGACTGATTTACTAGGTACATTGGGTTCATATTTTGGACCGTTAATTAATTTCGTTAATCGTATCAGTATTGTCAGATGGTTTATCGATAAGATAATCGGGATCCATAAAGATAGAAAGCTTCCAGAGCTGGCCACTTTGACTTTTGAGAAATGGTTTAAAAATCATAAGTCTGCAGTTGAAGATCCAATTGATAAAGTAGTTATTTTCGGCACTTGTTATACTAATTCAAATGATGTAGACCTAGGCATAAGTGCTGTGGAAATCCTAGAACACAATAATGTGGAATGTGTTTACCCCAAACAGCAATGTTGTGGCGCGCCGCATTTAAGCCCTGGAGACTTTGATAGTTTCAAAAAACAGGCTGATCCTAATGTTGATGAACTATATAAATGGGTTTCTAAGGGGTACAAGATTATAGTAACAGGTCCGCCTACATGCAGTTTAACTTTAAAATCCGAGTATCCCGATTACTTAGAAATGAGTGATAAAGTACAGAAGATATCAGAAAGCACATATGATATTTCTGAATATTTAGCAATGCTGAAAAAAGAGGATAAAATCAAAACAGATTTCAAAAACAGCATTGGAACTGTTAATTATCATGTGAGTTGTCATTTAAAAGCGCAGCGAATCGGCTACAAAAGCAGGGATGTTTTAAGAATGGTTCCTGATACGAAAGTAAATCTGATTAATCAGTGCAGTGGAATGGATGGTGGATGGGGAATGAAATCTGAGTTTTTTGAAGAGTCAATGAAAGTAGCTGATAGATGCGTAAATGATATTAGCGCTAAAGAATCTGATGTAGCTTGCTCAGATTGCTCTCTAGCCAGTCATCAGATAAAACAGGCTAGTGAAGAAAAAATTAAACCAAGCCATCCAATAATTGAGTTACATAAAGCTTATGGCTTTAATGATAGTGAAAGGAAATAATGATGAATACATTAATACAAAAATCTGATTTACTGAACATAATTGATTATGAAAAGCAGAGAGATACTTACAGGTCAGAATTAATTGATTACAAAAAAAATAGACGATTTAAACTTGGTCCAAATATCCTGATAACATTTGAGAATAGTAAAACGATGAAATTTCAGATACAGGAAATGATGAGAGCTGAAAGAATGGTTCATGATAGCCAGATTGAAGAGGAGCTAAACGTTTATAATCCGTTAATACCTAGTGGTGATGAACTTAGCGCTACGTTATTTATTGAAATCACAGATCCTGAAAAAATAAGGCCGGTGCTAGACAGTTTTATTGGTCTAACTGAAGGCGTAAATGTATTTTTTGAAATTGATGGAGAGAAGGTAGCAGCAGAATTTGAAGAAGGAAGAGAGAAGGAAGATAATATAAGTTCTGTTCATTACATTAGATTTCCATTTACTGAAGAGCAAAAAAATAATTTTGTTAATGATTCAAGTTCAATATCAATAAATATACACTATGGTGAATACAGTCACAGCATTGTACTTGATGACAATATGAAAAATTCACTAGCTGATGATTTCATTTAAGGTTTAAACGTTTATTAAAAGAATAGAAATCTTTATAGTTTTAGAATCTTTTACTTTTTTTCTGTAAGCCTTACCTTTAGATAGTAATTCTAAAGGGTTTAAATGAAAGTTTATATTAGTGCCGATATGGAAGGCATAACTGGTGTAGCTCATTGGGACGAAGTAGATCACAACAAACCTCCATACTCATATTTTCAAGAGCAAATGTCTAAAGAGGTCGCAGCTGCATGTGAGGGCGCAAATTTAGCTGGTGCAAAAGAGATATTTGTTAAAGATGCGCACTACTCTGCAAGAAATATAATCCCATCATTTTTACCAAAAAATGTTAAGATCATAAGGGGATGGAGTGGGCATCCTTCATCAATGGTGCAAGAATTAAATAATAAGTTTGATGCATTGTTAATGGTTGGTTATCATTCAAAAGCAGGAAGCGGTGGTAATCCATTAGCCCATACAATGTCTAGTTCAAAAATTGAACGGATCATCCTGAATGATAGGCCCGCTTCAGAACTATTATTGCATGGTACCATTGCCTCAAAATATCACGTTCCGTTAGTTTTTGTTTCGGGCGATTTTGGCATATGCAAAGAGATAAGAAAGATTAACCCCTTAACAATAACACATTGTACAATGCATGGGGTGGGAGATTCTACAATAAGCATGCAGCCTGAACTTTCCATTATGCAGATTAAGAAGAAAGTTGAAAAAGCTTTGAAATTGGATATGAAATTATGTACGTGGGCACATCCTAATAAATTTAAACTAAAAATCCGTTACATGAAGCACGTTGATGCCTACAAGGCGTCACAGTACCCAAGTGCAATTATGCTGAATGCAAAATCTATTATCTACGAAAGTAAGGATTTTGATGATATTATGCGGTTTATATTATTTTGTGTTTAAATGAATGATTGGATAATAAAAAGCTCTATTCCTGTGGAATGCGATGTATTAAATGAGTCGCTACAATTTCCATCAAGAAATATTTATTGTGTTGGCAGAAATTACAGAGATCATGCCATAGAGATGGGAGGTGATCCACAAAGGGAGAAACCATTTTTTTTTCAAAAAACTTCAGATATACTAATAAAAAATGGCTCCGAGCTCTTATATCCAAAGGATACTAGCGATCTTCAATATGAGGTCGAACTAGTAGTAGCAATATCTAAAGATGCTTTTAAAGTAGGTTTACATGAAGCAAAAAATAAAGTATTTGGCTACGCTGTTGGAGTTGATATAACAAAGAGGGACTTGCAGAAAATTTCCAAAAATAGCGGGGAACCATGGTTTTCAGCTAAGGTTTTTTACGGTTCAGCTATGATATCTGATATAGTTCCAAAAGAGGATTCTTATCATCCTGATGATATAAAAATTTCTTTAGAAGTAAATGGAAAAAGAAAGCAATTCACTGGTTGTAATAAAATGATTTGGAATGTCTTCGAATTAATATCCATTTTATCCCAAACAATTCCTTTAAAAGCTGGTGATCTTATTTTTACTGGCACCCCTTCAGGTGTGGGGCAGCTGCAAAAAGGTGATATTATTGAAGCAAAATTAATTCAAAATAATTCTACTTCATTGTCATTCGTGGTTGAATAAAATATGAGAATATTATTTTCTTTCATCTTATTTTTTTCATGTAACGCTCAGGATCCATACGATTGGGTCAGGTCGCTTCCGAAGCCTTGGACAATAGATAAAAGTAAGTATGATGAAATACTTCCAAAGTTTATAAAATATTTTCCTGACTTTGATGATAGGCTAAAAGCCATCAATATATGGAGAATAGGTACTCCATATGGAATATTTAAATCTGGAGAGGAAAAAGAGCCAGATTCAGATCCCATATTGAGAATCGATACAACCGATTGTACTATACATGTCCTTACTAGTATTGCAATGAATTCAAGCAGAAGTTGGGGTGAAACAAAAAATAAGATGATCGACATTCATTATAAACCTAATGAGCAAAATATAAAGCAACCTGAGTATGAAAAAAGGTGGCATTATACATCTGATAGAATATTAAATAATCCATATACTGTAAATATCACAAATGAATTAGCATCAAAAAATGAGCTGGAAGAAATCGAGCTGACACTAAATGAGAAAAGTGATGGCAGTGAGTTTTTAAAAATAAACTGGAATTTGAATGGCAGATTTGATTTCATTCGTTCAGAGTTTGTTAACGATAAATTGCTTGAAAAATTACCACCAGTGTGTGGGGTTGCCTTTGTAAAAAAATCGTACATTAAAAATGGAATTTTAATCGCTCATGAGGGTTTTGTGATTGATCAAAAAACATTGATACATGCTTCCTCTGCCAGTAAAAAAACAATTCAGGAAGATTTATTAGATTATTTAAGTGGTAAAAAAGAATCAAAATTTGACGGTGTAATGTTTTACAAAATATCTTCAATATAACATATTTCTGCAAGGCCTTGAATCTTTATAAAATCACTCTATCTTATCTTATATCGGCAATAATGATTTTTTCCTGCAGTTTAGAGTCAAAATTAGAACTAGTGAAACCGGCAAGGTTGGAGGTGGGTGATACAATAGCATTTTGTGCGCCCTCAGGATTTTTAGATTCTTCAAGAATGTCCCTAGCTAAAAAAAGGTTAATAGAAAAAGGATTCCACATTGTCTATGATGATTCTCTTTTCCGAAACTGGGGATATTTAGCTGGGAAAGATAACATCCGAGCTAATGAGCTTATGAGATACTTTGAAGATAAAAGTATAAAAGCAATTTTTCCTGGCACAGGTGGTTACGGCGCTACTAGAATATTATCACTTCTTGAATATAACATTATAAATAATAATCCAAAAATTTTTATCGGCTTCAGTGATATAACCGCTCTTCACGTTGCATTTAATGGTCTCTCAAAACTAGTCACTTTTCATACTCCTAACCCAATGTATGGTCTTGGTAGTGATAAAGGTCTAGAGCCTATATCCGAGCTGTATTTTTGGTCACTTCTTATGAACAGTGAGGATGAGTATGAAATTCCATTTGATATTTATGGTGATTCTCTTAAAGTAAAAACATTGGTTGAAGGAGTATCATCAGGTATCCTTGTTGGTGGTAATTTGTCTTTAATTTGCTCTGCCATGGGCTCTAAGTATGAAATATCCACAGATAATTCAATATTATTCATCGAAGATGTTGGTGAGTCCCCGTATAGAGTGGATAGGTATCTTCAAGAACTTAAATTGGCAGGTAAGTTTAAAAGCGTTAGAGGGGTAGTAATCGGAAGGTTTTCAAGAAGAAGCAGCGAGGTACCAGATAAACCAACTGATTTTACAATGGAAGAGGTTTTTAAACAGTATTTTTCAAAGTCTGAATTTCCTGTAATTTATAATTTTCCATCTGGTCATGGCGCTAAGAACATTTCCCTTCCATTAGGTATTCTTGTTGAGATAAATACAGACACTCAGGTTTTCAGACTTCTTGAATCTGCTGTTATAAATTAATGTTAAGATATTTAGCTTGTTTGATTATAGTGATGAATATGTCCTGTAGTACAAACCAAAATGAAAATACTTTGAATGAAATCATCGATAGTATGGGCGCTGAATTTCCAAATATTGTTAGGAACCGAGAAAAACACCGTTTGCAGATCCTTTACACTCAAATAAATAGAAATCAAAAAAACCAGCCCACTTTTAAAACATTTTCATTTGGTGTTGATACGTCAAGGTATTTTTATCCTGCTAGCTCAACTAAACTTCCAATTGCAGTATTAGCTGTAGAAAAAGCTAGAATGATAAATGAAATTGATATTTATGATAAGTTTCAAATTTTGCCTGGGCCAGTTTATAGAATGGGCGTCGATAAGGATATTAGCTCTGAGACTGGTTATCCTAGTTTAGCTCATTCAATTAGGAATCTATTTATCATATCTGATAATTCAGCTAATAATTATCTGTATGATTTTTTAGGAAGAGATTATATCAATAAAAGATTATGGGATCTTAGCCTTAATAGTACAAGAATAAGGCACCGTTTAAGTATTCGTCTTTCTGATGAGGAGAATAGATTTACTCACCCAATGAATTTTTATGATAAATCAAAAATTATTTATAAACAAGATAGTCAAATAGCTTCTATGCCTCTTGAATTGAATGTAAAAGATTATAAAATTGGTAAATATCATTTTTTTGAAGGAGAGAAAAAAGATGGCCCTTTAAATTTTAGTACAAAAAACTATATGAATTTGCCAGAACAGCATGAGCTTCTCAAGCGTATAATATTTCCAAAAAATTATGCAAAAGAAGAGCAGTTTAGCTTAAGTGAAAGTGATTATCAGTTTCTATATAGGGAAATGTCAATGCTGCCTAGGCAGAGCGATTACCCTGGTTTTCCAGATTATGATAAATTTTATGATGGATATTGTAAATTCTTTTTGTACGGTGATACTAAAGATGAAATACCAGATAATATCAAAATATTTAATAAAGTTGGGCTAGCTTACGGTTTCGTGATTGATAATGCCTACATTATTGATACCAAAAATAATATTGAATTTTTATTGACTGCGGTCATTTACAGCAATTCCAATCAAACGATGAATGACGATGAATACGAATATGAAAAAATTTCTATACCTTTTCTTGCCAGTCTTGGGAGAAAAATCTACGACCTTGAGCTAAAAAGATATAAAAAAATGTTGCCCGACCTTAGCTTGTTTAAAACTATTTAGAAAAAATCTATCAAATTATCACCTAATAGGTGTTTTTACTATTAACACATTTTAGTAAACCATTTATGTTTTGACATTTCAATTTCTTACAATTTATATTTGAACGATTTGAGCGTTATTAAAAGTTAAAATTATTAAAATTGTTTTAAAATGTTTCAATGTTTCATTTTTTATTTATTTGGGATGATTTTTGCATACATTTTATAAGTTATGTTTTCAACGTCATGAAATGGTGTTGGGTGGATTAGGATTCATCCAGCACCCCTCCCTAATTATCCATAATAAATATGTATTTTAATACATGGTACCGTCTAACAATCTTATTAATATTCAATTAGTCAATGTCTATATTTTTGTTGTACATAGAATTATTATGAAATATTTCCTTTTGGGTGTTCTAGCGCCAATCGTGCTTAACCTAATTCATCTGGGTGTAGGGCTTTTTATAACAAAAAATCAAGGAAATACCTTTGGGGTTGGATTCTCAGCTATAGGCTTTGTTTCCAAAACAGCTGGAATGGTATTTTTAACCTGGCTTGGAGTTTCTTATATTGGATTAGACTTCAAAATATATATTCCACTGTTAACTTTTTTTTGGTTTATAACACATATTTTTGAAGCATTTATAATCAATAGTGCAATGAAAAAAAATATCGATAAATGAGATCTGAAATTACCATGTTCAAATGCATCCTAAAGATATGAGGGGCCAAAATTGAAGTTAGACAGTCATTATTTTAGCAGTATTATTTCTCGAAATGGTGCTAAAGAGTTATTGGAAAATTTCACTGATCAAAAATTGGCGAACTATAAAAGTAAAAGAAACTTTGATTACGGCAGCTATGAAAAAAATTTTGTAAGTGCCTTATCACCAGCCCTTTCTAGAAGAATCATTACTGAAAAAGAAGTCATTAAGCATGTATCCAGTCAATTTTCATTTGCTCAAATTGAAAAATTTGTAGATGAAATATGTTGGCGTACATATTGGAAGGGTTGGCTTGAGCACCGGCCAGCAGTTTGGTATGACTATTTATCCAAGTTAGAGAATTTTGAGGATGTAAAAGTCAATAATCCACTCTATAATAAGTCAATTGAAGGGAATACAGGTTTAGAATGTTTTGACTCCTGGGTAAAAGATCTTTTGGAATTTGGGTATCTACACAACCACTCTAGAATGTGGTTTGCAAGCATTTGGATATTTTACTTTAATTTACCGTGGCAACTTGGAGCGGAGTTTTTCTATCAAAATTTAATTGATGCAGATTCTGCATCAAATACGCTGTCATGGAGATGGGTAGCGGGCCTTCAGACGCAAGGTAAAAAGTACATAACCTATAGAGAAAATATTGATCGCTTTACTGATAGTAGGTTCAGTTTTCCAGATAATTTCATCTTATCTGATAGAGAGACTGATAATTATGTTTATTATGAGCCTAATTATCAAGTATTAGAAAACAATGCCACGAAGTCAAAAAACATAGGTTACATGGTAGTTGAGGATGATCTTTCATTTGAGAATATAATGAAAGATAGTCCAGTTATAATCCAATCTGAGTCTTATAACCCATTTGGTCAAAGTGAAAACGTAAAGTCTTTTTCTGATAGAGCATTAGAAAGTGCTTTGGAGAATTGTAAAAAAAATATCAGTAAAAACGTAGCTACTTTTAAATGGAGTAACGTAGAAAAAATAAACGATTGGGTCAATACAAATAAAATAGATGAGGTTGAAATAATCTCACCAACTGTAGGAAAGTTTGAAAAACTAATTCCTTCTACGTTTAAAAAGTTAGATGTTAAATCATCTTATTTTTTTCATGACTGGGATAAGTTGTTTTGGAAACATGCTGATAAAGGTTTTTTTAAGTTGAAGAAAAATATAAAAACAATTGTATCTCCATTTTGGAATATGCCTTTATTTAACTCTGATTAATATGAAATTTCCGGTCATACCAGTATCATCTGGACTAATCATCCAAAATAATAAAGTACTTATTGGTTTGCGCTCTAAGAGTGATAATGGAGGTGGACTTTGGGAATTTCCTGGTGGCAAAATTGAAATTGATGAGTCTAGTGAAGATGCGGTTATTAGAGAGCTAAATGAGGAGATTGAAATCGTTGTTCGCAAACCAAAAAAAATAATGCAGTATTTACATCGCTTTAAAAATTTGATCTATGATATATCTTTTTTCGAAGTGATCTCATTCAAAGGTTCCATAAAGAAGATAGTACATGATGAACTTGAATGGGTAGACCTCGATTCTATTAATAATTATAATTTTATATCTGGTGATTTGTTGATAATTGAAAGGCTCATTAATGAGCCAGGTTTAGTAAAAGGATTAGAATAATGTGGAGGGTGCTTAATGAAGTATAGACAGTCTGTGATTATTAAAAATGTAACGCTTCAAAAAGCAAATGAAACGTTTAATGATATTAAGTTTTTAAAATATTTGATAGCCCTTCAGCCGGTAAAAATAATTAATTGGGATGGTACGTATGATGGGGCAGAGGCGCATATGAAGTTTTGGTTTTTTGGATGGAAAGATTTTAAAGTTACTCATGGCGAAAATAGGAGTGAGAAAAACTTATTTTCGTTCAAAGATATTGGTTCTGTTTTGCCTTTTGGGTTATCGAAATGGGAGCATACCCACATTGTTTTAAAAAAAGAAAACAATGTAGAAATTGTTGATGAATTAAATTTCAAAGGGCCAAATAGTCTTATCATGTTTTTTGTAGCACCAGTTCTCATTTTACCAATTTTTTTGCGTAGAGTACTTTATAGGACTTACAGTTGGGATTGATGTCCAAACAAAATAAAAGATATTTACCATCGAAGATGTGCCCTATTTGTGATCGACCATTTACATGGAGAAAGAAATGGAGATTGAACTGGGATGAAGTAAAGTATTGTTCAAAAAAATGCTCAGGTAGCAATAAAAAGAACGTTTTGAACGTTTTATAGTAAATTTAATTTGTTATTTTATCTTTTTTAATGCTATACTGAAATATGAATAGAAGAGAATTTATCAAAAACAGCTGTGGTTTCGCATGCGCTTGTGTAGGTATATCTGCTATCAGTTTACTTCAAAGTTGTGAAGATAATAAAGCTTATGAACAGAATACCAATGAGGGAGGGGGCACTTCTGATAGTGATAATCAAATAGTCGTTAGCTTACAAGACTCTCAATATCAAAGTTTAACTAATGTTGGTGGCACCGCTGTAATGAGTTCAAATTCAATTGATTCATTGGGATTGCTTTTGATACGATCTTCTGAAACAAAAATTAAAGCATTTTCTAGGAGGTGTACCCACTCTTCTTATCGAGTAAATGCATTCAACAGTCAAGGTTTAGCAGTTTGTAGCTCTGGCCATGGCGGCAGCTTCAACACGAGTGGACAAGTTGCTGCTGGCCCTCCTAACGCAAACCTTGCTTCTTACAACACAACTTTAGAAAACAATACCTTAACTATTTTTGGTTAGAAAGAGAATATTATGCTAAAAAATATAAATTTATTTATAGTCTCATTGATAGCGATAGAGTTTTTTTCATTATTGCTTGGATATGGCACACACTTTGAACATTACAAATATGCTATTATGCTTAGCATAGTGATTTTAAACTATCTTTTTATCAAAAGGCAGTATAAACTCATAGCATCGCAACAGTCTCGTAAAAAACAATATTAGGAGCAAACATCATGAATGTTAAGTACATAACTTATATTGTAATATTTATCTCATTCTTTTTAAATCAGCTTGATGCAGGTTGTGGCTCTTGCGCAGCTGATAGGAATAAGACAAAAAAAGCCTTTGTTGAAAATATTTCATCTAGTGGTAAGATTGATGGAAAAGCATTTGCATCATGCGGAATGTGTAATTTTGATACTGGCGAAAAAAATTGTGGTTTATCTGTTAAAATAGGTAGAGATGTGATTAAGGTTGTAAATGTAGATATTGACGCTCACATTGATTCCCATGCTAAGGATGGGTTCTGTAATGTTGTCAGAATTGTAAAGGTTAAAGGTATAGTCAAAAATAAGAAACTTTACGCTGACTCTTTCTTAGTACTTTAGACCTTTTTACGTACTTTCTTGAAATAATATATACTGCCAGTTGCTGTAAGTCCGATTCCAAGTAGCGATGGGATTGAGGCAGTTATTAAGGTTAATATTAGAAAAGAAGTATATAATACTAATACAACTATCATGCTGGTTGGATAGAGAAAAGCTTTATAGGGTCTCTTCTTATCAGGATATTTTTTTCTCAAAATATAAATAGAGCCGAAAGTTAGTATATTAAAAATAGTGCTCGTAGCAGAAAAAAAATCAATTACAGTTTCATACATATTATTGCCTGCATTCCCAGACTGAAAATAGCTTGATAGAATTGCACCAGTGAGTAATACGGTAGCCCATGCTCCTTGTCCAATTAGAGCATTATTTGGAGTGGCATAGGTTGGATGAAGCTTTTTAAAACTGTCAAAAAAAAGTCCATCTCTTGCCATGGCGTGCCATGATCGGCCCTTACACAGAATTTGAGTGCTTATATTGCCGAAGGCATTTATGGCCACTGCAATTGAAATTAAAATTCCTCCTGTAGCGCCCATGACAACCTCAACTGCTTTTGTGGCAACCCATTTATTTTCCTTTATGGTTTCAATGTCTAATTGATATAAATAGCCAACATTCGCTCCTACATATAAGACCATTATTCCAGATATTCCTAAAAATAAAGAAATAGGTAAAGTTTTTCCTGGGTTTTTGACCTCTTCGGCCATGTATGTTGCACCTTCCCATCCACTAAAGGCAAAGAAGGAATATCTTAATGCTGCTCCTATAGCTAATACAGTATGCCATCCAAAATTCTCAGGCCAGAAGGGATCTGTGAAGTGACTTGTATTACCAGTAGAAAACCCTGTTAAAGTGATACCTATAATTGCGCCTACAGCAATTACTTTAGTAGCACCAAAAATAACTTGAAATTTTCCACTTAAGCTTACCCCAAAGAGGTTTATTCCTGTTAAAAGCCAAATGGTAAATAATGATAGAATAAAAGTGGGAAAGATTCCAAAGGGCTCACCAGAAATGATTTGAAAAATTGCGTTAATGAATTCTGTAAAAACAAGTGATACAGCTACTATTGAGGCTGTCTCTGATACAAAGAACATTGCCCACCCTCTCAAAAAGGCGATATATGGTCCGTAAGCCTCTTTCAAAAAAACATATGGACCTCCTGATTTTGGGATCATTGCAGTTAGTTCTGCGTAGACTACTGCACCAAAAATGGTAATTATACCGCCGAGTACCCAAACTAGCCCAAAAAGAGAGGTGCAACCCACTAACGCCATTATTGGGGCTGGTGTCCGAAAAATTCCTGATCCAATAATCCTGCTAATTACAATTGCAGTTGATTCTTTGATTCCTAAATTTTTCTTGTAATCTGTCAAGATGAGTTTTCTATATGAAAATGATTTTACAAATGTATACTGCTGCAATTACTCCAACGGCATCAGCAATCAAACCTGCTATGAGAGCATGTCTTGATTTTCTTATACCAACAGATCCAAAATAGACAGCTAATACATAAAAGGTGGTTTCAGTAGATCCAAACATTGTTGCTCCTATTTTTGTAAACAATGAATCTGTACCATATTCATTTACAAGGTCTGTGAACAGACCTAATGATCCACTTCCTGATAATGGTCTCATTATAGCAAGAGGGACATTTTCTGGAGGGAAGCCGATAGCATTTAAAAAAGGAGATATTAGGGAAATAAATAATTCCATTGCGCCAGAGGCTCTAAACATTCCTATGGCAACAAGAATTGCTATGAGATATGGCATTATTCGAACTGCAATATCAAAGCCATCTTTTGCTCCATCAACAAATGATTCATAAACTTTTATTTTTTTAAAAACTAGACCATAAAATGGTATGCCAACTAGCAAAAATGGAATAATATATTTTGAGATCTGGTTTGTTAATAGGATAAAGCTATCGATCATGTTAATTCCCCGCTGTTGTCCAATTTAAATCGACCCATTTTTGACAACATCTTGACTGATACTATAGCTGCTACTGTGGAAAGAGAAGTTGCAAATATCGTTGTTATAAATATTTGACTAGATGACGCACCCATTAGACCTACTACAGTAGCAGGCAAAATGATTTGAACACTTGAGGTATTGATCGCTAAAAAGGTACACATAGCATCTGTTGCGGTATCTTTTTGTTTGTTCAGACTTTGAAGCTGCTTCATTGCCTTAAGACCTAAAGGTGTTGCAGCATTTCCTAACCCAAGCATATTTGCTGCCATATTAAGAATAATGGAACCTATTGCAGGATGATCACTTGGGACATCTGGGAATAGTTTTATTGTTATTGGGCGTATTAGCCTTGCAATGATATTAATAAGGCCGGATTCCTCAGCAATTTTCATTATACCTAGCCAAAGCGCCATAATACCAATTAAGCCTATAGCTATTTCTACGGAGGTTTTTGACATAGAAATTGCAGCTTCAGTTACTTGATCTATTCTTCCTGTAATTGTCCCGACAACTACAGATATTAAAATGAGTCCAAACCAGATATAATTAAGCATAAATAAATCTATAGTTGAACCGCGTTATCAATTAAAGTAACCGGCATTTCTTTGTTTTTTGTATCAATTTCAGTGTTAATGGAAAGAGGTAATGTTGATTGGAATTTTCCATGACCGCAAGGGAAATTTGATAATATAGGAACGTTAAGGTCTCCACAGATATCTAAAATAATTTGATCAATATTCCTTTCAAATTTTACTTCTTGGTCTTTCATATCTTTTAATTCACCAAAAATTAATCCTTTGATGTTATCAAACATGCCAGCTTCTCTCATATGAACAAGCATCCTTTCAAAGGAATATAAATACTCATCGATGTCTTCCAAAAATAAAATGGTTCCATCTGTATTTAAACTGTCATCAGTCCCTAGTCTGTTAATTAGCAGACACATATTACCACCCCATAAAGGTCCAGAAGCAACACCATGTTTTAGTATTTTGGTTTCTAGCCCTTCTGGGCTATAGATTTTAATAAATTTTTCTCCCGCAAGCACTCTCTGCATTAGGCTGTAGTTATACTCAACCCATGAATCTCTGTAGGTTGTAAGCATCGGTCCATGGAATGTGACTATGGAGGTTTTTTGAGTAATTGACGTCAGCAAAGCTGTGATATCACTGTACCCAATGAAAACTTTAGGGTTCTCTTTTATTAAATTATAATCTAATAGTGGTAAAACTCTATTGGCACCATAACCTCCTCGAGCGCAAAAAATAGCATCGATATCTGAGCTTCCAAACATTTCATTAATGTCATCTGCTCTTTGCTCAGGAAGTCCGGCAAAAGGTCCCCATTTAAGATCATTACTTTTCCCAAATTTCAGTTTATATCCTAGGTTTGTAAAATATTTAGATGTTAAGGATAATATTTCTACATCTAACCAATAGGAAGGGCTAACGATTCCAATAGTAGAGTTTTTATGAAGTGCTTTTGGTTTAATCATATATAATACTTTTTACAATTTGATCCTGAACGCGGGCATATCTGGAAGAGTAGTCAGTATAGCCATTCATTAGAATGGAAAATGCCACATCACCATACTTTTTTGATTTTATATAGCCAGCAAGGTTTCGAACTCCTGATAATCCACCAGTTTTTGCCCTTACTAGTTCGCCCTCATCTATTAAACGCTTTTCTAGAGTACTGTTCTTCGAGCCTCCTCTAGGAAGAGTTGAAATAAAATCATCTTTATATTCACTATTATACATCCATTTAAGCAATGAATTTAACTGAGCTGCGCTGGTCAAATTATATCTAGAAACGCCAGACGCATCAGCTAGTCTTATATTGGATGTATCGATCAGTACTTCTTTCGCTAGAAAAGATTTTATGCTATCTAAGCCAACTTTCCATGTACCAGGTAATGTATCTAAAGCTCCGATAGATTTAACAAAAAGTTCGGCAGAAAGGTTATCACTCTCATTCATTAAGTTTGTAGCAGAATGTATTAAAGGCTTTGATAGATGATTGCTTACTTTTTTATAGCTTTTATTTGATGTCTTCTTTTTTGAAATGGTTTTTACTCTTGCTCCATACTTTTCTAGAGATTCTTTAAATACTACCCCAGTGAAAGTAGAAGGGTCGTAAATATTCCTGTAAAGCGTATCTACACCAGAAGTGTCATTGATTTCCCCATATGCATTAAAGTTATTTTTGTTCAAAACCCAATCTCTGTCAATTTTTAATCTTTTTTGTACAGAATCCTGAACAGTAATTGATTCATTTTTAAGATTAATAAAAGATGTTTTAGGATAGTAATCAATGAATGCAGCCTTTCCTGCAGGACCTGGTTTAATGTAAAAATCAATACAATTATCATTTACTGAAAGAGCACTTATTGGAGCTGCATACCACCATGCCCCTTCATCCCACATCCAGCCCTCTCCATAGTTTAAACTATCAAGAAAGGTATCATCGATAAAAAGGGTATCAATATTTTTATATTTTTTTGATACCTCTAAGGCAAGAGAATCTAATTCTATGATAGATAAGTCTGGGTCTCCACCTCCCTTTAGAATTAGGTTCTTTGTATCAGAAAAAACATCAGTTCCAAATTGATGATCCTTTTCTAAAAAATTTAATGCGGCAGCACAGGCGTAGAGTTTATTTGTACTAGCTGGCATTAATAGTTTTTGGCTATTATAGTCATAAATTACTTTATTATCTTTTAGAGATATGACTTGAATGCTCATATTTAAATCGATTTCAGAATTTTCAATGATTTTATTGATCTTATTTCTAAGGTCTATTGAACCTTCCATTTTGTAGAAAGATTTTGGAGGCGTGCAGCTCGAAATTATTGCTGCAAAAAAAAGTAAAATAAAATTGAAGCTCTGCTTAAACATATCAATCATTTTAATGATAAAACAAATGTATCAAGTAGCATATGTCCAAAATTGAATGACTCATTAGCTCCCTCAATTCCAAGGTTATGCTCCTCAACAAATGCTTCCGTTGCCTCTAAATGTGCCTGGAATCCCCAAATTGGTTTTTCTGTTGATTCAATCCCTTCAATATCAACCATTTCGCTCGAAGCAATTACATTAAACGTTGGCGGGGGTGTTGTAATTCCATCCTGATGAGAGTAGAGCAATAATCCAGATTTAGAACTCCCCCACATAGAACTTTTTTTAATGTTTACTTTACGATTTCCTCTCGCAATCTTTTCATTCCAAAGCGGCTCTACTATTCCACCAAAAATTTTACCAATTAGTTGATGGCCGTAGCACAACCCCATAATTGGAATATTAATTTCTGTAGCTTGTAAAATCACTTTTTCTATTTCATCTTGCCACTTATTCTTATCATTTACTGATGTAGCGCTGCCAAGGATAAGGATACCTAATGTGTTTTTATTGAATTCGTTATGCATACTTTTTGTACCGTAAAGAGCTGGTAGGTGGTATGTAACCTTGAAAGGGGCTACTTTAACGATACGGTTAAAAGACTCTAAAGAGGGTGTGACCACCGCTGGGTCAATAACCATCAGGCTTTCATTATTTTTCATTACTTGTAATTATTTATATATCTTCTAAGTTTAAAAGTAGCGTATTTTTAATATTGGTACGAAGTTTTATTTATTTTAAAAATTAACCTGTTTAAGATTTAATACATTTTAATGAGTAAAAAAAATATATCCACCTCCAATTTAGTTTTTAAAATTTTTTTCTCGCAAAATTTAATCATGCTTTCATTAATCAAATTATCAATGGTCATTTTAGTGAGCTTTTTTTTCAGTTGCGATTCCTCCGGTTCTACTAGTAAAAATAAAGTAAAACTATCTGATGAGATGCAGGATATGTTAAATGCTTTATTAGATGGAGATTACATTGTAGAAGCTAGGCCATTTTTCCAATCAGAAGATAATGACAAACTTGCTGGAGAGTACATTCATGTTGATTCAGTTTCATCCGGTTTTAATTTTAAAAATAGTTGGAATCCAGATAAGAAATATAAAGGTCAGCTAGGTAATTCATTTATTTCCGCAGGTGTTGCTGTAGGAGATTACAATAATGATGGTTTACAGGATTTATATTTAGCTAGACAGCAGGACGGAGGAAAACTTTTTCAGAATATTGGTGGGTTTAAATTTAAAGATGTTACAAAAAAGGTAGGTATTAACTCAGCTCCTTTTTGGAGTACAGGTGTTTCTTTTATTGATATTAATAACGATGGCTGGTTGGATATTTATGTTTGCGCTTTCGATAGTCCTAACAAACTTTATATAAACAATCGTGGCAAATTCAATGAGTCTGCTGGAGAATTTGGATTAGATTTTAGCGGCGCGAGCGTATCGATGTCATTTGCTGACATCGATTTAGATGGAGATCTAGATGCATATTTAATTACCAATAGACTTCAGGATACTGATTCAACGCTAAATGTTAAAACGCTCAAAAACAAACCTGATCCATACGTTATAGATCCAAAATATGAAGAGGTGGGGTACTTTATTAAAAGACCTGGTAAAGTCCCATTGCTGGTAAATGCAGGGCAGTTTGATCACCTATATCTCAATGATAATGGTAAATTTATTAATGTGACCAAAGAATCTGGTATAGGTAAAAATCCTTATTACGGATTATCGGCAACTTGGTGGGATTATAATGACGATGGATTACCTGATCTTTATGTTGCAAATGATTATATGGGACCAGATCATTTATTTCAGAATATAGGGCAAGATAAGGATGGAATTACTCAATTTAAAGATGTTGTTTCAAGTGCTCTTCCTTACACCCCATGGTTTTCAATGGGGTCTGATTATAGCGACATTAACAATGATGGACTAATGGATTTGATGGCTTCAGATATGGCTGGCAGTAATCATTACAGAGATAAAGTATCAATGGGTTCGATGAGTGGGCCAAATAGCGAAGCATGGTTTTTAAATTTTCCAAATCCTCCTCAGTATATGAGGAACACTTTATTTTTGAATACTGGTACTGAAAGATTTATGGAAATAGCATATTTAGCTGGACTAGCAGCGACAGACTGGACCTGGACTGTAAAATTTGGAGATCTAGATAATGATGGTTTTGAGGATGTTTACTTTACAAATGGGATGTCCAGGGATTTTGTAAACGGAGATTTAAAGGACAGGTTCAGGGTCATAACAAATAATGATGAAAAAGCTTTGAAAGAGTCAGATCTCTGGGAAAATGAAAAACCATATAAGCTAAGTAATATGGTATTTAAAAACTTAGGTAATTATAAATTTAAGGATACCAGTATAAAATGGAACCTAGATTATTTTGGGGTAAGCACAGGGTCCGCTTTAGGCGATTTAGATAATGATGGTGATCTTGACATTGTAATGAATGGCTTTGATGAAGAAATTCGTATTTATCGCAATGAACTTAAATCTGGAAACTCAGTACGGGTAATTCTAGAGGGTTCAGATAGTAATGTTCAAGGCCTTGGCTGTAAGGTTATTGCTATTTATGATGGGGGAAAAAAGCTGACAAGATATTTATCTAGTTCTCGTGGTTTTATGAGCTCTAGCGAATCTGTATTACACTTTGGAATAGCAAAAGAAGAAAAAATAGATAGTTTATTTATTTACTGGCCTTCAGGTACTAAACAATCTATTTCTAACCTGCCTGCTAATTTAACATACAGAATTAAAGAAAAAGCCTCATCTGAAAAAAGAGAGTCTAAAGTCAATCCAATGTTTGTGAAGGATAGAGGTAGTCTATCAAAAATTGTTCATCAGGAGAAAATATATGATGATTTTAAAAGGGAGAACCTGTTACCAAATAAATTATCGCAACTTGGCTCTGGCGTTTCATGGGGAGATATTGATGGTGATGGGGATGATGATATTTTTGTTGGCGGGTCAAAGGGCTTTCCTTCGACACTTTACATCAACAAAGGCAAACAGAAATTTGAAAATAAATTTCAGCCTGTTTTTATAAATGATTCAAAATATGAAGACATGGGCTCAGTGTTTTTTGATCCTGATCGAGATGGCGATCTTGACCTATTTGTTGTTAGTGGAGGAGTGGAGTGCGATCCTGGTGATCCAATATTACAAGATAGACTATACATAAATGATGGGAATGGTAATTTTGGTAGGGCAGCTGATGGTTTAATACCCAAACTATATGAGAGTGGTAGCGTAGTATCAGTCGCGGATGTTAATCAGGATGGTAGAGACGACCTTTTTATTGGAGGTAGAACTGTCCCAGGTAATTACCCTTCAAGCCCACGTTCCTTCATTTTAATTAATTCTGGAGCGAGGTTTATCAATGAAACTCAAAAGGTTGCACCATCATTAGCTAATGCTGGAATGGTTACCTCAGCTATTTTTTCTGATGTAAATAATGATGATTGGCCAGATCTTCTTGTTACGTATGAATGGGGACCAGTTCGTTTTTATCTTAATAATAAAGGGAGATTATATGATAAGACATCTATGGTTGGCCTTGATTCTAAAATAGGATGGTTTAGTAGTATAAGCCCTGGTGATATTGATAACGATGGAGATATCGATTTCATTGTTGGAAATACAGGATATAATACGAAATATAAGGCCTCATATTCAAACCCCGAGATCTTATATTATGGAGATTTTGAGGGCAATGGTAAGAAAAATATTGTCGAGGCAAAATTTGAAGATAATGTATGCTTTCCTCGTAGAGGGCTAGGCTGTTCTAGTGATGCTATGCCAATTATTAAAGAACGATTTCCGACTTATCACCAGTTTGCTATTTCATCAGTCGATCAGATTTATTCTCCAGAGTTATTAGATAAAGCTCAAAAATTTGAAGTGAATGAGCTTGCTTCAGCTATTATAGAAAACAGAACAACTAAGGAGGGTAAAATTCAATTTTCCTTCCAGCCTCTTCCAAGGATAGTTCAATCTAGCCCGATATTTGGTACCGCATTATGCGATGTTAATGGTGATGGTAATTTAGATCTATATGTTGTCCAAAATTTTTCAGGGCCTCAAAGAGAAACGGGATACATGCGAGGTGGCGTAAGCCATCTTCTAATCGGAGATGGTACGGGTAATTTTAGAGCAATTTCCCCAAATGAAAGTGGATTAGTGGTCAGTGCTGATGCAAAAAGTTTAACTATGAATGATGTTGATCAAGATGGTAAAGTTGATTTTCTAGTAGGAGTTAACAATGGGAAATTTCTTTCATTTATAAATGATATTGATTTTAATGGTAGTGCAATAAGATTATCAGATCTTCCTAAGGGCAAGCATTTCATAGGAGCAAAGATCTGGCTTCATTTTAACAATGGAAACATTCAAATGCATCAGCTTAGTGGTAGTTCAGGATATTTATCACAATCTGGACCTGTGATCTATATTGGCAATAAATCTGATATCAAAAAAATGATTATAAAATGGCCTAATGGTTCAAAAGATGAAATAAATTTCTCTAATTTACCTGAGTTATTTAGTTCGACATTCTAAAGTTCTAGTCATATAAAATAGGAAATGATCAGTTAATTAATTTAACTTTATAGTCAATGAAGTTTCATTTAAGTCTTACCATATTTCTTATACTATTATTTTCTTGCTCAGGAATTGAAAAAAGTAATATCACTTTTGCGGGCAAGATAAAGAATAATACTGAGTCCATTGTCAAGGTATCGAACTACAAAAGCAGCTTGAGTGAGGAAATTCAGATTGATTCTTCGGGGAATTTTAATGGTTCCTTTTTGATAGATGAAGAAGGCTATTATTACTTTCAAATAGGCAGGTCATACACAACAGTATTTTTTTCTCCTAATAATAAAGTATTCGTAGATATAGATGCAGATAGCTTTTTCCAGAAAATTTCTTATTCAGGTACATTACAAAAAGAAAATAATTATAATGTCTCAAAGTCAAAACTTCGATCAAAGCTTGTTGGGGATGCTAAGGAATATTTTGTTGTTCCTTTGGATGAATTCCTGTCAAAAATAGAGAATACCAAAAGACAACTTTTACAATTATTGGATAGTAATACTCAACTAAGTGAAAAGACTAAAAAAATTGAAAAAAGAATAATTCATTATGAATACCTACAAGCCTACAATAATTATCAAAAGTTTTACAGCTATCATAAAAAAGTAAACGCAGATCTTCATCCTGATTATTATGAACCTGTAATTAATATGGATCTTAACGATGATGAAATGTTCAGGTATTCTAGAGCGTACAGGAATTTAGTGGTTGAAAATTTTAGATTGTCCTCCAAAAAAGCATTAGCAGAAAATCAACAAATTGATATTATTGATTTTGTTGAAGGGCAAATTAAAAAGATGAATAGTCAAGATATAAAAGAGCAATTTACAAGTATGTTGATCAGGCAAATGAAGCAGTCTAATTCAAATATAGACAGGGACTATATCAGAATTGATTCACTTTTAACTACAGAGAGAATGAAAGATAAACTTTTGCTCAGGTATAAATCTGCAAAAGAAAATACATCGGGAGCTGTTGCAGTCGATTTTAACTATGAAAATTTTGAAGGAGGAAGGACTTCGCTTAAAGATTTGTCTGGCAAGATTGTGTATATCGATGTTTGGGCTACATGGTGCGGCCCATGTATCAAAGAAATGCCAGCTCTTAAAGAACTTGTAGACTATTACGAAGGTAAAGATATCGAATTTGTTAGTGTATCTATAGATAGTGAAAAAGATTACCAGAAATGGAGAAAAATGGTACCCGAGAAAAACGTTGGTGGGATACAGCTTTATGATCCTGAGGGTCTAAATTCATCCTTTATGAAATCTTTTAGCGTTAGTTTAATTCCTAGATTTATGATGGTGGATAGAGAGGGAAAGATTATTACTGCACATGCACCGAGGCCATCTTCAGAAAATATAAAAGCATTCATTGATAGCCATTTAAATGACAATAAACCAAAAGTGGTTAAGTTTAAAACTTCATAATGTAGGAGGGGGAGATATGATCTACCAATGTAATAAAGTAATTCTATTCAGTTTTTTTATTATGGCATTTTGCTTTGCAAATTCTGACTATATTTCAGATGAAGCTAGTTCTTTAAACGCACAGAGCACTCAGGCCTTAATGCTCACTCCACCAACTATTGTTATAGACCATGTTGGCCTTAACACCGTTGATACTCTACCAGATTATATACCTCCTTATACAGAAGTTCTTGTTGATGTTCTAGTTAACGGAGGTGTAGACGAAGACGATATTGAACCTGGTGGTGTTGTTTTAAATTGGCAGGAAAATTCTTTGAGTGCTCCAATTTATATGCGTGCAATGCCTAGACTGTATAATCTTTTGTATCAAAATTATCATTATATAAAGCGCATAGATCCCTATGGCAATGGTAATAAAATTTATTGGTGGGTTACTGCCTTAAACACTAGTGGAGAACAATCTTCTACTGAAATTGATTCTTTTGTCATAGGAACATTATCAATTGATGATAGTATTTTGCCAGAGAGGATAAGTCTTAAAGGCAATTTCCCTAACCCTTTCAATCCATCCACTCAAATTTATTTTCATGCGCTAGAAAGATCTCAAATTGATCTAAAAATATTTTCCCTCAACGGAGATTTAATAAAATCGTATCCTGCAAAATATTTTGATATTGGAACAAATTTTGTTGAATGGAATGGATTGAATGATAAGTACAATGCCGTTCCATCAGGGGTGTATGTTTATAAAATCAAAAGCATGAATCAAATTATGTTTGGGAAAATGACCTTATTAAAGTAGTGACTCACAGTTTGATTAAACCGATCCTTTTTCTTTTCTTTATTTCATTCGTACAACTACATGCACAATCTTTTTCTGTCTCTGGCACTGTCTTAAATGAAAAAGGTCAGCCTCTCATAGGTGCCAATGTTTTTATCGACGGCACTGCTTTAGGATCTGCAACTGACATTGAAGGTAACTATCAAATAAAGAAAATTCCATCTGGTAAAAAATTTACTATTACTGCGATGTTCATTGGTCATAGGACAATGACAAAAGATATAATTGACCCAGATAAATCTAAAATAAAAATAGATTTTGAGCTTGTCATGTCTTTAGTAGATCTCGATGAAGTAGTAGTGGCTGCAAGTTTTAGTGAGAGGAAAAAACGTGCTCAAGCATCTCCAGTGACTATAATTTCTCAAGATGAGTTAAGGAAAATGCCAGTAAGAAGCATTGATGAGGTCTTAACAGGTAATGTTCCTGGTGGATTTGCTAGCCTCCCCTCTAGGCCAGGGCAGAATAATTCTGCATTTACGATAAGAGGTGGTACTAGCGGCTCTGGAAGGCCTCTTGGCGATGTTAAGATCTATATAGATGGTATAGAGCTATTAGGGTTTGATATGCAGTCTTACCCAGGTATAGCTGATTTTGTTGACCCATCCGATATTGAAAAGATTGAAGTATTAAGAGGACCTATGGGATCAACCCTTCACGGTTCAAATGCTCAGAGCGGTATCATTCAAATATTTACAAAAAAAGGATCCAGTTTAAACAGGACTAAAATACGCATGAAGCTTGCCAGCAAAATTACTGAGGCTCCTATTCTTGATAAAAATGCATCAGGCAGGGAGATGATGTTTACGTTAAGCGGAGGTAGCAGCGCTAAAACAAGCTATAGTCTAGGAGTGAATAAATCTATCGATGAGGAGGTAATGCCCAGTAATGGAAGTGATATTGATAGGCTTAAAATGCATGGTTCTATAAATACTAAGATTGGATCTGCAGTAATTGACCTTAAGACATATCATAGTTGGGGGAGTCAAGGATTTATTAGCAACTTATTTCATTTACTTGAATATAAAAATGATAGGTCTTGGGATGATGCACCATCTCATTGGGATGACTCTTTATCAAATGGTGGGACAGAATATTATAAACCTGGATTTAGTTTAAATATTTCACAGAGTTTTAGTAATAATCTTTATCACAGCTTGGTTATCGGAAATGACTCAAAGAAGTTTTTATACAAAAAATATTATGAAAGTTCAGAGCAGTCGTATTTAACCGAAGATTGGAATAGATATACACTAAATTATTTTTGGAATTATAAGAAACCAATTAATGAAGCCTTAAAAATAGATTTTACCACAGGATTGCAGCAAACAATAAGCAATCATTTGAGATTGTCTGGTAAGCTCGACGAAGTGAAAGATCAGTATTATTATGAAGACTTTGATAATGCTTCTATTGTTGATCAAAGTAATAAGAATTCAGGTTTTTACGCTGAGCTAGTAGCAGATTTTAGAGATAAATTTTTTGTCACAATTGGTCAGAGAATTGAACAGAATGAGTATTTTGGGAAAGATTACGGCACTCATTCTAGCCCTCGACTAGGTTTTTCTTATTTACTTAATTTTGGTAAGTCTATCTTGAAAACTAGAGGTGCCTGGGGGAGTGGCGGTATTAATCCTCCAAAGGCAATGCAGGCCCTGCCAAGTGAATCAAGCTACAGCATTAACATTGGAAATCCTGATTTGAGGCCTGAAAGACAATCTGGATATGAAGTTGGAGCAGATTTTTATTATGGAGATAATTTTTTTGTTGAGGTGACATATTTCGATCAATTATTTTTAGATGGCATCGCCAATGATCCAAGCATTGATGACCTTTTTACAATAAAACAGGAGTACTGGTATATTAATCTTGGGCAAATAATTAATAAGGGTATCGAAGTTGCTGCAAAGACCAGGGTTTTTGACTTTTTTGATGTTAGTGCTAACTATACATACCTCGATAGTCGGTGGGGAGAAGATTCTTTGAGGCAGAACGATCCAATTTATGAAGGGTTTTATAATAAAGGAGTGCAACGAACTGATGTACCATCTCAAACAGGTAATGTTTCTGTAAGTTTTAATATTCCAGGCATAAAGTACACATCTAAAAAAGGTGGGTCACTTTCATTTGATCTAAGTTATATAGGTAAGCGGAAAGGCAGAGATTGGCTACTGTATTATGATGGTCTATATAATCCAGATATACAGCCTTTCACCTATTATAGCAGTGAAATATTAATGGATTATGATTCATATTATAATGCTCGATTAAGGCTTAATTATTGGCTGACTAAAGAAGTTTCAACTTATATTGATATTAGAAATCTTAATAATCATACAGATATTTCTAGATCGATAACCGAACCTGCTTTAGGAAGGCAAATTATACTTGGTCTTGATTTAGATATTTAATTTTCATTTTTAGATAAATAATAGATCATAAAGTTTGACACAGTTTTAAATCTCGCTTTAAAAAATAAATTCAAATAGTTAAATCATTTAAAATTATTAAAGTTTACTAGGATGATTATGTTTTTATTTTTTTTATTTTATGTCTAGGATATTTCTAAAAATAAAAATTATATTTATTGTGCTTTAAATTATTGACGGGCCATAGATTGGTGATACTATTTGTTTGTACCAAACAAATGTAATTAAGATTTAAAGTTTAACTTAAACAAGGGAGAACAAGTATGAAAAAAATGTTAATACTAATTCTTTCCACCCTGCTCGTTTCAGCAACCTTTGCTGAGGATTATCATCCAGGAGCTGATTTCACAGTAGCAAATAAGTTGATGTTTCATGGCGATGCTAACTTTAGTGATTTCTCAGTGCTTGGCGCTCAAAGTGTGATGGCAGGAATGGATTTTGATGCCGATGGCAACGCGGAAATTTTATTTACCATTGATGAAACATTACCACCTGGTGGTCCAGATCCAGGTAAAGTTGGTGTTTATCTGTATGAAGCAGATGGCAATGGTGGATATAGCTATGTCTGGCACTTCGTGACTCCAGATCCAGGCAATAGTTTACCTGGTATGAGCTACGGTGATATCGACGCTGATGGAAATCATGAGATTTATTTTGGTGTACCACCAGCTGCAGGTGCAAATGACGATACATGGGGTACATATATTTTTGAACAAGAAGATGGAGTTTTTCCATCTACAGCAACACATCTTCTTAGATATGGGCTTACTACTGCAGATAATTTCCGTGCTGCAGGGTATGCGATTGCAGATGTTGATAGTGATGGAAAACACGAGCTTGTAACTATTGATCGTGGCGGCAGAAGAGTATCAATTGATGCTTTAACAGGAGATGGCCTTGACGCATTAGCTAGCTTCACCAATGAATACATGAATGGTGATTACACTGGTGGCGGCGGCGTCTATGATGTAGACATAGCTGACACTGATCATGATGGTCGTCATGAAATATGGGTAAATACATGGGATAACTTTAGTTTTGCAATCTGGGAGGCTACTGGGCCTGACACATACGAATTGCAAGCTGATTTAAACGGTCTTTTTGGAGATGGTGATCCAGGTTCATTTAACCGTCATGGATTTGCGTTCAAAGATGTTGATGGTGACTACGATATGGATGCTTGGTTTCCTATGACAAATGGAAAATTATATTATTATGAGAACACTTCTCTTGACAGTGTATCACCAAACGTAATTACAAATGGTGGTGTTGATGGCGGTACTGCTGGTTGGGGTTTTCATCCTACAGACGGTGGGATTACCGTTATTGAATCAGGGGATACTTTACTTGCTGAGGCAGGCGGAGATACTGTTTTATTTGCTGCGTCAGTGGGTGATAGTGCTTTATCCATTCCTGAATTTGGTGCTGTAGATACAGAGAACAATGCATATTTTACTTATGCTGGTGCGGATGCTCTTCCTGTGGGTACCCAATTCATCGCTAGTGCGCATGTGCATCCTGGTTTATCAGTTACCACTGGTAGAGCAGTTTTATTTGCCAAATACTTTACATCAGGTTATGCTCTAGTTGGCATGGATTCTGTAGGTAGCAATGTTGGTGATTTAAGTGTTGCTTGGAACCCTATGGAAATTTTTGCAAACGTCCCTGCTGGAACTGAAATTACCCAAGTTGGTGTAATGTATGTTAGTGGCGGTGGAACAGGTGTAATTTATCTTGATGAAGTTAAAATGAGTCCTATTGTCGGTAATGGTATTGCAGGTGTTGCTGCTGCTGATTTCACTGAAGTTCTAACTTTTGGTGGCAGGTCACGTGGTGGTGATATGGGTAATATTGATGGTGACTCTAAGCCTGATTTCATTGTGGGTACAGGCACTGAAGAAGGTGTTGTTTGGATTGAGTTTGTTGGAAGTAATCCAAAAGATCCTACAGACTATATGAGCACTACCATATTATCAAGTAAAGGTGAACCATTAGATCGATATTATCCTCTTGATATTTCTGAAACAGATTTAGATGGTGATGGCAAACATGAAGTTGTTATAGCTAATTTGTTTTCAACCGAAGCTTCTCAGCCTCAAATCATTGTCCTTGAATACACCTCATTTTCTTGGGATGTTGCTGGTGGCAATGAATCATATCACCTAGCTCCAAACTGGTCTATCGCTGGTGTTGGTAAAGCTTCAGCTACTTTAGGTAATGACCCTACAGGAGCTAGAGCTTCTATTGCTGGAATGGACATGGATATGGATGGTAAGCATGAGGTTGTGATCACCGATTATGTTGGTGGTAGAGTAGTTGTTTACGAAATGGATATGGCAAACAATGCTTTTGACGTTGTTTGGGCATCTCCTGCTGTAGAATCTAGAAACCATTCTTACAATCCAAGAACAGTTGGTGTAGGTGATCTTGACGGTGATGGAAAACATGAAATTATTTTTCCATCAAGTAATACAGAAGCAGAAGGATATCACATTTACGAATGGGATGGAGTAATGGGCAGTGATAACTATGGTGAGCAACCTTCAGCTATATGTGCTGTTGAAGTCGCAATTTGTTGTGGCGATGATGGTGCTGGATTTAGAGGTGATCACGAAAGGATTACTCTATTTGATATAGATGGTGATGGCCGTCAGGAATTAATTACCGCTATTAGAAGAGGTAGTCCTAGAGGAACGTTGGTTGTTTCTTTGCAAGAAGGTGATGACCTTGTACACAACTCTGGTGGAGGATTTGAAACTTGGGTTACTGAATTTCAAACTAACAGTAATACCTATGGTGGAGGAAGTCCTTACCATGCATTACCTGCTGATTTAAATGGTGATGGTAACTATGAGGTAGTAAACCACCATTGGAATTACTTCAACCTCTATAACTTTAGTTCCACTGGACCTGATACGTATGTAATTGCTGATTCAGGTTCTGCAGGTAGCTACTATCAGCCAACATATCCTAGTGATGAATTTTCATTATTTGGAGGCTTTGCTTCTGATGTTGATGGAGATGGAAATCATGAGGTATACTATGCTGACTATGGTGGATCTTGGGGCGTCAACGCTGGCGATATCTACGTCGTAGATTATGATAATGGTGAAGACGTAACAACTATTGGTCCTGACCAGGTTCATAGAATTGGTAACGCTGGTACTTTTTCTGGAGATATTGGAAATGGCTATGATGGTCATGATAATCCATATATCTTTTCAAGTAGAAGTAGACCAAATGTTACTGCTCTAGAATACATCGGTCCTGATCCATCTTCTGGATCTAGCTATCTTGAAAAAGTAATTTATTGGGGAGAGCTTGATGTAACGGAGACTGAAACTACTACAGCTGAAAATGGCGATGTAACTGTAGATCATACCTTCAGATGGGGTTTCCCTTCAAGAATATTAACGCATTGGGAAGGTGATCTTTTAGATTTTGATGGCGATAATAAGAAAGAAATTTTATTATCCTTTCAAAACGTAAGAGATTCACTTACTCATACTGCTTACACATGGAATGCTACTGATTCAAAGTATGATACTACTTTGACAAAAGTTGAAAATGAAAAAGCATGGAGTTTCGTTCTTATTGAAAATGGTTCAGAGCAATTAGCTGCTGATGACCCAATTACGTTTATTGCTCCAGAAGAATATCGTCTTGAGCAAAACTATCCTAACCCATTTAACCCAAATACGACGATACAGTACACAGTGCCAATCGATCGTAAAGTATCTGTAAAGATCTATAATGTTAATGGTCAGTTGGTAAATACACTGATCAATAACGAATTGGTCTCTGCTGGTACACATAAAGTTATGTGGAACGGTAAAAATAAAAATGGATTGTCTGTTTCTACAGGAATGTATTTCTACAGTCTTGAGTGGGCAGGCATGAAAAAGGTCAAAAGCATGACCTTGCTTAAATAATAAGCTAACCATTTAATCAAGTTGTATAGGGGAGGGCAATGCCCTCCCTTATATATTACACCCTGGCAATGAAAAAACTAATAGCGTCTTTACTTTTTGTAGCACTAGCTTATAGCTCGAATGGTAAGTTAGTAGGTACTGTTGTTCAAAAGTCAGATAATGCTCCTGCAGTTGGCGTAAACATAATTATCGTTGATACCTATTTAGGCGCTGCCTCTGATGAAAGAGGTAAATTTGTTATTTTAAATATACCTCCTGGTAGTTATTCTGTTCGTGCTGATGCTATAGGATTTACTCCTGTAATAGTTAAGGATGTAAGAATTACAACTGCTCAAACCACTGAAATAAATATAAGTCTTGAGGAATCTGTTGTTGAAGGGCAAGAGGTTACAGTTCTTGCTGAAAGACCTTTAGTTCAGAAAGACCTAACAGCATCTCAAAGAGTAACTACAGCAAAAGAGATTCAAGATATGCCGGTTGAATCTTTTCTTGGTGTTTTATCAACTCATGCTGGTGTAAACCAAAGCGCTGACGGCGCTCTACACGTTCGAGGTGGTAGGAGTAATGAGGTTGGATATTATATTGGTGGTGTTTCTGTATCGAACCCCTTTTTCACAAATTCTTTAGCAGTAGGCTTAAGTAATAAAGCATTAGAGGAAATGAAGCTTGTTAGTGGCGCATTTAATGCCGAGTATGGAAATGCAATGAGTGGAGTGGTTAATGTAAAAGTGCGAGATGGGGGCAAAAATTATGATGGTAGTATTTCTTACTATGCTGGAGATTATAATTCAGGTGCTGACGAAATTTTTCCAAATATTTCTAATCAATCAATAACGGCAAATCGCACTTTGGATGCGTTTGTATCTGGTCCAGTTATTGCAAGTTTAGGTGATAAACTTACTTTCAATGTATCGGTAAGAAACAATCAAAGTGATGGTTATCTCTATGGTGTTAGAGAACACAGGCCGAGCGATTTTGCATATTTCCCTCCAAGTGGTGATTGGTATATACAAATGTCAGGTGATAGTAGCTATGTTCCTATGAATCCTAGTGAAAGCAATAATTTTTTATCAAAGTTTACATGGAGAGTATCTCCTAGAATTAAAATTTCGACTCAATCAATAATGTCTAAATCTCAGAGTAAAAGCTATTCACATGTTTACAAGTATAATCCTGACGGCATAGCTACAGGCTATACAGAAAATAATAACCACTCGCTTCAGATCAATCATTCTCTTTCCCCAAAAAGCTTTTATGAGGGAAATATTTTTATCAGTGATACTGATTATAAAAATTATTTGTACGCTGACACCTTAGATGAAAGGTATGTAAATACAGATTACATAAATACTGAACCCACCTCAGCCACATTTTTGTTTGGTGGCACTCAAATGGGACATACATATAGAAATTCTAAATCAATTGGTGGGAAGTTTGATTTTACAACTCAAATAAGTGAAAATCATGAGATTAAAACTGGATTCAGTTTCAGAAATGATAATTTAGTGGAGCGAAACCTTCAGGTGCTTTATGATCAAAATTATAATGAGCCTACGGTTCTTCTAGAAAATAAATCTCCATATCATATTTTTTATGATAAAGATGCTGTTCAATATTCTGCATACATCCAAGACAAAATGGAATATAGTTCGATGATCATGAATGTTGGTCTTAGGTATGACGCTTTTATACCTAATGATTCAACTATTGCAAACCTTATATATCCCGAAGCAGATGAGAAAGAGGCTACTACAAAAACAATGATATCACCGCGAATAGGTGTTTCTCTACCTATAACTGATAAAGGAATTTTTCACTTTTCTTATGGTCACTTTTATCAAATGCCAACGCTTAGAAATTTATATCGCGAAAGTTATTTTGGTGCTGGTTTATCTCCCACTGTAGGCAATCCTGATCTAAAACCAGAGAAGACGGTATTATATGAATTTGGTTTTCAGCAACAGTTTGGTAATATGATCGGAATGGATATTAATTTATTTCACAAAGATATTAGAGAGCTTCTTGCTCTGCAAAGTATTCGGTATAATAGTCCTAATTATGGACCTTCTAACTATTCAATCTATTTAAATAAGGATTATGGAAGTGCAAGAGGATTGACCTTATCTCTTACTAAAAGATATGATCCCGTTTCAAGAACTAGTCTTTGGGTAGATTATACCTATCAAAAATCTGAAGGAAACTCAGTAAACTCAGGTTCGTTTTATTTCAGCGCATTAAGTGACACTGAGGAAGAAAAATTAATTGTTCCATTATCATGGGATCAATCTCATCTTTTAAATACAACTTTAATAATCGGCGATCCATCTAAAACTACCCTTGGATTGATTGGTAAAATAGCTACTGGATGGCCTTATACGCCTTCAATTCCAAATGCGAATTTTGTTCCTAAACCAAACAGTGGTAGAAAACCAGTGCAAAGAAATGTTGATGCAAAGCTTGAAACAAGGGTCTCAGTTCGAAGCTATAAAGTTTCCCTCTTCGTGAGAGTTTACAATTTATTCGACATTAGAAATGAACGTTATGTCTTTAATGACACTGGAACTGCCAAATACACATATGAGTATCGTAGCAATCAAGAATCCGAACAATTGATTGAAAATTATGGAATGCCTGGCTTGCATACATGGGAAGATTATGTAACCAGACCCAATTATTACTCTGCTCCTAGATCCTTTAAATTGGGACTAAGCTTGGACTTGTAGAATGATACCAAAAAGAATAATCATATCAACATTATTTATCTTTACAAGCTTATTAGCACAATGGCCTTTTGGGAAAGATGTGGAGTGGTATATTGAAGGACCAAAAAAAAGCTGGACAAAACGTGATCATGATAGATATTATAGATGGAGAGACAGACTGTCTGCATCCAGAAAAGCAGAAGCTGCGGATGAGCAGATTTTGCCTCGCCAAAAAGCAATATTAAACGGGAATAAAATAACTACGGAAATTTGGAACTATGGATCGATAAGTAGTCCTGGAAATAGAGTGACGGACATTGTTTGGGAAACGCTAGGATATGGATATGAATTTGGGCCATTTATTTGTGCTAAGGTCCCTCTTGAATCAGGCCACCATCAAGATGCTTTTTATGAAATTGTTGACGGTGACACAAACTGGTATGCTAATATGATCAGTGATGGCCTTACATCACTAGGTGGGGAGGTTTCTCCGGACGGGTTGGAATTTTATGGTTGGGAGCCGTTGGCATGGAATGATGATTTTACAGTTCCTTATGGTGACCCTACGAGTGAAAACATTCCAACAAGTAATGACTTAGATAGAGATGGCGATGGTAAGCCTGATAGTTGGCCATTTGGATGGTATAATTCAAATTTAAAAGATTATGTTTGGCCTGGCGCCCTTAGGCAAGGAGCTTCAAATTCCGATTTAGAGTCCTTTTTTGTCGTTGATGATAGAACTAATAAAGAATTTCAATACTATCCTTTTGAAGCGGATTCCGCAAAGCGAGGCTTAGGTATTGAGATAGAATCTAGGTATTATCAATGGGCAAACCCTCTAGCCGAGGATATTATTTTTCTCATTTATAAAGTCACAAATAAGAGTGATAAAGATCTTAATGACGTTACTTTTGGCATGTGGGGTGATCCTCATGTTGGTGGACCCTCTAATTGGCAAGATGATCTTTCATTTTTTGATCAAAACTTAAATATGGTTTATTGTTGGGATGCTGATGGAATCTCTGATGTGTCTGGTAGAACTCCTGGATATTTTGGATATAAATTTTTAGAAAGTCCTGGCCAGCCATATGATGGCATTGATAATGATGATGATGGTATGATTGATGAAAGGCAAGATAATGGAATAGATGAAGATGGAGATTGGAATGTAGAAAAACATGATGTAGGAATTGATGGTGTTCCCAACACTGGTGACGAGGGTGAGGATGATGGATTGCCAACTCCGGGAGATCCATTTGATCCAAGAGAGCCTGGTGAACCGAACATAGATTGGACTGATCTTGATGAATCTGATATGGTCGGTTTAACAGGATTTGCCTCTCCTCCTTTTACTAGTCAAAATAGAATCTCAAACGATCAATTTATTTTTGAAAATTATTTAACTCCAGGAGTATTTGATTCAGCTAATTCAGTTCAAGCTGGGGATTATATATTCATATATAGTTCTGGTCCAATTGACTTGCCGAAAAAAGAATCCAGAAGGTTTAGCATAGCGTTGATCGTGGGACAAGATTATGATGACTTGACTTTAAATGCTGTTACTGCACAAGATATTTATGAAAAAAATTATCAATTTGCTAAGCCACCAGAAAAACCAAACGTTACTGCAGTCCCAGGTGACCAAAAAGTTACTTTATATTGGGATGATGTCGCAGAAACCAGTTTTGACCCGATAACTGAGACATATGATTTTGAGGGATATGTCATCTATAGATCTACTGATCCTTCTTTTTTAGATCAGCAAACAATAACAGATGCAAATGGGTCTAAATTTTTATTTGAACCTTTAAAGACTGTTGACGGTGCATCAGCAAAGTTTGATTTAGTAAATGACTATTCAGGATTGAGCACAATCCCGTATTCAGGAAGAGGAATTAGTTATAATTTGGGTGATAATACTGGACTTCGTCACGTATTTGTTGACTCTAATAATGTTATCAATGGTCAAAAATATTATTATGCAGTTGTTTCTTACGATCATGGTGATGCTGAGTTAATGGTAGCTCCAGTTGAATGTTCAAAAACTATTACTGTAAATCCTGAGACAGGTGAAGTTCTTTTGGATGTGAATACAGTAGCTGTAGTGCCTAGGACCATGACAGCTGGTTACGTTGCTTCAACATTTAAAGATAGTTTGCCAGATCAAATCCAAGGTAATGGTACTGGCTTGATAAATTTAGAGATTATAGATCACACATCTATCCAAGATCAAAACGACTATAAAATTATTTTTAGTGAAGATGATGGGCTTAATTATAGCGTTTTAGATGAGAAAGAAGTTTCTGATACATTGATAGCAAGGTTAGGAAATTATCATAAGCTTTCTCATCAAAATATTGACAGTCTTACTTTTGAGTTGCATAATTCTAATGGCACCCTTTTGACTAAGGGTAGTGATTATGATTTATTAGATACAGATGGGCAAATTCTAATTCACAACGATGGTTCAATTAATGAGTCTGAACAGATAGTAGCTACATTCATTTATTATCCAATTAAAAACAGTAAAAAACTTGCACTTGAGGAAGGCAATCCTATTTTTGATGGCATGACGTTAAGTATTCAAAATGAGGTGTTAGAGCTAGATGAGGAAAAAATAGGGTGGAATCAAGACAGTCCAAATAATTGGGTCCCTACCGTAAAGCCTTTTAATAATCTTGGTAATAACAAATATCCAGCTGATTATGAATTGCGCTGGTTTAATGAAAAAGTTAGTAACAATTACCGACCTGGATATGAATATGTTCAGGCAAATTTTGAAATTTGGGAAACAACAAGAGGTTTTGAACCTAGGCAATTACCATTTATCGTGATTGAAACTGCACCATTTGATAGCATCTGGAATCCTGGTGAGCGGATTATAATTCTTCAAGATTCATCGATGAGTTCTTTCTCATGGGAATTAACATTTGATACAACTGATGTACCTATTGCACCAGTTGAGGGAGATGTATTCTCTGTTTTTACGACGAGAGCCTTTGTAGACGATATTTTCGCCTTTTCTACTTCTTCATCAAAAGAAGATATCATTGTAGAAAAAGATAATATGGATGATATATATGTTGTGCCAAATCCTTATGTAGTTTCTAGCAATATTGAACCTCTTGATCTTCAAAATCCTTTGGATAGAGGACCAAGAAGGGTCTATTTTGCTAATCTGCCATCTAACTGCTCAATTGACATATATACTATGTCTGGCGAGTTGGTACGATCATTAAAACATAATAGTTCAATAGAAGATGGTATTAAGTATTGGGATCTAACAACATCGGACAACTTTCCTGTTTCATTTGGAATGTATATTTTCCATGTGAAGAGCGATAACGGTAATGAATCAACTGGAAGATTTGCGGTAATTAAATGATGAAAAATTATAGAATAATTACAGCAATATTAATATTCGGAATATCCTTAAGTTTTTCTCAGTTGGAGGATGACCAAGATATTTCAAAAGTAGGTACGACCGCAGCTCAGTTTTTAAAAATTAGTGCTGGAGCTAGAGGATCTGCGATGGGCGGTGCAAATGTAGCTATCGTAAACGATCTTTCTAGTGGTTTTTGGAATCCTGCTGGGTTAGCAAACCTTAAAGGAATTCAAGCATATTTTGAAAATAATGGATGGCTTGCAGGAACAGATTATAACTTTGGTTCTTTCGGATTTGAGTGGCCTAGGGTTGGAGTATTTTCTTTATCTCTTGCAATGCTTACATCGCCTGATGACTTGGTTAGAACAGTTGAAAATCCAAATGGGACTGGAGAGAAATTTAATTCTCAAGATATGTCAATTGGATTAAGTGTTGGTAAAAAACTAACGGATGAATTATCACTAGGGGCAACAATTAAAAATATTAGGCAGCGTATATGGCATTCTTCAGGGCAGACTGTTGGCGTTGATATTGGAGTACAATATAAGACGCCAATTAAGAACCTAATCTTAGGTGCTAGCATAGCTAATTTTGGAAATGATATATCATTAGCAGGCAGAGATATGAATATTAGCGTAGACCCCGATGCTAATAATCAAGGCAATATTGAATTTGTTAACGCACAATATGAAACAGATGCTTTTCCGCTTCCTTTACTATTTAGAGTCGGTTTAGGTGGCTATATTATTGACCAAGAGAAACTTGATATCCTTTTTGCTTTTGATGCCGTTCATCCTAATGATAATTATGAATATATTAACATTGGTATTGAAACTAATGTAAACAATATGTTTTCCATAAGAGCAGGATACCCAGGTATAGGTAAAAAGGATGCCATTGAAGGGCTGTCCTTTGGTGTCGGTGTGAAATATCCGATCATGAACTCAAATAACAATTTAAGTGTTGATTATACATCATCTGATTTTGGTCCTCTTGGAATCGTGCAAAGAGTATCGCTCGGTTTTAATTACTAGACCGACTTTTTAATTGTATAATCTTTTTTTTCGTTACTCTATGATTTATAGAGCTTTTTTCTTTTTATTAATTGCATTCATTATTCCCCAAAAAATTTCGGCTCAGCTTGACGATATTGGATTAAGTGTTGACAGAAATCCAGTATTTAGCTCAAGAGACAGTCTAGGTCTTTTAGTTGTAGAAGGGGAGTCTCCCTTAATTGATCAAACAATTGAAGGTGCAGCAATTGAAATTTTTGGAGATAATATTGAAAGTGTACTATTTATTGTTAATGATGGAAACATTGATACCACAATAAATGGAAATTTATTCTCTCAGCCTAATGATGGCAGTATTATCGCAACTTTTCTAAAAGATTTAAAAAGTCTACCTTTTTCATTTTCCTACAGGGTCGTTGCTGTCGGTTCTATTGATATTAACTCCATAATAATATTCCCAATTGAGGATGAGCTACCTGGTCTAGCAAAAAAAATGGAAATAGTATCTGGGGCCATACCAAAGCCAACTATCATTAGTAGAGAAGAGTGGGGAGCTGAAGATTCAAAGGGAGCATACAGTTATCACCCGTATTTTGATAAACTTACACTTCATCATGCTGCGTGTTGCAGTGCTGATGATTTAGAAGAAGGTAAAAATCAAGTTTATTGGATTCAAGATTTTCATCAAAATGGTAGAGGATGGAATGATATTGGTTATCATTTCCTTGTGGATAGGGCTGGTAATATATATCAAGGAAGGCCTGAAACAGTTATTGGTGCTCATGTTGGCGGAGCAAACACAGGGAATATAGGAGTTTGTTTGTTAGGATGTTATCACCCTCCTGAAACATCATACTCATGCACGCAAGAAATAACTCCTGAAAGTAGAGAAGCTATAGTAAGGCTGTTTTCGTGGATTTCAGATACATATGGACAAAACCCATCATTATTACTAGGTCATCGTGATTACTTCGGGACTACATCATGCCCTGGAGATAATGTATGGATTGAACTTCCAAGATATCGAGCTGAGATATTTGATTTCATCCAAGATTACTTTGAAATACCACCAATATCAATTTTTAAAGATCCATATCCAAACCCGTTCTTTAATGCAGTTACATTTAGTTTTGAATTGAAGGATAAGATGGATTTTAAAATGAACATTTATGATATTTTAGGTAGAAAAGTAAATATGGTTGAAAGAGTAGATGCCTCTTCTGGACGTTTAGAATTTGTTTGGGATGGAAAAGATTTAAATGGTAAAAAATTAGGTTCAGGTGTTTATTTTGCTAAACCTTCTCCATCAGAAAATGTTGAACCCATAAAAATGATTTTATTAAAAAAATAAAATGATTGAGCCCTTTTAATGTGAGTGCCCTGTCAGGTTGTATGCCAAGTAAATAAAACCAACACCTAGAATCAGGCATCCACTTAATAACTCCTGGTTAATATTGATTTTCAAATTATTAAATTTTTCTATAACTATGTTTTTTGTGAAATTAAATGTCAAAACGATCAAAAATAATATTAGAGCTATCCCTAGTACATAAATCAATATGAAACGAATTATAGATATTATTGATGGAGTCATTCCTGTCATCATGACTACAGCTAAAGAAGAAGCGCATGGCAATATTCCTGTTAATATACCTACCGTGATTGGGTTTTCTACCTTTGAATCTCCAAAGTTTCCATGATCATGCCCACAGTCATCTGTATGAATATGGCCTGTTTTGTACATTGCCTTCAGGAGTACGTATGATCCAAAACTGATTATAATTCCTGGCGCTAACCAATGAGAGAATTCATGTAAAATTGAGTTTGCAACTTCAGTAAGTACTAAGTTGAAAATTATTGCTATAATAGTCAGTACAAAAAAATGGGAAACTAATAAGCTGAGTGTTAAAAGTGCTATCTTTTGAAAATCTAATTTTCCACCAATAGTGTATGCCAAAAGGAAAGTCTTACCATGGCCGGGCTCTAAAGCATGTAAGCATCCTAATAAAAAAATAGATGTTATTGTTAATGAGTCACCCATTAAATTAATATTTTAAAATATCTTGAGCTGTGACGCCGCGAGTAAGTTTTTCATATAGCGTATTACTACCCCATAATCTTTTTAGTCCGCTTTCTCGGATTTTTATTTTATCTGGATACATATTATAGATCGTATACAAAGTTAGTACTCCAACATCAATGCTCTTGTATTTATCACGATCTGTGATCCAAACTTCGATGCCATTGCATTTTTGATCTTTAAATTTTGGGTTTTCTGATTTACCTGGTATTCGGATTGGGGTAAAGCTTTTTGGTACAAAGACAACGCCGGGCAGCTTAAAATTATTTAATGTTTGTGATAATTTCTTCTTATCAATCCAAGGAGCACCTATCCATTTAAATGGATTTGGTGTTCCTCTACCCTCACTGATATTTGTACCTTCAAACAGACACATTCCCGGGTATATTATGGCAGTTTTAAGATCTGGTATGTTTGGAGAGGGCGGAATCCATGGTAGGTCAGTTTGATCGTACCAGGCATTTGACTGCCACCCTTCCATCTTAATTACTTCAAGTTCTGGATGGGGTGAGATCCATTTATTTTCTATGATCTTATTTGCTAGTTCGCCTACTGTTCCACCATATCTAGTTGGAATAGGGTAGTATCCAACGAAAGACTGATATTTGATATCAAGTAAAGGCCCCTCTATAATATCTCCTCTTATTGGATTAGGCCTGTCTAAAACTAATACTGGAATATCTAGTTCAGCTGCTGCCTCCATTACCATACCTAATGTAGAAATGTATGTGTAAAAACGTGCGCCGATATCTTGTATATCATAAATGATAAGATTTACATCTTCTAGCATTTCAGCGCTTGGTTTTCTTGTTCCACCATATAAACTAATTACTCTCGGAAGCTCATCTATGTTAGAGTAGTTTATTTTTTCTCCAGCTTCTGACTCTCCAAACAATCCATGTTCTGGAGAAAAAATTACCTTTAATTCAACATCTTCGACTTCCATCAACCTCTTGTAGTTTGGGATTGAATTTTTGTCTATGCCGCTGTGGTTTGTCACAAGTGCAATTTTTCTAGATTTAATAAAGTGAAGTTTTTTCTCAAGTAAAACATCAATGCCATTTAATACAGTCAATTTCTCCTTAATTGGCTCTGACTTATTTTTATAATAGAGTGATTGTGTTTGATGAATTCCTTTAATGTAAGACGGTGCGAAGTTTTGATATTGTGCATTGGGTATTTGCTCATTCTCACTTTTATTTTTAGTTTGTTGGCAGTTTATAAAAACTAATGTGATATAGCTAAATAGTAATATTTTGGATAAATGAATCACTTAAGTAATGTAATTTTTTTAGTCTTGCTAATATTTTTTTGAGATAAAGAGATGAAATATGTTCCTGACGGTGCGTTATAACCTTTATCATCATTGCCATTCCAAGTCCAATTGACATTTCTAGATCTAGGCATGATAGATTTTTTATACATTTGTTGGCCAAGTATGTTTCTAATACTTATTTCAATTGGAGATCGTTGAGATAAAACTGAAAATGAAATAGTCATGGAATTATTTGAAGGGTTTGGATAAATGCTATTTATTTTTAAATCTGATGGGTGAATATCAATTTCATCAGATGTGTTAAGCTGGGACTCATATTTATTTATTATTCTAAGCATTAAATCATTTCTTTTAGTCTCAGGATAAATCGCCTCGAATCCTACTGATAGGTACACAATACCTCCTGTTTGATTGCTAAAACCAAAAGTGCCTTCGTATTCAATACCCATACCGCCAGCAGTATTATAATCAGTATTAGTGAAAGCTGCGCAATGCGAAGCTCCGCCTATAGGTTTAATACCATCAGGCCAATCTACATTGTACGTTCCTTGACTTCCATTATCATAGTTTATGTTATCTATACCATCAAATATTGTATTTGAAAGACCATAGCCGCTGTACACTCCTTGATGCCCGCCAGCTGCATCTGAAATGTAATCTGCTTTTAAATAGTTTTGATAAAAATCTTTGTCTGTATCACTGCCTTGTGCTTCAAGATCATAGCCTATTTCTGAGCCAGAAATAAACAAAAATTTTCCTGATTCTAAATATTCAATAATTTTATTTTGCTCACTATATGAAAATACGTTCGTGGATGTGCCTTCTTCTCCAAGGATCCAATCGATAAATTGATAATCTAAAAGGTCAATCTGCTGGCTGACTACAGCCTCATTTGAAGTAGCATCAAATGAGATACCATGAGTATGAAGTGCGCTTCCATGCTGACGAATGAAATCAAAGGTGTTATTCGTTCCATTGACTCGATCAAATCCATTCACAATTAATGCTTTAACATCATCACTTGATGGTATAACACCAAGCATTTCTGTCGGTTCACTGCTACCAAGTGAATTTCTTGCTACTACGCTAAGGAAGTAAGAGTCACCTTCTACAAGATTATCAATTATTATAGGCCTTTCAGAGAATATTCCAACTGTATCTAAGCCACCAACAACATCTAGATAGCCTCGCAAAACCATGAAATTAGATGCGTTTTCAGATCCAGTAAAATCTATTTTAATTGAACCTTGGCCAATGTTCTTCATATACAAATTTGATGGCTTTGTCGGTGGCGCAGTATCTCCAAACTTAGCATGTAATAATTCCCATAATTCAGGTCGACCATCGTCATATCCAAGAGCCCATATACCTACGCCTTTGAGATCATTAAATAAAGCAAAATCATATTTCAACGATAGAGATAAGCTATCATCGTACCATCCTTGGTTCCAGCCATTGTTGTTATAATGGTACCAAGGTGTTTGTGAAGTCGAGTGCCATAATTTACCATATGACTGAGCAAGTCCCTCAATCTCAGAATAAAATTTTGGACTTCCTGTTCCATTTGTGGTTGCACCAGATGCATTCGAAGCGCTGGGCCATTCAAATCCATAATAAGGAATGCCAAGAATGAGTTTGTCAGCTTGAAAGTTTGTTTTATTTAAATAATCTAAAACTGTCCAAGTTAACGTGTAACCTGGTCCTGAGAGTGGAGAGTTTGGCCCTGTTGTAGAGCTGCCGCTGTAATGGTAATTATAACCCATGATAAATAATCCATCGCTTATTGAGGCTAGTGCATTATAATCCCACGCGTTGCTCCAATCAACAGGAGGCATTGCTAATGTAACTTGAGATCCAGGGATTGCAGTGTGGAAAGCTTCTGTGAGGTCTGTTATGAAAGTGACCATGTTATTTCGTTGTGATGCTGGGAATGATTCGAAGTCAATGTTTACACCGTCAGCGTTACCCGCTTGAACTTGAGACAGTAAATTATCGATTAGGTTCTGTCTGTATTGAGCGCTGCTTAATAACGTTATAATATCGCTACTATTAAATAGAGTTGCACATAATACAACTTTTGTTCCATGCTCATGAGCTTCATTAATTAAACTAGCAACTGGCCACCCATGTAAATTGCTAAGCCCACCTGTAGATGTTACTTCCGCGCTAAAGTAAGCTAGTGTAGAAATCAAATTAAAATTATAACTCGTCCATGCTGTACCCATCCAATATGGGTGATAGCCAAATACCTCTCTAGATGGGTTTCTTGTCCTGTTAGAAATTGGATTTATTACAATGTTAGTGTCAGTTCTTTCGAGCATTACATAATTGGCGTTGTAATACTCTAATTGCTGCTGATGAATACTTTGATAATGTTGAGAAAGCAAAGATTGTATAATTAAAAAATAAAGAATCAATATTTTTTTACACATTGCATCCTCTAAATATGTCTTCGATTGATTCTCTTTTTCTGATTAAGATTAATTTTTCTTCATCAATTAAAACCTCTGCTGGACGTGGCCTTGTATTAAAATTATGTGACATTGAGTACCCATATGCTCCACTATCCATTATCGCACATAACTCCTCTTCATTTATAGTTGGCATATTGTGATCTTTGGATATGCGGTCTGTATTTTCGCATATTCTTCCTGTAATATCGTACTTAAGAGTTTCACCATCGTTTTCACCGATTTTTTGCACTCGATGGAAAGCTCCATACAGAGCTGGTCGCATTAATGTTTCCATTCCTGCATCAAGGCCAATAAATTGTTTATAAGAAGACTTAGTTCCAGTTACTCTAGTTAGTATGAATCCAGTATCAGCAACTAATATTCTTCCTGGCTCAATACATAGTGTTGGCCAATTTTTATTATCGTCTCCGTAGTAACCTTTAAATACTAGATTTATATTTTTAAATAATTTTTGAAGGTTTAGAGGCTTTTCCTCATCTCGATAAGGGATCCCAAATCCACTTCCGATACTAATCTTTTCTAGTTTTTGTTCTAAAGAATCTTCGACCTCTCTTGCAGATTTTAATATTTGTTCGGTTATATCACTGAATGTATCCGCATCAAGTGTAGAAGATCCAGCGTGGCATTGAAGTCCAAATCTTTTTACTCCAAAACTTTTTGCTGCTTTATATGCTTTAACAATATCTTCTTTTGGAATGCCAAATTTTGAATCTTTTCCGCCTGTTATAATGCCTTTAAATTGTCCATGTCCTTTTCCTGGGTTTAGTCTGAAGCTCACGTATTCAGGCACTCCAATTGTTTTCAGCCTATTAAAAGAATTTAAGTCATCCAAATTAATTTCTGCTCCTGCATTCAATGCGGTCTTAAGGTCTTCTATTGACTCATAATTACCCGTGTAAACGCAGTCTGACATGCTAACGTTTGCTTTTTCTGCTGCAAATAGTTCCCCTGGACTAGAACAGTCACATCCCAGGTCATTAAATTTATTTTTAAGTATTTTAATAATGTTAATGTTGCTATTTGCTTTTACGGCATAGTATATCTGGTAGTTAGCAAAACTCATACTTATCGCTTTCAGCAATTCACTAATATTATGCTCTAACCTGCTTTTCGAGTAGACATAAGTGGGCGTGCCATATTGATCTGCAAGTTCTTCTAATAATTTTGTCTGTGAAATAATGTTTGATAGATGGTGATTAATCATTTTTGTATGTATTATTGTATATACGAATTTTACTTAAAATTTTTTGGACAGTTAAAGATTAAATGCTAGAGCTTTTTTGCTTTCGCAAAGGATGAAAACATTAACAATGTTTTAATTGAGTAGCGTAATATTATAACGTAAATATTATGGAATCATGCGCATGATAATTAAGCTGGCACAAAGAGTATTCCTTCTTGTAGCTATTTTATCCGTTTTAGTTAAAGGGGAGGGAAAAAACAACACCCCGTATAATATATCAAGAGACCTGGATATGAAAATTGCAGGTATTAGTGGCGGATTGTTATTAGGCTCTATGCTAATGGACTATACGCCGATGGATTTAAGTGAGATAGCTGGTTTAAAACCTAGTGACGTACCTGATTATGATTCTAGGGCAATAGATAATTGGAATGTGGGCAGTATAAAAATGAGTGATCTATTATTATTTTCTAGTATTGCTGTACCTGGATTATTGATGTTCGATCAAGAAATTAGAAGCGATTATCGCAATTTCTCTCTTGTTTGGGCTCAGAGTCTTTTTTTAACCTTAGGTTTTACAAATTTCACTAAAGTATTAGTAGGTCGGCCGCGACCATATTTGTACGCAGACAATGCATCGAATAATTATAAATTGAAAAAAGATAATAGAAAAAGTTTTTTTTCTGGGCATACATCTATTTCTGCAGTTTCATGGTTTCTAATGGCTAGTATGTATGAGGATTATAGACCTAGAAGCAACATTTCACCGTATTTATGGGCATCAGCATTTTTAGTTCCTGCATATACAGCGTATTGTCGTTATGATGCAGGTAAACATTTTTTTTCAGACGTAGTAGCTGGTTATCTAGTGGGTAGTGCAATCGGGGTACTTGTTCCTAAGTGGTACACAAAAAATAATAATAAAGTAAATCTATCTTTCATATTACAACCAACTGGTAAAATTAAAACTCGCTTAGCCTATTAGTTTTAATTAATATAAAGCACATATAAAATAAATATTATGAAAATATCTATAGAATATTGTAACGTTTGAAACTATTTACCTAAAGCCTCCAGTTTGGAAGAATATTTAAAGGGTAAGTATGACGCTCAAGTAGAACTTATTTCAAGTGGTGGAGGTGTATTTGAGGTGCGCCTTGATGAAAAGCTTATCTTCTCTAAAAAATCTCTCGGTCGGTTTCCTGAACATAGCGAAATAGACGATCTTATAAACAATAATATAGTTTAGATCATTTCAGTAGTTGACTTATATCAATATTCTTTTATAAAATACTTACGAGCAACTTACGAGTATATAAAATGTTTAGATTAAAAAATAAAAAGCAAAGAGAAAATTCATTAATAGTTATGCGTGCAATTAGTCGTATTAAAAAATATGAAATGAACGAGAGGAGTTTATACGGGTTACATAATCCGTTATTAAAAGAACAAGGTAATTAATATTTAACGTCATGAAATCACTGTCCCTAAAGCAAAAGAAATTCTTGGATTTCATAAATAATTTTACCCTTATGCAAAATGAAGCACCTACATATGATGAGATAATGATAGGGCTTGGTTTTAAATCTTTAGGGACGGTGAATTGGTATGTTAAGACTCTTGAGGAACAAGGACACCTATATCGGACGAAAGGATCTAACGGCAAACGAGCACTAACATTAACTCAAGAGCACGCCACGCATCCCGAGGCTTGTTTGCCGTTATTAGGGCTCATTGCAGCAGGTGAACCTATCGAAGCATTAGAAACACCAAATAGTATTACAGTACCATCATCATTAGTTCATCCTGATAATTTTGTCTTACAGGTTCGAGGTCAATCAATGATAGACGAACACATTCAAGATGGGGATTATATTGTAGTAAAAAAGACAGCATCTGCTAGATCAGGGCAGATTATAGTCGCGATCATTAATGATGAAGCTACTCTCAAATGTTATGTACCTAGATCAAATCATGTTGAGTTACATCCTCGGAATCCTGAATTCCCAATTATTACAATTAAAGAAACTGATAAATTTCACATAAATGGCGTGCTTTTATATTCTTTCAGAGAATATCCTAGCTAGTATACGCCGTGAATGTTACCTGAAGTATTTTATTTAAATCTAGATTCCATAGAGTTACAAACTGAAAGGGCAATTGACCCGACTCTAAAAACCCGGGCAATTGCTATTATCTCTTCTTCAGATAGCAATGGCACTATTATATCATTATCCCATGAAGCAGAGCAAGAAGGTTTATATAAGGGGATGAAAGTCTCCATAGCAAAAAAGAAAAAAAGTGCAGTTCAATTTTTGCCATATAACCGTCCTTTATATCAGCGAGTAAATAAGTATACCTATGATACCTTGTCTAGCTTTTCGCCAGTTATAGAACCAAGTGGTATGAGTGGTTTTTATATGGATATGAAAGGGATGGCTTTTTTGAATAAAGATATAAAAGACATTGGATTGTCTATTTTAAAAAAAGTAGAAAGCCGTATTAGCCTTATATCCATAATGGGTATTGGTGCTAACAAACTCATTAGTAAAATTATAACGAGTGTTATTCCTGATAATATCCACGAAGTTACTCCTGGTATGGAAGGCCGTTTTCTTGCTCCTTTGAGTTTTAAGGTTCTACCAACTGCTAGACTAAAACCAGTATGTAAAGTACTTTATTTTCTATTAATCGATAGAATAGCTCAACTTCAGACATTATCAAAGTGCACTGACGATTTTCGTACTCTTTTTGGAACACATTCCATTCAATTAGCAAACGAAACAGTGGGAGTAGATACTTCATTAGTAAAACCACCTATTTTAAAAGGTCATCTATTAGAACAAATAATTTTGCCAAAAAATACTAATAGTGAAGATATGTTATTATCTGCGGTTCAAGATTTGTCTGAGAAAATAGCATTTATTTTAAGAGAGCGTGGTCAAGTATCAAAAAATATTAGACTAGAGATTCACTATATGGATGGGTTTAGCTCAAGTAAAGTTGGAGGAATAGATCATCCAGATGATGCATCTGTTGGTAAAAAATGTAAAGAATTATTTCTTAAAGCAAACACGAGGCGTATATCGATACGAAGTATTCTATTAGATGTCAGTCAATTAAGACCTTATGTTGAACAAAGAAATTTATTTTACATACCTGAATCGCGTGATATGGAAATATCAAGAGCTGTAGAAGTCATACGTCATAAGTACGGTATTACTTCTATTAAAAAAGCAAATGTCTTACATGTTTTAGGTCATTGAGTAGATCTTAAAATTATTGCTCTCATAGTTTAATTATTATGTTTACTCATTTAAATATTCATTCAATTTATTCAAAAATGAGGAGTACGCTCAGGCTCGAAGAGATAATTGCGTTAAATGAGTCGCAACATGTGGCATTGACGGATGTAAACACGGTTAGAGGATTTATAAATTTTGTTCAAACTTCTCAGTCAAAAAACGTCAGGCCAATTGCGGGAGTTAATCTTATAACAAATGTTGATGAGGTTGTGATTTTAGTAGAAGATGACATTGGTTATGAGAACATGTGCCGCTTAATTACTGATTGTTATTCAGATCCAAATCGTTCTGCTGGAGATATATTAAAAAAATATTCAAGTGGCTTATTTGTTCTTGCACATAAATCATCTTCACTCAAATCTTTAAAAGACATTATCGCTAATGACAGGCTTTTTGTTGAATTGCGTCCGGGAATGCAGGAGTCTGCAGCAAGGAAATTATCAAAAAAATATAAACTAGAAATGATTGCGACAGCAGATGTCTATTTTAAGGATGGATTAGATCACATATATCATAAAACACTTCGAGCAATTGATCTCAATAGCACATTAGATGATTTGGCTATAGATGAGTGCAAGAATGAGGAGCATTGGTTTAGAAATGAATCTGATATGATAGACCTGTTTCCAAATAGCTTGGATGCGATTAATAATAGCCACTATCTAGCAAAACGGTGCAAAGATAAGTGGGCATTTATTAATACTATTTTCCCTGGGTTATCATTGAAAGATACGTTTCAAGCGAACAAAAAATTAAACAAGTACACCTACGAGGGTGCTGCAATACGGTATGGAGAGATATCAAGTGCGATAAGTATTCGCATTGAACATGAATTGAACCTAATTATGCAGAAAGGTTTTGCTCCATATTTTTTGATCGTAAAAGACATTGTCTCTCAAACTAAATCAACAATTGGCAGAGGATCTGCTGCCGCATCTGTGGTTAGTTATTGTCTTTTTATTACTCAGGTTGATCCAATTAGATATAATCTATCATTTGATCGTTTTATTCATCCTGAAAGAGTGTGTATGCCTGATATTGATATAGATTTTCCTTGGGATGAGCGTGATAATATAATTGACTATGTTTTTAAAAAATATGGTAATCACCGTACTGCAATGGTTTCAAATCAAGTATTTTTAAAACCACGTTCAACAATTCGGGAAGTTAGCAAAGTGCATGGGTTCTCAAATGAACAGATTAATAGCATCACAAAGCGTGTGAGGTCATTTACTTTTAGCAGGAATTTAAAAGATCAAGTTCAAAAAGATAGCAGGTTCTCTGAGGTCGATATTGACGAAAGATTACAAAATGTATTGAAGAGTAGTGAGAATATTTTGGGCGTATTTAGACATTCTTCAGTACATCCAGGAGGTGTTGTGATTGTACCTGATGAAATATACAAATATGTTCCTGTTCTAAAGGCTCCAAAAGGAGTGCAAATAGTAGAATGGGAGAAGGATCAAGTTGAAGATTCTGGACTGCTTAAAATTGACTTATTAGGTAATCGAAGTCTAGCTGTCGTAAGAGACACCATAAAACAGATCAATCTTCAATCGATCACAAATGATGATCCATATATTAACTATCATAAAATACACCCTGTTGAAGATATCAAGACAAAAAGTATGATGAAAGCAGGCAGAACGATAGGTGTTTTTTATATCGAAAGTCCATCAGTCAGACAGCTGATGGCAAGGGCAAAAGTCGTGGATTTTGAGCATATTGTTATTTTTTCGTCTATAATTCGTCCGGCAGCTAATCGTTTTATAAATGTAATGTTAGAACGTATACATGGTAATAAATGGGATATCCTCCATCAAGATCTAGAATGCCTGAAAGAGACATATGGCATTATGGTTTATGAAGAACAAGTTTCAATGGTTGTTATGATAATGACCGGTTTAGGCTATCTAGATGCAAACACATTGCGGAAAGTGATTTCACGAAATTCTGATAAAATTAAAATAGAATATTGGAAAGAAACGTTTTTCATCAAGGCAATGAAAAGAGGCTATAGTAATGATATCATTGAACAGGCTTGGGAAATGATATCATCCTTTAAAGGTTTTTCTTTTTGCAAGCCTCATTCTGCTTCTTATGCTATGCTTGCATTCACTTGTGCTTACCTAAAAAGTCATTTCACAGCAGAATTTATCGCTTCAGTAATATCAAATCAGGGAGGATATTACTCTTCATATGCTTACATGAGTGAAGCAAAACGATTCGGTATAATGATAAAGCTACCAGATATCAACAAGAGTAAGCATGAATGGATTGGCACAAAAAATCAAATTAGAATGGGATTTATGAGTATTCAGAAATTGAAGAAAAATACAATCAAAACAATTTTAGCTGAGCGGAAGTCTAGCCCATTTCAATCGTTAGATGATTTTCTATTTCGTGTTAAGCTAGACTTATCTGATGCAATGGTGTTGACAAATGCACAGTGTTTTAAAAATATTTGTCGTGGGCTAAGTCACAGGGAAATTGCTTACATAGTTGCTGAATTTTATCTTAATGATAAAAATGACAATGAGCCACTGCGTTTTGGACCGATTAAAAATGATCTCACAACCGTTGAAATATACCGTTTAGAGGTTGAAACCTTTGGATATCCGATTAGTCTTCATCCACTACAGCCTTACCGCCCGATTGTTAGTAAACGTATTTCTTTTGCAAGAGATATACCAAATAAATTAGGGAAGCACATTTATCTTTTAGGTATGTATATCACTAGAAAAGAGACACAAACAAGTGCTAATGAGCCCATGCAGTTTTTGACACTAGAAGATGAGACAGATGTATATGAATGTATTTTATTTCCTAAGGTGTTTTCTGAATTTGGTGATATCATACATTGGGAAACATTATTTATCATTCATGGTAAAGTAGAGCAAGCTTTTGGTGTATATAACATTAATATTAATAAGATTGCTAGCTTAAGAGAGTGGGTAGAAAAAACTAAAGCTATTAGTTTTACATGATGAAACAATGATCTAATCTTATCTCTTCAAAAAGGTCGTCAAACCCTACAAATCGGCCTTTTATGGAGACCTCATTATTTATTTGAATCAGTCCAAGAGCTTTTAAAGATAATGAATCAAAGGTGCACACTATTCCATTATTTAATACAACGGATTTGGTCAATGTATCTGTTACATTTCCATTGACTAAAATAATTTTATTAAGATACTTTTCTGTAGCTAAAGTTGAATTGGTTTTGAATTCATTAATAAAATTTGATGAATCAATAGTAATGTTAGGTTTAGTATTTGAATAATTTTTGTGGGGCTTGTTCCAGACAGCATAAACTATAATCAGCAGCACAATGAAAATTAGTGGTAAATACTTTTTAATAATTTGAATTTTATTTTCTTGGAACATTATTGACAATTATAGTATTCATATTGAATATTCTAAAAGAATTAAGTATAAATATGTATAAAAAATGAAACTTTTTTTTCTATTATTATTAGTACTAAGTAGCTGTCAAAAAAATATAGAGTCTAGTTATCTTAATTATGATTGTATTGAAGTAGAGAATTATTATACACAATCAGTTGCTCCAATTTTAGTTAATAATTGTGTAGTTTGTCACCCTGGGTATAACAGTTTTGAAGGTTCAGTTGCAACAATTATGGAGGGAAAAACGATTGAAAGAATTAATCTTAATATTTCAAATCCACGATTTATGCCAAAAGGTTCTGCAAAACTATCGCAACAAGAATTAGATATTATTCAAAATTTTTCGGAGTTATTTTGTCAATGATGAGTAATCATAAACACATATTGATATTTTTGTTTGCCTTACTATCTTTTTCTTTTGCTAAAGAAAGGTATATTACTCGTGAAGGGGTAATTAGCTTTTTTTCTTCAACTCCACTAGAAGACATAAAAGCAATCAATAAACAAGTATCTTGCGTTTTAGATAAGAGCACTGGCGAATTTGCATTTCAACTTCCTATAAAAGGATTCACCTTTAAAAATGCATTAATGCAGGAGCATTTTAATGAAAGCTATCTTGAATCAGATATTTATCCAAAAAGCGTTTTTAAAGGTAAAATTCTTGATTGGAATGCAATCCAATTATCCAAAAATCCTACTGAAGTGTTTATTGAAGGAGAGTTAACTATTCATGGGATTAAGCAAAAAATTAAAGAGCCAGGTAAAATATGGCTTAGTTCAAAATCTATTATTGGCGAGAGTAACTTTAATGTCGAATTGGTTGATTATAATGTTAAAGTTCCTAAAGTAGTTAGGTCTAACATTGCAGAGGTAATTAATGTGAACGTATCTGTCCAATTAAATCCAAGATGATGATGTATTTTCTAATAGTATTTTTATTTTCATTTGTCTTTGCGCAAGATGACCTATTTGACTTAATTAATGATGAACCCGAAAAGGTAGAGTATGTTGAGTACGCTTTCAAAGGCACTCGAGTAGCTAATGCACAATCTCTAGAAATCCCAAAGCCGAAAGTTTTACAGTTTATGATTCAACATCGTTTTGGTTCAATTGAAAATGGGTTTTATGATCTTTTTGGTACAGATTATGCTATCATAAGGTATGATTTTAGTTATGGATTTAATGATGTATTTGCCCTTGGATTAGGAAGAAGTAGTTTTGATAAGATATATGATTTTTTTCTTAAAACAAAACTTTTAAGGCAATCTAAAGGAGCGAGAAATATACCGGTCTCAGTCTTACTTTATAGCGATTTAGGAATAAAAACTGGCCGTAAATCAGAAGAGGCTCCAGCACTAAAGGATAATTTTCCAAACAGATTGTTGTACATAAACCAGTTGATCATTGGTCGAAAGTTTAACAGAAACCTTTCTTTCGAGTTACTTCCAACTTTCATTCATAAGAATCTTGTTTTTAGGGAAAGTGAAAAGCACCAATTATTTTCTTTGGGATTTGCAGGCAGGTATAAGATCACAAGTAGATTTTCAATCAATGGGGATTATTTTGTTCCAATTGGTTCTAGAGAGGAAAATTTTAAAAATAGTTTTGCTATTGGTTTCGATTATGAAACAGGAGGCCATGTTTTTCAAGTGATGATCTCTAACGCGCAAGGGCCCTACGAGCTAACATTCATTGAAAATGCTAATGGAGATATATCAACTAGCAGATTATATTTAGGTTTTAATATATCTAGAGCTTTCTCTTTAAAAGGCAAAGATTCAAGTTCCTGGTGAGCTTAGAATGAAACACTTATCTAGTCTAAGTTTTTTAGATGAAGCATTATAGCCAAGTACACGACCTTTGAGCTTTATTTGTTTTCCATAAAAGTTTTTTAGATTAATCTTTTCCAGATTTTCCATTTTACAAAAAACAGTTTTATCCACAATCAATGTATCATATCTGGAAGTATCAGCTACACCAGTTAGTTGAATGAATTCAAAACGATAGTTTTCTTTTGCTTGCTCTGAATTCATATCATATTCCCATTGGACTTCGCCTCTTTCAAAGTTTTTAACTGGTATCTCATTTTCCCAATCTGGCCAAATTTTATCTTCAAATAGAACGACCCAAATAGCTAAGAAAATTATAGGAATTAATGGCTTTACCATTTTCCAAGTATATTTATATTGATCAATCATCTTTTGTTAAGAACCTATGATCTTCACTAGAACTCGTTTATCTCTCATACCATCAAATTCTCCATAAAATATCTGCTCCCAGGTGCCGAAATGAAGATTACCTTTTGTGATCGCAACAACAACTTCCCGGCCCATTATTTGCCGTTTATGATGAGCATCTCCATTATCTTCTCCGGTAAGATTATGATCATAGCGAGATAGAGGCTCATGAGGTGCAAGTTCCTCTAGCCATGGCTTATAATCTCTATGTAAGCCTTGCTCGTCATCATTAATAAACACTGATGCGGTAATGTGCATTGCATTTACTAGGCAAAGACCTTCCTTAATACCGCTTTTAATTACTGCTTGTTCAACTTCAGGCGTAATATTGATAAAGTCCATTCTTTTCTCAATGTTGAGCCATAGCTCCTTATGATACGATTTCACTATGTTACCTCATTTAGATATTTTTGAAGAAATAAAATTTATTAAATAGTAAAAAAAGTAAAAATGAATCAAGGCTAATAATGTAGCTACAACTAGATACCAAGGCCATGGTCCAAAATAATCAAGCACGGTTCCAACTGGAGGTTTTCCGCATATCCAGAAATAATTTGCATTTAAGAGTAGGTTAACTGGAATGGTAATAAGGAAGAAGAGCAAAAGAGCTACAAATGATTTATAGATACTTGTTTTATGAGGCCTAATATCATAAACAAATGTAGCGTATATTATTCCTATGATCATTAGTTGGTGGGTTAGCCAGTAGCGAATAAAATGATAATGGGGAAATCCTTGAGTAATATCAGGAGTGATAACAGCATGTATAACTGTTAATCCCCAAAAAAATACAATCTCGTAAGCCATATAGCTTCTAAAGAATAAGACAATAAAAATAAGAATGTTGGCCGTTCTGCAGAGATGGAAAGGGAGGTGTAGTTTTAAACTAAACGAGCCTGCGAGCATTTCCAAAATTACCCAGCTGAAATACCCGATTAGCACCATAAAACCAATAACTTTTCCTAATAAAAGCTGTTGATTTTCATCAAGATTTTTTTTTGCCAGATATGGAATTGATAATGCTAAGACTAAGAATAATATGATTGAAAAAACATGGCTTGTCCCTAGGAAAACAAAAGGAATACTTTCATCATACATGTATTCATATAATTTACTTTTCATGTTTGAAATTAATTATGATTATAATAGAAAAGTCATTTTTAGTAATGTTTTTAATTTAACCCTTTAAGTTGAAATGATTTGGCAGTGGAATAGAAGAGTTTTTAACGGAATGAATGTCAGTACTGGGAAATATATTGTTAGGCTAATTAGGATTGAAGGCTACTCACATAAAAAAATATCATTAATTAAATGATTTAACTTTTATAAACTTTCTGACATTTTTTACATACGTGTGTTCCTCTGCCAGAAACTTTTAATTTTATAATTTTATTTTTACATTTTTCGCAGCTACATCCCTGTTTGCCAAAGATTTTTAGTTCGTTAGAATAGTTTCCAGATTGGCCATTGAGAAAAGTAAAGCTGATGAAAGTTGTGCCAAGCTGCTCTATTGATTCTTGCAATATTCTGCGAATGTTTTTATAAAGTAATATGATTTTTTGTTTGGGTATGTGACAAGAAATTGAATTTGGATGTATGCCACTCGCCCACAGGCTCTCATCAACATATATGTTTCCTAATCCAGATAAAAATGACTGATCCAATAATAGCGCTTTAATATTTCTTTTTTTACTTTTCATATTTTTAACAAACCAGTCGGTGTTAAAATCGGAACTAAGTGGCTCAGGACCATGTCTTTCATTTATTTCTGTCAAATCACTGTACCTATATATTCTTCCAAATTTTCTTGTATCTTCAAAAATAAGTTTCTTTCCTCCCTCTAAATGGAAAATAGCACTGGTGTGCTTTGGATAGCTGTCATTTTCAAGTACATACAACTTACCTGTCATTCTTAGGTGTATCGCTAGTATGAAATTCTCAAATTGTATTATGATAAATTTTGCACGCCTTGTAACATTTAAAATTTTGTGCCTGCCTTCTATGTCCTTCGAATCAAAGTTGTCCAGAACTTTATTCCAAATGGGATCTACTGAGGTAATGTAATTGCCCATTATTTCGGGTTTTACATAATCTGCTACAGTTTGTACTTCAGGAAGTTCAGGCATTTTTATTTATTTAGAGAATATCTCTTTTCTAAACTTTGAAAAATAGATTATGAACATAATACCTATAAGCGCTATTATGTAATGAAAGCTAGCAAAATTCATGCCAATAAATGCATTATAATTTTCTGTTATCCATCCAGCTACAAGAACACTTAATAACATCATTATTCTAGTGTATACACCAAATATAGTCTGCACTCTTCCCATTATATTATTTGGAATTACCTCCATAAAGATGGTTCTGATAATTATTCTGGCAGAATTATTACTTAAACCCATTACAAAATAGGCTATTCCAGCAAAGTAAATTGAGAATGTATATGGCGAAATATAACAGCTCAATCCTGCAATGAAATAGCATGTTATTAGTGATTTTTTATATCCAAACTTTTTTGTCATTGAACCTATGGTCATAGTAGAAAGAAGTGCGCCGATACCATACATTCCATCCATGAAACCATAACCCCAGCTTCCTTTCAAAAATACCTCTTTAGATAATGTAATGGTTAAAACGCTCAATGCTCCCCAAATAGCTACATCTGATAAAATCGTTGTAACACCTAGGAATAAAACACCGATTTTATTTTTTAAAAAGATGAAGCCCTTGGAAAGTTCCTCAAACAAACCTTCCGAATCTTGATATGTATTTTTTCTTTCAAATGGAGCTAGTGATATTAAAATCCCGGAAACAATGTAGGCGATTACATTAAAGTGCAAAGCAACGATTGGACCATAAAAATGAACAATAAAACCTCCTGCGCCAGCTCCAATTAATGACCCAACTTGATAACTAGCAGATAGAAGGGCATTTGCAGAAAAATATTCTTTGTCATCAACAAGTTCTTGGACGAATGCTTGTGCAGTAGGCCAAAAAAGTGAATTTCCCAATCCCATTAGCATCATGACAGGATATAAAATCAATAAACTAAAGCCCTCAATTTGGAGGTAATATATGAAGGTGGTCAGTACCAATGCTCTTAGTATATCTAGTTTAACTAAAAGCCACTTTCTATTTACTCTATCGATGATTATACCTGCCACTAAAGCAAGGATTAAACCAGGAGTGGTTGCAGCAGCCATTATTTTACCTAAGGCGAATTCAGAGCCAGTCTTTTCTAAAACAAGCCAGCTTATTGCAATCAGGTTAAACCCAAAACCAATAAGTGAAACTATGTTACCCAGGAAAAACAGTAAAAATGTCTTGTTGCTTAATATTTTTAGCATGAGTGTTGTGCCCTGGTTCTATTTTTTTAAGCGCTAATAGAGCGGATAATAATATTATTTATTGGAGCTAAATTTAACCTTAAATAACATTCTATTTTTCATTCAAATAACCCTATAAAAAATGGTAAAAATCACTTTTGTAATAAAAAATCTATTATCTACCTACTATATATTTGGAATCATTGCAAAAGGGGCAAATAAAGCCTTAGATAAAGTTTCATATTGCGGCAATAATGATGATGGTTTTGGGGTTGGTGCTATGCTTATTATTATTGGATTAATTATGTTTTATAACAGTTTAAAAAATTTAAAGATAAAAAGATTAATCGAAAATGTACCTACATCCAAAGCTCGTTCAGTGGCAATGGGCTTAGTAGAGCTTAAAGGTAAAATAGAAAATAGAAATAAAACGCTTACCGATCCATTTGATGGAAAAGATTGTGTATACTGGCATATTCATATACAGCAATATATGAAAAGAGGTAAAAGACGTACCTGGGTCACGCGTCACAAAGCTAAAAAACACGTCCCTTTTTATTTAACTGACCAAACTGGCTCTGTCCTTGTAAATATGCAGGGTGCAAACTTAAAAAATGTGAAAAGAGATAATGAGTATGAGTCTGCGATGTTTTTTTCTGATGATATTCCACCAAAAGTTGAAGATTATTGTAATAAGGAAAATGTAAAATTAAGAGGCTGGCTTGGTGGTAAAAAAAGAATGCGTTTTCGAGTAACTTATTTAGAGCCGGATGATGATATATATATTATTGGTAGCGCAAGATCGCCAAATCTTGATGAAACAAATGGTTTAAAAAAAATTACGGCAATCATTGATAAATCAAAGGATGGTATTTTTATTTTGAGCGATAAATCTGAAAAAGAATTAATTGATGATTACGGAGGTCAGTCTTGGATTGTACCTTTGGGAATCATTCTATCTGGTATAGGCCTAAGTTTAATTTTAAAATCTGCAGGAGTTTTTTAGGTGAGTTTAGTTAGGTTAATGATATATTTATTTTTTTCAATCATTTTTACCTCTTGTGATGATGAGGAAAATATTTTGGTCCAAGAAGCGGTAAAACTTCTCGATCAAGAAGATGTTTTATTTTTGGATGTAAGGACGTCACAAGAGTTTAAATATGAAGGGAGCATAAAAAACGCACTATTGATTCCTGTCAATGATCTAGAAAAAAAAATTACTATGCTTGAGGCGTATAAAAGTAAAAACATTATTGTCTATTGTAGAAGTGGAAGAAGATCTAAAATGGCGACCAAATTATTAAAAGAGAAAAACTTCAATGTCACTAATCTAGAAGGCGGATTCATAGCTTGGAGAAAATATTTTTCATCGAAGCAGTAACAGAAAAATACTTTCTTACAAGTTAGTTTGTGAAAATTTTCATGCTCAATAAAATATTAATGTCTTTCTCCCAAGGCGTATTTTTTATGATTTTGAGCGCTGGTAGTTTTTGCATGATGACGGTCTTTGTAAAATTAGCAGGTAACTCACTTCCTACCATTCAGATTGTTTTTGTTAGAGGCCTTTTCACATTGATAGTAACTGGATTTTTTTTATTGAAAGCTAAGATAAATCCACTAGGCAAGAATAAACGATTATTAACGGCTAGGGGATTATCTGGAACAATAGCACTCTTTTTAGTCTATGAATCAATACAAAGGTTTCCGCTTTCAGAAGCAACGGTAATTCAATATCTGTACCCATTATTTACTGCAATGATCGCTGCTGCATTAATTTCAGAAACTGTTGATAGAAACATTTTAATAGGATTGTTTGCTGGCTTTTTTGGGGTCTATGCAATCTTAGGACTTCCTTCTTTATCAAATAACTACCTAGATATTGAAAGTTTAGTAATAGCGGTTTGTGGAAGTTTTTTAACAGGGTTGGCATATGTTTTAGTTAGAAAAGCAACTAGTTTGAATGAACACCCGCTTGTAGTCATGTTTTATTTTCCATTTTTCACGGTTCCAATATGCTTACCGTTTTTATTCTCGGTATGGGAGGATCCTTCCTTATTAGAATGGTGTTATCTATTCCTTGTTGGTTTGTTTACTCAGTTTGGTCAGTTATTTTTAACATATGGCTATAAAGAACTTCCTGCAACGAAAGCAGCGCCGATTAGTTATATTCAAGTTTTTTTTGCAACAATAATTGGCATTGTATTTTTTGATGAACAATTAACCTTTAACTTCCTAATTGGCTCGGTCATGGTTCTTTTTTCAATAATTTTGGTTATGTCAAGTGGTACTAAAAAAGATTGAAACAATGAAATATCCAATAATGAAAAATGTGGCTAAGGAAAAAATATATTTGTATAGTTAAATATAAATTAATGCTAACAAATGGAGTAGTTGTATGGGCGAACGTAAAATAGTTGATCATCTAGATATTTTTGAAGGTGAAAATAATGTAATGATCACTACTACAGTCAGTTGTGGTTTAGAACTTGTAGATGCTGTTGATGATTATATAAAACAAGGTTTTACAGTTGCATCAAGCAGTAGTGGTGGCACAAACATCCAAGTTTATCTAGTAAGATAAAATTAAAATTTTTCTATGTAAATGAAAGCTCTAAGAACTTACTATATTTTTCTTTTTTCAACTGTTGTTATCAGTCAGGAAAAGGAGACTATTAAATATGAAGATCTATATGAGCGAAATGGTCTGATTTATGCCTCGGATCAGGATAGTAGTTTTGCTGGGACTGTCGATGAAAATTGGCCTACTGGTATAAATAAACTGAGCTACACTTATAAAAATGGGAAACCAGATTCTAAGTGGAGTGATTGGTTTAATAATGGTCAACCCAAAGAAGAGGTTGAATACAGTGATGGAATTAAAAACGGTTTGCATAAACAATGGTATAAAAACGGCCAGCAGAAGTTTGAAAGAACCTACAAAAATGGTATTCATGACGGCAAATGGACTGAGTGGTATGAGAATGGACAATCTATGGTTGAGGGCAATTTTCTAGATGGTAAGCCTGATGGAACATGGATATATTGGTATCCTAATGGTCAAAAAAGAGAAGAAGGTAACCCAGTCAGTAGCGATACTAGTAGCTTAGCTTTTTTGAATGATGGTATTTGGAATTATTGGCATCCGAATGGACAACTTAAAGAAACGGGGAATTATATAAGCGGAGAAAAAGATGGTCAGTGGTTCGAATGGCATGATAATGGACAAATAAAACTAAAAGAAACCTATAAAACGAACAAAAGAAATGGGAAATGGCTTTCATGGTTTAATAATGGACAAATTAAGATAGAGGGTGACTATATAAATGATAAAAAGTCGGGTAAGTGGACTACATGGTACCCTTGGGGGTGGAGATCGTATGAAATTAATAGTAGTGATAATGAGTCTTCATTCATTCTATGGTTTGATGACCAACAAAGATCAAGCGAAGGATTTTATCAAAATGACACTAGAGATCAAACTTGGGTATGGTGGAGTAGGGAAGGTATACTTGATAGTTCTGGAGTTTTTAACCGAGGCATTAGAAGCGGTAAATGGACATTTAGAGATCCAGAAGCCAATAAGCAACTCGAGGGTAGATATCTAGATGGAATGCTTTCTGACTTAATTACTGTTGGAATAGATGAAGCATTTAATAAAGAATATGAACAATTTGACGTTTTAGATAAAGAATGGACAGAATGGTTTTCAAATGGAGAAAAAAGGGTTGAGGTCGCATACAAATCAGGAGGTGATTCTAAAGTTGGTAAGGGCAGTGGAACTTGGAATTTATGGTTTGAAAATGGTAACGAAAAATTATCACAGTCATATGTAGATGGAAGAGCTGATGGTACTTGGAAAGAATGGTTTGAAAATGGTACAGAAAAAAAAGAATACAACTGGTCAAGTGGTAAGTTGGATGGTAAATATGTAGAGTGGTATGAGTCTGGTCAAAAAAAAATTGAAGGGGAATACTCCAATGGCCTTAAGGAGGGAGCTTGGACTGAATACTATGCCACAGGAGAAAAAAAGTCTGTAGAGTCTTATGAGGGTGGAATACCAAGTGGTGAGTGGGCATTATTTTATGCGAATAGTAACTCAAAACAAGAAGCTAATTGGGACCAAGGTGTTTTATCTGGTTCTTGGACAGAGTGGTATGCTGATGGGCAAAAAAGAATTGAAGGAGAAATAGAGAACGGATTAGCAATTGGTGTGTGGACGGAATGGTATGCTGATGGTATTAAAAGCTTTGAAGGTACTCGCAAGAGATCTGTAAAAAAAGAAAAATGGACTATTTGGAACGAAAAAATTCAAAGATCGATTAGCACTCTTAAAAAGTAAAAGCTTTCAGTTCATATAAAATTTCATTAACTGTTATGGTATCCAAGGGATTGAAGGTATAAATTCTCCGCCTCAGAAAAGGAAAAAAATTGAAAATAAAAGTAAAAAATATTAACGCTTACACAAAAGAAGTTAGTCTTGATATACCATGGGTAACCTTAGAACCCGACTTTAACAAAGCGGTTAAGTCATTTAGTAAAAAAGTTAAGCTTCCTGGCTTCAGGCCAGGTAAAATACCAAAAGATAGATTGATGCAACAATTTCAACCAAATATTGAAGCTCAGTTTATGGACGATAATATTCATAAATATTATTTAACTGCTTTGCAGGAAGAGAAAATTGTTCCTGTGAACCAGGCAGAGATAAGCAATGTTAGCTTCAAGATGGATGAGAATTTCTCCTTTACTGCAAAGTTTGAAGTTGAGCCTGATTTCAATTTGCCAAAATTCAAAAATAATATGTTTAAAGTGCAGAAAAATAAATTCATTCCTGATGACAAAGATAAAGATGATGCTATTAATCAGCTCAGAAGATCTCATGCTCGAATTGAAACAGTTGAGGATGGTGCTAAAGAAAAAGATTTCATTCTATGTGATCTGCAAAAATTAGATAAATCTGGCGTTGCAATCATTGGTAAAAAATTTGAGAAACAAATGCTAAAAGTTGGCGATGGTTCCTTTACTGATGACCAGAAAACTAAATTGATAGGTCTAAAGCCTGGAGATACTTCAAAGCTTGACCTGCCTGATGGTGAAGATAAATCAATAAAAAATCCTTACGACCTTACTGTGGTAAAAGTTGAGAGAGAGGTGCTGCCAGAAGTAAATGATGATTTTGTAAAGTTGATAAATCCTGAATTGAATTCTGTTGATGATCTACATGCAGATGTGCTCAAAAAAATAAATGAGAATTTTGAAGAGAGGTCTCGGCAAAGTTTTGAGCGAGATATTTCTGATGCATTAATAGAAAATATCGGGCTAGAGACTCCTCCAAGTATGGTGGATAATTATTTAAATAACATTCTCGAAGATGTAAAAAAACAAAATAATGGCGAAAAAGTCGATGATGAAAAAGTACTTGAAACATATCGGCCTTCCGCTGAAAGAAATCTAAAATGGTATTTGATACGAAAAAAAATCATTGACCAGGAGCAGATAAGTTTTGGCAGGTCCGATATTGATAAAGAGATAGAAAATCTAATTTCTCGTTCTCCTAATTCTGAGCAGGAAATAAGAAGGTTTTATAAAAAACCAAGCAATAGGCAGAAAATTGAGGATGATCTTACAGAGAAAAAAATATTAGAATTTTTAGCGCAGTTTGCCAAAGTAAAAGAAGTAGAGGTAAATACAAAAGACATTCGTGGAGAAAATAAATGAGCATAGATAAAAATATTACTAACCAGTTAGTCCCTATGGTTGTAGAGCAAACTGGGCGTTCTGAAAGAGCATTCGATATCTACTCTAGGCTTTTAAAAGAAAGAATTATCTTCCTTGGTACGCCTATAGATGACATGATATCTTCTCTCGTAATTGCCCAACTTTTATTTTTAGAATCCGAGGATTCTGATAAAGACATTTATCTCTACATTAACTCTCCTGGAGGTATTATTACTTCTGGCTTTGGTATATATGATACAATGCAGTACATCAAACCAGATGTCGCTACCATATGTATGGGGCAAGCTGCCAGTATGGGAGCTTTTCTTCTGGCAGGAGGTGCTAAAGGTAAAAGATCTGCGTTGCCGAATAGCAGAATCATGATTCACCAGCCCATGGGTGGTGCTCAAGGTCAAGCTGACGACATTAGGATTCAAGCAGATGAAATCCTTAGAATGAAGACGCAATTAAATAAGATATTGGCCAAAAATACTGGACAGTCCCTAAAAAAAATTGAAAATGATACAGATAGGGATAATTTTATGTCTGCAGCTGAGGCAAAAACTTATGGACTAATAGATTCGGTATTGTCATCTAGGAAGTAAATGCCAAATCAACCATCAAAAAATAGCAACTTAGAAATCAATCTATCTGAAAAAGATGATTCTAAAGAGAGTTTTAAGGTAACGCTACAAAAGCCTTCAAAAATAAAAAGCTACATGGATTCTTATGTGGTAGGTCAAGAAAATGCTAAAAAATCTATCTCGGTTGCCGTTTACAACCATTACAAACGTATAATTAATAAATCTTATCTTTCCGATGTAGAATTAGATAAGAGTAACATTTTATTAATTGGCCCGACAGGAACTGGTAAAACTCTAATTGCTCAAACTTTAGCTAGGTTTTTATCTGTGCCATTTGCTATAGCCGACGCAACAACTTTTACTGAAGCAGGATATGTAGGAGAGGATGTTGAAAATATTCTAGTTAGGCTGCTTCAGGTTGCCAATTACAATATTGGTGCTGCTGAAAGAGGAATTGTATACATTGACGAAATAGATAAAGTTGGCAGGAAGTCTGCGAGTGCATCAATAACTAGAGATGTTAGCGGCGAAGGAGTCCAGCAGGCATTGCTAAAAATTCTTGAGGGCACTATAAGTAATGTTCCCCCAAAAGGAGGTAGAAAACACCCAGAGCAAAGCTTGGTATCTATTGATACATCGAATATTTTATTTATTTGCGGAGGTTCATTTTCTGGATTAGAAGATATAATTTCAAAGAGAACTAATGTTGGAGATTTAGGTTTTAATTCAAACTCTGGCAACAATAGTTCAGGTAAGTTTGACAATAATCATGTTTTTAAAAATGTAGTTCATGAAGATCTTGTTGAATTTGGAATCATTCCAGAGCTAATTGGAAGGCTGCCTGTTGTTTCAACAATGAGCAGTTTATCTGATAGCGAAATGTTAAAGATTTTAACTGACCCTAAAAATGCTCTGCTTGAGCAGTATAAAAAATTATTTCAAATGGAAAATGTAATTCTAGATTTTGAACAAAAAGCATTAAGTCGAATTGTTGAGATTGCTCAGAGCCGAAATTCTGGTGCTAGAGCACTTAGGTCTGTACTTGAAAATATTTTAATGGACTTAATGTATAATGTTCCTGATATGGATAAGCCTAATAAAATTATGATAACTGAAAAATTTATTTTAGGCGAATCAAAGCCACTAATATCAGTAGGTTCAATTAAAAAGAAGTCAGCTTAATATTTATGCATATTATAGCTGATTTATTTAACCTTTATTAAATATATTCTAAATAATTTATCAGAATGATAAGACATCTTATCTTCTTATAGGTTAAATTTATTAAAACATGTTAATTATGTTCTCGGGTATTTACTTTATATTAAAAAACAACTTTCTGTTTAATATTGCAGGATTGTTTTTAATAACGATATTCATTCAAAATTGTGCTGAGCCTGAAAACAATGACAGTGTTGAGGAGTCTGCCTACGAAAATACGTTGACTAATCAAACTGTAGGTGATGGTAGTTTTGGAGCAATTGATGATTATTTTTATGATTTTAATGATGCAATTGATGCAAAATTCTTCAGATATTCAAAATCAAGGTTCGGAACTTCATATGATAAGTACATAACATCATACCCTTACCCTCCAGACAATATGGTCATGAAAAATTTTCCTGATTATTTGTTGGATGTGGCTCCAGATTCTTTTCAATTTGTCGTGCGTCATCCGATTGATACGCTAGTTATTGGCGCAGATACTATTACATCCGATATTGGGAAGATAGTAGAGGATTCACTTGTTTTATCCTCTTCACAATTTAAAAATCTAGAATCAATTGAGTGGGATTTCGATGCTGAGCCTTCGCTGCAAAGGTATAGATTAAGAAATTCTGCTTGGGTCCAAGAAGACACGATGCTTTATTATGCAGATACATTTGATGTTAAATCATACTGGGCCGTAGTTGATACGCCTCTAATAAATAATGGTTTTATGTTCGTTGATACTGCTGAATGGCAGGATACTAGTTATTCTTTCATTAAAGATGAAATGATGATTTTTACAAATAATTTTGAGTTTACAAAAACTCAGATGCATCTAGATTCTCTTATATTTAGAATTAATACTGATTGTAATGACAACAACAGCTGGGATCAGGCTGAGACAGGAATTGATGACTTCAATGGTGATGGTGACATGAGAGATATCTTTTTTGAAAACAATGATAATTTTGATTACAACGGTGACGGCGCCCTTCAGGACATCGTATATGAGTTTGTGGACAGGGGTAATGGAATTCTGGATCCTGCTGAAACGTATTACGACATAAACGAGAATGGGTTTTTTGATTTAAATGAGCCTTATGAAGACAGGAACTGTAATGGGAGGTGGGATGATGCAGAAATAGTTGATTCAGGTAATGGCCGCTTTGACGATGTCGAAGAATATACTTTTAAAGATGCTGATGGTGATGGTGAAAATGAAAAACATCTATACAAAATTGGTTCTGTGCCAAATAATATTCTTGTGGATTGGTCAGATTCAGAAAGTCCGCAGCTTTTATTGAGTATTAACATTGGAGATGATTTAATCGATAGATGGGGCAATGTGTATGAAGATATTATTGAGACTGTTTCATTTGTTGACGTAAAGCGTAAAGAGGTTGGAGATATTGACTCGCTCGTAACCCTCTATACTAATGATGTAGTTGGAGTAATAGATAGTCCTGCTCAAAACCCTGATGATTTCTATGTAACTAAAACAGAATTCATATCAAATAGAACAGGAGATGATGGTCTTAGAGTTGATTATGACTATCAAATTTTTTCAAAAGATGATCATGTTAATCAACACATTTATAAAAGTTATTTTTTACCTTTGGGCTTTTACTGGAGTGAGTATCAGGTCGATCAAGGATTTTGGCAAAAAAATCAGCTTGAAAAAGATATTTATATGTATACATATAATGGACTTTTGCGGGATGGGGAGCATGTAGACACTGCTTATTATGATTCCACTGAAATTGCAGTTTATTTAATTGAAAAATCTTTTCAAGTTGAAAAATCCCAAGTAACTGTACCTGCGGCTAAAATAAGGTCAGTATTTGAAAATGGCTCGTATACTTGTCTAAGGGATTACTCCATTGCTGATTTAGATTCAGACTGTCCGCAAGTTGATACAACATTCGTGGATTGTTTTAAAGTTACCACAACCACAAATATGACCATGATGGGTTCTGGTGTTGAATATGGGCAAAAAGTTTATACTTGGTTAGCTAAAGACCAAGGAATAGTAAAAAGTGACCTTTACATTCGCTGGACCGAAAATCCGTATTTTGACAACCCTAATGCAACAGGAGAGATTGATGAGAGTGGGCAAGTTTGGTCAGGCTTCTCTAGGATTGAGCTAGCTGAAATCAATGTCGAGAAATCTGGAAATGTTTTTCGTAGGCTCTCTAGTCCAGCTCAGATAGTTAAAATGCAAGATTTTGAGAATATCCCAGATTTCGATTATGATCCATATAAGATTAGCAATCAAACTGGATTTCATACAATTAATTTTGATGAGGATTTAAAATGATAAGCTCCATTAAAATTATATTTCTGATATGTATCAATGTAGTTTCATTTACGCTTGCTGGAACTGATGGCACCATAAGAGGCAAAGTAACAGATGAAGAATCAATGGAGCTCCCCGGGGCAACTATCTATCTGCCAGAACTAGGTATCGGTGCTGCAGCAGACCCTGGGGGTAATTTTATTATTCTCAACATACCTGTAGGAAAATATGATGTCGTAGTTCAAATGGTAGGTTACCAAAAGAAAACGTATAAAGAGGTTCAAGTTGTGATGGACCAAACTGTATGGTTGAACCCCACTTTGCCGGTGGCTGCTGTTGAAGGCGATGAGGTAGAAGTCTTGGGCACTAGGCCATTAGTCGAGAGAGGTGCTACTTCAAAAAAAATTACTGTTGATAAAGAAGCTATACAATCGCTACCTATTAGAGATATGTCAGAGCTTTATTCTTTGCAGTCAGGCGTTGTTAAAGTTGAAAGTAAAACTAGAGGTATTCCAAATCAAGAGGAGAGAGGCTTAGAGGAAGTCCATGTTAGAGGCGGAAGGTCGGGGGAGATCGCATACATGATAGATGGTATGTATGTTAGAAATCCAATATTTGGAGGTATTGGCTCTGGTACTAGGCTGAATTTATTCGCTATAAATGAGTTTGATTGGCAACCAGGAGGTTTTAATGCGGAATATGGTGACGCTATGTCAGCTGTTTCCAACTGGCATACTTCTTCCGGTGGAGAAAATATAGAATATCATTTTGAGTATGAAACGAGTCTTGTGGGCGCATTTATTAATGGATTAAGAGGTAAAAAAGACGACACTGAAAACTTTGATAAATTAAGGGGGCTTAATGATTACAATTTTGGAATTGGTGGCCCTGTATTAGGCATTCCTCAACTTAGATTTTGGTTTAGTGGGCAACATACCTCGGAAGAGAATTACAGTGTCTATGAATTTGATGATAGAATATATCTTGGCGAAGATCAAGATTTGCTACTAGATACACTAGCTTTAAATAAGGAAAGCCTAGTTAATCCATGGGATAATATTGCTGGATTCAGAGGATTTGGCTTTGATAAAACTACTGATATTTTTGCAAAGCTAAGCTACAATCATTCAAGTAAGCTGAGATTTAATTTGAGTTACTGGCGTGTTGCAAATCACCTGCAGGCATTTAATCCAAGATATTTATATTGGGACGAGGGTAGAAATGAATTATTTCGAGACACTTATAGAGTTAATTTCGAAATAAATCATTCTCTAACGCAACGGACATTCTACACAGTTCGCTTTGCCCGTTTTATTCAAGATCAATTTCAAGGCGTTCGTTGGAGGGATAATGATAATGATGGCTTTCCAAACTGGTTTGAGTGGCGCCATCCAGCGGGCAACAAAGAAATATCAGACCCACACAACCCTTATGTTGTTCCATACACCATAGGCGAGGATGGAGATACTTTAAGATATACAAATAGAGATGATTTAAGCGGATGGTATGTAGGCGCTACTCCTGGGATGTGGAATTGGGAATCTGCAGAAAAGTTTGATGATTCTAATGGTAATGGCGTGTGGGATGTTGGTGAGAATTTTACTGATTGGGATAATGACGGTTCATGGGATGGCCCAGAAATGGTAAAAGAGTTAGAGTACAGAGATAATAGCTATTGGTTAGAGCCAGAGATGTATGAAGATTATGAGCCTTTTTTGGATTATAATAGCATTAGGCTTCAGTTTGAAAATGTTCCTGGTAATTCACAAGCACCATCGAATGTACCGTGGGATCCAGATAATATTTATTATTACATGCCTACCCCGCAAGGCTATGTATGGGAAGAGGGCCGTGCATTTGGTGGGCACGATAATTTTTACGCAGATTCTAGAGCTACGACAGATGAAGTTAGAGTTGATTTAACATCTCAAATAACCGATAAGTGGAAGGCTAGGTGGGGATTTGATTATAAGTATCATAGGTTAAATTTTTACGAAATTGTTAGTCCATGGTTAGGGCAAGCTGCTACTAGGCAGACTTTCGCAGAATATTGGCAAGATACTGGTCCCGATGGATTGTTGCCTATTGATAGTGGTTATGTGAATCCTGATATCGGTGAAAATAATGGAAGGTGGGATGAGGGAGAGAAGTTTTCAGATTCTAACCAGAATGGAAGGTGGGATGACTATCGTGAGCCTGAAGAATTTTCAGCCTACATGCAAAATACTTTTGAAGTGCCATGGATGGTTATCAACTATGGGATTCGTGTGGATGCTGTAAATTATAATACGCAAATATGGGCCGATACTTCCGGTAAATACACTCCTGGTACGCCTTGGTATTATTCTGATTTAAATGATAATGATCAATGGGATAGTAATGAGGAAGTAAGCGTTCTTGCTGGTCTTCCTAGGCAAAAAGTAATTTTAAAAAATGCAGACTGGTTTTATAAAGTTAGTCCCAGAATAGGTTTTAGCCATGTAATTACTGACAAGTCAACTTTCACATTTAATTATGGACTGTATTATCAGACCCCTACTTATCAGAATATTTATTTAAACACGAATAGACTTGAAGACCCTGAAGAGTTATTTGAAGAAGGAGAAGGCCAAGTGGGTAATGCTACAATGAACGCTCAGAGAACCCAATCTTATTCAGCTGGTTTCAACGTTCAAGTTGGTCAAAATTGGTCCTACTCTATGATGGCATGGGTAAAAAACATGGATCAGCTAACAAAAAACACATTTCAAAGATCAGGTGTTTATTCATATAATATTAGTGATAATGGTGATTACGGTAGCGCAAAGGGAATTGATTTAACATTGAAATTTAGAGGTCGGGCTTTTGGTTCTCAATTGCAATATACTTATTCAATTGCAAAAAATAACAGTGAATATGCTTGGGCTAACGTTAGTGGACAGTATGTTGACGCGCCAAGTCAAGAGTCATTGCAGTTTTATGACAGACCTCACGATCTAACATTTTGGTTATACACAGGACTTCCATTTGGAATTAATGCTGCTCTTACAGCTTTTTATCAGAGTGGAGGTCCTTACACTCCTTATATTTTTGCTGGAAAAGATCCAAGACCTGATGAGAAAAATATAAATACTAAGCGAGGACCAGCATTCAGAAATGTTAACCTCAATTTTAATAAATATATATCTATAATGGATCATAGAATTAGTGTTGGCCTTAGTGTATATAATGTTCTTGATATTAGAAATGAAGTAGATGTGTGGCCATTGACTGGTAAGGCAGGTAATCCTGGAGCGTACTACACAAATAGAGTAGGTTTGCCAGATTCTGAACATTATCTATCTAGTGCATATTATGATCGCCCTTGGAGATTTTCGCAACCTAGAGAAATAAATTTTAATGTGAGGTTCGACTTTGATTAAGAACAAAAATTTGTTTGCAATTATTGCAATTATATCTTTTGCCACAATAAATGTTTTAGCAAATCCAAATAAATATGATCGTTATAAAGTTATAGATTCCTTTCGTAAAACTTCCTCAGCTAGAATTGGAGATTATCCTTTTCCAACTAATCCAATGAACGACAGAGCTATTGGATATTTACTGCAAGGGAAAATAAATAATGGTATATCCAATTATGGTAATATTATAAACTGGGATGAGCAGCCATCTGGTCTCTGGGGTGATTATTCTTATCTTCCATCAGTTGCATTTTTAGCTGGGTTGCCAGGGCATAAGCGGACTTCAGAATTTGAATGGGAGCAGTTAGAATCGGTAGTAGACTCAGAGGGGAATGTGCAGTATAGCATATGGCAGTCGCAGAGTGCATACGAAGCCTGGTATGATAATGGTGATACTAATTTCGTTGGTATTCTTTTTAATGCCGAAGAGGATTTTGGTAAATGGGATCCGGACAGTGTTTCAAAAAAATTATCAGTCGATGATCTAACCGATGCTTATCAATGGGTTGAGGACTCTGATAATTCTAGTATAATTATTAGCACCCTTGGTGAAAATGATCCTAATCGCTCTTCAGCTAGGATTGGTTTCATTCATCCTTGGGCTTTAAGACCTAAGCTTAAAAGTCGTGAAGATCAATTTGATCTATATGATTATGGTAAGGATCAGGAAGAGTGGACAGCGGATGATAATTTATTTTATTATGGAGCTACCGCATCTGAATCTTGGTTTACAAGGAGTGATCCTTCGTTTAATACTGATTGGCATGCTAGTACAATGTCTAGAACAAATACCCATAACACTGAAGTTACAGCGGGTGATTTGTTTGGAGATACTTATGTGACCGATGCTGGAGATACTTATCCTTTGTTAGCCCATAGTGATTATTCTTCTACTTGGCCTACAAGGTTTAACTCTGAGCTTGCTGAAAATGAGGCATATTGGCCTGGCAGGTGGAGTCAGGATTATAATACATTTCTACCGGGTTGTGATAACTCTAGAAAAGATCCGGATTGTTGGGAGGAAGTACCTGGTCGGTTTGTATCGGATATGGATGTTTACATGGAATTTGATGATAGGTGGGCTCATCGCGGCAATGTAGTTAATACAAATAATGAGTATGAAACCACCGGGTATCCAACGGGGTTAAGGGTGATGGCAACTGCCCATTCATATGGAGTTTCATATGCTGAAGATATAATGTTCGTAACAGTAAATGTTCGTAATGAAAGTGGCGACTGGTGTGCAGAAGACGAATATGGAGTTCCTGTTTTAGATGACGATGGTAACCAAATTTGCGGAGAAGGTATGATCATGCCTGATGGGACAAAATTAAACCGCGGAAAAGGTTTTGACTACAAAGATATGTCTCTAGGTTTTTATATGGATGCAGATGTATTAGTTGGGGATAAAGGTGGATATAACTCCGGACTTCACACTAACGATGATGATTATATGAAGTACTATTATGAGTTTTTTGAACTAAACGATGAAAGATTATCTGTTAGCTTGGCGATGATCGGTGATTATGATGGTTTGTCTGGTCTACCTGGTTATGCCATGGATCCAGATACGCCAAGTCCTGGAAATAGTTATGGAGTCGTTGCAACCCAAATGTTGGATTCGCCAAGAGCTACTACAGAGGTAGATTTAGACCAAGATGGCACAACAGATATTTTTCCTGGTGAGCCTTTAAAAATGACAGACTGGCACTGGTTTGATTGGTATAGTAGACCAGGAGTTACGCAAGCAGAGGGTAACTCTAGTGGTTGTTTAGCTGGTTCTCCAGGATGTCCGCAAGCAAGGAATAAAGAGGAGATTCTCTATAAGATTATGACAGGTGATACTACCAATTTAATGGCAGACGAGCATGAGTGGTATTTTCATACTCCAAACCCTGGAACTGATTTAGGTACCGAGCTAAACCCGCACTTTGATTCATTAGAGGGCTTGAAAGAAGAACCTGCATTCTTAAGAGAACCTGATGGATTAGATTGCGTTTTGATTCTGAGTTGTGGTCCCTTTGACCTTCCTGTTGGTAGAGAAGTTCCATTTTCTTTCTGTATCATTTTCGGACAGAATGAGGAAGATCTTATTAATAATGCCAAATTTGCTCAGGTAATGTATAATTCTCGATATCAGGGCTTTACCCCGCCAACTAGGCCAACAGTTCATGCTGTAACAGAACAAGGTAAAGTAAAATTATATTGGGATAATCGTGCAGAGTCTTCAAAAGACGTTGTTACCGGTTATGCTGATTTTGAGGGGTATAAGATATATAAAAGTGAAGACGGTGGTGAAACTTGGGGGATGCCTAGCGATATGGTCTATGATACAGATGGAATATTTGTCGGTTGGCAGCCTCATGCACAATTTGATCTCTCTGCTGAAGAGGATTCTCTTCATTGCACGTATTCGAATGATTACGATTGTGCTGAAACTGAATCTAGAGGTCACTCAATCAAAGGTCAAGACCCATATTCTCCTTGGTTTAATTTGGGGTCAGATACTGGGTTTGAGGCGATTAGGCTAGATGAACCCTATGTGGTAAATGGAGATAGTTTTCATTATGTTTTTGAAGATACTGATGTCATAGATGGACTCCAGTATACATACTCAATTGTAGCGTATGATATGGGTGTTGAACCTCCATTTAAAACTGTTTATGAACCCGTTGGCAATGGGCAGTTCAACGCGGTGATAGATACAAACTACTCAAATCCTGATCAGTGGGCTAACCCTGATGGGTATGCTTATATTGAAAATTCTAAAGGCACTACAGTTTTAGATAGGAATTTTGTTCAAGTCTATCCTGGCGTACAGCCGCAAACGAGTTTAGATAATGTTGGAGTAGTTCCGAACCCATATATAGTTAGATCGGGTTACAAAGAAAGTGAGTATCTAAGGCAAATTAGATTTACAAATCTACCTAGCGAGTGCACAATTAGTATTTATACTGTTACAGGAGAATTTGTGTTTGAGTTCCAGCACGTAAGTTCAACTTCTGGAAATGCATGGTGGGACATGCGTACAGTAAACAATCAAGAGGTCGCTCCTGGCTTGTATGTTTTTCACGTTAAAGGTGCTGGTGAGGAAAAGATTGGAAAGTTTGCGGTGATACGATGAATAAATTTTTAGCATTATTATTTACTGTATCTTTTTCTTTTGCTCAGTTTCGTGATATCCCTGAGGTTGTCACAAAGGTAGCTACTTCAACCGCAAATTGGTTGAAGCTTGAGACATCTGCTCGCGCTATTGGTATGGGAGGTTCTCATGTTGCTTCAGGTAGGGGTATATCTGGCATTCCCTACAATCCTGCTAGTGCTGCATTTATTCAAAGTAGTGAGGCATATTTTTCATCGGTTAATTACATTGCAGGCATCCAGCATGGTGTTCTTAGTTATGGACGTAAAATGGGTCCATCCGATTATGTTGGACTTCATCTATTTTATTTAGACAGTGGCCCAATGGCTGTTACAAATGAGTATTATCCTGATGGTACTGGGGAAGATTTTAGAGTTGTTTCTACTGCATTTAGAACAACATACGCTCGCAAGATGACTGACAGACTGAAAGTTGGTGGTTCTCTAAATTACATTCGAGACGTGATATACGAAGCTGACATGCAAGCTATTGCTTTTGATAT
>SGYO01000019.1 GCA_004321745.1 bacterium | reverse complement strand
TTAATCCGATGGCAAATGGTTTTAAACCTAGTTCTTTAAAGTTTTTTAATACTGTATTGTAACCGATGGCAGACATAGACGTAATTAATAAAAATTCAGCACTAAATTTTGTCAGTTTTATAAAAATTATCCAATAGGATAGATCTTCGTAAAAATAATCACCTATAGTTCTTAGAACACCAAAAGCAATGAATCCTAACACAAAAAAAGGGAAGATTTCAGCTATTCTATTTTTTTTCTCATTATGTAAAACTGCTTTTTGTGCTAAAAATGGTATTACAAAAACCATTAATGTATTCCGCAATAACTTTGTTACAGTCGCTATATCAACGACATCGTGTTTTTGATATTGCGTGCTATATATCATTGCTGAGCCTGCAACTTGTGCAGTTTCATGTATAGAACTTCCTAGAAATAGACCAACTGATAGCGCATCATTTAAAAATATCATATTTGAAATTATAGGATAAAAAAACATAGCAAATAGACCGAAAACTGTAATATTTGCTACAGCATAAGTTATTTCTGTCTTTTTTGCATTAATTGATGGAGCAAGTGCTGCTATGGCAGTAGCACCACAAATACTGGTACCAACAGCTATTAATAATGAAAGTTTTTCAGGGATTTTGAATCTTATACTTAATGACTTTACCAAAACAATTGTAATTAGGATACATGGTATTACAATTATTAAGGCTTTAGATCCATATTGAACAAAATCAATGAAACTTAATCTAATACCTAAAAAAATTATTCCAAGCTTTAATAATCTTTTTAAGCAGAAATCAAATCCTGGTTTAAACCTTGAAATCAACGAGTTATTTAAATTTGAAAAAACAATACCAATTATTATTGCTATGATAATTGGCGATATTGGACTTTTTTCTAATCCAAAAAGATTGTTACCAACAAAATTAGATAGTTTAATTGATAAGAAGGCTGTCAGAATACATAACAGAATACCCGGTGGTACATTTTTATCTAATTTCATCAAATCTTTGTATTTACCCTATTATACATAATATATGTTATATGCCATTTTTGTATTTCCATTGAAGACACATTAAGGATAAATCAACCCCTTCTATTAAATAGTTTATAGAAAAGGTGAAATATATTTTAGGCTATCATCTAATGAATTATAAAAATAATAGTTCAGAAAAAAAGTTGTATCTAAAATTTTTACATTGCCATTAATTTTTATGTGAAAACAATTTTTGTTCAAATATATAGATTATCATAAATAAAAAAGGGAATCTCTGCAGACTCCCCTTTTTAAATTTTATTATAGTTAAAATTTTGTGAACTATTCCTGAGCTGCTTTAGCAGCTTCTTCTTTCATCTTTTGAATACCTTTAATTATACTAGGAAGGGATCTAACTTCTTTCAAGTCCTTTGTTAGCTGGTCCCTTGCTTGCTCTAGATCAGCAAGTTTTTGCTTTGTTCTTCTAGAATTTGTACGGAACTCATCAGATAGATCTTCAAGGTCGTTTGTGACATTTCTAAAATTTCTTTCAGTTTCTCGAATAAAATTATCCAGTTTAAAATCAACATCGTCGATTAAACTTAATAATGAGTCTGTATTTTTAATAATTAAGTCTGTATTATCAATAATATCTGCTTGTGCTTTTCTGATGTGCTTTCCTCTACCAATAAATCTTAAGTTGTATTGTCTTAAACTATCAGCAAACTGATCCTCAACTCTGTCAACGAGCTTCTGATCGATAGTTTTTATTTCATCCATTCTTTTATTTAGTTCATCAGCTAAATATTGAAAGTAACCAGCTCCTATTATTAGAGCTATAAGTAAACCAATAATTATTTTATCCGCATTTCTCAATTTTGTATTCCTTTTTTAATTTTATTTAAGGCCTTCTAGTCTTTTTTCCCATTCACTCATAATTTCAGAATCTAAATTAGATCCTTCTGTTGTATTATCTTGGGAATTTTGATTTGTTGAAATTGAATCACTACCTTCCATTAAAGTATGAATAATTTCAGCTCTTTTTTCAGAGTTCCCTTTAACCGCCTCTGTTAGTTCACTTATTTCCTCATTGAAGTCATTAATTGTCCTATCAAGTCTTAAGACAAGTTCATTGAACAGCTCTTCACCATAAGACGAATTGATACCCTCTAAGAGATCATCCAATTTTTCATTTAAATAGCCTAGTCGGCTATCCTGATTATTAAACTCTATACCCACAATAGACTGTAAATTTATAATAACGTTAGTATTTATGGGAGATTATTTTTAAAAAAAATAAAAAATAGAAATATGATGTCATCTTCTAGTTTTTACTAATTTTAAACCTCTGTCTTCTAGACCTCCAATAATAGGGAGAAATATTTTTTTCTGCAATCTATAAGGCAATTTGTCTACAGATTTCATTTTAAGTATATCATCGGGGTTTCCGATACCACTAGTCACAATTTCATATTTACCCATACCAACAATTACTACAAGGTCATTTATGTTAACAGATAGTGCAAGGTAAACATCTCCTGTATTTAAACTAAATAACTTATAATCTGTAAGAATGAAACCTGATTCAGGTGCGTAATGTATTATATCATACTTCTGTTTTTCTAGATAATCTTTAATTACGGGCATTATTTCTCTGACTGAACCATCATATTTAAAATTAATATTCATCCTCGGCGGCTCTGGGCATGTAGATATTTTTACAGTTGCCAGTGAAATAAATGAGATTAAGAATATTGATTTCAATAATATTAGTCTATAATTGTTCCTATTCTGTCAAATCTTGGAATCCACGTTCTAAGATTTAAAGAAAAGTATGCAAAGAGTGCTTCACCTAATATAAAGTTTTCAGGTATTAATCCCCAGTATCTAGAATCTAGACTGTCATCTCTATTGTCACCCATGGCCCAATAATAATTCTGTTTGATTTCATAGCCGCTCCATTCTGATAGAGGTATATCATTAATGACTAAAAACTCAAAATAATCATCTGGTATTCTTCTTGTCCAAGGTGTTATCAGATTACCTTTTTCACTCCATCCAGCATAAGGTTCATAAACAGATGGGTGACCCTTTCTTCTGTCGACTTCAAAAGGATCTTGAAGCGTGAAATAATATGTTTTCTTTTTACTAACTAGTTTAGCTGTATTTCCGTCCATGAGCATTATTGGTAGTAACTCTCTCCAGTTTGTAGTTGAATCTATTGTAAAATAATCCCCTTTCTTTGGAATTGAGATTGGTCCCATATTATCCTTGTTTATATTTTTATCTGAGCTTAAATAAATTTCTCGCTGTCTCATTGTTTTTGGTATTTCAGGTTGCGAAAAAACATAATTTTCAGGCAGCTGAGCCAAAGATCCATTAAGGTAAACTTGTTTGTTTTCGATTAAGATGGTATCACCTGGGCCGGCAATACAGCGCTTTACATACTTTACATATTTATCCCGAGGGTATTTAAAAATTAAAACATCACCAACCTCAGGATTTTTAAATTTTGGAAGCTGAATATACGGGATGAAAAATCCTATATCAGTGTATGGAATTCCTATCCAATCTGGAGTTCTAAGTCCATAAACGAAACGACTGCCTATTAAAAAATCGCCTGTCATAATGGTTTCCTCCATACTGCCTGTAGGCACAATATAGGCCTCAAGTAAGGTAACCTTTATTGATAGTGCAACAATAACAATTATTACGATGGCTTTAGCTTCTGAGGCAAATTTTTTATTACCAGTACCGAGTCCTAATAAACCAAAACCAATAGCGCCGATAAAAATCGTAGTTGCTTTGCCATGTACCTCAGCAGGAATGAATAAGGCAGAGAGAAGAATTATTAATCCAGCTCCAGCCAGCCATTTATTAACAATCTTGTAACCAAAAATATTCATTTAAGTTTTTTTAAATTACTAAAAATAAGTATGATCAAATTTACGAGACTTATTTTAACTAGCGTAATGTTATAGTAATATATTTTAATATTTATTTTTTAGTGGATTAAACGTCATCCTATGTACAGGAGTAGGTTCATTTATTTTTAAAGCATTTAAATGAAATTTAGTACCATAGCCTTTATTTTTTTCAAAACCAAAATCAGGGTATGCTATTGCGTATATGTCCATAAGTTTATCTCTTTCAACTTTTGCGATTATTGATGCTGCCATTATACTATCTTCTTTAGAATCTCCGCCTATTATGTTTTTCTGAGGATAAGGGATATTTATTTTATCTACTCCATCTATCAGAACAATATTTGGTTTTAAAGAAAGATCTTTAACGGAATTTGACATAGCCAATAATGTTGCTTGTCTAATGTTGATTTTATCAATTATAGTCGCATCAATTATACCAATTCCTATTGATAGAGCATTTTTTTGAATGATTTTTGAGAGTTTTACTCTCTTTATAGAAGTTAATTTTTTAGAATCTTTTAATCCTTCAATTTTATGATTTGCGGATAGTATTACTGCTGATGCAACAACGGGTCCTGCTAATGTACCTCTCCCCACCTCATCAACCCCACATATCGTTCTTTTTAGTTCAATATTACTCATTGGAAAAATATATTTAAAAATCTTAATTGTTGTTGATATGTCTTTTCTATAATATTTAATCTATCTTTAATCATAAACATTAGGTATAGGAATGGACAGAAGACAATCAGGTTTTATCTTTTTCGCATTAATTATTTTCATTTTATACGCATTTGGTGTTGAATTATTTGAAAAAGTATGGAGTTTTCCAAGTATTAGAAAAGTACCTCTGATGGTCATCGCTCTAGTCGGTACTGGTGTCTTTGCTACTATAAGGTTAGGTTTTCCTCAAATTAAATACTTAAAACATGGAATTAATGTTACGGCTGGTAAATATGATAATCCGAAAGATGAAGGCGATTTAAACCATTTTCAAGCGTTAACAACTGCTCTATCAGCTACAGTTGGGGTTGGAAATATTGCTGGTGTTGCAACCGCTATATATTATGGTGGTCCAGGTGCTCTTTTTTGGATGTGGATTACCGCTTTCTTTGGAACGACGCTGAAATATGCTGAATGTACACTTTCCCTAAAATATCGTGAGATTAATTCTCAGGGCTTCACTGCTGGTGGGCCTATGTATACAATTGAAAATGGAATGGGTAAAAAATGGAAATGGCTTGCTGTAGCTTTTGCTGGGTTTGCTATTATCTGTTCATTTGCAACAGGTAATGCTATCCAGTCTTTTACTATATCAGACCAAATTTACTCCGAATCAGTTCAAGCCCTTGGTGCAGATCATTTTTTAAATGCTAATAGGACTATTTTGGGTATTTTAAATTTTAATATCCAGCAAGTTCTTGTTGGATTAATATTAGCTGGATTAGTTGGCTCAGTAATCCTTGGAGGGATAAAGCGAATTGGGCAGGTGACTGGATATTTAGCTCCAATAATGGCCGTCATTTACGTTTTTTCATCAACATTGGTATTAATCTATCACTCAGATAAAATAGGCGAGGCATTTACATTGATATATAATGGAGTGTTTAATCCGACTGCAACAGTTATAGGTGCTGGCGGTGGTGCTATTATGACAATGTTGAACACCATGCTTATGGGTATAAAAAGAGGATTATATTCTAATGAGGCAGGTCAAGGAAGCGCAGCTATAGCACATTCAGCAGCTAAAACAAATTACCCTGTGCGTGAAGGGGCCGTTGCTATGTTGGGCCCGTATATTGATACTATCATCATATGTACATTAACTGGATTAGTAATTTTGTGCACTGGAGCTTGGAAACATACTGAATATTTTGTAAGTATATCTGCTTCAAGCATTGATGAATTTAATAATGCTTTATCAGTAAACAGTTTTCAAGGAATGAATCTCATAAATGGTAGTCTCCTTACTTCTTTTGCTTTTAAAAGTGGTTTAAGTTGGATTTTTAACTATGGTGATAAGATAATCACCTTGTCCGTGCTGTTGTTTGCCACATCAACTGCTATTAGTTGGTCATTTTATGGTGATAGAGCAACAGAATATTTATTTGGTGAAAAAGCAATATATTGGTATCGAATAATTTATATTATTTTTGTATTCATTGGTGCTAATGCTAGTATTGAAGCGGTGTGGGCTTTTGGTGATGCTGCCCTTGGTTTTATGACTTTTCCTAATCTCATATCCATTATATTTCTAACAGGTGCTTTGAAAACTATGACAAAAGAATATTTCACGAATGACTTTGAATCAAAAGGATAAAGATGAATTTTTAAAAACTGCTATCTATGCAGTTAAAGAAGCCTCAAAGGTTATATTAAGATCTAATCAAAAAACAGTAAAGACATACAAAGCCAAAACAGATCTTGTTACATCAACAGATCATGAATCTGAAAGAGTAATAATTGATATCATAAGATCAAAACATCCTGACCACAGCATTCTAGCCGAGGAATCTGGTAATTTTAAAAAGCACTTAGATTATAATTGGATAATTGATCCACTTGATGGAACAACAAATTTTGTCCACAGTTATCCTTTATTTGGTGTTTCAATCGCTTTGTCGTACAAAGATAAAATCATAGTAGGTGTTGTTGCGGAGCTACCATCATTGAATGTTTATTCAGCTATCCAAAATGGGCCTGCTTATTGTAATGATAAAATTATAAAAGTCTCTAATAATAATAAATTAATAGATAGTTTATTGGTTACTGGCTTTGGATATGAGCATGGCAACTTATGGGAAGATAATATGAAGTTATTTAAAATATTTACGGATATAACTCAGGGTGTGCGCCGTTCTGGAGCTGCTGCAATTGATATATGTCATGCAGCATCGGGCAAGACAGATGGGTATTGGGAATTTGATATAAAGCCCTGGGATATTGCTGCTGGTTCAATAATTGCAAAACAGGCAGGAGCATTAATCACGGGTATTAGAGGAGAGGAATTTTCAATCTGGGATAATCAAATTCTAGCTACAAATGGGAAAATACATGGCGAAATGCTAAAGATCATAACTAGCACTATTTAAATTGATCTAGAAACTGTTTTTCTGTCCAAACTGAACTTATTTCTTTAACATTTTTACCACTAACTGAGGTCTTAATTATTTCCATCGCATTAAAACTGTAAATAGAACCATTTTTTTCTAAGCTTCCCTCCCATTTGTAATGAACAACAACTTTATTTTTTTTAGAAAAAATATCAATTATATCAATATCATAATCATACCATCTATCACCATAGGTTTTTATATCGATTAAAAATGATTCTGCTTTTTGCTTAAGCTGTTGCCTTGTAAAAAATACTTTACAATTAAATACATTACCGTTTCTGGATAATTTAAGATTTAATGAGTCACCCTGAGCTCCGATAATGATCTTATTAATAAATTCTCTATTTTTAGTAATATTAGGTTTTAAATTATTTATTTTAAGTATTACATCGCTAATTTTTATTGGTTTGTTCGATTTAATGAATGGTGATACAGATGTAACTGTTAGTTTGTCTTCTATTAATTCTGATGAAATTCCCATACCAACATATGGAGTATGATAATAAATAAAATTTTGGTCAAGATAATTAACTACGGAATCTAAACTGGCATTATATCTTGCATTTAGAAATTTTATAATTTCTTTTTCTTTTTTTGTTTGTCCGAAGGATAAACTTAATAAAAATAAAATTAAAGTCGTTATTTTGCAGATATCATTCATTTATAAAGATAGTAAATCTAATATTAAAATTATTTTGCTTTAATATGTTTAGTCATTTTCCGAATTGTCTCTGGAGTTGAACCGCAGCAACCTCCAATAACCGAGGCTCCTTTATTCTTTGCAAACAACATAAGCTTTAAAAAATCGGCATTAGATACTAGATCTTTAATGTGTCCGTCTTTAGTAGGCATTGTTCTGCCTAAGTTCGGATAAATACCCCACTTTTCTCCCCAATCCTTAATTTTTTTAATAGCACCTGCTGTATTAGATATAGTTGAGCAATTTATCAATAAAGTATCTACAGAGTATCTACTAGCCATAGCTAAAACTTTATTAATATGGGTTCCATCCAAAATATGGCTATTATTTTTTAAAACAACGCTTAGCCAGACTTTTTTATTAATTTGATTTGTTAATTTTAAAATTGATTTTATCTCAAGTAAATTTCCCATTGTTTCTATTAATAAAATATCGACTGGCTCATTATTAAAATTTTCTAATATTTCCATAAATTCGATTTCAGCTACTTTTTCACCCGGAAAGAGATCTGGTTCATAACAGTCCTCAAGCGGCGCAATTGAACCAGCAATTAAAATATCTTTTTTACCTTTAGCTTTTAAAGCAGCTTTAATAGCTTTTTTAAAAGAATTATTGCTCCTAGTGAGTGCATCTTTGACTTTTGCCTTTTCATAGGATCTATAGCTGGTTCTAAAAGTATTAGTTGTAATCACATCACAACCACCTTCAATGTATTTTTTATGTATCTCTACAACTTTTTTATAATGCTCTTCATTAGCAATGGCTGACCATAATGGAAGCGGAAGTTTTAAACCAAGTTTTAATAATTCTGTGCCCATTGCACCATCCAGGACCAGCGGTATTTGAATGTTTGATTTCATAGTTTAAATTAAATATAATCATTATCAATTTATTATAGTATATGTACCCAAGAATGGATTGTTTTAAAAAAATAATAATCATAATAATAATCACGACATTTACTTTTCCTCAAAAAATTTACATTCATGCTGGGAGATTGATAGATGGAATTACAGAAATACCAGTTGAAATGGTAACAATAATTATAAATGGAAGCACAATACAATCAATTTTAAGAGGACATATTAAGCCCCAGTCTGAAAACGATAAATTAATTAATTTAAAGGATTACACTGTTTTACCTGGACTTATGGACATGCATACTCATCTATCTGGCGAGAGTAATCCTAAAAGCTACATGGAAAAGTTCTACATGGATCTTGATGAATATGCATATAGGTCTATACCATACGCAGAAAAAACTTTAATGGCGGGATTTACAACTGTAAGAGAGCTTGGTGGAGTAATCAGTAATAGTTTGCGTGATGCAATAAAAAGTGGTTATGTTATTGGTCCAAGAATTTTTAGTGCTGGTAAGTCAATAGCTACTACTGGTGGTCACGCGGATCCTTCAAGTGGCTTAAATATGAAATTTACCAGCGATCCAGGTCCAAAAGACGGCGTAATTAACGGGATAAGTGATGCAAGAAAGGCGGTTAGGCAAAGATATAAAAATGGAGCTGATTTAATAAAAATTACAGCAACAGGCGGAGTTTTAAGTGTAGCTAAAAACAGTAAGAATCCTCAATTCACTGAACAAGAAATAAAAGCTATTGTGGAAACTGCGCAAGATTATGATATGCATGTTGCAGCACATGCTCATGGTCCCGAAGGAATGAAAAGAGCTATAAGAGCTGGTGTACACTCCATTGAACATGGAACTATTATGGATGGTGAAGTATTAGCCTTAATGAAAAAGTATGGTACTTATTATATCCCAACGATTTCTGCTGGAATGTTTGTAGCTGCAAAAGCAAAAGAACCAGGTTATTATCCTCAAATTATTGTGCCAAAGGCTCTAGAAATTGGACCAAGACTGCTAAACACATTTACAACTGCTTATAAGTTTGGAATTAAAATTGCATTCGGAACAGATTCAGGGGTTTCTTACCATGGCGAAAATGCTAAAGAATTTCTATATATGGTGAAAGGTGGAATGTCAGAGATGGAGGCTATTAGGTCTGCTACTGTTGTGGCATCGGAATTATTAGGAATTGATGATAAGTTAGGAACGATTGAGTCGGGAAAAATTGCTGATATTATCGCAGTAACTGGTAACCCAGTTAAAGATATTACATCTCTTCAGAGTGTTGTTTTTGTAATGAAAGAAGGAATAATATATAAAAGTGAATAAAGTTATTTATCTCTACTTCTAGAATATTTATCCGACTCTATAACTATTTTCTTTAAAGTCTCCCTTATTTCTGATTCCATAGATATTGGAAGAATTTTAACCCACCATTCTGAGATCATGCTCTCTAAAACTTTTTGGGTACTCTTGGGTCCTAAACCATTACCATAGTTATCAAAAAAATAATTAGTTAGCTTTTGTTTCCAGTATCCACTTTTTATTTCTTGTAAAAATATTAACCACTCAAAGTACTTTGCTAAATAACTCCCTACTCCAACCATGATTGCACCGAAAATTAAGGTCATAGCAAATCTTAATTCATTATAGAATAAAGATAGAAAGTAAAGGCAAAAAATCATTAATAATGTTCCCATTACTAACCCATTTTTAGATATAAATTGATTTTGAGGTATTAGTTCAGAATGTAATTTTTTATTCTGCATGGTAAGCCATGTTGACAAGCTCCAACATAGAGTTAAAAATATGTTTAAAAAAATTAGATATGGTTCTAGCTCAGTGTGTACATACATTAATTACTCACCTGTTTTATATTTTGTATACACCTCTTTGCCACCAACAACAGTTCTCATAACTTTTACATCTAAAATATTTTCAATATTTATCGAAGTTAAATCTTCTGACAAAACTGTAAAATCTGCATAGAACCCTTCCTTTAAGATTCCAGTTTTTTTTTCTTGAAAAACTGCATATGCATTATTTTTTGTGTAGCATTTTATTGCTTCAAATATAGATATTTTTTGTTCAGGGTACCATCCATCAGGATTACTCCCATCTAATGTTTTTCTTGAAACTGCTGCGTATATTCCTTCAAGTGGATTCAGGGGAGTAACATCCCAGTCTGATCCAAATGTTAAATTCACACTGTTTTGAATAAAAGTATTGAAAACGTAGCTGCGGGACATTAAATCGGTGGTTATTCTTTTATGCATCCATCGTGTATCATCTATACATCCATATGGCTGCATGGAAGGTATTATATCAGTATTAATAATATTATTAATACCTTTTTGAGTTAAGTGCTGAGCATGCTCTATTCTAAAACGTCTATCCTTTTTACCATTAGACTTAAACACTTGAAAAAATTGGTCTATTATCCAATCATTAGCTCTGTCTCCAATAGCATGTACAGCCAACTGTATATTATGATTGTCAACATCTAAAATAAGTTTTTTAAATTGAATTGTATCCTTTATTATTAAAAAACCTTTTGAATTCTTTTCATCTAGGTAATGATTGTGCATCCATGCTGTTCTTGAGCCAAGGGAACCATCGACCATAGCTTTTAGGCCATTCCATCTTAACATATCATCACCAATACCTTCTGAATTAATCAGCATCTTTAAATCATTCCAGTTTTCATACCAAGTATATCCTTTGATTCTGAGAGTTAACACATCCTTATTCCTTCTAAAGGTAAGTAAATCATCCCAACTACACATATCATGCACTTGCGTAATTCCTAAGGATGCAGCATGTTTCATGGATGCATTAAAAATCTCATCTTTGATTTCATTTGTTTTTTTTGGGATGATATTCCGTACTAGATCTATTGCATTTTCTTTCAATATACCTGTTGCTTCACCAGATAATGAATCTCTCTCAATTATACCTCCTGGGGGGTTAAGTGTTAATTTGTTGATACCTGCTGCTCTTAAAGCAACACTATTTGATAATGCCATATGGCCATCAATTCTCGTAACTAAAACTGGGTTTTTTGAAGTAATACTATCAATCCATGATTTTGAAGGAAGAATGCCACCCCAGTTTTCATGATCCCAGTTTCCTCCTTCTATCCAAGAATTATCTGTTTTATTAAATGTATAATCCCTAAAAGCCTGAATAAATTTATCTTTTTCATCTATATCTTTAAGATTAATACTTCTTAGCGTGGCTCCTCCCCACATTAAATGCGTATGATTATCTATAAAACCAGGAAGAATAAAATTATTGTTAAGATCTATAATTATAGTAGAATCATATATTAAATGATGGTATGTATCTAACCCTAAGGATAAAATTATATCGTCTTTTATAGCTATATAATTGTAGCGAGTATCGCTCTCAATACCAGTATATATATTCCCATTTATATATATTTTGTCAGCTTTTTCAAATGTGGTACAGCTAGTTATAAAAAAAAGAAGTATTAGAGATATAATCCTCTTAGATAGATGGCAAACAAAATTTAAATATTTAACAAAGTGCATTATTCATTTATATAATGAAATTAATATGAGGAAGATATTTGCATTAGAACTCCGCACAGCCATGCGCCATAGGTACCCATAGCATAACCAAGTACAGCTAATAATACCCCAACTGGAGCTAAGGATGGGTGAAAGGCAGAGGCTACAATAGGCGCTGAGGCAGCGCCTCCAACATTTGCTTGACTACCAACAGCCATAAAGAAAAATGGCGCTTTTATAAATTTTGCTACACTAATAAGCATGCCTGCATGGATCATCATCCATATCAGCCCAACAATAAATAAACCTGGATTGTCAAAAATAGCCAATATATTCATTTTCATCCCAATGGTAGCAACTAAAATGTATATGAAAACACTACCAATTCTTGAAGCCCCAACTCCCTCTAATTCTCTAGCTTTCGTAAATGAAAGAAAAACGGCTAAAGTTGTAGAGATAACTATTAACCAAAAAAACTTAGAAGTAAGACTAAATTTAGCAAGCAAAGGAGCATTTTGGAAAATCCACGGCGCAATAAGATCTGCACCAAAATGAGCAACAGCAGTGATCCCAAACCCAATGGATAGAACCCTCATTGTATCTGCAGTATTTGGAATTTTCATAATTTGTGCCTGATAGGCTTCAATCTTATTTTTGAGTACGTTTATAGAACTAGAATCAGCTTGAAGCCAATTATCTATCTTATCATTTATACCAGCACCATAAAGTAAAAATGCCATCCAGATATTTGCAACTATCACATCAACAGCAACCATTGCCGAAAATATTTCATTATCAACTTGAAAGACTTCTTTCATCGCGGCTTGATTTGCACCTCCACCTATCCAACTACCAGCGACGGTGCTTAATCCTCTCCATACGCTATCTATATCTGAACCAGCAATTAATGCAGGATTAATAGATAATACTATTAAGATTGCTATTGGTCCTCCAATGATGATTCCTAATGTTCCGGTAAAAAACAAAATAAGAGCTTTAGAACCTAATTTTCTTATTTCTTTTAAATCTATGCTAATGGTTAAAAGTGCTAGACTCGTTGGAAGTAAATATCTAGAGGCTACAAAATAAAGGTTGGAACTATTTCCTGAAATAATACCTAGTGAATTAAATATAGAAGGAATGAAATAACACAGTAATAAAGCTGGAACGTATTTGTAAAATTTTACCCATAATGGTTTTTTACTAGTTGATGTTATGAATACAAAACCAAGGATTATCATAAGAATGCCAAATACTATGGCATCATTTGTAAAAACAGGATCAATCATTATTAAAACTTCATAAGAAAAAACACTATAACTCTACATTTATTTCTTTTGATAAGCTCAGACATCTTAAACTTTTTATATAAAGATAATAGTACTAATACTAATTATCTTTTGAATGATAATCTAAGAGAGTCTTTCATTTCACTTTTCGTATAAGATTGAGAATCAATAAAATTATCACTACTAAGTCCCGTTATTGCTTCAGCTTCCCTTAGAAGCTCATTACCTTTTTCAATTTCACCTTTTTCAAAATAGCAAGCGGATAGATAAAAAAGATTGTTTCTAATCAGCTTAACTTTCCTAAAACTTTCGATTGCACTAGAGTAATCTTTTAACCAATAATAACAAATGCCCTGCTCAGCATACAATAAATCATGTGAGAAAGGGTCTAATCTGATAGCTCTATTTAATTCATTTAGAGCCATTTCTATATCCCCAGTATAAATCAAAAAAAGTACATATCGCGATATGATATAAATATCACTTGGACAAAGCTCAGTTGCCTTTTGCAAATGATAAATTCCTAATTCCGGGTCATTTTCAAAAAAAAATTTTATAGAACCCATAACCCTGTGAGCTTCAGGATCATTTGAATCAAGTTCTAGGGCTTTGTGCGCGGATTCTATAGCTTTATTAAAAAGAGACGGATCAGGTTTCTCTTCCCAATCTGCTAAATTTCCGAGTGAGCAAGCACGCCATGCGTATGCTCTAGCATAGCCTGGATCCTGATCGATTGCTCTTTCAAAATATTTAACAGCATTTTCTGTGTTTTCCTTTACAACATTTCCTTTTCTTGCATAATCAAGGCCTTTTAATACCAGTTCATATGCTCCCATGTTCTCAGGTCTTTTTGCTTTTATCGATTCAAGAACATCTGATTCAACGCGACCAACAATAGTTGATACTATTTGCTCTGCTATTTCATCTTGGACATCAAATACCTCATCAACAGATAAATCGTAATTATTTGACCATAATGTTTGTTTACTTTCGGTTGATAATAATTGGGAGTTTATCCTCATTTTCATTCCAAGTTTTCTAACGCTTCCATTAATTATATACCTTACACCTAATTCTTTTCCAATATCTTGAAAATTTTTATCCTTATCCTTATAGGCAAAACTTGCATGACTAGATATAACAACAAGTTTATTGTATCTTGATAACATGGAAAGCAGATCCTCACAAAAACCCTCGCAGAAGTATTCTTGTTCCACGTCGTTACTTAAGTTTTTAAACATCATAACGGCGACAGAGCCAGGTTCAGCTACTTTTATTTCATTTTGTATCTTATCAGAGTCCTGTGTAAACCTTGGTGTACCCTTATTTTCTAGAACATGAAATGCCTTAATTGGGAAATCAATATTTTTTAATTCAAGCTGTCCCGCGTCCTCAAATGAAACCATAATTTTTCTATTTATCATATCAAAAACAGTTTGCGAAACACATATTCCAGAAGGTTTAGCAGCAGCTTCTAATCTTGCTGCAATATTCACTGCATCTCCAAATAAATTATTATCCGTAACCATAACATCGCCAATGTTTATTCCAACCCTAAAGGTCATTTGATCTTCATCGCTTTTGCCATAGTTCATCGTTTTCATTTTTAGCTGAGTCTCCACAGCAGCTTCCGCAGCTTTAATTGGACTTGCAAATTCGGCTATAACGCTATCCCCAGCACTTCCAAAAATAATTCCATCATACTCATCAATTATATTATCTATGACTTCTCTTCGTTTTCGCAAAATTTCTAAGGTTTTTACCTCATCTCTACCCATCATTTTGCTAAAACCAACTACATCTGAGGCAAAAATTGTTGCTAGCTTTCTATCCATAGTGTTTCCTTTTTATATATTTATAATTCCGGCGCAATTATTTATACGATCATAGATCATTTTATGTGCACAAATTATTAGTTTATCACTAATGTCCATCAACAGAACCGTTAGGCGGATTTATATCATGCCAATGACCATGCTCCACTGACCACACCTTACCAGGAGGCGGATCACCTTCTGGAGCTTTTCTTCTTTTAAACTCAGATTCAAATGATATGGGTGTTTTAGAAATAAATGGTTCTTGTGATTTATTATCTTTTCTTGTGCTAAGAAAAAAGATTATTATAAATACAAAGCAAACACCGCCAATTAAAAAATACTGATTTGAGTTTTTACTATCTTTACTTTCATGACAGTGCTTATATTTTTTGCCACTTCCGCAATGACATTTAGTATTCCTTCCCTTTTTCATATGTTAATTTCCTTTTTATTTCTAAATCAATCTAGATTTAGATAATTAACAGCCACTTCATATCAAACAAACTAGTCATTTCTTTCCGGGATGGTTTTTAATTATAAAAGATTGAAGAAAAAATTCATCCTCGAATATTTCGCCCTTCACATGTGCTTTTTTAGTCTCTTTACAAAACTTGTTTTCCGAACTACCATCAAAAAGGTTTATCATCTCATTATCAATAAAGTAAAATTCTGAATTAATTTCTACAGCCAAAAAGCATTCCTCTGTACCCTTCATTTTGAATTGACACTTAGCGCAGCTAGTATCGACTATCATATTAATTTTCATAGACCTAGGCATTCTAGGTCTGTCTACAGCGTATAAGAACAGATTTATAGAACTAATTAAAAATATATAAAGAGCATACTTCATGAATATTTTTAAGTTAATACTCTATTAATGATGATACATTATATTTTTTATATAAATCCTTTTCTATTTCATCTAATGAGAATAATACTTTTTTCATCTTTCGCTCTGCAAACAATTTAGATTGATTATTGTAAAAAATTGATTTTTCATCATTTGTAGCTGAGCCAAATTGATGAATTGATTTCGAACTAACTTTTCCTTCGGGGCTCCATTCTATAATCTGCACAAAACAATCACCTGTTTTTGCAATCATTTTTCCATCTTTCCATTCTGTATATATAGCACGCATATTACCCGGACCACCGTCCAAAGGAAATTCTAATCCACCTCTGACTAATACTTGTACGTCACCAAGAGGTACATCAAAACGACCATAATGGGATTTCAATTTTTTAATAGAATCAATCAATCTATCCGTTATGAGATCAACATCATGCTTATAGTCCGCTATATCAAAAGTTAAAGGAAATGTCAGAATTGCTAAAGCTGCAGCTTTATTATCTAGATCAGTGCGTAAATTCCAATTTTTTAATAAGTCAACTGCGGCCAATAACTCTAAATCCTGAGATTTGAAATCTTCAATAAATCGATCAATAGCATATGCCATTACTGAATTTTTCTCAAATTGATTATCAAATTTATAATTATAGAACTCTTCACTAGTAATACTACTATCACCGCCATACAATCTAATTGCTCTCAATGACCTATTAGTTTGATGACCTTCAATTCCTGCAGTTTCATTTATTCCAAAAGATGAAATATCTTTCCTAAAACCCGTAGCAAGAAATGGATTGGCATTACAGTTCTGAAAGTATCCAGCATCTGGGTTTGTTACCTGGGGTAAATCTTTAAAAGGAATATAATCTGTCCAGAGAGTATTAGATGTATTTCCAGGCAGTATCCCTCTCCAGTCATAGTCATTATCTCTTACTGGCAATAAAGCATTATAAACATAAAAAATATTTCCACTTTTATCAGCATAGCCAGTATTGTACATCGGCAAGGCCTGCATGGACATTGCATTTTTAAATTCTTCAATATTTTTTGATTTGGCCATCCTGTAAAATTGTTCTAATGTCCTCATGTCATTGATGCCTGAATAGCGAATAGCATAAGTTCCATGTTCCTGTTTTAATACAGGCCCATGCACAGATCTGTATATTTTTTTATTAATGGTCCATTTTATAGGACCTAATACTTTGATTTTTATTTTTTTCTCTTCAACTTCCAATTTCTTCCATCTGCCATCAAAAAGATATTCATTTTCGTTGATAGGGTTCATCTCCAATTCATAAACATCAATTAGGTCAGGACTATTAGAAGTGAATGACCAGCCTAAACTATCATTATGTCCGTGATTGACCAAAGGTGATCCTGGGAATAATCCTCCAGTTATATTTAATCCGTTTTCGCTTTTCATATGGGCTTCATACCAAGCTGTTGGACCTGACCATGGTTGATGTGTATTAACCAATAAGCGAGTGAAGCCATCTGCAGATTTTTTTGGACTAACACCAATTACATTACTACCAATAAGATCAATCTTCAATGGATCAAAATTATATTCATCATCTAAAAAAATATCGGAGGAAAAAACTGGTTTTTCTTTTTTAAATAGTTTTGATAAAGTTTTCTCTATGCCGTACAAATACGGTATTTGATACATCCACCCAGCTATTACATCTTTTCCTTTTAAAGGAAATATTTCGCTTCGAACAATTTTGGGGTTTTCAGATGCATATTTATTTATTCCAGCTGCATAGGCATCACATACTTTTTTAATATCCTGAGGAATCTCATTATCGTATCTCTTATTTATTTGCTCCCATACTCCAATGAGAGCAACATAATAGTCTACAGGTGCATATTTAACACCATATACAGAACCAAGCTTACCTCGAGCTCCAAGCAGTAGATCCTGAATGGTATTAAAGTCATCCTCTGCATGAGCATATGCTAGACCGAAAACAGCATCAGCATCATTTTTACCAAATACATGAGGAACACCCATACTGTCTCTGTAAATAGTAGCGTAAAATTTTTCTTCTATGCCACCATCATTTATTTTACTAACTACACCGTGACTATAACAGGATATGAAACTATATAAAATCATTAATAAAAATAATTTAGCAGAGTATGGTTTTTTATAAAACAGGGGATGATATTTTTTAAGATTGAAGCTCATCTATTTTTTAAAAATGTAAAAACGCTTTGAACTTCATCTTTGGTCGATTTTGGAAATGCAGCTATGTGTTTGTTATTTAAATGAATTCTATAACCAGTGATATTATTACCTTTAAGGATTAATGAATGAATGTCTTCATAAGGTATAACTGTTGGTGAATCTTTAAAAAACTTGAAAATCCGCATGTCTGCATCAGTAAAAAGAACCCCTTTTTTTCTTAACCATTTGTTAAAATAAAAAAGATCGGAGGTATTGTTAGATGTTAGAAGATTACTTTCAAAATTTACAGGACTTGAAAAAGAGTTAAAAAAAAACATATCATTATGTCTAGTTTTATACTTAACAAATCTTGCATCTCTTTTTATTAAAATATGCTTATTGAGGTTTTGTTTTACATTGGTTGATTCAGGTGTTAACTGATCATCTTTTTCATAGAATTCAAGATGTTCAATAAATGAAAATTTAGATCTATTTTTTAGTAGATGTTTTGACAAATTACTGATATTAAACGTATATCGTATTTCATTATTGTATTTTGGCCTTATACCAATGATTAATGTATCAGAAACTAAAATTTCTAATAACATCAACACAGGATTCGGTGAGTAGGCAACCTTACCGTCATTGGATAATTTCCAATCTTCTTCAAATAATCCATATTCTTTAATATTGTAAAAGACATTTGCATCTGATAAGTTTGCAAAATCTCCCCAATTAATGGCCAACGATAAATTTTGGTTATGCAAGATAATACTCAATTTCCCTCTTACCCTAGATGAAAAAACTCTTTCCTCATTTAGACTTAAGTTAGAAATAATCAGCTTACCATCTACTCTTAGTTTAGATTCCCAAACTTGTTCAGATGGAAGACATATATTAGTTAAAAATACGATTAATAAGGTTCTTTTAATCAATACTACTCTTTATAAAGACAGTCTTATTCCGGTGTATCTATGGAAGATATTTAATGTATTCTACTGCAGAGACATATGAAAAATCACGCATGATGAATCATCATCAAACCAAGAGCCTTCAAAGTCTATGTTACCAGTCTGAGAGTTGACTGAATAGTTAAAGGTTCTTTCTAATATTGGGAAGTATTGTCCATATTCTAATGTACCGCATGCATCTGGGGAGGATAAATAAGATGGGTTTCCAAAAGAATTGACACATACTGAGTCCATGATAACAGTAACCGTAGAAGCAGCTTCATTTGCAGTCCATGTTCCGTTTATAGCAGCACTTTGACTACAAGATGTGGTCTCTATATTATATTGGTTATGTTCATAATAAGCATTGCAAAACTCTATTGGGGAATAATCATAATATTCATAATATGAATCACTACAACCATTAGTATTGCTCCAAGTACCATAAAAATCTTCACACTCATTCTGTAAGTTTATACTTTGATCAAAATAGAGCTGAAGGCTTCCATCAGATAGTAACCAAAGGTTATAGTTATCTATGTACGAATCGATCATAACATCAGCTGTACTATCAGCAGTTTTAACACAGCTATAGAAAGATTTAATTGAATCAGCATACCAGTCACCAATAACAGGGCTAAATGTTTGAGTATCATCATTATTATCCCATAGATCATCAATTTGTTCCTCACAGCTTGAAAAAAGGAATATCGAGCAAAGAATGAAAACTGATGTTTTTAAAAGATGAATTTTGATAGCATTAAAAACTTTAAACATGTTAATTCTCCAAAAAACTAAATAGTATAAAAAATTTCTTAGTTAATGTGCTAAATATAGGATTAATGAACGTTATTAGACAGATTAAACATTTCATTCTATAGATGTGCTTGAATTTCTCTGTTAAAGCTATCTACATCAATAAGTTCGATATCCATACCTACATCAATGATATTTTGAAAATCATCATTCTTATTTATAAGCAATAAACTACTTACTTTCAGTTTAGATAAAAGTATTTCTCTTTCATATTTTAATTTTTCAATGGTGAAAAACTTTTGACGATAAAAATTAGTTAGTTCCATAATATCAAGCATAAGATTTAACGTGTTATCAATTTCAAATTCAAAATTATTCATCCATTTATAGTACAGAAACATAGATAGCTCATAATTAAAATATAATTCGTTTGAGTTTTGCCGATCTAGCCAATATTCTTTGTGTTCATTGTAGTATACAATCTGTTCCTTAATATCTTTGAGGTCAATATTATTTTCACTTAGAATAGTGTTACTTTTTAAAATATAATTTCTAGTCTTTACCTCTAGATCATAAAATTTAATAATCTGTTTAATTTGTTTCTTAGATTTTCTGATAATTTTCTCAGGTGTATCTAGAAAGCATTTAACTAAGTTAAATTGTATCATACCAAAAAAAAGCCAATCATTTTTTGTTATTACGTTCTGATCGATCAATTTTTGAAGATTAGGAAAATACTCTCTAAGTTTTAATCTTATTTTGCGTATGACCTCTTTTTCTGACTGTAGTTGGTTCGTGACATTCATTTTAGGTTCAATATTTTAACACTGTCTGGTTCTGAAATTGCTTTATTGTAATTTTCATAGAAGTCTAAATCTTGATTGTTTAGAATGATAAAAATAATTACAAAGATAAAGATTAAAATTAATATTGCATGTTTTAATTTAATTTTATCCATGTGCTATCCAGGGAAAATAATTAAAATTTAAAAAACGATTTACGCAGGAGTTTGAACAAAAACTTCAAAGTTGAACTAATTAATTCCTGTTTAATGTAGGGATTTGAATAGAAAAATTTTCCTCTTTTGAATATCATTGAAATCTGGCTTCTGTTTAAACTAACAAACAGGTATAAATACCAGATTATATACAAGAAAAAAAGAGCTACAGCTAATCGAAAATAAAACATAAGATCTACATAAAAGATAAAAAGAAAAGAATATTACTTCAAAAGTATCAATTTATTACTTGAAGTTTTTTCGTCAGCGTCTAAAATGTAAAGATAAACCCCGGAGCTAATTTCTTGATCCATTTCATTTGTTCCATTCCATCTTAATTCATTTAATCCCCTAGCCATGTAGTTATTTATCACTTTGATCAATTTACCATTTAAATCATATATCGAAAGTTTGATTTCAGAATCGTTATTCAATTGAAATACAAAATTGGTATTTCCATTAAAGGGATTTGGGTAGTTTCTTAGTTCAAGAGAGTATCTTTCTGGTAGGTTTATGTTTACCCCCAAATAGTTTGTTTTTAAGGAATTAATCAATTTCTGAGTATTGCCAATAAGATCATAGCTAAGGGCCCATATCATTAAACCACCAATCTGATTATTTTTTACGTAATCACTTTTTCTAGCAATGGAAATTGAATCTTCGATTGTAATAATATAATTTTGAGTAGTGCTACGTAAATATGGTACTTGAGCTACGTTGTCCCAAACGTAGTCCCAGCCATTATTAATGTAATCTTCATATTGATTATACAAAAGAGATGATACTTCGCCCTGATAAGATCCGTTAATATCAATGGCATTATATTGCTTACCATAGAAAGACAGTCCAATATTGATTTTATTTCTAGGTATACCACGCGTATTTGCAAGGTAGTTAAAACCAGTACTTACTCCTCCATCAGGATCGTTTGCAGGTGACGGATATAAAGGAGAATTGTGACCGGCATGGTCTGTCCATGAACCATGAAAATCATAAGTCATAGCATTAAAGTAGTCGACATTTTCTACCAATGAATTAAAATCATAATGTTGCCCTGACCAATTTGAGACAGGCACGGCCATTGTTATTAACCATTCCGGATATAAATCATTAAATGCTTGACGAAGTTCAGATATAAATGCACTTAAATTATTTTTTTGCGTATATCCGTTTGGATGCTCCCAATCAATATCAATTCCATCATAGTTATTATTTTCACAAATACTAATAATATTGTCAATGAAAATTGACCGAGCTTCCTCTGTTTCAGTTGAAGAAGCGAATCCCCAAGAGTTACCCCAACCACCTAAACTAAGTAAAATTTTTGCATTGTTATCATGTACTGCGCCGGTTATTGATTGAGAAATCATATTATCATAATGCAATATGTTACCCTCGTTATCTGGCCAAGCAAAAGCATGATTAATATGTGTTATAACATTATAATCAATATCGGAGGGATGAAGATTACCTTGAACCCACTGCGGATAATACCCTACTACTCTTTGTGTATAACCTAATGAAAAAGATAAAAAACATAAAAATATTAATCTAATCATTATTTTTCCTAATTAGTTTAAACAAGTGACCTTAGCCAACGAGATTTTAGACTTTTAAAGAATATTTAAAAAGTAGGAATTGGTTTAAAGAAAAGCAGGAATGTCTATTTTAACAAAAGCATTTTCTTTGAAGCATAGTATTCATCGGAATTAAAAACTAAAATATACATTCCAGCAGAAAGAGTCTGTCCAAAATCATTATTTCCTTTCCACATGATATTTTTAAATCCAGCACTTTGAAATTCCTTAATTAAAGACTTTACTATTTTACCGTTAAGGTCAAATATGTTAATATTTACATACGTATCTTTAGGTAAAGAATATTGAATCTTAGTTTTTGGATTAAATGGATTTGGATAGTTTTGTTTGAGAGAAAAATCGTTTGGTATATTATTCACCTCTGCCTCTAATTGCCCACTATAACAACTGCCAATTTCATATGAATGTGGATCTGCAGACGTATTTCTTTCTAAACCATTATAGGAGTAGGTATAATAAAATTGAACAACCTCCCCCTCATCAGCATTAATTTGAAACGGTACATTCGAAGTAACATTATACCCAGGAGGAGTACCTCCAGTACTGTAATATAGAATACATGTAGGGCTACCAACATGGCTTGCACTAGGAATGAAAGTGATAGTTGGATTATTTAGATCATCTGAAAACTCATAAGTATAGTCACCATTGGAAGGTCCACCAGTACATGAAGGAGCCTCTATGATATCAAATTCAAAACTACTTGGTTCTGATGACAAACCATCATCATCGTATGCTACTGCCTTAATTGTGTGTATACCAAGCGATAAATTTTGTATCACATATATGTATGGTTCCTCAAATAGTTCAGTAATGAGCATATTATTATCATAAAATTCAACTTTTTCAATCGTTCCATCGATATCATTAGCAGTTGCCAAAAGCTCTATGTTAGAGCCATAATAGTAAGATGAGGCTAAATTAGAAGTATTAAGAGAAACTGTTGGAGGAAAATTTTCAGAGCTAGATACAAATACATAAATATAATCTATTGATGAATGAGAATTATCACTTACATTAAGTTTAAACTTATATGTTCCTTCCACCAAGTCATTAATATTGGTTATTTGATTGTTAGGAGATAAAACATTAGCAGTATTGGGACCATAGACCTGAGTCCACTTAAAATTTAAATCATCAGTGTCTGAATCTGAACTTAAACTTCCATCTAGGACTGCAGAGCTGCTTGGAAGAACAACTAAAATATCTTCTCCTGCATTAGATACCGGTGGATTATAATCTAACTCTCTGTTGAAAATAAAATTTAACCTACCAAGATTAAATCCACCATCCGAGAACACTAAGCGAAGTACATGCTCGCCAGCATTTAATTCAATATTTTCTGTATTGCCGCTTAGCCAGTTATACCAGTCACCAGTGTTTCCAGCATAAATATTATCGCTTATAACCTGTCCATTTATTTCAAAATGAAATGGTCCTCCGCCACCAGCTATATCAGATGCATATCTGTACTGCATATCATAGTATCCGGCTGTTTGAACATTTAAAGTGTATTCGACCCATTCACCAGCCTCTATCCAACCTAATGTAGGACCTTCAGTATTACCAAAATATTCTACATCCACATATTCATCCGTTCTAAATGTACCTTCATTGTTTAGGGAGTTGTCAAAATAGGTAATATTTTGACCTAAACCACCTTCAAAGTAATCATATTTACCAGATTCAATCACACCAGGAATAATATTCATTGAATTAATATATGCTAACTGTTCGCCGACCGTTACAGTAATAAAATTACTTAGTCCAAATTCTGAGCCAGAATATATCTTTGCATATATATTATGAATACCTAGACCCAGATTTGTTGCTGTGAATTGAAATGGTGGACTTAATACCTCTCCAATGAGATCTGAATTATCATAAAATTCTACTCGAGAAATACTATTGTTATCTGATGAAAAGTTTATGATAATACTACCATTGATATAAGCCTGATTGAAATCTGTCTGTATAGTACCTGTAATTGACTCGCCTCTATTAGTGCTCATTTCACCAGCAGGAACTGTCAACTGGTATCCATCAGAAAAATTAACAATCATTTCTTCTTCAGTATAATTATGTGCAGCGTATGTTATTTGACCTAAATTGTCAAAACTAGCTGCTATTGGCCAATCTGCTGTTACATTAGACCTGTATTGACCAATAGAGTTCATGGAATGTAGCCAGTAGTATGTATGTGCATCGGATATACCGAATTTCAGAATCCTGTTGGGATTTGAATTGTATAGTTCTATCGCAGCAGAAGCATCAATAAATGATAAATACTTCCAATATACATCATGCCAAAGGTTTGGATTAACTTCGTTATTTAAGATACCAGTATTGCTTGTTATCTCATTCCATAATGCGGTAGAATAATCTAGGTTGTGAGCTAAATAAAAAGACCCACCATGAATAGGATACATTTCGATACCGTAAGATGCTGCTATATCATTAGTCCAAAATGTACCATTATCGTAAGAATTTCCCCATACTCTAGATACTAAACTATATTGCTGATTATCAGAAAAATTCCTATCGTAAATATCAAACCAGTACTCATCAATTGCGGTACGCTCTGTAGTGTACAAGTAAATACCAAGATCTCTAATTTCATCATTTCCTGTTACACTCCCCCAATGTATTAAAGCAGAATTAAACTGCATACTCTCTGAAGTAGATTCTTGGTCATTTCCTTGCGGAAATGTAGCAAAACCATTTGCCCAACAGTGCCCTGCAAAAGGACTAAAACTTCTAAGAAAAGGATAATCAGGGTCATTTCTGTTTGGAGAAGCAGCATCTCGAACAAGGTGGTTTACCATTTCTCCCCAATCATTTGCCCAACCAGGTTGAAATTGTTCGATAAAAGCTGCTGCATGAATGAAGTAGCCCCAATGAAAGTGATGATCATTGATATTATTATCTTGCCCGTGCCCCGCGGGGTAGCCTATCAAAGTAGACCAATTAGTATTATAATAAAAAATGAATGCTACTTCAGGCGTTGAGGCTGTTAACCAGTCCTCCAATCTTTCCTTTACAGTTTCTATAATTAAATCCCGAGCTTCAGAATTACCAATTTCATGGGCAATTCTTCCAGTTTGTATTAACCTATTCATAACCTGACCCTCATTATATGAGTCTGTCCAGGTGGCTAATTGATTGTTTTCTATTTGTGATATTTTATTCTGTAACTCAGCTGGATTATAGTGCTGACTGTATTGACCTAACGAAGGAAGTGTCGGAAGTATACCTGTAAAAATATTTTTTGTGCTAAAGTTATTTCCATCTAACATTTTTAATTCACCTCGAACACTATTGTATGTGTATTCATTCGGGTAAGCTGATTCATCTGACAGGTTGTTCCATTGATGCGGTAGTAAACCTTGTAATATATTGTTATAAACACCCTCTTTTACTTCAACTTCTATTAGGTAGTCAGTATACATATAAGAATTATTTTCATTATAGTACCATTCCACAGAAGTATTTTGTGGGAATACGTAAGCATATTTTTGCAAATCATTAGCAACTGCAATCAAGTTGCTTGTATTTTGTGGTAACATAACTAAAGACCAATAGTTTTTTCCATTTAGATTAGATGTGTATTTATTTCCAGACACCTGCCAAGTGCTACCAGTAGGCCCATAGATAACAAAATCAGCACCATTTCTAGCATTTTCAACAATGATTTTTTCACCACTAACAGAAACTTGCCCAAGGTTGATTTCAATTTCAACAGTTGAAGCGTCATCTTTTGTAAAATAAACAAATGGCATTCCGATACCTGCTGTTGCTTTGAGTGAATTATTCGAATCTGTCCAATCAAGAGTAACCGTCCAGTCCGTAAAATTGTACACTTTGGCTTTAGACGCATTAAGACCAGTTAAACTTACAATGATTGGCTCTTGGTCATCATATACACCCCAAGGAATGTAACTTGTTACCAAACCGGAGTTAACAGTCTTTAATGCGAGAGGGTAATTAAAGAGGTTACTAGCATGATCATTTTTAATTGTGTAGCTCCACCAATCGTTTGTCGGGGCATGTTTTTGAGCAGCTGGACCTGTTGTTTGAGGTTGCCCTGATGGATATCCATTTCTTCCTGCAGCATCAGTGCCTGGAAAAGAGGTTGTATAACTACCAGAGCCTACTTGGATGACCTGAGAGTAGCATATGCTTAAAATTAAAAATATGTAAATAGCTGTAAATCTCATATTTTAAATTAATCATTTATTAAAACCAGGATACTATAATATAATGTTTCTTAACATATGTTAAGACAATATAATATTTGAGAAATTTTAAAATCTTTGTTTAATCAAAATATGGTTATTATTAAACTCCCTTCTTCCAAATGACATTTATTTTTAGAATAAATAAATAAATAAACATAAGATGATAACAACTTCCAATATTTCGATGCAGTTTGGTTCAAAACCTCTTTTTGAAAGTATAACAGTTAAGTTTTCGGATAAGAATAGATACGGTTTAATTGGGGCTAATGGCTCCGGGAAATCTACATTCATGAGGATTTTAACTGGTGAACTAAATCCTACATCTGGTACCGTATCCATTGATAAAAACAAACGAGTATCAAAGCTTAATCAAGATCAATTTGCCTATGAAGATATAAAAGTAATAGACTGTGTCATAATGGGACATAGCACTCTTTGGAAAATTAAAAATGAGCGTGAAAGGTTATACTCTCTTCCAGAAATGACCGAAGAAGAAGGTATCAAGGTTGCAGAATTAGAGATTGAGTTTGGCGATATGGATGGTTATATGTCAGACTCTAATGCTGAGGAACTGCTTCTTGGGCTAGGAATACCCTTAGATGATCATGAAAAACCAATGAGTTCGATAGCTCCAGGATTAAAATTAAGAGTCCTACTTGCGCAGGCTTTATTTGGAGACCCTGGAATTCTGCTACTAGATGAGCCTACAAACAACCTAGATATAAATACTATTCGTTGGCTTGAAAACACATTAAAAAATAAAGATTGTATGATGATCATTATTTCACATGATAGGAGATTTTTAAACAGCGTATGCACTCATATGGCAGACCTTGATTATGGCGAAATCAGGTTATACAATGGTAATTATGATGACTTCATGATAGCCTCTACCCTGGCTAGAGAAACTATGCTAAATGAAAATGCTAAAAAGGAAGCTAAAATAAAGGAATTACAATCTTTTGTAAGTAGATTTTCTGCAAATGCATCAAAAGCTAAACAAGCCACATCAAGAGCAAATCAAATAAATAAGATCAAACTTGAAAATATTAAAGCATCAAGTCGCGTTTATCCATTCATTCGATTCAAACAAGAAAAAAAGGTTCATAATAAGGTTGTAGAAATTGAAAATATTTCAAAATCCTATGATGACCTAAACGTTATTAATAAATTCAATATGACTATTAATTCTGGCGATAGGATTGGAATAATTGGCGAAAATGGCATTGGAAAGACCACGCTAGTGAAGTGTTTGATTAAAGATAGTTTTGCTGATAATGGTATGATTAAATGGTCAGATAATTGCTCAATTGGCTATTTTGCCCAAAATCATAGTGATGATTTTAAATCAGATACGACATTAATGGACTGGATGGCTAAATATAGTCACAAAGAAGATGACCTGGAGACAATCAGAGGTACTCTTGGAAGATTATTATTCTCCCAAGATGATGTAAATAAACCCGTAAGTGTATTGTCTGGTGGAGAACAACGTAGAATGCTATTTGGAAAAATCATACTACAAAGAGCCAACGTCATCATTTTAGATGAACCTACAAATCATTTAGATATGGAATCAATAGAAGCACTTAATCACGCACTTGATATATTTGAAGGCACGGTAATTTTCGTTAGTCATGATAGAGAATTTATTTCTTCTTTATCTACAAGACTTATTGAAGTAAAAAAAGAAAAGGTAATAGAACATAGCGGCGGATACGAAGGCTACAGGAACTTAATCACTGAAGCAGTATAGTTCTAATCAGATCCTCTTTCGGATGGGTGGTTCACATCTTTATTTAAAAGACCATCATTATTAACATTTTTATTAACTCTGTCTTCTTCTAGTTTTTCTAGTTGACCGTCTTCCTTGTAGAGTAGAACATTTTTTTTAGATTTACTGCTCTTTTTGTTCAAGGAAGGATTTAGCTGAGCTGAAGTGATTTTTTATTTTTAATACTCCAATTCGACAACTTTGCTAGTCGATAATTAAAGCTATCGCTTAGGGCCTGACGGCTAGCTTCTATGATATTCTTTGAGACACCAATAGTTGACCATGAATCATCCTCATATGCGCTTTCGATTAAAACTCTTACTTTAGCGCCAGTACCCTCTTGCTCATTAAGAACTCGAACCTTATAATCTGTGAGCCTAACATCTTTCAGTTCTGGAAAGAAAATTGCTAATGCCTTCCGTAATGCGTTATTTAGAGCGTCTACTGGTCCATCTCCATCAGATGCTGTATGTTCAATATCTTCACCTACCAATACTTTAAGAGTTGCATCTGCTTTTTCAGTGCCGCTCTCATCATAAGATATATGTACTTTTGAATCTAATACCTTAAAGAAAGGACTATATTCGCCAGATAACTCTCTGAGTATTAATTCAAGAGAAGCATCTGCTGCTTCAAACTGATAACCTTCGAATTCGAGATCTTTTACTTTTGATACCAATTGACCAGTTATTTCTTTTGAGTCTTTGTATTTAATGTCAAGTTCATTAGCCTTGAAGTTGATATTGCTTTTACCAGAGAGATCGGAAACTAATACTCGTTGTTTGTTTCCAACTAGCGCAGGATCGATATGCTCGTACATATTACTATCTTTCATAACTGCACTGACATGAATACCACCTTTATGGGCGAAAGCTGATTTTCCGATAAATGGGGCCTGAGTGTCAGGATGCATATTCATGATATCATATGTGAATTTTACGAGCCTTGATAGATCCGTAAGGTTAAGTTCAGTTTTAGTTTTTTTGTTCATTTTTAACACAAGATTTGGCAATACAGTAGCAAGACTAACGTTTCCACATCTTTCTCCAACGCCGTTAATAGTGCCTTGAACATGTAGAGCACCAGCAGATACTGCCATTAAAGTATTGGCTGCTGCAAGCCCACTATCATTGTGACAATGAACACCTATTTGTTGTTTATATCTGTCCACAATTTTCCTGGTAGTATCATAAACGTAGTTTGGTAGTGAACCTCCATTTGTATCACATAAAACTAACGTATCTGCACCTCCGTTAACTGCAGCATCTAACATATCTAGAGCAAATGTTTCAGACTGAAGATATCCATCAAAGAAGTGTTCTGCATCAAAAATTACACGAACGCCATTTCTAGACAAGAAAGATACGGACTGTTCTATTAATTTAGCATTATCAATATCTGTTATGCCTAGCCCGTGTTTCGAATGGAGTTGCCAGGTTTTACCAAATATTGTGAGAGTTTCTACTTCAGTTTCTAGTAGAGCTTTTAAATTTGGATCATTTTCGATATTAGATAACTTTCTTGCCGTTGAACCAAATGCACATACCTCTGCCTGATTTAAGCTGACAGAGTTAATTTTTTTGAAAAATTCCTTATCCCTTGGGTTGCTTCCAGGCCAGCCCCCCTCAATTATATTAATACCAAATTCATCTAGACGCTTAGCTAGTCTTATCTTATCTTCTACAGATAGATTTACACCTTCACCTTGCGTTCCATCTCTAAGGGTAGTATCAAACAATTCTATTTTTTTATTACTCATTTATAAGCCTTTATCTAAAATAACCATGGAAACGTTTTTTTGTGTTTTTGCTCAAAATCACTTATTAGATCTATGTCCTCAAGAGTTTGTCCTATTTCATCTAATCCTTTTAATAAAGCTTTCTTTCTATAAGGATCAATATCAAAGGATAGGTCCTCATTATCAGAACCAGATATAATTTGATTATCTAGATCAACTTTAAGAGAAAATTTAGCATCCTCATCGCACTTTCTAAACAAAGTTTTTATTATATCCTTATTTAAAACAATAGGCAGAATTCCGTTTTTGAAGCAATTATTGTAAAAAATATCAGCAAAACTTTCAGCTAAAATAGTTTTAATACCAAAATCCTTTATGGCCCAAGCAGCATGTTCTCTACTTGAACCGCAACCAAAGTTTTTTCCTGTTAATAATATAGACGCTGTATCATAAGGTTTTTTATTTAATACAAAGTCGTTGTTTTTTTGTCTTTTAGAATGATCATCTCCAGGCTCACCGTATTCAATATATCTCCACTCATCAAATAGGTTAACCCCAAAACCGGTTCGTGATATTGATTTAAGGTATTGCTTTGGGATGATAGCATCAGTATCAATGTTATTTTTATCTAGCGGAGCTACGATACCAGAAAATGTTTTAAACTTATCCATTAGACACTTTTAATATCTGTGAAATGACCAGCAATGGAAGCAGCTGCAGCCATAGCTGGACTTACTAGGTGTGTGCGTCCACCCTGCCCTTGCCTTCCTTCAAAATTCCTATTAGATGTGGAGGCGCACCGCTCACCAGGTTCAAGCTTATCTGCGTTCATTGCAAGACACATGGAGCAACCCGGTTCTCTCCATTCAAAACCAGCATTTAAGAATATATCATGTAAACCTTCACTTTCAGCCTGCCTTTTAATTGGCCCAGAACCAGGTACAACCATAGCAAGCTTAATTGACGGGCTTATTTTTTTATTTTCTAAAACTGCTGCTGCAGCTCTAAGATCTTCAATTCTTGAGTTAGTACAAGAACCTATAAAAATTTTATCCAACTTAATATCTCTTATTCTAATGCCAGGGGTAAGATCCATGTATTCTAAAGCAGATGAGTACTTAACTTTCGCCTCTTCAGGGACTACTCCATCTATATCTGTAACCATTTCAGGCGAGGTACCCCAAGATACCATTGGTAGTACCTTATCAGCATTTATATTTATAACTTTATCAAAGGATGCATTTTTATCTGAGTTAAGTGTTTTCCAGTATTCAAGGGCTTCTTCTAGATTCTCACCTGAAGGCGCGAAGTGCCTTTCTTTTAAATAACTTATGGTCTTGTCGTCTACTCCAATTAAGCCCGCTCTCGCACCAGCTTCGATGGTCATATTGCATACAGTCATTCTACCTTCCATGGATAATGATCTAATAGCTGATCCTCCAAATTCGATAGAATAACCAGTACCGCCATCAGTACCGATTTTTCCAATGATAAATAAAATAAGATCCTTTGCTGTAATTCCATTTGATAGTTCGCCATTTACATTTATAAGCATGGTCTTGGATCGTTTTTGTATTAAGCATTGTGTAGCAAGGACATGCTCCACCTCCGAGGTACCTATTCCAAATGCTAAAGTGCCAAATGCGCCATGTGTAGAGGTATGAGAATCTCCACAAACTATTGTCATACCAGGTAAAGTCAAACCTTGCTCTGGACCAATAATATGAACAATTCCTTGGTCAGGATCATTCATCCCAAACTTCTTTACGTTAAAATCATTACAATTTTCTTCTAGAGTATCTACTTGTTTTTTTGAGACTGGATCATCTATACCCTTTTCTCTATCTTTCGTGGGTATATTATGATCTGGAACAGCAAAATTAGATGAGCTTCTCCATGGCCTTCTTTCAGAAATCCTTAGGCCTTCAAACGCTTGAGGGGAGGTGACCTCGTGGATATAGTGCCTATCGATATAAAGAAGATCAAAACCATTTTTATTTGATTTAACGCAATGGGCATCCCATATTTTATCGTATAGTGTTTTTGGTTCCATTTTTTTAAACGTTAACTGGTTCTTCAATGTAAAGTAAATACCTACTTTTCTTGTCTCGCTCATATTGATTTAAAGCATCAAGATAAGCCTTAACACTAGCCTTAATTGTATCTGTGGATGTTCCTTTTGATACATAAAGTGTGTCGTTTATAAAAAGGCGAATAATAACTTCCCCAAATGCATCCTTACCGCTGGTTATTGATCTGACCTTATAATCATGCAGCTTAATATCATATTCAAGCTTCAAAGCCCTTTTAATAGCTTTGAAAGATGCTGCAACTGGACCATCACCAGTAGCAGATTCCTCAGCAATTGAATCTGAAGTCTTAATTCTTACAGTTGCGGTAGGAATAGTATTGGTCCCAATGGCAACATGAAGATAGTCAAGATCAAAAGCATTATTCTTTTTGATATTTCTGTCCCCCATTAAAATTCTTAAATCATCATCAAAAATTTCTTTTTTCTTATCAGCTAACTCTAAAAACCTTTTATATACTTTGTTCATATCCCTATTAGATAATTCGTACCCTAATTCTGCTAATCTGGACTGAATACCATGTCTACCAGAATGGCGCCCAAGTATAATCTTGCTTTTGTTTAATCCTACAGACTCAGGTGTCATAATTTCATATGTCTCTCTATTTTTCAAAAAGCCATCCTGATGGATGCCTGACTCATGTGCAAATGCATTATCTCCAACTACTGCTTTATTTGCTTGTACAATCATGCCAGTATGTTTTGATACCATTTTGCTAGAATTATGAATCTCTTTTGTTTTGATATCAGTTTTGTAAGGCCAATAATCACTTCTTACATTAAGACTCATAACTATTTCTTCTAAAGAAGCATTGCCAGCTCGCTCACCGATACCATTTATTGTACACTCTACTTGCCTTGCTCCAGATTTTATAGCACTTAAGGAGTTGGCTACTGCGAGGCCAAGATCATTATGACAATGCACACTTATAATTGCATTATTAATATTTTTTACTTTTTTCTTAACTAGGTTAATCTTTTCTCCGAACTCCTCTGGCATTGTATAACCTGTAGTGTCAGGGATATTAATAACAGTAGCACCGGCTGATATTACAGCCTCTATCACCTCAAATAAATAATTTATATCAGTTCTACCAGCATCTTCAGGAGAAAACTCAACATCATCTGTAAAGGATTTTGCAAAAGAGACTGCATCAACAGCCATTTTGATTATTGTATTTCTTTTTTCGTTTAGATCTTTTCCATATTTATCGTCTGAAAATTTACCCATTATATGAATGTCTGATGTCCCAGCAAAAGTATGGATGCGATATTTTTCTGCACTTTTAAGAGCTTGGTAAGCATTTTCAATGTCGTTTTCAATACAGCGGGCCAATGCAGCAATGGTTGGACCATTCACCACATCAGCTATGCTCTCAACCGCTTGGTATTGAGCTTTTGAAGAAACAGGAAATCCAGCTTCTATGACATCAACATTCAGCTTCGAAAGTTGTTTAGCAATTTCAATTTTTTCTTCAACCTCCAATGAAGATCCGGGTGCCTGTTCACCATCTCTTAGTGTGGTGTCAAAAATATGTATTTTTTCGCTCATTATTTAACTCTTTTAGTTTTCTACTATGGATCTATATTTATTTATAATTTTATCGGTAAAGTCTATGGTCGACAAAGCACGCTTATCATCCTCGATAATATCAACGGTGCCCATTCCTTCTTCAAGAGTATCATTTACAGCTTTATAAATATCTGAAGATATCTTTTGTTCTTTAAACGTTATGCCAAGCATCATTGCTATGGATAAAATAGCCGCTATAGGATTTGCTAAATTTCTTCCTGCAAGGTCTGGCGCTGATCCATGTACTGGCTCATAAAGAGAATGTTTTTCACCTATACTTGCTGAAGGCAACATACCTAAACTACCTGTAATCATAGCAGATATATCACTAAGAATATCACCAAATAGATTTTGTGTAACAATTACATCAAACTGTTTTGGGTTTTGGATAATTTGCATAGCAGCATTATCCACGTACATATCTGATAGCTCTACATCTTTATAATCTTTGTGAACGCCATGCACAATATCTTGCCAAAACTGAGAACTTTCTAGCACATTGGATTTATGAACGGATACAAGTCTTCCAGTCCTATTTTGTGCTAACTCAAAAGAAACTCTAGCAATTCTTTCTACTTCTGACCGATTGTAGACTAGCGTGTTCCAAGCCCTGTCTTTATCAAAACCCCTTGGTTCACCAAAGTATATACCACCAGTTAACTCACGTACAATCATAATGTCAGTATTTTCAATAATATTTGATTTTAAACTAGATGAGTCAATCAATGGTTTAAATATTGTCGCTGGTCTTAAATTTGAAAATAGATTTAGACTTTTTCTCAGTTTAAGAAGTGCCTGCTCAGGTTTTTTGCTGTGTTCAACATTATCCCACTTGGGCCCCCCCACTGCACCAAGAAAAACTGAATCAGCATCTAAACATTCTGATAAAGTTTCTTCAGTTAAGGGAATGCCATATTTATCAATAGATATACCGCCTACATATTTTTCTATAATCTCAAACTCCAAATCATTTAAATCAGAAATGGCATTCAATATCTTGACAGCAGAAGATGTTATCTCCGGACCAATTCCATCACCTGGCAATGTAATAATCTTAAATTTTTTCATATCGGTTTTTAATATTTAATTACTTTAACCTTGAAGACTTACAATAAAGTTAAAATTATCAGCTTTTTGTAGTGCCTAATTAAGTTTTTAGTTATTACTAAGCTACTAAAAAAGCGTAAGTAATACTCAGGGGAAGAGCCACATTACCAAACAGATAAATACATAGCGACTTTTCGATAGAAAACAGCGTTGTATCAAAAGAATTTTTTGTATTTACATTGTAAATTGAATTCATAGTAAAGTGTTCTTATGTGATTGTAATAAATATTATAGTCATAAATTAAAAATTAATTTTTTATACGCAAATAAATAATATTTTAAAGTATGATTATGTAAACACTTGAAAATTTTATTTAAAATTGTTTTAAACTATATTAAAATTGGTTTGGTAATTTTTAATTATATCTACCATATATCTTAACAATTCCAGTTTTTTTCAAATTTTAAATTAAAAAATTAAATTTCTATGTGTGGAATATTCACTACTTATAATGCTAGCAGTCCATGGGACCTCATAGAGAAATCTTTTCAGAAGATTTCATATAGAGGCCCAGATTCCAGTGAGCATTTACATATTAACAATAAATTAACAATGGCTTTTCATAGGCTAGCCATAATGGGTATTAGTGATTCTGGTAATCAGCCAATGAAACACCCCAAGGATAATTCTCTTACGTTAATATGTAATGGAGAAATATATAATTACAAAAAACTTGCTGATGATTATGGTTTTAAGCTAACTACTGGTTCAGACAGTGAAATAATACTACACCTTTTTAAAGAAATTGGTATTGAGGGCACAGTGAAAGCGCTTGATGGTGTTTTTATGTTTGTGCTATATGATGAAATAAATGATATCCTTTATGCTGGTAGAGATCCTGTAGGCGTTAGACCTGGTTTTATCAGTCTTAATGGCGATGAGGTTTTTATATCATCAGAAGCTAAATCTTTAGTTGAGATAGCCAAGAACACGATGCCTTTCCCACCCGGATCTTGGTGGTCATCCAAATATAATGAAAAGTTCAATAAATATTTTTATTGTAAGCCTGATATTCAGACTACTGATAGTAATAATATTAATATTTTGCAAAACATAAAAGATCTACTAACAGATGCTGTCGTAAAAAGGCTTATGTCTGAAAGAGAGATCGGCTGTTTACTTTCTGGCGGTCTTGATTCTAGCCTTATATCAAGCATTGTAGCAAAAAACTATCCTGGTGATAAACTAAATACCTTTTCTGTTGGTATTGAAGGCAGTGTTGACTTAGAATACGCAGAAACAGTTGCGGATTTTATTAAATCAAAACACCATAGTATTCAAATAACAGAGAAAGACTTTTTGGATGCAATTGAAGTTGTTATATATAATATAGAGTCATATGATACAACTACTGTTAGAGCGAGCGTTGGGAATTACCTTGTTTCTAAATACATCAGAGAAAATACAGATTGCAAGGTCATATTTAATGGCGATGGAAGCGATGAAGTCTGCTGTGGTTATCTTTATTTGCGAAATGCTCCTAGTTCAAAAGAATTGCAGTTAGAGAGTGAAAGATTAGTAAACGAGCTTTACTTTTTTGATGTACTAAGGTCTGATAGGAGCATAAGCTCTAACGGGTTAGAGGCTCGTACTCCCTTTTTAGATAAAACTTTTGTAAAGTATTATCTTTCGATTCCTTCGGAATTAAAAGTATTTAACTCAAAGGATAGAATTGAAAAACATATACTGAGAAAAGCATTTGATAATGGTACATATTTACCGGATGATGTGCTGTGGAGAAGAAAAGTAGCATTCTCCGATGGTGTAAGCTCTCAAAAAAAATCTTGGCATAAAATCATTCAAAACCATGTTGATAGTAAAATATCTGATGAAGAATTTTTTAAAGCTAAAGATTCAATTAGCCATTGTACCCCTCTTTTAAAAGAAAGTTATTATTATAGAAAAATATATGAATCATTTTTTCCTAAAAGTGAAAAATTGATTCCTCATTTTTGGATGCCCAAGTGGTCAAGTGTTATAGATCCATCAGCCAGAGAATTACAAGACTATCAAGAATAAAAAGATTACTAATTATAATTAAGCAATATAGAAATCCTATTCAAAAGTAATGTTTTTACCATTTAAGATCTAACACGATTCCAATCGCCTTTAATCGCAATAGTTTGACCATTTTGTTGAATGTTGAGATACATAGTATTATTTTTTTGATTAAAGCATACACCAGCAAGTTCAGCGCCTGTATAACTGTTTTCAGCAATTAAATAAACAGAGCCATCTGGTTTAATGCCCCATAAGCGGTCAATATCTGGATTATCTTCACAAACTATAAGATCACCCCAAGGTGCAACTGTTAAGTTGTCAGGCATATTTATCATATCTTTTGCAGACATCTCAAACCATAGTTCTAATTTTGTCTTTGATTTTGAAATTGGAGTTAGCTTCCAAATTTGCCCTTTACGATACTCGCCACCACTTGTACAGGTAAAATATACAGAGCTTTCATCAGAGGTTATGCCTTCACCTCTAGCAAATATCGTAGCACCTTTCTCATATCCCGTTTTACGAAGGGTATCGGCAACTGGGTCCGGGTCTTCAAGTTTAACCCATTCTACACTAAATTCCTCACCGACTAAAATATTGTTTTTTTTCCAATTTCGTGAATCTTGATGCTTTATTTTAAGGGCGTATAAATCTCCTTTAAGAAGAGAGTTTCTTCGATTGGAAATATATTTATATAATAACCCGTCACTTCTGTCTTCAGTTAAATATGCATAACCATATCTGTCAAAAGCAACAGCCTCATGATTAAATCTACCCATATTTTTTAAAGGAACTGGCTCCTGCAGGTAATCTTTTTTAGGGTCAACTTCATACACATAACCGTGAGATATGTTCTCTTTTTTATTCTTACTTGTATTTTCTTCACAGGTTAACCAAGTATTCCATGGGCTTACTCCTCCAGCGCAGTTTGTCATGGTACCACTAAGACTAAGATATTCTTTTACGACTTCATTAGTTTTATCGTTAATAAGAATATTTGTGGTTCCACCGAAAGCAGTAGGATCATAATGATTTTTTCCAAGTGATAAGGCATCTTTCTTAGGATTTTTGAAAGGTCCCATAAGTTTTCCGCTAGTTCTCCCTAGCTCGTGATTTCTAACAATGACGGTGTGTTCAGAATCAACGGAAAAAGCTGCCATTCCATCTGGGTTACCAGGAACGCGGTTACCATCGAACATTACACTTCCTTTTGTGGATATGACATTATATGATAAGGAACTATGCATATCTAAAATTCTATTGGGATCCTTTAATAAATAACTACTATTTAATGATGTTTTTGAAGCATGCAAGATTGTTTGTAAAGAACCAGAAAAGGCATACGTGGAAAAAATTCCCGAAATTTGTAAAAATATTCTTCTGTTCATGTATCAAAATGTAATTATCTCAAGGAATAAAAAACTAATACTTAAAACAAACTATGTAGAATTATTTACCAATATTATTATTTTGATAGTTGGTCTTTTTGATATTATATTACATGCATGAGCGATATGAGCGTTTATGAGTACAGATAAATTAGATAAGAAATTGACCGATTTATTAATTGTTGCAGAAAAAACACTACATATAACTATCCTATTTATAGTGTTATATCTCTGCGGTTTTGAAATATACATTATGTATTCTAACTCTACCATCAGTGTAGCAAGTGTTATGCTTTTGTTCATATATCTAGAGTTAATTCAAATGATTCAGATTTATTTCAGTTCTGGTAAGATTCCTGTACGTTATCCGTTATACATTAGTATGTTTAGTATAGCGAGAGTCATCAGTTTTGATAATATCTCAGGTTCTGACGCTTTGTACTACAGCGGAGCCATACTGATGGTAGGTTTAGCTTTACTTGCTTTAGCTGGGCGCAGGTACATAAGAGAATTAAAAGTTAAGTAAATCTATTTATGTATGAATTAGTTTCCTTGCTATCAAATGGTTTAATAGTTGGGTTTATTACATTTCAAATAGGAATTAATACTGCCATAATTTTTACAAAATTAGATTCTGAAAACGCTAGTGTACTTTTAAGAGCAATTTTCCCAAAGTTTTTTCTGACA
>SGYO01000018.1 GCA_004321745.1 bacterium | reverse complement strand
TATGTACAACAACAACTTCTCTACCAACCAATTCGTTTGAAAGTGTATGAAAAGTGTTTGAACCCATAATAACAGGGTAGCCCATTGTTTGTTCTTTAAAGAGAGGAAGGTCTTTTGTCCACTTTGTTATTTCACTGCTGTGCCTGGCAATGAAACCATCCAATGTGACTGCAGCTATTAATATAATTTCAGATGGCAAATGTGTTTTATAGATGAATTAAAAACTTCAACGTGTTTTCTTAGGAATGTAAAGATCAGTGACAGTGCCCTCAAACACCTCAGCCGCATTAGCAAACGTTTCTCCAAGAGTTGGATGTGGATGAACAGTTAAACTAATATCCTCTGCATCTGCTCCCATTTCTATTGCAAGAGCACCTTCTGATATAAGATCTCCCGCGTTAGGACCAACTATGCCAACTCCTATTGTTCTTTTCGTGTCTTTATCAAAAAGTATTTTTGTTCTACCTTCGTTTCGTCCCAAAGCAAGAGACTTCCCACTTGCAGCCCAGGGAAACTCACCTTTTTCATAAAGTATACCACTTTCTTTTGCTTCTGTTTCAGTAACACCAACCCAAGCTATTTCTGGATCTGTAAAAATAACAGCGGGAATAGCTTTAGCATCAAAAGCAGCTGGAAGTCCACATATGACCTCAGCAGCAACCTTACCCTCATGAGTAGCCTTGTGAGCTAGCATTGGGTTTCCTACTATATCACCAATAGCAAAAATGTTTTTTACACTCGTTTTTTGGTATTTATCTACAGATATAAAACCCTGCTCATTAACTTTAATATTTGTCTTGTCTACACCCATTTTTTCTGTGTTGGGTTTTCTTCCTACTGAAACTAAAACTTGCTCATATTGCTTGGTTATCTCTTCACCATTTTTTTCCATAGTAACATCCATCACACCAGACTTTGCTTGTTCTACTTTTGTTATCTTTGTTGATAAATGTATTTCGCTAAATTCTTTTTTCAACTTCCTTGCTAAAGGTTTTACTAGATCTGGATCAGCACCAGGGAGAAGATTAGGCAGAAATTCTGCCACACTTACACTCGAACCCAAAGCGCTAAAAACTGTTCCCATTTCTAAGCCTATATAGCCACCGCCAATAACCAGAAGACTTTCTGGAATCTTTTTCAAATCAAGCGCTGTTTTTGAGGTTAATACATTTTCATTATCAAAAGGAATCCCAGGAATAATTGAAGATGAAGAACCAGAAGCAACAACACAATGATCAAACGTTATTGTTTCAATGCTAGATTCACTTTTCAATTGAACTTCATTATCAGATAAAAAAGTTGCCTCTGCTTGAATGGTGTTAACTTTCCTAGCTTTAGCCATTTGGCCAATGCCACTAGATAACTGAGAAACAACCTTGTTTTTCCAATCACGAACTAAGTCAATATCAATGGTTGGCTTGGTAAATGTAACGCCCATTTTTTTTAGCGATTCTGCTTCTTCTAGTACCTTGGCTATGTGCAATAATGTTTTTGAAGGTATACATCCTCTATTTAGACAAACACCACCAAGTGTTGGATCTTTATCCACGAGAGTCACCTCACGTCCTAGATCTGCAGCTCTGAATGCTGCTGCATAACCACCTGGTCCGGAGCCTATTACTAATATATCTGTATGCTTATTGTTAGACATTAGTTTTTACTCAAAAGTTGAAACATCAAGAACAGCGTTAGAAAAGAAGGATGTGAACGCAGCTCCAATAGCACCATCAATAACCCTATGATCATAAGACAATGAAAAAGGCATCATAAAAGTTGGCACAATTTCTTTGTTTTTGTGATCGTACACCGGTTTCCATATACTTTTTGAAACCCCCATAATTGCAACCTCAGGAGGATTGATAATTGGAGTAAAATTCGTTCCACCAATTCCTCCTAAACTAGATATTGTAAAACAACCACCTTTAAATTCATCTGGTTTTAACTTGCCAGTTCTAGCTCGCTCACTTAAATCCATCAACTCTTCTGAAAGGCCAAGTATTGATTTATTGTCTGCGTTTTTAATAACAGGAACAACTAGTCCCGTAGGTGTATCAACAGCAATCCCAATATTATAATAGTTCTTTAACACCAGGTTTTCACCCAAGTGGTCTAATGAACAATTAAACCTTGGAAATTCTTTAAGTGACTTTATAACAGCCTTAATTATAAAAGGTAAAAAAGTGACTTTAATATTCTTCTTTTCACCTTCTTTTTTAAGCTCTATTCTTTTCTTATTTAAAACTGAAATATCTGCTTCATCAAATTGAGTGACGTGAGGTATAGTTTGCCACGCCTGTTGTAGCCTGTCTCCAGTAATTTTTTGAATCTTGGTTAACGGTTGTTCATCAATACTTCCCCACTGAGAAAAATCAATTTTTGGTAAGGAAACTGCTCCAACTGAACCACCTTGTGCCATTTTTTGCTTAATAAAACCATGTAGATCATCTTTTGTAATTCTACCCTTAGGACCAGTGGCATTTATAGTTGTTAAATTAATATCTAATTCTCTGGCGAGTCTTCGCACTCCAGGACTTGCAAAAGTTTTATCAGAAGATATGTCTTCAGATTTAATTTCTGGTGCTTTTGTTTCTATCTTTGTTTCTTTATCTTCTTTTTTTGGTTCTTCCTCTTTTGGTTCTGGTTTGCTTTCTTCAGTAGAGCCAGATGAAACTTCAATAGAAATCAATGGGGCCCCTGTTTTAACCTCATCTCCAGCATTAACAAAGACTTCTTTAACTACCCCCGCATCTTCTGCAGGTATTTCCATACTGGCTTTATCTGACTCTAAAACCAAAATAATATCATCAATAGATACAGAATCACCTGGGTTAATTAGAATTTCACTTACATCTGCAGAATCAATTCCTTCGCCTAAATCAGGTAGTAATACTTCTTTTAACATTTTATACTTTTATTGGGTTAGGTTTATTTGGGTCAATGTTATATTTCTTTATTACATCATTAACCACTTTCATTTCTAAATCGCCTTGATCTGCCAAAGCCCTAATAGCAGTTAACACAATGTAATACCGATCTACTTCAAAAAAGTGCCTTAAATTTTCTCTAGTGTCACTACGACCAAAACCGTCTGTTCCTAGAGAATAAAAAGAACCAGATACATAGGGTGAAATTTGCTCAGAAGACATTTTAACATAATCAGAAACTGCAATAGTAGGAACAGAATTATTGTTTAATGATTTTTCAATATGAGATCTTTTAGCCTTCTTGGTTGGATTAATAATATTCCACCTTTCTACTTCTTCGGCTTCTCTTCTTAACTCTGTAAATGATGTAACATTCCAAATTCCTGGATCAATATCCCAATCTTCTTTTAAAATTTTTGCAGCTTCAATAACCTCATTCAATAATGGGCCGCTTCCTAGCAGTCTAACTTTAGGTTTTTTCGTTGAATGCAGTTTATACATTCCTTTAATTATATCTTCCTCAACTCCCTTTGGCATTGGTGGGTGCACATAGTTTTCATTTTCTAATGTCAAGTAATAAATAACATCTTTCTGATCGGAAAACATTTCCTTTATTCCATGTCGCACAACAACAGCAATTTCGTACGCATAAGCTAAATCATAGGCTTTAACATTTGGGGTAGCAGCCGCAGCTAAATGGCTATGGCCATCTTGATGTTGTAAACCTTCACCATTAAGCGTTGTTCTTCCTGCCGTACCGCCAAGCAAAAAACCCCTGGCGCGCATGTCGCCAGCAGCCCAAATAAAATCCCACACCCTTTGAAAACCAAACATGGAATAATAAATATAAAATGGAATCATATTTTCACCAGTGGTTTGATATGACATTCCTGCAGCGATGAAGGAAGATATTGCTCCAGCCTCGTTTATTCCCTCTTCGAAAATTTGACCATTAACAGCTTCCTTATAATATAAAAACTGATCTGAATCAACGGGGTCATAAAGCTGACCTTTATGAGCATAAATACCTAACTGCCTAAAAAGAGGGTCCATACCAAAAGTGCGAGCTTCATCTGGAATTATTGGAACAACATATTTTCCAACTTCTTTATCCCTACATATAATTGTTAATAATCTAACAAAAGCCATCGTGGTTGATATTGACCTATCGCCGGTACCATCTAAAAGCTCTTGAAATATATTTATATCGGGAGGATTCATTTTTTTGTTTTTGACTACCCTACTTGGAAGATAACCACCAAGCTCTTCCCTTCTTTGTTTAAGATATTTTATTTCTTTGCTGTTTGCTTTTGGTTTAAAAAATGGAGCCTTAACCGCTTCTTTATCTGAAAGTTCAACACTAAACCGATCTCTAAAATATAAAAGCTCATCTTCGTTGAGTTTTTTCTGGTTGTGTGTAATATTCCTTCCTTCGCCAGCAGAACCCATTCCATACCCCTTAATAGTTCTCGCGAGTATGACAGTTGGTCGTCCTTTATGCTCAATAGCTTCTTTATATGCAGCATACATTTTGACTGGATCATGACCACCAAGCTTCATTTTAATAAGTTCATCGTCACTCATATGAGAAACAAGCTCAAGTGTTTCTGGGTACTTCCCAAAAAAGTGTTCTCTAAAATATGCACCACCCTCTACAACATATTTTAAAAGATCACCATCAATTACCTCATCCATTCTTTGAAGAAGCTTACCAGAACTGTCCTTCTCAATTAGCTCATCCCAATCAGAACCCCAAACAACCTTAATTACATTCCAACTAGCTCCTCTAAATGCACCCTCTAGCTCTTGGATAACTTTTGTGTTACCACGAACCGGTCCATCAAGTCTTTGTAGGTTACAATTAACAACAAAAATAAGGTTGTCTAACTCTTCTTTCGAAGCAAGGGTTAATGCGCCTTTTGATTCGGGTTCGTCCATCTCGCCATCTCCAAGAAAAGCCCAAACCTTTCTATCAGATTTTTTATATATCCCTCTATCAGTAATATAACTTAAAAACCTTGCTTGATAAATAGCCATAATTGGACCAAGACCCATTGATACAGTGGCAAACTGCCAAAAATCTGGCATTAAATAGGGGTGCGGGTATGAAGATAAGCCCCCAGGAGTCAGTTCTCTGCGAAAACTTTCTAAGTTTTCTTCGGTTAAACGACCCTCAAGATACGCCCTGGAATATTGACCGGGGGAACCATGGCCCTGAAAAAAAACAAGGTCACCCCCATCTGAGTGATCAGGGCCTTTAAAAAAGTGATTAAAAGCAACTTCATATAAATTTGCCGAAGAGGCGTAGGTGGATATATGCCCACCAATGCCTGGAGTATTCGTGTTTGCACGAACGACCATAGCCATAGCATTCCAACGAATTATGGACTTGATTCTTCTCTCAATTTCTTGATCGCCTGGATACTCCGGTTCGTCCTTAGGTTGAATTGTATTTATAAATGGTGTGTTAGTATTAAACGGTAGTCTAGCACCTTTAGTTTGTGCATAGTCTATAAGCTCTTCTAATAAGAACCTTGCTCTATCGTACCCGTGTTCTTCAAGAGCATCATCAATTGATTCAAGCCACTCTTGCGTTTCTTGTGGGTCTGTATCTTTATAATTTTGTGACAAAATAATATTGTTTTATAGATTCCAAATTTAATACAAATATCTATTAGACTTCTATTTCTTTCCAATCTCCTTTAGCAACTTTTATAGAAAGGATAAACGCCATTAGAAATAAATATACAGCAAAAGTAACAAATGGAGCTTTAAATCCTATGCTTAAAACCACCCCCGCGTAGTAGCTGACTGGCAACATAAACCCCCAGATCAAAGAAGACTCCACTAGCGCAGGGAAAAGTGTGTTACCTGCGCCGGTTAACGCTAAAAACAGTGTGAAACAAATTGCATCAATAAATTGAAGAAACCCTATTAAACGAAGGCCCCAAACACCTAGGTTGATAATATCTGGATCTGTGGTAAAAATCATAAGAATGGGTTTTGAAAAAAAAATAAAAAACAAGCCCATTGTTCCCATTATATACTCTGCAATACGCAATGACTCTTTAATACTTTGTTCAGATTTTTCTATTTCTTTAGAGCCCATATATTTACCAACAAGCGTTGCGCACGCTTGTCCAACGCCCATTGCTGGCATAAACGATGCATGCATAATAGTAAAAAGAAGCTGTGTTGTAGCTAACTCAACTATCCCAATTATTGACATAATTTTATAAAAGATTGAATACCCAATCGCTATCATCATTTCTTGAATTCCCATCGGAAAAGACAATGATACTTGCTTTTTCAACATTTTAACATTGATGCCCGTATTTAAAAAACCCTTATTTTGTCTAACAACATCCTGTTTATTTAAATAGTAAAAATAATGAAGCATCATCCAAATTGAAGATATAAGTGTTCCAATTGCTGCGCCACTAACACCCATACCCTCAAAGTCTGCCCAAAACCAAAGGTTAGAAAAATCAAAGAAAGAGATTTTTTCTAAACCAAGAACGCTTACTAGGTCTTGTTTTCCATAAATAAGCCCAGCATTGAGGTATGCGTTAATCACATTGCTAACAATTGTTACGTTTAAATGAATTTTTGTTTTTTCAATACCAGTGTAAAAACCCTGAAAAACAAAACTCAACGCATTAAAAAAAATTCCTATTGAAGATATACTAAAATAACTTATTGCAATTGGTGTTGTTAGGGCGTCGTTTATAAAAAGAGGTATTACTAGATAACCGTATGAATAACCCAATATTGAAATTGGTAGTGCGTAAGCGGATGCTAAGATAAAACCATTAATTAGTGCGTTAATACATTCCTTTGTTTTTTTTTGACCCAGCCGTCTTGATGTAATTGTCTGAACTGAAGTTCTTATACCAAGTACAATGCTAAGCGCTCCCCATGCCAACATGCCACCCATGCCTGTTGCAGCTAATGCTTCTGGCCCTAAATGACCAACCATTGCAACATCAACAAGGCTCATAATTACGCGGCTAAGGTTGCTGATAATTACAGGAAAAGCTAGCAACCAAACAGCATTGAATATTTTTCGATCTTGAGGGTATATAAAATTATTGATCACTACTTACTTTATAATGTAATCAAAAATTATTTTTATATCGTTTTCATTTAAAAACTTTATTGTTTTACTACAAACAGGAGCTGTTGTCGCCAGTGAAACATTACTGTTTGTTTTGTTTTTAATTTCCTTAGCGGTCTCTACTATTTTATGGCCATGTTTCATAATAATTCGTGACTTAATGTTTTTAATTATATAAAAATGGTTGTTTCTGTCTTCTCCAATTACTGAGCGCGATGGCACCCCAACACTTTTAGGATCAATTTCTTTTAGAATTATTTCTTTACTCATATAGCGTTTTTTCTTTTTGATTCAATCAATATACGTATTTTTGAATATGAAATTTACTTTATCTAAACAAGTAAAAGACGCGATTAATAGCAACAAGCCGGTTTTAGCTTTAGAGTCTACTATAATATCTAGTGGTATGCCATTTCCGCAAAACATTGAATTCCAAAACAAAGCGGAAAAAATATGTTTAGATCTAGGTGTAGTTCCCGCAACTATAGCAATTATCAAAGGGAAAATTCATGTTGGGTTGGGAGAAAAAGATTTGTTGTTTATTGCGACAGATAAGTCTGTTAAAAAGATATCAAAAAGAGAAATTGGGATTTGTTTAGAAAAAAAACAATCTGGTGCAACTACTGTCAGCAGCACCTCTCATATTGCTTTTAATGCTGGTATAAAAGTTTTTTCAACTGGCGGTATAGGAGGCGTTCATAGAGGATATGATAAGTCTCTAGATATGTCACAGGATATCATTTCTCTAAGCGAAACTCCAATTGTTGTTGTTTGTTCTGGCGTAAAATCTTTCTTAGATGTGGATAAAACAGCTGAAGCATTAGAAACTTTTGGGATCACAACTGTTGGATATAAAACAGATTGTTTTCCTCTTTTTTACACTTCAAGCTCTGATATAAAACTTCAACACTGTTATAAAAACGCTAAAAAGGTTGTTGGGTTATTTAAACTAAACAAAGAGGCCAGATTAAACTCCTCAATTTTGGTTCTTAATCCGGTTCCAAAAAAACACGAAATACCATCTCAAGAAATGGAAAGTATAATTTCCAGTGCTATTATCGAAATGGAAAGCGTTGGAATCTCTGGTAAAGAAACAACTCCATACCTATTAAAAACAATAGCTCAAAAAACTAAAAACAAAAGTTTAAAAACAAATATAAAGTTGGCATTAAACAATATTTCCCTTGGAGCTAAAATAGCTCAAAAAATATAATTTTTGTCATTTTGTCAACATACCATCATTGGAATAGTAATTGATATATTAGAATATGAGTAAATTAAGAAGTCTAATGTTAGAGTATCCATTATTGTCAATTGTTGTGATATTGCCTTTTTCTGTTGTTTTAGTTTTTGCAGTTTTAGAGCTTATAATTAATGTTATAGTTCCTTTTGTTTTTGCTATTTGGGTTGCAACTTGGATTTATGGCGCAATAGTTGGGTCTTCAATAACAAGGCCAATTTATGAACCGTTTTGGTTCATTAGGTCTAATCGGTTTTAAAACTATGCTTATTTAGTCGGAATTGCAAAACCGCGAACGCCAACACCAACATAATGCCAAATAGTAGCTATAATTGCTGCTGCTTCAGAAAAAAACACCCGTTCTTCAAGTTTAACTTTTTTAAACCTACTATAACCTAACGTTTGCACTATAATGCTTTTTAGTGAAGGGTCTTTTTTATAAATATAAGACATGTCTGGAAACATTGGTCGCTGTTCATGTGGTGTGTTTCCCTTTAAGTGAAACACCCCTGACCTATTAACATGATCTATAATTACAGATTTTTCTTTTATTCCAAATGTGCGGTCATACATATTTACCGTTTTTATTTGGTATTTGTTTTTTAATCCTAAAAATTCAGTTGGAGATATTGATGTTTCATTAAATTGGTCTGGAACAATAAATACGTCTTTCTCTTTTATACCAATATTGTGATTAAAAAATTTTAAATCCAATTTTTGATCTATATTAAACTTACTTAACTGGTTGTTATAATAGTGGACGTTCAACTGTTTAATATTTTCTAGGCCCGAAAATGCCAGTTCCAACTCTTACCATTGTTGAACCCTCTTCAACACCAAGTTCAAAGTCGTTACTCATTCCCATGGATAACTCGGTTAATTTGTTTTCACCAAGTTCTTGATTTATTTGATCTTTAAAAATTCTAAGCGCTTGGAAAGAATCTCGTATTTCTTTTTCGCTAGTAGTGTGTGGGCCTATCGTCATTAACCCAACAATATTTAAGTTTTCTAAAGAAAAACAAGACATTAATTCTTTTGAAAGTTTTGGTTTAAAGCCCTTTTTCTGTAATTCATTACTTGTGTTTATTTCAATAAGGCACTCTGTTTTTTGGGGATTAGAGGATGAATCTATTTTTTCTGCTAATTTCAAGGTGTCGACGCTATCAATGGTGTCAAACAAACGCAAACACTTATTTACTTTGTTGGTTTGTAAATGACCAATAAACCTTTTCTTTATAGAATTAAAACTTGGTAGTTCTTTAAGTTTTTTTTCTGCTTCCTGAATCCTGTTTTCACCAATACTTGAAATTCCCAACTCAAAACAAGTTTGAATCTGAAGAATGTCCCTTGTTTTGGTTGCTGCGATTAACTCTACATTTTGATTATGCGGCGATCTTTTTTTTGCATCATTGATTTTATCAAAAACCAACTTCACATTTTGATTAAGATCCAATTTTATTCTTCGGTTTTATTATCACTTTCCCCGAGGTCTATTTCAATTTGTGCATCTTTTTCATCTTTATCTGTTTCTTCTGCTTTTTCTGCTTCTTGCATTACCCTTGTTATTGATGAAATTATGCTGCCGTCATCTAACTTAACTAAGCGAACCCCTTGTGTAACACGACCAATGGTTCTTATTGCACCCACGGGTTGGCGCATTAAAACACCAGCATCAGTGATTACAATCAAGTCATCAGAATCAACAACCTCCATTATTTTAACCATCTTTCCAGTTTTGTCTGTACACCTCATAGTAAGAACACCTTTGCCTCCACGAGTTTGAGTACGATACTGAATGACATCTGTTCTTTTTCCATACCCTTTTTCTGTTGCAACAAGAATTGTACCCTCTCTTTTAACGACCAACATACCAACAACATAATCATCTTCAGAGCTCAGTTTAATCCCACGAACACCCATTGTTTTTCTACCACTTGGCCTTACCCCCGTTTCTGAAAAACGAATAGACTTACCTTCGTGGGTTCCAAGTAAAATATCGTGCTCTCCATTAGTAATCCGCGCCTCGATTAATTGATCGTCTTCACGGATTTCTATAGCATAAATACCGCCTTTTCTTGGCTTACCATACGCAGAAAGAACCGTCTTTTTAACAACACCTTTTTTAGTTGCCATGACTATAAAATGGTCATCTTTAAATTCACTCACACTTACAAAAGCCTCTACTCTTTCTGTTGGATCACAACCAATAAGATTAACAATGGCTCGACCCCTGGTTGCTCTTCCACCTTGAGGAATATCGTAAACCTTTAACCAAAAACACTTTCCTCGATCAGTAAAAAACAACATATAATTATGCGTATTCGCTATAAAAAGGTGTTCTACAAAATCCTCCTCTTTACTGCCAGCTCCTTGAACACCTCTTCCTCCACGTCTCTGTGTTTTATATGTGTTTAAAGCTGTTCTTTTTATATAACCTTGGTGAGTAATAGTGATAACAACCTCTTCTTCTGCAATCATATCTTCCATAGAGAAATCTGCAACAACAGGTATGATCTCCGTTCTTCTCTCATCCCCGTAATTTTCTCTAACTTCTAGAAGCTCACTTTTAATTATATCCATGCGTTGGTTTTTATTTTCAAGAATACTTTTTAAATGGGCAATTAGCTTTATCAATTCCTTGTATTCTTCTAATATTTTATCAACCTCTAAACCCGTTAATCTTTGGAGTCTCATTTCAAGAATAGCCTGAGCTTGTTTTTCAGACAAATTAAAGCTGTTCATCAAGCCTTCTTTGGCTGCCTCTGGGTTCTTACTTGCTTTTATTAACTCTATAACAGCATCAATATTGTCTAAAGCTATTTTTAAACCCTCTAATATGTGTGCTCTAGCCTCTGCTTGGTTTAATTCGAACTGCGTTCTTTTTACGACAACATCGTGCCTGAAATCGATAAAGTGGTTTAAAACCGTTTTTAATGGCATTATTTTGGGAACACCGTTTACGAGAGCAAGAAGAATTATACCGAAAGTGTCTTGCAATTGTGTGAATTTATATAATTGATTTAAAATCACTTCAGGGACAGCGTCTCTTTTAGTTTCAACCACAACCCTAATGCCATCTTTGTCTGACTCATCCCTAAGGTCAGTAATGCCAACTATTTTTTTATCTCTTACAAGGTCTGCAATTTTTTCCACTAAACTTGCTTTGTTACACTGATATGGTAGTTCTGTTATAACAACACTATCTTTTCCGTTTTTTGCAGATTCAATATGTGCGCGCGCTCTTATTTTTATTTTACCACGGCCAGTATTGTAAGCATCACTCAATCCATCAACACCCATAATTAAACCAGCTGTTGGAAAATCGGGTCCTTTAATGTGCTCCATTATACCCTCAGTTGCAATCTCAGGGTCTTCAATCATGGCAACCAAGCCATTAACAATCTCTGTTAAGTTGTGTGGTGGTATTTTTGTTGCCATACCAACAGCAATTCCTTCAGACCCGTTAATAAGCAGCGTTGGAACTGTTGTTGGTAAAACTGTTGGTTCTTTAAGTGTTTCATCAAAATTAACAGTCCAATCAACAGTTTCTTTATCTAAATCTTTTAACATTTCACTAGAAAGCCTTGCCATTCTAGATTCTGTATAACGCATAGCAGCAGCGTTGTCGCCATCAACAGAGCCAAAATTTCCTTGCCCATCCACCAACTCATATCGCATTGAAAATGACTGAGCCATTCTAACTAAAGCATCATATACAGATGAATCACCATGTGGGTGGTATTTACCCAACACATCACCAACAATTCTTGCAGATTTTTTGTATGGTCTATTCCAAGAAGAGCCTAATTCACTCATTCCATATAAAATCCTTCTATGAACAGGCTTTAACCCATCTCTTACATCTGGAAGGGCTCGTGAAACGATTACAGACATGGAATAATTGAGATAGCTTTCTCGCATCTCATCTACAATATCTCTAGGTAATGTGTTGTCTCTATTTATATCGACCATTTTGTATCCTTAAATATCTAAGTTTGCAACAAACTTTGCGTTTTTTTCTATAAAACTTCTTCTCGCTTCAACATCGCTTCCCATTAGGTTTTGAAAGGTTACAGCTGCAGCTTCTGCACTTTCTACAGTAACTTGAAGCAATGTTCTTTTTTCTGGGTCCATTGTTGTGTCCCATAATTGTTCAGGGTTCATTTCACCAAGACCTTTATATCTTTGTAAACCAATTTTTGTGGTTTTATTATCTTTTTTCATTCTCTCCGTAATTAAATCTCTCTCGTTGTCATCATAAGCATAATATGCTTTTTTTCCTTGATGTAACCTATATAATGGAGGCATTGCTAAATAAAGATATCCACCATCAATTAATTGCCTCATTTTTCGATAGAAAAAGGTTAAAAGCAGTGTTCTAATATGAGAGCCATCAACATCAGCATCTGTCATAATTATTATTTTATGGTATCGTATTTTTTCAATATTAAAATCACCTGCAGACTTTTCACCGGCCTCATCATCACCACCGCCAAAACCCGTTCCAAGCGCTGTAATAATTGATTGAATTTCATTATTACTTAATAATTTATCTACACGAGCTTTTTCTGAATTAATAACCTTACCTCTTAGTGGTAGTATTGCTTGATTTTTTCTGTCTCTTCCTTGCTTGGCAGAACCACCAGCAGAGTCACCCTCAACTAAATATAGCTCACAAAAAACAGGGTCTTTATTTGAACAATCAGCTAGTTTTCCTGGTAAAGAAGAACTTCCTAGGGCGCTCTTTCGTCTAATTAGCTCCCTTGCTTTTTTTGCTGCAGAACGGCTCCTCGCAGCAAGTAGGGCTTTTTCTATAACCTTTCTACCAATTGATGGGTTTTCTTCGAGAAAGTCTAAAATCCCCTCATAAACAACCTTATCTACAAGGCCCTTCACCTCTCCATTACCAAGTTTGGTTTTTGTTTGTCCTTCAAATTGTGGTTCAGGAACCTTTACACTAATTATAGCTGTTAAACCTTCACGAAAGTCTTCGCCCGTTAAAGATAATTTTTCTGTTTTTTTAGTTTTAATTAGGTTGTTTTTTGAGGCGTGATTATTCATCGCTCTTGTAAGAGCAGATCTAAAACCAGAAAGATGTGTTCCGCCCTCAATCGTGTTAATATTATTAACAAATGTTAATATGTTATCGTTATACGTGTTTCCATACCTAAGTGCAACATCAACCGGTATTTCACCATCTTCTTTTGTTACTGTGATTACTTTATTGTGAAGTGGGTTGTTTTTTTCATCCAAATATTTTACAAAGTCACTTAACCCTCCTTTAAATCTAAATGAATCATTTTGACCTTCTTCTTCTCTAAGGTCTTTTAGATTAATTTCTAGTCCTTGATTTAGATATGCAAGTTCTCGTAATCTTTCTGCAATAATATCATACTCAAAAAGAGTTGTGTTAAAAACTGAACTATCAGGTAAAAAACATACCTTTGTACCACTTTTTTTAGTTTTTCCTATTTCCTTAAGTTTGTTTTGTGTTGCTCCTATTTTATAGTCTTGTTTATAAACCTTTCCGTCTCTTTTAACTTCAACCCATAGCCAATCCGACAACGCATTAACAACAGAAACACCAACACCGTGTAATCCACCAGAAACCTTATAGGTGTCTTTATCAAATTTCCCCCCAGCGTGAAGGACTGTCATTACAACTTCTACTGCTGGTTTTTTCTCATCTTTGTGCATATCAACAGGAATGCCTCGACCATTGTCTTCTACCGTAACTGAACCATCTTTGTTGAAATAAACGGTTATTCTTGTACAGTGCCCAGCTAAAGCTTCGTCAATAGAGTTATCCACAACCTCATACACAAGATGATGAAGGCCTCTTTTTCCTACATCTCCTATATACATAGCTGGTCTTTTTCTTACAGCCTCTAACCCCTCTAATACTTTAATGCTTTCCGCACTATAATTGCTTTTGTTTTCATTCATACCAATCGTATTTCCTTTATGGCTTTTGAGCCTATTTTTTTATTTATTTTATTAATTATTTCGTTTTTTTGCATATAGAGTTCTTGTTTCCATGTGGCAGATTCTACTTTAATAAAAAGAACACCGTTATCAACATTGGTGGCTTTTGATATGTTCGAAATATTTTTTCCAACAACATCAGACCATATAGAGACTGCACTTTCTTGAAGTATAGCATTTTTAAAACCAGATTTTTCAATAGTTTTTTCAAGAACTTTTTTAAGTTGTTCCATTTTTTACTAGGTGGTGTTTTTTTATATCATCAAACTCCATAAAAAAACCGTTTTCTTTTATATTTATAATGTTTGTGGTTGTGATAATTGTTTGGCTTTTTTCTTTATTATCGTTTTTTATTTCTTCTATAAATCTTAAAAGCTTTTTACTTCTTTCTTTATCTAGGTTTGCAAACATATCATCTATTAAAAAAATTGGTGTGTTTTTTGTTTCGTTAGATAAAAATATATATTCAGTAATTTTTAAAAGTGCTAAAAAAATTTTGTGTTCACCTTGCGAACCGTGGTTTTTTATTTTTTGATTATTCCATAAAAAAACAACGTCATCTTTATGTGGACCAAAAGAAGTATATTTTTTAAATAGATCTATATGTCTGTTTTCTTTTGTTTTTTTTAAGAAATCTTTATTTGTTTTTATTTTTAAATCATATTTAACATTTAAGAGTAAGTCTTTATCAAAATCTTCAACTGTTTTTAAAAAAAGATTTATAAAAGAATTCATAAACATCTCTCTTTTTTGCCAAAGACTTAAACCATTAATACAAAACGGTTTATCCCAAATTTCTAATTCTTTCTCTTTATCAAATAACGAGTTATTGTTTTTAAGAACACTGTTTCTCTGTTTAATTGTTTTATTATATAAAAGAAGACTGTTTAAATAATCATAAGAGCAAATAGAAAAAATTCTATCAAAATAGTTTCTTCTAAATAATGATGTTCCTTTTGTTATACCTTCTTCTTCTGGTGAAAAAACAACAACATTATTTAGACCAAAAAGATCTTTTCTTTTTTTTATGATTTTATTATCTATTTGTATTTTTTTATTTCCTTTTATATCTTGGGATAGAGAAACTGTGTTTTTAAAGTTTTCTGTTTTTTTAAAAGAACCTTTTATAAAGAAAAAATCAGAACCTTTTTTAATTAAATCTTTTTTATTATTGGTTCTAAAACTTTTTCCATAAGACAAACTGTGTATAGCTTCTAAAATTGATGTTTTTCCGGAGCCATTTTCTCCCCATATAATTGTTAAACCTGGATCAAAATCAATATTAATTTTTCTATGGTTTCTGAAAGAAATCATCTCAAGATTGTTGATTTCCATTTATTTTTTTCAACTATTTAGACGAACAGGCATTAACAACATTGTTTTTGTATATTCTTCCTTTTCACCTGTGAATAATGTGGCACTTATAGGTGTGTTTAATCTTATGATAACATTTTCACCGGAAATATGACTAATTACATCTTTTAAATATTCACCATTATATCCAATAATGAGATCATCACCCTCATACTCACCAATTATTTCTTCTTTTGCTCTAGAGCTAGACTCTGGGTCCTCTGTGTGAACAATTAATGACTCTTTAGAAATATTAAATGCAACCTGGTGTGTAGATTTGTTTGAAAAAATAGAGACTCGTCTTATCGCACCTAATAAAGTTTTTTTATCTGTTTTTAAAATTTTTTCATTATCTGTTGGTATTACACTTTCATAATCTGGAAAAACCTCATTGATTGTTCTAGATATAATTGTATCTTGTTTAATTGTTGCTGTCATATGAGTTTCTCCAATTGACAATAAAATATCATCATTGGATAAAAAAGTAGATAAGTATGATAAAAACTTCTTAGGTACTACAATATCTCCATTAAAAGAGTTTGATTTATAATCTTCTTTTATTATTTTAACTAACCTGTGTCCATCTGTGGCGACGGCTGTTAAACCACTATCACTAAACCTAAATAACACACCAGTTAAAGATGGTTTTAAATCATCTCTACTAACTGCAAATAAGGTAGAATTAATAATTTCTTTAAAAATAGAACCTTGTATACTTATTTTATTTTTTTCTTCTATTTTTGGTGTAGCTGGAAATTCTTCTTTTTGCTTTCCCATTAAATCATATGAACCTGAGTTTGTTCGTATTTCAATCTTATTTTTTATATCTGCAACAATAGTAATTCTTGTTTCTGATAATTCATTTGTAATATCATATAATTGTTTTAAAGGTATTGCGGCTGATCCTTCTTCTTCAATACTAACAGATATTTCTAAGTCAATTGTCAATTCTAAATCTGTAGTTCTAAGGGAAGTTTTTTCATTTGTTGCTGTTATTAAAACACAACTTAAAATAGGTAACGTAGATCTAGTTGGTGTAGCTTTTGATAGTTTTTGAAGTGCTTGTTGTAGTTCACTTTTGGATGTGGAAAATTTCATAAAACCCAGTACTTTTATTAATATTATTTAATGAATTAAGAATATATTAATTCAACTATTTAAAATACCAAAAAAGACAGATTTTTAAAAGATATTATCTTATTCTTTAATCTGTGAAGACAGTCTTATTATTATTTATATAAGTGTATTTGTGGATAAAAATATTTTTTCCTAAAAAAAAACAATGTTCATAGATAAATAATAAAAACACTTAAAGAAAAACATAAAGTAATAAAATGTGTATAAAATAAAAAAAATGTATAAAATAGAGATTTTTAATTAAATATTTTAATTATTCACATATATAAATGTTTATGTGGATAACATTGTGGATATCTTAACCAGATATTTTTATAAATTTTTCTTTTTTAACTTCTTTTATCCAAGCATTATACCAATTCATTTTTTTATTATTTAAAGCCATTTCTTCAATTTTTGGCCAATGATCTTTAACATTTGCTCTTCCGCCAGTTTTAATCTTTTCCAACCACAGTAAATGAAAACCATAAGAAGTATTAATTGGAGGACTACACTCCCCCCTTTTTATATAATTTAAAGCCAATCCAAATTCTTTAATAGGGTATTGATCTGGGATAATCCAACCTAGGTCTCCACCAATACTAGAAGTTTGATAATCTTTAGAATATCTTTTAACAAATTTTTTAAAAGAGGTTAAATCTGTACATGAGTCTCTTATTGTTTTTGAAAAGTTAAAAGCTCTTTCTTCGTCACTTTTTTCTATTTGTGGGCTGATAAGGATGTGTCTAACACGAGCTTTATCTCCTTTTCTTTCAAAAACCTCTAATATATGAAAACCGACATCTGTTTCTACTGGTTCGCTAATACTGTTTATTTTTATTGTGAAAGTTTGTTCTTCAAACTCTTTTAAAAGTGAACCTCTTTTTACCCAACCAAGATTACCACCTTTGTTTTTAGAACCAGGATCCATAGAATATTTATTTGCCAAATCTTCAAAACTCTCACCATTAATAATTCTTTTTTTAATTGTTTTTAAAAATTTTATAGTTTCTTTTTTTGCACTATCACTTGGTGTTGGTTTTATTAATAAGTGCCTTAGTTTTACTTCCGTTGGAAACAAAGGAAGGCTATCACTATAAATATTAAAAAAAGATAGAACCTCTTTTTTTGATATTTTTATTTTTGAAAGCAGTTTTTGTTGATATTTTTCTGATATTATTTTATCCTTCATGTCATACCAAAACTCAGCCCTAAAAGATTTAATACTTTGACCTAACATTTTTTCAGCTTCTTTTTCACCACCCGCTTGCATTAATATATTGTTAATTTGTTGGTCTAACGCTTGGTTTACTTCGTTTTCTGAAAATTCAATTGTTGTGTCTTCTTTTGCTTTTTCAAGAAGAATTTTTTGATCAACCATTGACTCTAAAACAATATCTTTTAATTTCATATATTGATCAAGATTTTCACTTGGGTTAAAACCTCTTTGTATAGCCATCATGTTAACCATTTGATTTAAATCGCTTTTTAGAACAATATTTTCTTCAACTACAGCAGCAACACCATCTATGATGAGAGGGGGTTGTTGACTTCTTAACACTGTTAAAAATAAAAAAAAGAATAAAAACTTCATTTACCGACCTCCGGGGATATATATATATCAGCACTTGTATAAAGACTGTCTAAAAAATTATTTAAAAGTTGCATTTCTTTGGTTTTAAAAAGCCGCTGGTAGATTTCGTCATAAACTACTTCAAGACCTTTAAAACTTCCTTTGTTGTTTTTCCTTAAAATATTAAAAACATGATAAGAAGATTCTATTTTTTTAGGACCTAAAACATCACCAGAGGACCCATCAAAAACAAAACCAATTAAACCCTCATTAATAAGCCCCCTTTTTATAGTTTTTGTTTCAGGTTTATATTTTTTAACATATTCTTCTAATTGGTCTCCTTTTTTGTTAGACTTTAACAATCTCTTTAATTTGTTAGCTTCTTTTTTTGTTGGTAGTATAAAGTGTTTTAATAATATTTCATCCTGTTTTCTTATAAAGGATTTTTTATTATTATTATAATAATCTGAAACTTCTTTTCTTGATATTTTGATTTCTTTTTTTGTTTTTATTTCTAAAAAAGAATTAATTAATAAATTTTTATAAAACAAATCTCTTTTATTTAAAAGAGTTTTGTCATTATCTAGATTAATATTAATAGCTTCATTATAAAAAAGAGTCTTTTCCACCCAAGAATCAACAAGGTGTCTAATAGAGTGTTGTTCGACCAAGCCTTCTTTTTTCATTTCTAACACTTCTTTTTTTGTTAATGTTGTTTCACCAACCCGGGCATAAATATCAACAACCTCTTTAGTGTTTTTTGTACACGAAAAGAAAAGAGCAAGAAAAAGAAAAAGAAAAACCATATTTTAAAAATTTATTAGTAATTACCGTTTGAATAAATTAATGGAATTACTGATATTTTCATACCAATCAAAACCTAAAGAAAAAAAGAAGTCAACGACAAAACCTTCTTTGTTCTCTTTAAACTTTCGATTTTCTATATTATCGTTTTTATACATTAAAACGCTATTTATAAAGTTATCGCTAATCACCTCACTGTCTAAAACAATAGAAACAGATGTTTCTTTTATATACACACTTAAAGCAAAGGTCTTTTTAAATAATATGCGTAGTTTTGCTAAGTTTAAAAAATTTGTTGTTTCCTTTGGTTTCCCCCCAAACCGATCTATTAATTCCTCTTCAACATTTTTAATGTTTTCTAGCGTTGAAGCGTTGTTTATTTTTGTATAAAAGGAAAACCGCTCTGTTTCTCCTAAAACATAGTAAATAGGGATTAAAGACTTTCCAAAGAAAGATATATCAACCTCCTTAGGTTCAGTCGGCTTGTTTAATTTTTTTGAAACAGCGGTTTTTAAAATGCTATTATAGTGCTCAAGGCCAACCCTTGATATCTCTCCACTTTGCTTATACCCAAAAACAGCACCACCACCTCTAATATCTAAGTCGTTTGCAGCAATGTGGTAACCAGAGCCTAAAGATGTATGCCTTTCAATGGTTTTTAGTCTTTTATATGCTTTTTCGCTTAGCTTTGTTTTTTGGGGAATAAAGAGGTGGCAATCTGCTTGTCTAGACCCTCGCCCAACACGACCACGAATTTGATAAAGTTGGCTTAACCCAAGGTCTTGAGGGTTGTTTATTATCATACAGTTTGCATTAGATACGTCTAAACCTGATTCTATGATTGTGCTACACACTAAGATTGAAATTTTTCCATCAAAAAAATCAAGAAGATTTTGTTCAAGGTCTTTACTATTTTGTTGTCCATGAATAAAATCAACGCGCTCACTTGGAAAAAGTTCTTGAACTTTTCTTACATAATATTCAATAGATTCAACGTTATTGTGCAAAAAATACGTTTGACCACCTCTAATTATTTCTTTTTCTATAATTTGCTTTATTCTTTTCCAAGAAAAGAACTCAACATGTGTGTTAATTGGTTTTCTTGTAATTGGTGGTGTTTCTATTCTACTTATATCTCTTATTCCTAGTAAAGATTGTTGTAGTGTTCTAGGTATGGGGGTTGCAGACATAGACAAAACATCCATTTTTGTTTTTAAAGCTCTTATTTTTTCTTTGTGTTTTACCCCAAACCGGTGCTCTTCATCAATGATTAACAATCCTAAAAAAGGAATTACAACATCATCAGACAATAAACGGTGGGTTCCCACAATCAACCCAACCGAACCATCAATTATTTTCACAAGAACACGAGATTGTTCTTTCTTTGTTTGAAACCTTGATAATAGAGCAACTGATATTCCAAGTGGCTCGAGCCTTTCTTTTGCGGTTATATAGTGTTGATCAGATAAAACAGTTGTTGGACACAACAAAGCAACTTGTTTTGAAAAAGAAACCACTCGAACAATAGCTCTAAGCGCAACCTCTGTTTTACCAAAACCCACATCTCCACAAAGCAATCTATCCATAGGTTCTTCTTTAGAAAGGTCAGATAAAACATCATCAATTGCTTTTTCCTGGTCTTTTGTTTCTTTAAAAGGAAAGGACGCTTTGATTGCTTTTTCAAAATCAACGCTCTCTTTATAGCGAAAACCCCTTGGTTTGTTTCTTGAATGATAGATATCAACTAAAGCGTCAGAAACAAGCTCTAATTCTTTTTTTGTTTTTGAAACATCTCGAGACCACTCTTTTCCTCCAAGTTTATTTAGTTTAGACTTTCCCCCGACACCTATATACCTATGAATAAGATCTGATTTATTTATTGGAACATAGAGAACACCTCCTTCTTTATATTCCAATTTTATATACTCCTTTTCATAACCACTGGGGCCACGAACCACCAATCCACCAAACCTACCAACACCATGAGAAACATGAACCATTAAATCACCTGTTTTTACTTGAGACAAGCTATTGTTTTTATTGTGTTTGTGGTTTATTTGGTTTGTGTTTCTCTTTTTGTGGTCTGGCACAAAAACTATTTCTTTAAAACTAAAAGCATTTTCTATATATCCGCGTACAGGTGTATAACCCAAGGACACTATTTTATTTTTTCTTTTTTGGTTTTGGTAAAAAACCACAACCTCTTTTGTGTTTGGTTTTTTTAGTAACAACGAAAACAGTTTTTTAGTGACTTTAATTTTACTTGTACTTATTAAAAAACTCTCAACCCTCACATTTTTTTTGTTTAAAGAATAAACCTCGTTTCTTTTGTCCACCTTTAAAACAAGGTCCCAATCAAAAAAATTAAAAATCGATTTCCCAGATTCTTTTGTTCCCCCATATAAATCGTAAAAAGAAAAGGACTCTAAATTTTTAATACTTCTTTGACCGTCTATATCAAAAAAACTTATTTGTTCTACCTCTCCAAAGTTAAACAACACCCTTATTGGTTTATTTTTGTGTTGTGGAAAAACATCGACAATATCACCCCGCAAAGAGAATTCACAATGGTTGTAAACATAATCCACCTTTTTATAACCAAAACCTGCAAGCTCCTTGCAAAAAACATCTCTATCTTTATTTAACCCAGTAGATAGTGTGGTCTTTTTAAAACTTGTTTTTTTATTAATTAACAACTGGTTAGAAACCAAGTTGGTTGAAAAACAAACCCCCTGTTGGTTCTCAGTTAGCTTGATTAAAGCTTCAGACCTATGTAGGTTTTTTTGTGTTTCAAAACCGGGAACAGAAAAACCTTGTTCTTCATCAGGAAAACTATAGAAAACATCATAAAAAAAACGCTTTCTTTTAATACACTCAGAAACCAAAGCATTGTCACCTAAAACTAAAAAACGACCACCATACTTACACAAATAAAATAGAAAAACAAACAAAGCATCTAAACTAAAATTTGAAACAGACCCACCCTTTAAAAGGGTTTTAATTTCATTTTCAAAAATTTGTTTCACGTGAAACTATTAGCTTTTTAACAAATAAACCATTAGAGTTGAAATGTCAGCAGGTGAAACACCAGAGATTCTACTTGCTTGTCCAAATGTTTCTGGGCGAACAAAAGAAAGTTTTTGGCGGGCTTCCAATGAAAGACCGTGAAACGTATTAAAGTTTATATTTTTATTAATTTTAAGATTTTCGTTTTTCTGGAGCTTTTCAATCTCCTTTAGGTGCCTTTTTATATATCCATCGTATTTTATTTCTGTTTCTACATCGTCCACAACCTCCAAAAAAGACCATGTCTCGGAATTTGTTGTTTTTGGCAACAAGTTTGTTTTCTTAAGTGTGTTAAGAAGGCTTACTTCAGGTCTTTTTATGTAGTCTTTTATTGGAAGCGACTGTTTTATGTTAAATGTGTCTAAATAGTCTGACTTAACAGATTGGCTGGTTAACTCTTTTATGTTTTTTCTATCTTTAAATCTTTTTTCGATAACCATTTTTTCTTCTATAGACAGAAGACAGTGTTTTTTGGCGGACTCATAAAGTCGAGTTTCTGCATTTGAATATCTCAACATCATTCTATATTCTGCTCGACTAGTGAACATACGGTATGGTTCTTCTGTATCTTTAGTAATTAGGTCATCAATTAAAACACCGATATAGCCACACGATCGCTTTATTCTAAGGGGTTCTCTGTTTAATACATAATTTGCGCCATTAACCCCCGCCACTAAGCCCTGAGCGGCTGCCTCTTCATACCCCGATGTTCCATTTATTTGACCAGCAAAAAACAACCCAGAAACTTCTTTACATTCTAGTGTTAGTTTTAGTTGTGACGGAACAATGCAGTCATACTCTATGGCGTATCCAGGTCTCAAAAACTCAATGTTTTTAAAAGCTTCAATTTGCCTAAGACTGTTTATTTGTGTTTCTTCCGGCAGACTTGTTGAAAAACCGTTTATATATATTTGGTCGGAATTTTCCCACTCCGGCTCTAAAAACAATAGGTGTGTTGGGTGGTGTGCAAACCTTTGAATCTTATCTTCAATTGATGGGCAATACCTTGGCCCAACACCTGTAATTTCCCCACTGTACATTGGAGAAAGGTGTGAATTGGTTTTAATTATGTCGTGCACGTTTTCATTCGTTCTAACAGTGTGGCATGGTTCGTTTTTTGGCTTAAAGTTTCTTGTAAAAAAAGAAAACGGCACAGGGTTTTTATCTCCAAAATCAACAGATGTTTTTTCCCAATCTATGCTTGCTTTTAGTGCTCGGGGGGGTGTGCCGGTTTTCAACCTCATTGTCTTAAGCCCCATTGAGTTGAGGTACTCAGTTATTCCAACTGAAGAAGACTCCCCCATTCTTCCAGCTAGAATTTTTCTATCACCCACATGAATCACACCAGACAAAAAAGTACCACATGTTATTACTACAGATTTACAAAATAATTTTTCCCCAGAACGCAACACAACACCTTCTACACATCCTTTGTTTATTACCAAAGAAACCGCCTCCCCAACCACAACTTCAATTTTTTTGTTTTTTAAAATCTCATACGAAACACACCTTTCATAAACGCGTTTGTCCGTCTGAGCTCTTGGTGACCAAACAGACCTTCCTTTTGATTTATTTAGGGTTTTAAACTGTAAACCCGAAAAATCAGCTGCCCCACCCATTAAACCACCAAGTATATCTATTTCTCTTACAATTTGACCCTTAGCAACCCCCCCAATAGCTGGGTTACAAGACATTCTCCCAATGCTGTTTTTATCCATAGTTACAATGGCTGTTTTACAGCCAATTTTTGAACTTATGTTTGCAGCTTCAACACCAGCGTGGCCACCACCAACAACAATTAAGTCGTATTTTTGTTTCACGTGAAACTATTTCCCCACACAAAAATTAGAAAACACGTCATCTAAAATGTCATCAACGCTTGTTCTGCCAAGTAGGTGATCAAAGTGGTTAATTGCTTCTTTTGTGTGGTGAGCTATGATTTCGATGTTTGTTTCTTGGTGTTTAATTATTGGCAAAATAGTTTTGTTAACTTTAATTAAAAGTTGTTCTTGTCTTAGCGAGGTAATGTGTTCGTTTTGATCGTCGTTTGTTATCGTATCTAGTTTTTTTTCTATCTTTTCAATCAATAAATTAATACCGGTTTTGTATTTAGCAGAAACAAAAACAGTTTTTGTGTTTGTGTCTTTTATTTCACTTTTTTGATCTTCAGATAATAAGTCAATTTTGTTTAAAACTGTTATTTGGTTTTTGTGCCTCTTATAATCGGTGTTTTTGGCCGCATCAATTATGTGTAGTAAAACATCAGCATTTTTTATTTCTTCATTAGAGCGGTCAATTCCCAATTGTTCAACTTTGTCTTTAGTGTTTCGAATACCAGCTGTGTCTATTAAAACCGTGTTATGTTTACCTATATTTAACCTCTCTTGTATGGAGTCCCTCGTGGTGCCTGCGATCTCTGTAACAATTGATCTTTTGTAAGTTAAAAGAGCATTAAAAACCGATGACTTTCCTACATTTGGTTCTCCAAAAATAACTATGCGAGCACCATTAATATTAATCCTTGCGCTTGTTGTTGACGAGATCAAAACATTCGCTTTTTTATGTATTTTTGTTAGCGACTTTAGTGCTTGGATTGATATTTCTTTTTGGTTATCTGTTTCTGATATGTCTAGTTCATATTCTAACAAACCTAGCGTTTTTATTAACAGTTCACGCATTTTCTTAAACCGCCTTGTCAAAGATCCGGTTAGGTTTGTATTTGAAATTTGGACACCAGTTGTGCTCTTGGCGTTTATCAAAGAAAGTAAAGACTCTGCTTGTATTAAATCTATTTTGTTATTTAAAAGAGCAGCTCTAGTAAACTCACCCGCCTCAGCATGTCTTACACCAAGGTCTAACAGTTCTTTTGAAACAGTATCAATAATAACGGGGTTGCCGTGTGTGTGTATTTCTACCATATCGTTCCCAGTAAAAGATTTTGGACCTTTGTAAAAAACAACAACACATTTGTCAATTAAAGCATTGTTTTTATTATATAAGGACACTACATGATTAGTTCCAGGTTTAAGATTTTTATTTTTGTTTTTAAAGAGCTTCAAGATTGTGTTTTTTGAATTAGGGCCACTTATCCTTATAGTAGCGGTAGCAGATCTGCCGCTAGGGGTTGATAAAGCAAAATATGTTTCTTGGTTAATCATTGATTAATACTGAATTAAAATATTTGGTTTGTAAAGCGTTAAAAATCTATTTAGAGAAAGAAAAACCTTTTTGCTGTCTATACTTAAAATAAACATATTTATACGTAAAAAATTACGATAAAAATAACAAAGTACTATAAAAAACGAATTATAAATACAATAAAAACAACAAATAAGGTGTTTTATGTTTTTCATTTTTATTTTAAAGTATATAATTGTGTTTCTGTGTTTAACCATAGTGCTTTATATTCATTTTAACAAGTCGCCCCACCTTGAGATTAATTCAATTCAACTGCCCGCGTCCCTGGTCTTATTGTGAAAAATAAAAAAGCCCCAAATATTTTTACTGCGTTGTTGCTGTAATTAAAAAGATCATTTTTATAGTTTTGATTAGATAAAATGAAATATTTAAACCAATTGTTAAAAGCGCCAATTAATTTATAAAAAGTGTACAGATATATATTGGTTTATAAACACAATAAAAACAACATCTAAAGCTATACTTTTATGGGGTTTATAGCGGCTTTTTCGTTCTTTGTTAGTTTTTGCTGCGCTATTGTTAAAATATTAAAAAGCGTGTAGTACAGGTTTAAGCCAGAAGGAAAACTATTAAACAGTAAAAAGAAAAAACCCATCATAAAATATTGCATCATCTTTTGTTGGTCTGCTTGCGGCCCAGTTGCATTATTTGGCTGCATCATTTTTTGTTGCGCGTACATTGACAGTGCCATCAATATAGGTAAGGCGCAAACATAATTGCCGTATAATGGTATTTTGAAGGGCAAGTAAAAAAGAACGTCTGGCGCAGATAGATCTTTTATCCAAAAAACAAATGGCTCTCCTCTTAATTCAATGGTTGATCTAAAGACTGTAAACAGAGCAAACAAAAGAGGCATTTGCAGCAACATTGGGAAACAGGTTCCAAGCGGGTTTACACCCTTCTTTTTATAAAGCTCCATTGTTGCTTGATTTAGCTTCGTTGGGTTGTTTTTGTGCTTTTCTCTTAAAGCGTTTATTTCAGGTTGTATGGACTGCATTGCTTGGGTTGACTGATAGCTTCTCTTTGTAAGTGGATAAACTATTAATTTAACCAATATTGAAAAAATAATAAGTATTACACCATAATTAGGTATCACGGTGTGCATGGTTTTTAAAACCCACAAAACAGACTTAGATATGGGTCTTATAATCGCCCACCCAAAATCCATGACCAGCTCTAAATTAACCCCAAGGCTTTTTATTCTTTCATATTCTAGTGGGCCTAAATAAAGAGAAATATTGGCTATCTTATCAGATTGCATTTGTGCGGAGAGGTTATACAGCTCTTTTTCTTCAAAGGATGCAGAAATTGCTGATCCCACAAACTGCTCTTTTGAATCATCTAAGATACATACTACAAAATACTTACTTCGCGTTGCTATCCAATCAGTAGCGCCTTTATAGTCGTTTTTAAAGGTCTCGTTGCTGCCCACCTTTACATCCAACAGTTCTCCACCCTGATATAAATATGAGTAAAAATATGCCGCTTCTGCGACACTATCTTTTTCTGTTGGTGGAATGCCCCCGACCCACTCTATAGAAAAGTTGTTTGCTAGCGTGTTGTTTGATATTGCTGTGATATCAATATCTATATCAATAACAAACCTGTCGGGATAAAAAGTAAGTGTTTTAATTAATTTCTTGTTTTCAAATTCGTTTATATATGTAAAAGTTTTTGTTGAGGTTATAACAAACGAATCTTCTTTTTCTTGTAAAACCCAGCCATCATCAATAGTGATATCTTCTCCTGTAAAATCTTTATAGCTTAAAATTAAGTTGTTCTTGTTTTCCCCGGAAATAAGCTCTACTAAACTACTGTCATTTTTAAGGTGCTCTTTTGTTTTAAACGATCTAATTGTTCCACCATAAGCAGAACTAATGCGGGCGACAAATAAGTCGTTTTCAATTTCAATTGTTTTTTCCTCTTTCTGTGAAAAAATAGGGGGGGTTAGGGCAGAAGGCGTGGAAACACTCTCATTATAATCTTTATATATAACACCGTTTTCATCTGTGTTTTGTTGATCTTCAAAATACTCTTGTGTGTCCTTAGTCGTTGGAGATATTAAATCCATATAATAAGGAGTTATTATTAGAACTACAGTAATTAGCAGGAGTGCAGTAAGGGTGTTTCTATCCATCATAATTGTATAAAAACCTTATAAGCCGAATTATTGAGTCCGAAGTTGGACAAATTAAAAACAGTAATTTTTTAGAAAATAAGCGTAGAAGTAAAACAACGTTTAATTTTAAGCGCAATTATGCACTCAAGACCTTACGTCCTTTTTTTCTTCTTCTGCGTAAAACAGCCCTGCCTCCGACGGTTTTCATTCTAGACCGGAAACCATGCTTGTTTTTACGCTTACGCTTACTTGGTTGATATGTTCTTTTCATAATATAAACTTTAAAAAGCCGAGAAAGATACAAAATATGAAGATATAAGCCAAAAATAAAATAAATTTTATAACAAAGTAAAATTTCTTAGCTGTGTTAAAAAAAACTAAGTAATTTATAGATTCAAGGGGATGTGGACAACTTGTGGATAAATATTAATTATGGTAAAAGATACTTGGTTAAAGGTAAAAGAGGGCCTTTCAGAAAAACTACCTATTCATACAATAAGCACGTGGTTTGAGCCAATAAATCCAATAGCTTTAGAGAACAATGAGCTTGTGCTTGAGGTTCCTAGTCAGTTTTTTTACGATTGGATTCAGTCGCATTATCGGTCGAATATTGATTTTGTTTTAGAGTCTTTAGGTTTGGGTGATATAAAAACAAAGTTCATTATTTCTGCAGAAATTCAGAAACCAGATCAAACAGAACAACAAGATCAAACCCCTTCAAAAAAGTCACATTTAATTCCCGTATTAAATAGCGACCATGTGTTTGAGACGTTTATTGAGGGGGCCAATAATCAATTCGCAAAAACTGCTGCTGAAGCAGTAGCAGAAAACCCTGGTAAGCAGTCCTTTAACCCGCTCATTATATATGGGGGCACAGGTTTGGGTAAAACTCACCTATTGCACGCGATTGGTAATAGGGTGTTAGAGACCTCTTCTGATAAACGTATTGTAATCGCCACAAGTGAAAAATTCACATTAGACTTTGTAAATGGTTTAAGAAAAAACAGAACTGTGGAGTTTGCAAGACAATATAGAAATGCTGATATATTGTTGATAGATGATATTCAGTTTTTCAAAGGTAAAGAGCAAACACAGGAGCAGTTTTTCCACACCTTTAATGAGTTGTATCAATCCGGGAAACAAATTGTTTTAACCGCAGATCGATATCCAGGCGAAATGCAAGGATTGCAAGACAGGCTTTTATCTCGTTTTCAATCTGGACTTTCTGTAGATATTCAACCTCCAGATTTTGAAGTACGTGTTGCTATTTTAATGGATAAGGCTGAACGAAACGGTGTGGATTTGCCATATGATGTTATAGAGTTTATTGCTACACACATGAGAACAAATATAAGAGATTTAGAGGGAACCATTATCAGGCTTTTAGCCAGATCCTCTCTAATGAACCAAGACATAGACCAGACCCTTGTAAAAGATGTTGTAAAAGAGAGGGTGGGGGAGCAGGTTAATAGAGACCTTTCCATGGAGGATGTCGTGCGTAAAGTTGTTGAGGTTACGGGTATTAATGAAGACAACATTGTAGGAAAAAGTCGGAAAAAAGAATTTGTAGAAGCCAGACAAACAGCAATGTTTCTTTGTAGAAATTTGTTAGATGCCTCTTTAAGCAGTGTTGGTATGTATTTTGGTGGCAGAGACCATACAACAGTAATGCATGCTATAAAAACAATTGAACAAAAAAAGACTGAAAAAACAAAAGTAAATCAAACTATAAATCAAATAACGAGCGATTTTAGCTCAGAGATTTTTTAAAGTTTTAAGTTATTATGTTATATTCTTAAAAGTTTAATTTTTATATACCTCTAAACTTAAAGTTTAATTTAACCTCATCTATTTACTTGACCTGTGTTAAAAGCGTGGGTATATTTTTATGAGTCTTGTGTAAATTTTCTTCGTTTAAGTTCACCCCAAGCCTCTCCACAAACCACAAAAATTTTATTAACTACTAATAAATTAGGGAGGAATTAGTATGTATAAAGTGCTATCCATTTGTTTAGCGTTTAGTTTAGCTATGTCAGAAATCACAACTGTTAAACAAAACACGGTTGTAGACGTAACTAAAAATCAAGCTAATATTAAAAAACCAAAATCCGGAGAACCGATTGAGCTAAATACACTCATTACAAAAAATTCTAGTGTTGAGAAGGAAGATCGTGTTCTAAAAAGGGTCAAAAAAATCAAACAAAAGCATGACAGATCTAAAGATGAGGTTCTAAAACTACAATCAATATCAAAAGAAAATACTGATCAACAAAGCAACCTTGGTCAGCTTGTTCAGGATCAGATAGAGAATTCCTCGCCATCTCTGGATGCACAAATTTTGAGAGAAAAGCAGGCAAAAGAGTATGAAAACCAATCTCCCCACAATATGCCTGCTTATATACAAGGTCCGAAGCCTTATAGAAAAAGTTCACAGAGTATCTCATTATCTAGAGAGCATGAGGGTCTCTTTTTCTCTGAGTATGCGGAAGGATCGCAAGGAAATAATAAGTATATGGAAATATACAACGCTAGTGGTCAAGATGTTGATTTAAGTGAATATTATGTAATGCAAAATGCAAATGGTGGGCCATGGGATGAATATGTGGATCAACTAGAAGGGACACTTGCAGCTGGAGATGTTTATGTTATTGCTAACTCTGGATCTAATGATGCTATACTTGCTGAAGCTGACCTTACAGGCTCTGGTATTTGTTTTTTCAATGGTGATGATGCAAGAGCTTTAGTAAAGATTGTAGGAACAGACACAACCGTAATTGATTATGTTGGTGATTTCCCTGACGATCCAGGATCTGGATGGTCTGTGGCTGGAGTTGCTAATGCGACAGAAGATCATACTTTGGTTAGGAAGCCATCTGTAATGTCGGGAAATGCTGGTGATTGGGCTGGGTCTGCTGGTACAACTACTGAAGATTCAGAATGGATTTTATCTGATGCGCCAACCAATGATTATGTTTCTCCTACAATTGGTTCGCATGAAATTGAAGCGGAACAAGAAGAAGATGCTGTTTATCTTACTGAAGGGTTTGAAGGTGACTTCCCGCCTGCTGGTTGGAGCACATCAGGAGATTCTATTTCTACATTCTATTATACCGGAGATGCTGTTTGGCAACAAGGGCCTGCTGATGGTGTGTCCGGCTCGCCATCTTCTGCCTTTTCTGGTTCTTATTTTGCATATTTCTACGACTTTGGTTTTTCAACTAGTGCTGTCGGGGATTTAATTACTCCTTCAATCGATCTAAGTAGTGCAATTGCGCCTATTTTATATTTTCAGTATTCAGACGGTGGCGGAACAGATAATGTTGATGTTCAGGTCTCAAATGCAGATGGTTCTTTTTCTTCTGTTTTTTTAACGCCAACAGCCACATCAGGATGGGAAGAAATCCAAGTCGATTTATCATCATATGTCGGACAGTCGGTCTCGATTAGATTTGTTGGTTCTAGTGTTTATGGTTCAAGTAATCCAAGCATTGATGATGTTAAAGTTTCTGAACCACCATCATATCCAATAGCTGACTTGTCTACTGGTGTTTTAAATTTTGGACCTGTTTTTGTTGACGATTCGAAAAGTCTTGGCTTTGCAATAAGCAATACTGGTGGAGCAGATCTATCAGGTTCAATCGTAAGCGATAATAGTAAGTTTACAATAGTAACACAACCTGCGCGAATTTCTCCTGGTGAAACCGTTGTTGTTACTGCAACTTATGCTCCTGAAACTGAAGGTACTGATGTTGGTTATTTTGTATATACTCATAATGGAGATTCTAGCCCCGATAGTATAATGGTTACTGGTTCCGGAACGCTTGATATATTAAATGAGGGTTTTGAGGGCCCTTGGTCTGGTGATCCATCAGCTCCTGGTGGTTGGTCACAAATTACAGTGGCTGGTTCAGCGCCATGGGATCAATACACTTCTTCATTTTATGCTCATTCAGGTCTCAATAGCGCAAGGGCGCCGGCATCATCAGGTAATAGTGCTTCGCCTAGTGACCACCTTTTAATTTCTCCTGCGTTGGACCTTACTGCAGGTTATTATTTGAAGTTTTTTATGGATGGATCTTCAGGAAGCTCTAGCTACTATACAAACATTGAGGTTCAAATTTCTTCGCAGAATACTGACGCAACTACAGGTTGGACTGACCTTGCTCGATATATACAATACGACGCTACAGGAGAAGGGGGAGAGCCTCAACCTTTTTCTTACGAAGAAATATCAATTAATTTATCAGGTTTTACGGGTATCAATTACATAGCTTTTAGGGTTATTGACCTGTGGGGATACTCTGTCTATATTGATGATGTTAGAGTAGAACCAATTCCGGCAAGACCTGTATTAACTTTTAGTACCCCAACAGTACAATTTCCACCAACATTTTTAAATAGTACATCTACTGGGTCATTCAGTGTGGATAATGTTGGAGCTGCTAGCGCGACAGTAGACATTGTTAGTGATAATTCTAAGTTTGTTGTGTCTCCTGCTAACGTTGTTATTGAACAAGGAACTCCAGTTGAAATATCTATTGCGTATACTCCAACTGAAGAGGGTGCGGACAGTGGCTATATTGTTCTTACGCATGAGGGAGATAGTAGTCCAGATAGTGTAATGGTGCAGGGTGCTGGTAGTTTGAACATATTAACTGAAGGATTTGATGGCCCCTGGACAGGTGATCCTGCGGCCCCACTTGGATGGACTGTCGTGAACAGTGATGGAGACTCTTACACATGGTCACAATCTAGCTCTTATATACCAGAGGTCACTGGCTTTGCCGCCCACGGCATGGGTAGTCAGGATGACTGGTTAATATCTCCATTGTTAACCTTAGATGGTGGATATAGCCTTAAATGGTGGGATGTTGTTGAATCAAGTTCTTATAATAATACATATGATGTTTATGTATTCCCAGGTGGAGATACAACTGCTGGTGTCAATCTCGGAACATATGACTGTTTAAATACCGTACTCACTCAGCATGTAATTAATTTATCAGCGTATAATGGTCAGAGTGTTAGTGTAGGTTTTCACCAGACTTATTCTGCGGCTACGTTTTATGGTTTTGGTATTGATGATGTTACAGTTGAACCCCTTCCACAGAATCCTGTTATTTCAGTAAGTCCAAGCAGCCTAGAGTTTATGGCTACAGCAATTGGGTCTAGTGAGCCTGGGTCTGTGGCAATATCCAATCTTGGTGAGGGTGATCTATCGGGAACAATTGTTTATAGTGACGGATTTTCTGGACCAGCATCTTTTGGTACTTCTGATAATACTATAACTATTTCATTTAGTCCTACATCAAGTGGCATGTTTTCTGGAACAGCTACAATTACTTCAAACGGAGGAGATGATGTTATAATCTCTTTAAATGGTAACTCCGGTGTTTCCACAGCAACTTGGGATTTAGATGTTGATGGCGACGGGGAAGGTGATTGGCCCGTAGGTTGGGAAACTGTGAACGTTGATGGTAATGGTGATGGTTGGGAGTTTTATGGCGGAGGTAGTCATACAGGTGATGGCTATACATCTGCTGGGTCAGATGGTTCTGGAACTATAAATGAAGACTTTTTGATATCACCTAAATATTCTGTATCAACCGGAGATGTATTTTCTTTCTTCGCCGGTGATGATGGTGGTTCCAGTTTTTATCCTGATATTATGACAGTTCATGTCTCACCAACTGGTGGAATGAATCCGACTGATTTTACTGTTCAGTTAGATTCTGTCGTAAATATGGGCACAGGGTGGTATCCATATTCTTATGATTTAACTGATTATATTGGTACAGAAGTCAGAATGGCTATAGTTTATCGAGGAGTATGGGGTTACGCTCTTAATGTAGATGACATTGCGGGGCCTGAAATTATACAAGAGGCTGGGCCGGTAATTTACGATTATCCTTCAAGTTTAGTGTTTGCAGGTGAAGAGGTTGTAAGTGTTGGTAGTACGGATACAGTACTCTTCGATTATTTTAACAATGGAGGAAGTGATCTGGAGGTAACAGCTGTAACCTTTGAAGGTCCTTTTTCACTTTCTTCGGACCTAACACTTCCAATAGTTACTGCTTCGGGTGGGATAGGATCGTTTGAAATAGTGTTTACCCCTGTGGCAGATAGTTCATATTCTGGTTCAGTAACTGTTATTAATAACAGCGGTGATATTACTGTTCCTTTATTTGGTGTTGGCTTCAATGGGGCTTACGCCGAAACGTTCGGATATTTAAGTGCTGACAGTGCATCTTCTTGGGGCGCAGGTTGGATTTTTAGTAATGATGGCGTACAAAATGAAGGTTCAAGCACTGGTGCTACTGGAGCAAGTTGGATAAGAACATCATTTTCTGGCACATCTGACGGTATGATATATCATACATATAATAGCGCTACAGATAATGATACGGTTATATCTCCCGCAATAGAACTGCCTTTAGTTGAAGGCGAGCATTATGAACTAGAAACGCGCGAGTATATGGCTTATGGTCTTGATGCTACTTTGTCTGGTGTTGCTATTTCTATTGATGGAGGATCTTCTTTTGAGCTCGTTGGCGAAGCCGATTACAGTCAAAGCGGCCAGTATGATAACATGTACGATCTTACTGGATATAGTGGTCAGACAGTGCATATAGCATTTGTTTATCAAGCAACCTTTGGGAATGTTTGGGCTGTACTTGATATGAAAATCAGATCTAAACCAGATCCGATCATTCCTATTTTTGCTAGGTCTAAACCAATCTTTCCAGCAACGAAAATAGGAGAGACTTCATCTGCTATGGTTTATTATGCTAATGTTGGAGCTGGTAATTTAAATGCTGATATAACCTATCCAGCAAGTATGTCTGGTCCTACTTCTATTTCAGAACTAGCACCAGGCGTTCAAGACTCAATGTTAATTACATATACACCAACTGTTTCAGGCATTGAAGCTGGTACTATTGTTGTTGATGGTAGCGCCTCTGGAGCTGCTGTTTCAAACATACCTTTTGATGCAAATGCTGGTGAACTTGCTTTCGATATGGAAAGCAGTTCGGCTGGTTGGAGAAATTATAGTCTTGCCGGTGCACCATGGACCGCTCCTTCTGGTTCTATTATTTCTGATAGGTGGACTTATTGGAGAGGACCAAATGGGCATAGCGCTACTGGATATTATGGTGTGTATGGCTATGAACCCTATTGGGGTGGAGTTAACGACTTTCTTGTATCGCCTAGATATGATATCAGTGATGCAGTAGAGGTATTATCCTTTTACGCTGCTGGGGGTTATAATTCTAACGGAGATGATCCTGACTCATTAAATGTTTGGGTTAGTACTGAAATGCCAATGATGGGGTTTGAAGAGTCTCCTGGTCCGCAGGGTATGATGAGAATAGATACTGGCTTTGTAAACACAGCTGCTTTCACCAAAGTTTACTCTTCAATTCCTCCTTATAACTATGAAGGGGTTACTGTAGACCTGTCAAGCTATGATTCTGATGTTTGGGTCTTAATTCAAGCTTTAAGCCCTATCGGTAGTGATGGATGGATGTTGAGGGTTGATGACATAGCATCGCCAGAAATTTACTATAGCGAAGATCCAATTTTAAGTGCGGTCGAAAGATATAACTTTGGTACAACAAGTCCTGCTGGCGATACAGTTAATCTTGTCATTCGTAACACCGGAATTGCAGATCTTATTATTGATTCATTAGAGCTTGCTAATGGCGAGGCCTATAATCTTGATTTAGTTGATGCTGAATTCCCTGTAACAGTTGTGCAAGATAGCATTGTATTGTTCCCGGTAGTATTCGCACCGTATGAAGATGGGCCTGCAATGGATACGCTTATGTATTACAGTAATTACGTTGCAGGAAATGTGGATGCTAATGGGTATGGTACTGATCATACTGTGCTTAGTGGGTTAGCTGCTAACGCGCCTCCAGGAGCTGTTAATTTGATCGGTCCAGCTGATGAAACTATACTGATTATAGATGGTGATAATGCCGAAGGATCAACTGGTATCTTTTGGACAAATTCAGTCGATCCTGATGGAACTCCTGTTGAATATGTTTTAGAGCTGATTTTTGAAAATACTGGTGATACTCTGGATACTGCAATGTCTGTAACTAATTTCTTTTTACAACATGCAGAGGTGTTAGAATATATGGAAGAAGCAGGTGTTACACAGCTTAATATTTCTTGGGATGTGTTTGCTGAGGATGGTTTTGATTATTCAACATCATCAAACGGTCCTTGGAGTTTGACGATTGATGGTGGGTTGGCTCTTAGTGTAGATAATAATACTTTACCTGAGGTATTCGCTCTGCACAACAACTATCCAAATCCATTTAATCCGATAACTAACATTCGATATGATATTCCAGAAGCTAGCGATGTTAGAATAGACATTTATGACCTTGTAGGCAAAAAGGTTAAAACATTGGTATCTAAACAGCATCAGCCTGGTAGGTATAAGATTCAATGGAATGCTACCAATGAGTTTGGATCTGCTGTGGCAACAGGAATGTATATCTATAAGATTCAAGCGAAGGATTTTGTATCGGTCAAGAAACTATTATTAATGAAATAATAATAGCTTTAATCTTATGAATAAATAAGGGGCTTTCGGGCCCCTTATTTGTTTAAACTTGATTGAGTTTTATATTTAAAATCAGTATAATAAATTAAAAATTTAGTTTTTAGTTAAGGAGAAACGATGCAAAAAAATAGTTTAAACAAAGTAATTCTCATTGGAAACCTTGGACAGGACCCTGAAGCAAGATTTACGCCTCAAGGGACTGCTGTTACTAATTTAAGTATTGCCACAAATGAATCTTGGAAAGACCAAAGCGGTGAAATGCAGGACCGAACAGAGTGGCACCGTGTAGTCATGTACGGCCGTATGGCTGAAACTGCTACTGAGTATATGAAAAAAGGACAGATGGTTTATGTAGAAGGTAGACTTCATACCAGAGAATGGGAAGATCAGAATCAAATCAAACGGAAAACAACTGAAATTAGATGTGATAATTTTACAATGTTGGGGAGAAGGTCTGATGCGCCGACAGATCAATCACAAGGTACTATGTCACCATCTCCATCAGCATCAGCTTCAGAGGTAGATGACGATCTTCCGTTTTAGTTAGATTAGTCTCCATAAATAGACGATTTGTATGGAGAATGTTGGGCTTCCAAAATTTATAAGGCCAAGACCATATTGGATACAGTATGTGTCTACATACATTGTTTTTTTTCTTTCCTTATTTGTTTGCAAAATAAAGGTCAATGGGAAAAAAAACATACCTAAGGGCACACCATTGGTTTTAGCATCAAATCATTTTGGTTATTTCGACCCTTTTGTTTTGGTTCATGCAATTCGAAAACCTATTGATTTTATCATGCAAAAAGAGCTTGGTATTGAATTACATTTTCTTTTTGCTCCCATGATTTATGGTGCAATCTTAACCGATAGAAATAAAGTTGGTCCTTCAACAATAAAGGAGTCTATTAAATCCATAAAAAAAGGAAAGATCTTAGGAATTTTTCCTGAAGGAGGTATTACTAGCACCGAGCTTACAAAAGCAAAACCTGGTGCTATATTTATTGCTAGTAAAGCAAACACAAAAATACTTCCTGTTTCTATAAGCGGTGGAGATAATGCATGGGACGATTTACTCAGTGGTATTCGATCAAGAATTACTGTTAATATAGGTAAACCATTCGGTCCTTTTGATATTAAGGGAAGCAAAGAAGAAAAGATCTCCAAATTAGAGAACTATAGTCAAGAACTAATGTGCCGTATTGCTGCTTTACTTCCAGATGATAGGCACGGTGAGTATTCTAACGATAAAAGAATAACTAAATATCGAAACGAAAACCGATTAGATTTGTTTTAGTAGTATTGAAAGTCAGTAATAATACTGCTGATACAACAGGTTAGATTTTTTGCAAAAGGGATATGCAGGAATTCATTTGGGCCATGAGCATTGGATTGAGGGCCTAATACTCCCGTAATCACGAACTGTGCCTCTGGAAACTGTTTTCCGAGCATAGCCATAAAAGGAATGGTTCCACCCTCTCCAATTGTGCAAGGCATCTCATTAAAGTATTCTTTTGATGCCTTTTTAATAGCATCTAACAACCAAGTTTTACTTTCTGGTGCGTTCCAACCTTCAGCGGCTTCTTCAAATTCTAATTCTACTGATGCTCCGTATGGAATATCATCTTTTAAAATTTTTTCTATTGCATCCACAGCTTTTTTAGGATCTACCATTGGTGGTATTCTCATGGATAATTGTAGTGTTGTGTAAGGTCTTAATACATTTCCAGCATTTGCTGTAGATGGCATTCCGTCAGAACCAACAATGGATAAAGCTGGCCTCCAGGTTCTTCTTAAAACTCCTTCAACATTATCACCCGTTGAGGGTTTCATTCCATTCTTCCACGGAAATTCTTCAACAACTTCATTGCCAAGAATGGAAATTAAATTTTTGGTCTCTTCTATTCGGCAATCTGGTATTTTAGTATTTAATTCTTTTAGTAGTATTTCACCGGTTTTCTCATCTTCTAATTTTGAAAGGAGGGACCGCGCTATTCTAAAAGAGGAGGGCACATGCCCGCTTGCTCCGCCAGAGTGGACGCCCTCTTTTAACACACTTACTTTCATCTTTAAACCAATGAGTCCTCGTAGTGAAGTAGTTGTCCAAAATCTTTTATAATCTCCAGCTCCAGAGTCTAAACAGATCACTAAATCAGGTGATCCTATAATATCTGAGCACAAGTCCATGTAGTGAGGTAGATCTGGTGATCCACTTTCTTCTGAAAACTCTATAAGAACCAATATTCTAGGATGGTCAATTTTTTGTTCTTTTAGTGCATTTATACTAGCAATAGATGCAAAAAGCGCATACCCATCATCTGCTCCACCTCGACCATATAGCTTTTCATCTTTTATTACAGGCTTCCAAGGACCGAGGTCATCGTTCCATCCTTCCATTTCTGGTTGTTTATCTAAATGGCCGTACATTAATATATTGCCTTTTTTAGTTCCTGGAATATCTAACAGCAATAGTGGTGTTCTGCCTGCTGATTTTTTGATGATCATTTCAGAGTCAACCGGTTTGTTTTTTTCTGTCCAATTTGCAGCAAGATTTAAGACTTTCTCCATGTGACCATGCTTTTCCCAATCTGGATCAAAAGAAGGCGATTTATTTGGAATTTTTATATAATCAACTAAAGTAGGGACGATTTCACTATCCCAAAAACCATGTATATGTTTTTTTAGATTTTCCGAGTTCATTTTATTTTAATAATATTATTTTTTGACTATGGAACTTTGCCTCATTATCAATTATTAACAAGTACGTTCCAGAAGGAACGTTTTTATTTCTACTATTCATTCCGTTCCAACTTAAAACATGTTTACCTTCACTTATTATACCATTGGCAATGTTGGTAATAAATTCACCTTTTAGATTATATACTTTTGCTGAAACAAGTTCTTGCCCATTGCTTGTTATTGGAATTTTTATCTCGTTGTTGAATGGGTTTGGATATGCTTTTTCAACATTAAAATCACTTGCAATAATATCTTCAGATGTTGTTTTTAAAACAGTTTCAAATGTGATTGATTCTATATTAAACCCGCCTTGAACTATTTGGAGTCTTATAAA
>SGYO01000017.1 GCA_004321745.1 bacterium | reverse complement strand
GGGCAAGCAGGATTTAAATCATATTTAAATAAAAACATAGATGTGTTGCTGGATTACTTCAATTCTGAAATATCTGAAATCGATAGTTTGAATAAGCAAATCATTCCAGATTCACTTAGGATAAATGAACAAATTTTAGTTAAGCAAGACTCCATTAAGCCCGTTCAAGATTTATTGGTGAAAGTATCTTCAACTGAAGTGGAGGAGCCTGTCCAAAAGAATGAGTCAAAGAAAGGGCTATTATCAGGATTAAGGATTGGTAGTGGTCTAAGAAAAGCACTGATAAAAGGTACATCGCTATCAAATCACTCTAGCTACGTTGAATCTGCTTTTTCTATTCGCACTCCAATTGGTATAAATATTGGCCCATTTATGACCAGAGTCGGATATGAAAACGCAGGGTACTCATTTGAATCATCTGATGGTTTAGCAAAAAGTTATTTTGGGTCCTGCTCAGGAGTAGTTTTAAATATTGATCTATCAAAAATCATAAAAATAGGTGGGCAAAATATTATCAAAGAATTTATCATTGGACGACAGGATTACGATCACGGGTCAGGGTTTACTGCAGGATATAATTTAAATTTACTAATGGGCAAACTACCCTTTTCAATTTCTGTATCAAGTAGGTTTAACACGATTAATTTTTCAGATGGATCAGGCTCTTCCTATTATGGGTCATTATCAGCAGGACTTGGTTTAGATTTAAAATAAAATTTTATGTTTGAATCTTTAATATGATGAAGTACTTAAAATTATTTTTGATTTATGTTTCTTTAGCATTTTTTTCCGGTTGTGAAAAAAAAGAACTAGAAAATCAAGTAGTTGTTTTGCAAGATGAAGTAGATGAATTAGAAAGCGCACTTGATAACCTGCAAGGCGAAAATAAAGATCTTAAGGGAAGAATAGCTGAAATAAAAAAACTAGAAAAAGAGTTAAAATTACTCAGGGCTAAAATGGATAGTGTGGCCCAACTTCCTGGGACATTATACTCCCAGGCCCATGAATATTTTGAATTAGAAGATTATGATGCTTGTATGGATCTTTTGGTCGTTCTTTCAGAGAAATATCCTGATTGGGATAGAAAAAAAGTTGAAAAAAAATATGATGATGCTAACCGAAAAAAAAGAGAATTTGAAAAAGAGCAGTTAAGATTAAAAAAAGTAGAGGAGAGAAAACAGAAAAGAGCAGCTCAAATGCTAGATTCAATTAAAAATAATGTAGAATCTGTTTTTGATTCTAAAAGTGGTAAAACATATTATAGAACTTTAAGGTCAACTTTATGTCAAGTTGCACATACCATATCATTTGGTATTGAGCTATACTTAGTAGTTCATAAAGATGGCAATCGGGAATTCAGAATAAGATCAACGTATATTGATAAAAGTGGTTCAGATTATCATGATCCTCAATGGATGAATTATAATGAAATTGAGCTTTTAACAGATAACAATAAGCGTATATATGTAAATGTTGATGAGCGTAAAAAAGAGTTCATTGAATCAACTTTTATAAACCAGGAAAAATCAGATGATATTATCGATACAGATAAGATATTGAATTTTTTTGATGCAAATAGGATAAGGGTATATTTTAAAGGCAAATATTTATATGAGTTTGATATGACTTATGAACAGTTCAATGCATTTAGAGAAATATTGGCAAACTATGATTACATCTAATAATTTGTATAATGCAAACAATTTTTAACAAATTATAATACTCTGGCTCACTTTATGGTATTTAAAAATAAAATATTATATCTTTTAATTTTTATCATCATTTATTCGTGTGCTCCCAAACAAGTGGAAGTTGTTCCTCAAGAGCCCAGCAAAATTATACCTAACTGGTTAAGTGGTATCTCAAATGATAGTCTATTTTTGTATGGAGTATCAAAAGTTGAAAATAATAGTACTGTTAGCTCTGATAGTTTGGCTAGAGATAAAATAGTTAAAATGATCAAGGCTGATTTTTATATGTATTTAAGCAAAATTGATCAAAATCATGATTTAAACTTTAGCCAAAGTAAGGAACTATTTTGGGATGATAGGCGGGGAAAAATATTACAATATATTTCAATTTATGAGAATTATAATGATGGCAAGTATCAACATTCATTAGCTAGGTTTGATAAAGGTTCATATGTAAACGAATTTTATGAGGAATTTGCTAAAGTAGATCGATTGAACCTTGAAAGGATGAAAAGTATTGATAGCGTAATATCTGTAGATAATTTTAAAAATATAGCTGAAATATTAAACGAAACTGTTTTTCATACTGGCAGTAATGGTTTAATTGCTATGAATAATAAAGATAGTAGCGTTATCAGTTCATTAAAATATATAGAAAATTATTTAAATGGCATTAATAGTCGCATACAATTAAAGTTTGATTCAAAAGCTTTAAATGCAATGCCACTAGTAAATGAAAGAAGAAGAATAAATATATTAGCTATAGATGCTTTAACAGGGAAATCAATTGATGGAATGTGGTTTAATGTGATGTCAGCCGGTCATTATAATGTTGATAATTACAATGATGATTTGATAATAACAAAGAAAGATGGTTCAGTAGAATATCAGGTTCAAGCAATTGGTGATGAGCAAAATGGATATAAACTAATTTTTACAATATCTTATAAATCTATTTTAAAAAGCGATTTCATCTCTTTATTTAGGCCAAGGCCTGAAAGGCTCAGCTTATCAGTTATAAAAAACAATCCTAACATTTATTTTGAAAATACAATTAGTAATGTTGATAGCCTGATTAAAGATTCAGATGCTATTAATGCAATTAGAGAATGTTTTGAAGCAAAATACAATGGACGGTTTACCAGAAAAAAAGACAAATCAACAATCTCGCTGACTTTTGAAATAACGACAGTTGAAAACTCTGACAAAATAAGCAAAATTTATCCAAATTTTGTTCACTCTTCAGGTGCTCTAGTTTTAACAGATAATTGGACACAAAAAAATATATACTCCCAAAATATTTTTGAGTCTAGTGGTTCAGACTTTAATTCAGTTGAAAAAGCTGGAATAAATTCTTTAAAAAATTTAGCTAAAGTGGTAACATCGAAAATTTGCAGTTAATGTTTTGGCGAAATATGAGCCAATTTATTTTGGGGCTAGTCTTCGCGGCTACATTAATTTTTACTAATTCATGTAGCTCTACTCCTGAACCAGTAGCTGTAGCTACTAGGAAAATTGTTAGGGCGCCAAATTGGGTTCATGGAGTATCTTCCGATTTTAAAAAATGGTATGCAGTAGGAAAATCAGGAATAACAGATTCAATATCTTCTAAAGAAATTGCATTAGGTCTGATTAAAGATCAAATACATGAAAATGTTGATAAGGTTTTAAAACTAGAGTTTGATTTAGAAGATAGCTACATAGATAGTTTAGTTTATCAGATAATATCTAGAAGGATAGATTTAATAAACTCAAAGAAAAAAATTGATAGTACGTATAAGGATAAAAATTATAGTTATACTTTAATTAGCTTGGATAAAACTGATTACTATGATGAAATCCGTAATAGGTTAAGTACTTTTAATTTTAATAAAAAAATACCTCAGTTTTCTGATAAGATAAATGAAGAAAATCTTTCAATATTAGCTAGTAGTATTGAAAAAATAGTTGAAAATATCGATTTTATTATTTTAAATAAAAAAGATCAAAATTTTAAAAACTATAAAAAGATTAAATCAGTATTAAATGAGTTTAACGAAAATATAAGTTTCGTATTTGATCCTCAAAAAATTGCTAAAATTCCCCTAATTAAGGATAGTGATAGTATATCTTTTAAATTAATTAACAGAAAGAATTCTGAGTATTTAGATGGTATAAATGTAAAACAGTCATATAGCGATTTTTTTGAGCCAATTAATTGGAAAACTAGTAAAGATCAATTTATCAATACTAAAATTTCATTGATGCCTAAAAGAAAAGTTTTAACAACTATTTTAGAGTTAGATTATAAAACTTTATTAGGTGGTGATTATGCAAGAATATTTTCTATAAACCCTGAAAAGATCAAAATTGCTATTATACCATCAGATACAAAAATATTTTTAGGACAATCTATAAATAGTTTTAATCCAGCTATTGAACAAACAGCTTTCAATGATTCAGTAAAGTCATGTTTATCTGATAAGCTTGATATAGATTTTGTTCAAAATGAAAATGATTCAGAATTGTATATGTATTTTGATGTTTCCTCTAATGAAAATCTAAGAAGGATGAATAGAAAAGAGCCTTTTATATCCAAAGCATTTTTCATTTTAAAAATTGATGACATAACTGAAAATACTCAAATTATTGATCATGTTATTTTAGGTAAAGCTGCTAAAAATTTTGATTTTGTGGAAAGAGCTGGTATTAAAGCATTGCAAGAACTTTCTCATGAATCTATGAAAGTTTTTTGTAATTGATGTAAATGTCGGAATTAACCAACTTTTTTTTGATGAATTTTTTCTGGATCTAAATCTCTCCGATAATATTCAAAGATTTCCCCAGTACCCTGCCAATTTTCTATTTGATTAATAATTTCAACCTTGCCTTTAAACTTTGATGAAATTCCTTTTTTTACATGTCCAGTGCTAAAAATTACTCCTTCTCTTTTTTTTGCCCAGTTTAAATAGACTTTTTTTAAAGTTTTAGCATAACCATTTTTTTTATATTTATTTTGTATGACAAATGCATAAGTGTACAATGTATTAAATTTTCCATAATTCTCATCTAGCCGACACCATGGTTCTTGAGATAGAAGCTCTAAAGGCATGCCGATGATATATCCAATGATTTTTTTTTGAAATCTAGCAATGATTGGGAGAGAACCTTGTCTATTAAAATATTTTCTTATCGTATTATCATTTAAAATGTATTTTTCTCCATACTCATCAGCTAAAGAATGTGAGATTTCAATTAAAGGGTCATAATCGTTTTCACCCAATCGTCTTATAAGTTCGATGGTGAAATTGCCACTTGAGGCTATTTCATCTACTTCAGATAAAGAACTATCTTGAATTATAGTTTTATTCATTTAGTGAGTTTAGGCACTAAATGTAATTATCGACATTTTCTTTTTTTAAATACTTAACTTATTCAGGTTTTTAAAGATTTTATATCGCGGTATATTTGCTGTCATGATTTCTTTCAATGAGAAAATTAAAAGAAGATCAAAGGAAATTAATTCCTTTCTTTGTGTGGGTATAGATATAAGCACTGATTCTTTAGGTTCAGATAATCTTGAAAATCTCATATCTCATTCTAAAAAAGTTGTCGATGCTACAAAGGACATAGCTTTAGCGTATAAACCAAACTTCGCTTTTTTCGAAAAGTGGGGGTCTAAAGGATTTGAATGGTTAGAGGAGATGATGGGCTACATTGGAGATGGTCCAATAACTATCGCAGATGCAAAAAGAGGTGACATAGGAAATACTGCAAAACAATATGCAGCTAGTATTTTTGGACATTTTGACTTTGATAGTGTTACTCTAAACCCTTACATGGGAGAGGACAGTATTATGCCATTTTTAAACAATGAGGAAAAAGGAGTTTTTATTTTATGTAGGACTTCAAACCCATCAGCAAAGACTTTTCAAAGTTTAAACTTTCATAATGAAGCCAAACTATATGAACAAGTAGCAAAATGGGCAGATTCATTAAATGTCAACGACAACGTAGGGCTCGTAGTTGGTGCCACTGCTCCTGAAGAACTTATCAAGGTAAGAAGACTTGCTCCGAGTTTACCTATTCTCATTCCTGGCATTGGAACCCAGGGAGGCGACCTTGTGTCATGCATAAAAGAGGGAAATAAATCAGGGATAGGAATTTTAAATATTTCGAGAGACATATCATTTTCACGAAGTCATTCAGCAAATGATATACGCCAATCAGCCAAAATGTATGTCAAAAAAATGAATGAGGCCTTAAATGTCTAAAGAAAAGATTATAAATATATTTAAAGATACTGGTGCGCTTTTAAATGGCCATTTTGTCCTCACATCTGGAAAGCATAGTTCTTCTTATTTTCAATGCGCAAAAGTTTTACAATATCCAAAATATTTAAGTCGATTCGCGCAAAGTATTGCGAACAATTTCATGAATGGCGACATAGATGCTGTTATTTCCCCTGCCATTGGTGGCATTGTAATCGGAACTGAGGTAGGAAGACTATTAAATGTTAAAACTATTTTTGCGGAGAGAAAAAAGGGTGATATGTGTATTCGCAGAGGTTTTGAAATTAAAGAGAATGATAAAATACTTGTAATTGAAGATGTTATAACTACTGGTGGCTCTGTCAAAGAGGTTATAGATGAAGTTACAAAGTTAGGCGGCATAATATTTGGGGTGGGAGTATTAGTTGATCGCAGTAATGGACAAGCCAAACTACATAAAAATCAGTTTTCGATTATTGAACTTGAAGCGGTAAGTTTTGAGCCGGATAAAGTGCCAGACAGATTAAAAGATATACCAATTCAAAAACCAGGAAGCAGGAACATACAATGATAAAAAGGAACATTATTTTACTTACTATATGTTTAGCTATAGTGAGTTGTGGAACAAAAAAAGAAAATAAGGAATCAGTTATGGATAAAGAAATAGCAGTTATATCAACAAAATTTGGAGATATTAAGTTGGAATTTTTTGATGAAATAGCTCCAAAACATGTTGAGAGTTTTAAGCTGCATGCTCAAAATGGTTATTATGATGGAACTATATTTCACCGAGTCATCCCTGGTTTTATGATTCAGGGTGGTGACCCTTTATCAAAGTCAGAGGATAAAAGCAGACATGGCACAGGCGGAAATGCTGCGAAGTATTTTGGTATTGGTGATGAAAATTCTGAATCTACATGGGATTTGCCTGCAGAGTTTAGTGCTACTCCTCATGAAAGAGGCATATTGTCAATGGCCAGATCACAAAATCCTGATAGTGGTGGTAGTCAGTTTTTCATTTGTGTTGCAGATGCAAGATTCCTAGATAATCAATACACAGTTTTTGGTAAGGTAGTAAGCGGGATGGATGTTGTGGATTCCATTGTCAATGCCCCCAGAGATGCTAGAGATAATCCTGATGACAGGATAGAAATGAAGGTTAAGCTCGAAGACAAATAAAAATATATGTCTAAACCATATCTAGGTTTAGCTTTAGGAGGGGGTGGTTCCAGGGGAGTAGCCCATATTGGTGCACTTCAAGCTCTTCACTATTCAGGGATAAGTCCGGATATCATTGCTGGTACGAGCTCGGGGTCTACTATTGGCGCAATGTATGCTGCAACCTTAGACCCATTTTGGATTGAAAACCGGTTTAGAGATTTTATGGAGACCGATCTTTTTTTTAAGTTTCGTTCAGGTTCATTAATCGATGGCAGAAATGAAGAAACTTTTTTAGAAAAAGTAACTACTAAAGTAAAACAGCATTACATGGTAGTTTTAGGTTTAAATAAATCTTTTGTAGCAAAGCGAGAAATTATTGAAAAGGCAGTTAACTTTTTAGTACCTTGTAATGACTTTAGTGAATTGAAAATACCTATGGAAATTGTAGCAGTAGATATTCAATCTGGCGAAGAGATTATTTATCATGAAGGCGATTTAAAAGAATCAATTGTTCAAAGTTCTTCAATTCCGGGATTTTTTGAATCTACTATAAAAGATGAAAAAATAATTGTAGATGGAGGAGTGGCCTCTCCAATTCCTATTGAAACTTTAAAGAATAAAGTAAGTACAATAATGGCAGTAGATATAACTAACAGCAAGTTAAAACCATTAAAAAGTCCAAATATGATTGAAATAATGAGGAGATCTGATATTATTACTTCTTTAAAATTAAAGGCAAAACTTTCTAGCGAAGCTGATATATTGGTTAAGCCTAATGTGGCTGGTATTCATTGGTCGGACTTTGAGAACTTTAATAAATTATTGTATAGTGGAAAAAGCGCTATGGAAAAGATTTTGAATAGATTAAAAAATTCAAATGATAACAGTATTTATAAAAAATTGATTGGTATTTCAAATTAAGTCTGGTGTTTCATGTTTAAACATTTAGTCATTTATACATTCTTTTATGCATGTGCTTGTTTTGCGCAAATCGTAAATCCAGTAACGATTGATGCGACCAGTGATAGCCTTGTGAGGGCAGGAGAAGTAGTTAACATTGAAATATCTGCTAAAATGGAAAAACAATGGAAAATTTATTCAATATATAAGATTGTAGATGGTCCACTTCCGACTGAAATAAATATCAAAGGCGACATTATAAGCGAGATTGGAAAAGTTATAGAGCCTGAGCCAATCAAAGAATATGACCCTGGATTTGATGTAACATCATTTTATCATAAGGGCAATACTTTATTTTCTTCCCAGGTTCTGCTTAAAGATGATTTACCTCCTGGTAATTATGAGATATCTGTAATGACATATTATCAAGTCTGTAATGAAAGACTCTGTTACCCTCCTGTGGAAAAGAATAATGTCGTTAAAGTTCAAGTTGAGCCTGGCGAGCCGCGAATAGAAAAAACTACATTAACTTCTTTGAAAAAAAATCATTATGGAAAAAATGGTTTAAGTTCATTTTTAAATTTAATTATTATTGCCGTCGGCGGAGCAATCCTTAGCTGGGTTATGCCTTGTGTATATCCAATGATACCAATCATTATATCTTTTTTTGGTAAAGTTAGTGAAGATAAAAATATTGGTCGCTCATCTGTTGCTGCTCTTTATGGATTAGGTATAGCTGGTACTTTCATTTTTATTGGTTTACTTGTAAGCTTTTTGTCATGGGGTGTTGAAGATGCTGCCGTCCAAACAGGGTACGCTAATATAGGAAATTTCATAGCCACTAATGCGTGGTTGAATCTGGCATTAGGTGTGCTGTTTATCTTTTTTGCATTGTGGATGTTCGGTATCATAAATGTTAATGTCACTGGTGCATTGTTAAGCAAGACTGATCAAGCTGGTCAGAATGCAAAAAATGCATATTTAGGTTCATTTATTCTTGGTGTTGCCTTTGCTATTACTAGTTTTAGTTGTACTGTTCCTGTTGTGGGAATGTTACTTGTTGTCGCGGCCAGCGGAACGGCTACCGGTTTATTTACCAGCCTCGTAGGAATGACAATATATGGTGTTGTATTTGCATTTCCATTTGTGATATTATCTTTGTTTCCGTCTTCCCTTGAGAAATTACCCAGATCTGGTATATGGATGGAAAAGGCAAAAGTAGTTTTTGGATTTATTGAGCTTGCCGCAGCTGTAAAGTTTTTATGGGTTCCTGATATAGAATGGGGTATTGGTTTTCTGCCGCGAAGCGTAGTTCTAAGTTTATTTTTACTTATTGGGCTTTGTTTAATTGCATATTTATCAAATCTTTTTTCTTTCCAAGGTTCAGATGTGAATGATCAAAAATCAATTAGTTACATTGGTATTATTGTTACGTTAGTTGTACTTGCTCCAATAGCATTATCATTATTTTCTGGTCCAACTTATCATTACAGTGGATTACCAAGATTTGCTGATGAGTTAATTGAGGCGATGGTACCACCGCCTCCCACTGAGGATGAGATTGCGATTAAAGAAGGTTGGTATGTTGATGACTATGATGGTGCTTTAGAAGAAGCTAAAAAGCAAGGAAAACCTCTTTTTATTGACTTTACTGGTATTTATTGTGCTAATTGCAGGGTAATGGAAAGAAGGATTTTTCCGCTTGAAAATATTAAAAATCATTTTGACAATATGGTATTAACAAGGCTTTATGTAGATAAAAAGGATTCTCTTAGTTCTGTTTACGCTCAAATGCAGTTTGAGATATATAAGACAGCTACTCAGCCATATTATGTAGTCTTAGATCCTTCAAACGAAAGTACATTAGTTGACACAGGAGGGTATATTCCAAACGGTTTTGATAAATTTTTGTCTAGAGGTTTAGAAAAATTTAACAGTAAAAATATGGATTAGGTTGAAAATCGAATGTTATCCATAATGCAAGGAAAGATTTTAAATGAAATGTCATAATATATTTTTAATTCCACTATTATTTTTTTATGCCCTTAGTTGCGGTAATTCAGCTGAGACAAGTAAGGAAAAAACTAGTAGTGTGGAGAAAAGTAGTAAGCCTAATACAGCTTATTCACAAAAAATTAATTCAAAAAAAAATAAGGCTTCTAAAAAAAATCAAAATTCTGCTTCCCAAAAAATCAAGGCTCCTGATTTTAATCTAGCAGATCTTGATGGAAATATTTTGAATTTTTCTGCCTACGAAGGACAAGTAGTTATGCTAACGTTTTGGGGAACATGGTGTGGCCCATGCATAAAAGAAATTCCAGATTTTATTGAACTATATGATAAGTATAATGAAGAAGGTTTGGAGATTGTTGGTATAGCCATTCAGTCAGGAAGTTCAGAAAATATTAAGCTATTTTCAGAACACTATAAAATAAACTACCCAATACTAACGGATATTAATGGTAATGAGTCATACAAAGCCTTTAGTGATTATGGTACAATTTCTGGTGTTGGTATGAGAGCTGTACCGACCACATTTTTGATAGATAGAGACGGCTATATTGTCAAAACGTACAGAGGTGCTCGTCCAGGCAATGTTTTTTTGAAGGATCTAAAACCATATTTATAGATAATTATAAATTTGTCTCGCCTTTTTAAAAATTTCCTACACTGTATTTGGTTTAATTTATCATTTATTATTGCAAGTGGCCAATACTGGCAACAATCAGTTGACTATGAGATGAATGTAACTCTTATTGATAGTGTAAGACAGCTTGCTTGCAGTTCAACCATCATATATAAAAATAATTCTCCTGATGAGCTGAATGATATATTCATCCATTTATACCCTAATGCTTTTCAACTCGGTTCAGTAAAATCCAGGGATTATCTAAATGGATATGGCAGAGAATCACGTGCGGCTTATTTCAAAGATGGTTTAGATGGATATGAGAGCAAAATACACGTAAGAAATCTTACAATAGCCAAAAATGATAATTTTATTTCCGATAACTTTAAAATTGATGACACTGTATTGCGTGCAAAATTAAAACAGCCACTTTTGCCAGGAGAAAAGCTTAGAATAGACATCGACTGGAACCACCATGTGGGCGGTATGGTAGAGCGAGCCGGCTATTATGAGGGTCAATATAATATGGCACAGTGGTACCCTAAAATAGCTGTCTACGACAAAGAAGGCTGGCATGCTGACCCATTTCATGCAGAAGGTGAGTTTTACGGAGAATTTGGTAATTTTAAAGTAACATTTGAACTGCCTGCAAAGTACATCATTGGTGCATCCGGAGTAGTTACCAAAGGGGATCCTGGCTGGAACATGGTAAAAGTAGACAGTTCAATAGAGTTTCAGGATTGGTTTGAGAATTTTGAAAAAAATTACATAGAGCCGGATTCTTTAAAAACGAGGACAGTAGAATTCCTAGCGGAAAATGTTCATGACTTTGCTTGGGTTGCATCACCAAATTTTCTCTATGAGCATGGAAGATATAAAGATATTGACGTACATGTTTTGTATAACAGGGTCAATGCATATGATTGGAACAGGGTGGTTAGAGAGAGATCTGTGAGAGCTTTAAAATGGCTAACCGAGAAATTTGGAGAATATTCATACCCTCAAGTAACAAATACTGACAGGTTGAAGTCAGGAGGTATGGAGTACCCTATGCTTATTATGGATGGGAGTGATAGTGAGAGTCTGATTTTACATGAAATTGGTCATATTTGGTTTTATGGTATTTTAGGTAATAATGAACTTGATGAGGCATGGATAGATGAAGGCTTCACCACTGCTCAAACAAGAGATTACATGATGGATCGTTATGGCACAATTGGGTTTGACTGGCAATCAGATGAATGGACTGATAAATATCAAAGAAAATTTTGGTCATTCAATAATAAACTACATAATGACCAATGGTCATCTATAAATTATATTTTAAGTGGATATGATGAGCCAATCAGTAGAAAGAGTTATCTTTTTAAAAATAGCACTTCATACAGGCAAAATGCATATACAAAACCCTCCTTAATGCTAAATGAATTAAAATACATTTTAGGAGATTCACTTTATTATCTGTCTGTTCAAGATTTTTATAAAAAGTGGGAATTAAAACATGTAGATGAAGAAAAATTCATAGAATCAGTTGAAAAAGTAAGTGGAAAAGAGTTTGATTGGTTTTTTGACGCTTGGCTTCATGATACTAGAGTCATGGATTATAGTATTCAAAAATGGTATGCAAAAAAAAATGATGATGGTACGTATAAAGTATTTTTAAAAATAAAAAATTTAGGCAATAGGCACATGCCCCAACTAGTAGAGACTGAATTTCCTGATGGATCTACTAAAAGAATTTGGTGGGAAAATAATTATTGGAATAATGAAGATGAATTTATTTATGATGTTTCAAAAAAACCCGTAAGACTAAGCTTGGATCCCGATGCTCAATCGCTGGATGTAGACTACAGGAATAATTCTACAAAGCTTAAAAGAAAAATTACATTTGACTGGCCTGGTATGAACTATATACCTCGTGACAAAATAGTGTATACATGGTTACCTTCTTTATATTACAATGACATTGATAGTTACTCCCCAGGTTTACAAATTAGGAAATCTTACGGCAGTTTTGAAAATCAAATTGTAAAATTAAACCATTCTTTAGAAAAAGACCCTTCTTCCAAAAAGCATAGTTTTTACTGGTATTATGAGGGAAGTTTCAAACCCGTTCATAATTACAGAAATTTGAAACTTAATTTTAAAGTTTTTGATCAGCCAGGTTTAAAGTCACTGAAACTTGAAATGAATAAAACAAAATTTCTGAATGGCTATCGAAGTAAACCTAAGCAAAATTATAAATTAGGTTTTTACGTTCAATCAAATGTTGATACACAAAGAACTAATTTATTCGCGCCTGGTAAACTTTCTTCCGTTTATTTTAACCATTTAATGAAATCTAACTACTTTGAATTTGAAACTGACATTTCAAATTCTTTATCGCCATTTTCAAAATGGGATTTTTCAAAAATTTCGTTTACCATAAAATTCAAACAAGCTAATTCCTTCAGTTCAGGGAATATCTTTAGATACCTTTCAGGATTTACTCATGCAGGTATTAGAGCGCGTTCATATTTTGGAAAAATCTGGCATCATGAGCAGAAATTACCCATTCAAGTTTCTTTTAAAATTGCTGGTAATCAATCACGGTCAATGTATGAAGAATCTTATTTAAGATCTGAAAATAGTTTTTTTGATTTTAAAAATTTTAATGGGAAATACCATTTTCCTAGCGATGGTAATATTAGAGGTTTTATAAATGATAATTATAGTACAGATGAACTAGTAGCATTCTCGAGCGAATTATATGTCTTAAACAAAAAAGTTAATTCAAATGGCTATTTTGAAAATAGATTAATTAATACTGAGATTGCGCTATTTGCTGATGCTGGGATTTTTAACAGGTTTGATAAGATTGAAAAACTTGCGAATGCTGGAATAGGGTTTCGTTTCAGCAGTATAGTATTTAATAAACCAGTTTATTTGCGTGTAGACTTGCCACTAGTTATGATTAAGGATGAAAAAATAACAAAAAATAGTAACATTATTTTTAGTTTTAATCGTGCAATTTGATTTGTTATAAAATTTTTATTTATGCTCATAAAAACAATTGAATAAAAGGTCAGAGGCACTAAATTCTTTCTCTATATTTTAGCATAAAAGTTTTTTTAGAAAAATCATTACAATTTTACCTTTGGAGGAAAATCGTGAAATTTAAACTATCATTTCTAATTTGTTTTTTAACTAATGTTATTTTTTCGCAGGAAATATGCCCTGTTGAAAATGTTAGCGTTTTTGGTGGAGATAGTCAGAATATTGTCTCTTGGGATGAGCCAGCGAACCCTTTTGTTTCAACTTTTACCTTAGAACTAACTACTGATACCTATGGATATGAAACTTCATGGGATTTGGTAGATCAATTTGGAACAATAATAGCAGAGGAGCCGTCCGATGGTGATTTTTCAAGCAACGAGGTTTACACTTGGGAATTTGATATAGAGCCTGGTACTTACGTTTTTACAATTTATGATTCTTATGGGGACGGTATGTATGACGGTGCAGGGTTTACTATCTGGATCGATGGGGTAATGGTTCATGAGTTTCTTGGAAGTACAACAGACCAAGAAGATAATTTCACAGAGTATCAGGTTTCGATAAATACAGATCAAGGTTGGTTTGGTGTGACTTCACAAACCTACACCGAAAATGTTCCTTTTGAGAAAGGACAATATATCACTGAAGAGATGGTTGAAAGCCTTACCTCAAGTGAGGTCAAAAAAGTATCGACTGGTTCGTTTAATTTGCAAAGACCTGTGCCTGAAGGTTGTGGAGATTTTGTCACTTACAGAATCTACCAACAAAATGGTACTGTCATTGGTAATACTACCGATTTAGAATTTGCTCACACTGGCATTACTAATGGCACTGAGTATTGTTATTATGTCTCCGCTGTTTACGATGTTGATGGCGTAGAAACTGTTTCTGAAGCTAGTAACATTGCGTGTGGCACCCCAGAAGAATGGGTTGCTGCTGCTCCGTCTAATCTAATGTCTTTTCCAGCAGATGAGGAAGTTCTACTAATTTGGCAAGGACCAGGCGGCGGTGGCGGCGGCGGTGATGGAACTGAAGGTGATAATATGGATAATCCATTTGTTATCACTGCCCTTCCATTTTCTGCTGAGGGTACTACAGTTGGTTTTGAGGATGATTATGATGAGGTGTGTCCTTATTCAAATTCAGCTTCGCCAGATGTGGTGTATATGTTTACGAGTTCTGGTGCTACTTATGACTTTAGTTTATGTACAAACACAGCATATGACTCAAAAATATACATCCTAGATGCTACTGGTAATGTTGTTATCACTGATGCAACAACTTACGGAATAGCTTGTAATGACGATGCATGCTCAACACCTTCTTTTACGAGCCCTTATGTATCAGAATTGCCAGGTATTAATTTAGATGCTGGTTTATATTATGTTGTTGTTGATGGTTATGGTAGTAATGACGGTACATACACTTTAGACGTCAATCTTTCAACCCAACAAAATTATCAAGAACCAGTAACATCCAATAATCAAAGCAGAAATGAATATGATTTTCTAGGTTACAATGTTTATGTAGGCGAGGTGCTTCAAAATTCCGAGCCAATTGAAAGCACTAGTTATACGGTAACAGGGTTGCAAAATGGTGTTCAATACACCTTTGGCGTTGTTGCTGTTTATGATGGTCCTGTTGGCGGTGATAACTATGAAAGTGATATGATCACTGTGCAAGATGCCTCAAGTTTTATTTTTGGCGATATTAGTGGCACTATTTCTGACCCTAATGGAGCACCTTTAGATAGTGCTATTGTCTCTGCTGGAGGTGTTAAAGATACTACAGGTGCTGATGGTGCCTACATGCTTGTGAATTTAACAGTTGGCTCTCAGGCGGTTACTGTAACTAGAAATAATTTTGCTTCTGAATCTGCAGTTGTCACCGTTTTAGCTCAAGCAGAACCAACTGTTCAGGACTTTGTCTTATCTCCTGATATGCCTGCACCAGTTGCGCTATCTGCAATCCCAGGAGATGAGAAAGTTTATTTATCCTGGAGAACTCCAGGATCAGTTGCCGAGTATGATCTTGCCTACTATGATGAAACTTTTGAAGGGCAAATAGGTTGTGGTTATGGTGGATGCTTTTTTGGAGTAAGATTTACTCCTGCTAATTACCCTGCAACATTGCAGGATATTGTTGTTAGCATACAGGGCACAGAATATGGTGGAGGCACATCTAATTTAGCAACTATATTTGTTTTTCTAGATCCAGATGGATCTGTATCTGGACCTAGTGGAGATCCGGTGTATAGTATGAATCTATTAGATTTTAGTACAGAAGATGCGACTTTAACCCAATTTTCAGTGGATTTATCTGATGCAGGCATAGAGGTATCTAGTGGCGATGTCTATATCGTTATTAGTGATGGTGGTGGATTTCTTTCTCTAGCTAATGATCAAGAACCTGCCACTCCAGAATATTACGATAGAAATTGGGTATCAACAGGATATGGTTTTGAACCAATTGCAGATGCTTACATCGCATTAGCTGGTAATTTTGGAATATTAGCTGGTTTCATTGGAGCTCCTGGTTCTCCTGAAAATGTATCCTATGCTGTGCAGTCTGAGCCAGTTGAAATTGATAATAATCTAGAACTCAGCTCTGGTCGTTTTTCTAACTCTAACCCTGATCATTCAGACATTGTTGAATCGTCAGATTTTGGTGATGTTTTACCGGAAATTTATGTACCTAGGGCGATACCAAATACTTCAAACAACCTAAGAGACGAGGATCCCGAGGCATATAATGTCTATTTAATAGCTGATGATTTAACAACCACATTAATATCTACTACAGCAGATACTTTAGATACTGTTAGTGTTGAGTCTAATTATTCAAATTATTGTTATGTCGTAAAAGCACAATATGATACTGGAGAACCTTCAGATGGTGGTTATGGTATTGTTGAATCGAGAACATCTAATACAGCATGTGCTGTTCCTTTTGCTGTAGGTGATGCAAACTTTGATAGTGAGACAACAATTGAAGACGTTCTAACATTGGTTGACTTTATCCTTGAGGAAACCACTCCAAGTAGCGCAGCTTTTAATAATTCTGATGTTAATATGGATGATGAACTCAATATTGCTGATGTTGTAATGGTGGTTGATATTATATCTGGTTCCTCTACAGCTAGGGTAGCAAATTATGTAAATTTTGCATCCTTAGAATTAGTGCCAAACTACAATACTTCAGATTTAACAGTTAATCTTTCATACGATGGAGGTCTAAAGGGGTTAGAATTTGATATTGAATACGACTCTGACATTCTTAGCCTAAGTGCACCTTCTTTAGTAGTTATGCAGGAAAACGTAGTGAGTACTTTTAATCATATTGATGAAGGATTAATAAAAGTCATTGTTTTTGATATTGCTGGTGATTTCATTATTCCAAATGAAAATAATGATTTGCTTAAAATGTCATTTAACTTTTTTGGGGATGTACTTGATGAAAGTAGCGTGAATATCAACAATGTTATTGTTTCAGGGCCAAAGGGTAGTATAGCAAACGTTTCTTCTAATGTTGTCTCAGCGGCTATTAAACTGGTTCCTGGTGTGTTTGCGCTTCATCAAAATTATCCGAACCCATTTAACCCAAATACTGAAATTAGATTTGACATACCTGAGGTAACTAAAGTGGATATATCTATTTTTAATTTAATGGGTCAAAAAGTTAAGACATTAAAGAATGAAAAAATAACACCTGGTTATCACACTGTTCAGTGGGATGGTACAAACGATAATGGAATACAAGTTTCAACTGGTATGTATTTTTATACACTTCAAACTGAAGCTAAAAGTGCAATGAGAAAGATGTTATTCTTAAAATAAGTTATCTATTTATTATTAAAAAAGCCCTCTTTTGAGGGCTTTTTTTTTGGAACATTATGCTATTGTATTGCATTATTAGAGAATAAAATCTAAAGGAATCATAATGATTAGAATCGTAATACTAGCTTGTCTTATTACCAGTAATCTTTTTTCTCAAAATTCTGTTGTTCAACAGTTTAGTGACTCTTTTGCTGATGTGGCAGAACAAGCGAAGCCTGCTGTTGTTACTATAATAACAGACAAGATCATGAAAGTACCAAACAATGATCTTTATTTTTTCTTTAATCCATATATGGACCCAAACGGTGAAAGAGAATACAAAACAAATGCCTTAGGTTCTGGCGTTATAGTTGATGCAAGAAATGGATATATAATTACAAATAACCACGTCGTTGAGGATATGGATAATATAAAGGTAAAGCTATTTGATAAGCGTGAATACAAAGCTGAAATCATGGGGACAGACCCAAAGTCTGATTTGGCAATTCTAATGATAGAAGCAGATAATCTCAGGCAACTAAAATTGGGCGATTCAGATAAACTAAGAGTTGGGGAATGGGTGATGGCCGTGGGAAGTCCTTTTTCTGAAAACTTAAGTCATACAGTGACTACTGGTATTGTAAGTGCTATGGGTAGATCAAACATTATTAGAGGACAAAGTTATGAGGATTTCATACAAACAGATGCTGCAATAAACCCAGGAAATAGTGGTGGTGCCCTCTTGAATATGAAAGGTGAGTTAATCGGTATAAATACTGCTATTGCCACTGGAGGTTACGAAAAAAGTAATAGAGGAGTAGGTTTTGCAATACCTTCAAATATGACTGAAAGAATAATGTCTGACTTAATTGATAAAGGCTATGTGACTAGGTCGTGGCTTGGAGTTTACATACAGCCCCTTGATGCAGATGCAGCGAAAGCATTAGAAATGAAATCTAGAGATGGTGCACTAGTTACTCAAGTTGTTGGAGAAAGTCCAGCTGAGTTGGGAGGTGTTCAGGAAGGCGATGTGATCATTAGATTCGATAATAAAAATATTACAGACCCATCTAACCTTAGAAATATTGTTTCACTTATGCCACCGGGATCTAAGTCTGATGTTGTTGTTTTTAGAAATGGGAGTAAAAAGAATCTTAGCGTTGTACTTCAGGAGCTAAAAGATGGAAAACAAGTTGCCGTTAAAACTAATTCTTCAAATACATCTGTATTAGGTTTGGAGCTTAAAGAAATAAATAGAGATCTAATGGAGAAATATAATATTGATGAAGATGATGGGAAAATTGTTGTTGTGTCAGTAAATGTCAATAGTGAAGCCGCTGATAAAGGTTTAGTAGAGGGTGATGTAATTAAGAGAGTCGGCACTCAGCAAGTTAATTCCTTGAAAGAATTTAAAAAGAAAGAAAAAGCATCAAGAAAAAGAGGTAGTTTGTTGTTACTGGTAAAGAAAAATGATGGTTCCTCCCGTTTTGTCACCCTAAACTATTAAATATTTTTTATTCATATGATTCAGCTATGCAAAAACAACCGAAATTTGTTTTTTCTTAACTAGCAAAGTAAATCAAAACACAAGTAATTTCCCGGCCTGTAAAACTTTTTTTAAAATAAATTATGGCCATTAAAAAAATCTCATCTAATGTTGATTTTATCTCTCAGGAACACGAAGTATTAGAGTTCTGGGAGAACAAAAATATATTTAATAAGAGGCGTAATCTAAACAAAGGTAATGAAAAGTGGAGTTTTATTGATGGGCCAATTACAGCAAATAACCCAATGGGTGTTCACCACGCTTGGGGTCGTACCTTAAAAGATATTTACAATAGGTATAAATCTATGTCTGGCTATGAGCTCAGGTACCAGAATGGTTTTGATTGTCAAGGTCTCTGGGTTGAGATTGAGGTTGAGAAAGAGCTGGGGTTCAAATCGAAAAAAGATGTTGAAGAATTTGGTATTGAAAAATTTGTAAATCTTTGTAAAGAGAGAGTATTAAAGTATTCAAAGATCCAAACCCAGCAATCTGTTCGATTGGGATACTGGATGGACTGGGAAAATTCCTATTATACAATGTCCAATGAGAATAATTATACTATATGGAGATTTCTAAAAAAATTATTTGAAGAGAAGAAAATATACCGTGATGTTGATGTAGTGCCATGGAGTGGCAGGTCTGGAACTTCCTACTCCCAAATGGAGGTAATTGAGGGGCGTAAATTAGTATCGCATAAATCGGTTTTTGTACGCTTTCCAATAAAAAATAGAGAAAATGAATATTTACTGGTCTGGACAACAACACCCTGGACATTAACTTCAAATGTTGTTGTTGCTGTTAATGTCAATCTGGAGTATGTTAAATTAAAATCTGCTGATGGTAGTATTTATTATTTCGCGAAGGATAATTTAGAATACCAGAGATTAGAAAAGCAGTTCTCTGAAAAAAAACAGTGGGTCGAGGGAGTTCCTAAGCTTAAAACAATTTCTCAGATCTTCAAAGAGCATGGTGGCTATGAAGAGATTGGTTCTGTTAAAGGTAGTGAACTAGTTGGACTGGAGTATATAGGTCCTTTTGATGATCTCGATGCTCAAAATAAACCAGGTGGTTTCCCATTTATCAATGAAGAGCTAGAAAAGGCCGGCATAACCTCTGTTATGCAACATAGTGTAATCAATCCGGGCAAAGATAAAATCGGTAACGATATAGTTGTCTCCGGTGAAGGTACAGGTATTGTTCATATGGCTCCAGGGTGCGGTGATATCGATCATAAAGTTGGTAAGGACAAAGGACTGATAAACATAGCTCCATTAGATGACGAAGCAAAGTTCATGAACGGTTTTGGATGGCTTGAAAATAAATCAGCCACGGACCGAGGTACAATTGATCAAATTATTCAAGATTTAAAAGATAGAGAATTTCTTGTATATGTAGAAGAATATCCGCATGTATATCCTCATTGTTGGAGATCTGGTGATGAATTAGTTTTTCGTTTAGTTGAAGAGTGGTATATAAATATGAATTGGCGAGATAAAATTAAGAACGTTGTAGATGAAGTTAATTGGATTCCTGCTTGGGGTAAGGAAAGAGAGCATGAATGGTTGGACAATATGGGCGATTGGATGATTTCTAAGAAGAGGTTTTGGGGCCTTGCACTACCAATCTGGGTATTTGAGGATGATTCTTTTTATGTTGTTGGTTCTGAAGAAGAGTTAAAAAGCTTAGCTGTATCTGGTCATGATGAATTTGAGGGTAACAGTCCTCATAGACCTTGGATTGATAGTATTGAAATTAAACATCCTGAAACTGGTTTAATTGGTAAAAGGATTTTAGATGTTGGTAATCCTTGGCTTGATGCTGGTATTGTCCCTTTCTCAACACTTGATTACATATCTGATAAAGATCACTGGAAAGAATGGTATCCTGCTGATTTTGTTACTGAATGCTTTCCCGGACAATTTAGAAATTGGTTTTATTCATTACTCGCTATGTCTAGCTGGTTAGATGACACAGCACCTTTCAAAACATTGCTTGGGCACGCACTGGTTAAAGATGAAAATGGGCGTGAAATGCATAAGAGCTGGGGTAATGCAATTTGGTTTGATGATGCTGCAGAAAAAATGGGTGTTGATGTGATGCGGTGGATGTATGCAGGACAAAACCTTGAAAACAACTTACTTTTTGGATATGGCCCTGCAGACGAAATTCGGAAAAAATTAATTACGTTTTGGAATGTATATTCCTTCTTTTCAACGTACGCATCTGTTGATGGATTTAACTTAAATGACCATGGCAAACTTGATCGAAATAATTTAACAATCCTTGATAGATGGATTTTATCAAAGTTGCATATCTTAATCAAAAATGGTAAATCATTCCTTGATAATTATGATGTGGCAAGTTTGGTAGTTTCATTTGATACATTTGTAGATGAATTATCGAACTGGTATATTAGAAGAAATAGAAGAAGGTTCTGGAAATCTGAAGATGATAAAGATAAGTTCACTGCATATGCCACTTTGTATCATGTGCTAGTTAATAGTATTAAATGTATTTCTCCTGTTTTACCGTTTTGTACTGAAAAAATGTATGAAAACTTAGTTGTCAATCTTGACCCTGATGCACCTGAAAGCGTTCATCTTTGCGATTATCCAATGCATGATGAAAGTTTTATTGACCTAGATATAATTCAAAAGGTTGATTCTCTTAAACGAGTGGTTGAGCTTGGTCGTTCAGCTAGAAACCAGTCAAAAGTAAAAATAAGACAACCATTGTCAAAAGTTTCGTATGCTATAGAAAACGATGAGATGTCTAATTTTATAGATCAATACAGTGATATAATACTAGATGAGCTAAATGTAAAGTCAATTGAACGCCTGACAAATGCGGGCGATTTAGTTAACTACAAGATAAAACCAAATTTGCCTGTGTTAGGCAGAAAATATCAAAGTGGATTAAAAGATATTATAGGTTTTTTAAACACTCAAAATAATGATGAATTGTTTAATGAATATGAATCTACAGGCAAAATTCGTGTTGAAAAAAACAATAATGAATTCAATTTAATACAAGAAGATATAATTATTGAAACTTTAGCTGCAGAAGGTTTCTCAGCAGTAAGTGGTAATGGAATAACAGTAGGTCTTTCCTTAGAATTAAGTGATGATCTGATTCAGGAAGGTATTGTAAGAGATCTAGTAAGACAGGTTCAAAACGTAAGGAAAGATGCTGGATTTTCTGTTGAAGATAGAATAAATATTTATTGGGAATTGGATGGCGAATTTCAGGAAGCTGTTAGTAAATTTGAGGAATACTTTTGTAATGAAACTCTTACAACCTTTATTAGCAATATTACTGATGTAGAGGGATATAAAGCTGAATTTCAAATAAAAGAAAAGCTAATAAAAATAGTTGTCAAAGTAGCTGATAATTAAGGAATTAAATAAAATGTCAAAAGATAAGTACAGTAAAAAAGATCTAGCTCGTTTTAAAAAAGAAATAACAAAAAGAATAGATGAGCTTAACGGGAATATGGATGGTATTAGGGATGATCTAAATATTGATTCAAAAGGTAACGCTAGTTTAGCCCAAGATTCTGTATATAGTGTTCATATGGCTGATGCGGGTACAGATTCTTATGAAAGGGAAAAAGGTTTCCATTTGATGAACAGAGAAACTGATTACATTAATTTTTTAAACTTAGCTCTTCAGCGCATCGATTCAGGCGAATTTGGTATTTGTGCTGTCTGTGGAAAAAAAATTCTTGAAGAAAGAATGATGGAAGTTCCTAATGCAACTAAATGTGTTTCCTGCAAAGAAGGTGAAAAATTAAATCTAAATAAAGTTTAAAGTGCATTACGTTGGGTTAATTATTGCCATTTTTGTTATTGACCAAGTAACAAAATGGAGTATTCACAATAGTATGAATTTATACCAGTCCATCCCTGTAATAGAAGACTTCTTTTATCTTACGTATATAACAAATGATGGAATGGCATTTGGGTTAACTTTGCCTGGCGGCCAAGCTACTCTCTCTATCCTATCTATCATAATGACATTTGTTTTGATTTATTTTTTTTGGATTGAGAAGAACAGTCATTTTACCATTAAAATTGGATTGTCTTTAATCATTGCTGGTGCATTTGGGAATTTAATAGATAGGTTAATAGCGGGCAAAGTTATTGACTTTTTACATATCAAAATAGGGTCTTATTGGGAATGGTATGTCTTTAATATAGCAGATACTTCAGTATCAATAGGTATGGTCTTCTTTATTATTCATTCATTTTATTTTCAAGAAAAAACTCTAAATAAAGCCTCTATTTGATTAAAAAAACTTTTCAAATAAATGATTCTATTAATACTCGATTAGATATTTATTTATCTGGTCTACTGAAAAACGAATCGCGTAATAAAATAAAATCCTATATAAAAAACTCTTCAATCTATGTAAATGGAGAGTCAAAAAAACCAAGCTATCTGCTTCAAAATGGAGACAAGATCGATATATCCATCGAAACAGAAAAAAGTATAGATAGTAATAGTATAATTCCAGAAAAAATTGATTTTGATATACTATTTGAAGATGAAAATATCATTGCTATAGATAAACCAAGCGGAATTGTAATGCATCCAGGTGTGAAAAATGAGTCTGGCACTTTAGCTAATGGATTAGTATACCATTTTGAAAATCTTTCAAACATAAATGGACTCAATAGGCAAGGGATTGTACACAGACTAGATGCTGACACTTCAGGTATTGTTTTAATTGCAAAAACAAATGAGTCTCATATATGGTTAGCAGAGCAGTTTAAAAATAGAACAATTAAAAAAGTTTATTATGCTATAACTTGGGGGAAATGGAAACTTAAGTCTGGAAAAATTGAAGGTAATATGATTCGAAAAAAATCAGACCCAACTTGTTTTGAGTTAACTTTAACTGATGAAGGTAAATATTCAAAATCAACTTTTAAAGTCTTAAGACAATATTCAAATTTTGCATGTGTTGAATTTGAGCCTTTCACGGGTAGGACGCATCAAATCAGGGTACATTCATCAAGTTCTTCGAATCCAATTTTTGGAGATAATAAATATGGTGGTGGTATCAAAAAAAGTAATGAGTATGCTAATGAGTTCAGGCAAATGTCATCCAATTTAATTTCTACATTTAAGAGACATGCATTACATGCAACTTCCATAGAATTTGAATTAATGAATTCAAAAGGTAAAAAGTTGAAATTAAATTCACCAATTCCTGATGAATTGACTGAATTAGAAAAAAGATTATCTTTTAATGAAAACTGATTATAATAAACTAAAAAAAGAATTTTTAGATTACCTAAAAAAAGAAAGAGGTTTTTCAGATTACACTGTTAAATCTTACAATATTGATATTAAAATATTTTTTGATTTTTGTAAAAAACTTGATGTTTATTTTGGACCTTATTTAGATAAAGTTAAACCACTTACAATAAGAAATTTTTTAGCTGATGAGATGGCGAAAATTCAATCATCAAAAAGTAGGTCAAAATCATTGAGTGAAAAAACAATAGCTAGAAGATTAGCATCGGTTAAGGCATTGTTTAGGTATCTATATAATTTTGAAAAAATATTAGATAACCCGACTATTTATATTAAAACTCCAAAATCTTCAAAAATGCTACCATCATTTGTTAAAGAGAGTGATATTAAAATGCTTATGGAGGAGCCATTAAAGAATGTTATTACAAATAAGTTAGAGGCATATCGAGACATTGCCATTTTAGAAACTTTATATGCAACAGGGTTGAGATTAAGTGAGTTATTATCTCTAGATATTTGTGATATAGATAAAAATAATGGAATGGTAAAAGTTATTGGAAAAGGTAATAAAGAGCGTATTGTCCCTATTGGAAAAGTCGCATTAAATTCGATTAATAAATATTTAGAAAACACAGGAAGGTCCTTTAGGACAGATTTTGATAACCCTCTATTCACAAACAGAAAAGGTTTTAGGCTACCGAAGCGAACTTTACAGAGAAGAATAAAAAGATATCTATTGAGCACTATGGGTGGAGGTTCTGTCCACACGCTAAGGCATACTTTTGCTACTCATCTGATTGACAGAGGTGCTGATATGTTGACTGTTAAGGAACTTTTAGGACACAGTAGCTTATCTTCAACTCAGCATTACACGCAACTGAACCTAGAAACTATAAAAAAGGTTTATCAAAAGAATCATCCTAGAGGTGAATAAAATCATGACCACATACAAAGCAAAAGATCTTGATTTGCAAAAACTAGGATTGAATGACGATTTAGTTATTTCTAGAAATCTCAGTTACCAAAATTTAGTTTTAGATATTGTTAACAACGGTGAGGGGCATATTGCTTCTAGTGGCGCTGCAATGATTGATAGTGGAAAGTATACAGGCAGATCACCGAAAGATAAGTATTTTGTAGATGAAACTACTAGCAATGATAAAATTTGGTGGGGTGAGGTAAACCAAAAAATTTCTGAAAAAATTTTTGATCACCTCTACAGTCAGGTAATTGAGTATTATAATGATTCTAAAAATAAAACTTATATTTTTGATGGATTTGCGGGTGCAGAAAAAGCATATAATTTGAGTGTCAGGTTTTTGGTTAAAAAGGCTTGGCAAGCACACTTTGTAAATAACATGTTCATAAGGCCAGAACCAAATCAATTAAATAATTTTTTCGCTGATTTTACTATCATTAATGCATCAGATGTTAAAAACCTTGACTATAAAGTTTATGGTATGAACTCTGAAGCATTTGTCATATTTCACCTAGGACGTAAAATAGCAATAATCGGGGGTACGGAGTATGGCGGAGAAATGAAAAAAGGTATTTTTTCTGTACTTCACTACATATTGCCTCAAAAAGGTGTTTTATCAATGCACTGTTCTGCAAATGTTGATAATAATGGAAAAAACTCTGCACTTTTTTTTGGCCTAAGTGGCACTGGTAAAACAACGCTTAGTACAGATCCTCAAAGACCTCTAATAGGCGATGATGAACATGGCTGGTCAGAAAATGGTGTATTTAATTTTGAGGGTGGCTGTTATGCTAAGACAATTAATTTAGATCCAAACCAGGAGCCGGATATTTATAATGCAATAAGACCTGGAGCGCTTCTGGAGAATGTTGTTTTTGATAAAAATAATAAAGAAGTAGATTATAGTAATGGGTCTAAAACGGAAAATACTAGAGTTTCTTATCCTATAGACTATATAAAAAACTCTGTTTTTGCCCAAGGAAGACCCAGTTTGTCTGGACATCCAGAAAAAATTATTTTTCTTACATGCGATGCTTATGGAGTTTTACCGCCAGTAGCTAAGTTAGATCTAAATCAAGCTATGTATCATTTTATAAGCGGTTACACCGCTAAAGTAGCGGGAACTGAAAGAGGTGTTACTGAGCCTACGGCAACGTTTTCTCCATGTTTTGGAGGACCATTTCTAACTTTACATCCTTATAAATATGCAAGGCTGTTAGAAAAAAAAATGTCTGAATTCAAAGTACCAGTTTATTTGGTAAATACTGGCTGGGTTGGAGCTAATGCAAATTCAGGTGCTAAAAGAATAAGTTTGCCTTTGACACGTAAAATAATTCATGCAATTTTAAATGGATCAATTGAAGAGGCCAATTTTAAACCAGATCCTTACTTTGGTTTTTCTGTACCAGAATCGCTTGAAGATATAGACCCTTTGATATTAAACCCGCAAAATAGTTGGTCTAGCGAAGATGAGTATGCTAAAGCAGCAAAATCTTTAGTTGGAAAATTCAAAAATAATTATTCTAAATATGATCTTGGTGACAATAACATTTTGAGCGGGGGCCCATTGTAAATATTATTTTTTTTGCAGTTATGCAATTTGGATACTTTTAATTAATATTAAAACTTAATTAGTCGTGATTTAAACCAAATTGCCGCGACGTTAAACTAGAGTGCTAAAAAGGTATAGGCCCGATTAGCATCGGGTTTTTTTATGGAAAAAATTAAAGATATATTTAAAAAGAAAATTTTAATAATTGATGGTGCTATGGGTACTATGGTTCAATCCTATAAACTGGATGAGAGTGACTTCAGAGGGGATAGATTTAAGAACCATTCTGATGACCTACAAGGAAATAATGAGGTTCTATCTCTAACTAGACCCGATGTTATATCAGCAATTCACAGGTCGTATCTCGAAGCAGGCGCTGATATTATTGAAACGAATACTTTTAGTGCTAATTCAATATCGCAAAAAGATTATAACCTAGAAGGTTTTTCTTATGAGTTAAATAAGGCATCTGCTGAGATTGCAAAAATTGAAACACAAAAATTTTCTAATTCTGCAAAATACGTAGCAGGCGCTATAGGCCCCACAAACAGGACTGCATCTTTAAGTCCAGACGTCAATAATCCAGGATTTAGGAATGTTGATTTTGATATGCTTAAAGAATCATATGCTGAGCAAGCTCTTGGTCTCTTTGATGGTGGAGTCGATTTATTTTTGATAGAAACAGTTTTTGATACACTAAACTGTAAAGCTGCTCTTTTTGCCGTAAGTGAATTAATTGAAAGTAAAAATGTTGATTTACCAATAATGATTTCTGGTACAATAACAGATGCCAGCGGAAGAACTTTATCAGGCCAAACAGTTGAGGCCTTCTTACATTCTATTACTCACGTAAACCCTCTAGCAATTGGGCTGAACTGTGCTCTTGGTGCTGCAGAAATGCGTCCTTGGTTGAGCGACCTTTCAAAAGCCTCTGATACGTATGTTTTTGCTTATCCAAATGCAGGTTTACCAAACGAATTTGGAGAGTATGATCAATCTCCAGAACAAATGGCAAAAGAAATTGAGGAATTTGCTAAAGATGGTCTAGTTAATTTAGTTGGTGGTTGCTGTGGTACCACTCCAGACCATATTGAGGCTATTTCTCAATCTGTAGAGGGTGTAAGTCCACGACAAATTCCATCTTTGCAAAATCACACAAAATTAAGTGGTTTAGAGCCGCTAACCATTAGACCCGAAAGCAATTTTGTTAATATTGGTGAAAGAACCAATGTTACAGGCTCATCAATTTTTAGAAAATTGATTAAAAACGAAAATTATGAAAAAGCTTTATCAGTTGCGAGAGACCAAGTAGAAAATGGTGCTCAAATAATAGATATCAATATGGACGAGGGTCTTCTTGATTCTGAATGTGCCATGGAAACTTTTTTAAGATTGATAGCCTCTGAACCAGATATTTCTAGAGTGCCAATTATGATCGATTCTTCTAAATGGAGTGTGCTAGAGGTTGGCTTAAAAAATATTCAAGGAAAAGGTATTGTAAATTCCATATCTCTCAAGGAAGGAGAAGAGGAATTCATTAAGCAAGCTTCCATAATTAAAAAATATGGAGCTGCGGTAATTGTTATGGCTTTTGATGAAGAAGGACAAGCTGACACTTATGAAAGGAAAATTGAAATTTGCTTACGGGCTTACAAAATACTTACTGAAAATGTAGGATTTCTTGCCCAAGATATAATCTTTGATCCAAATATTTTTGCTGTTGCAACAGGTATTGAGGAACATAATGAGTATGCTCTTGCCTTTATTGATGCAGCAAAAACAATAAAAGAGAAAATGCCAGAAGTTCATGTTAGTGGAGGTGTAAGTAATTTATCTTTTTCTTTTAGAGGGAACAATGCTGTAAGGGAGTCAATGCATTCAATTTTCTTATTTCATGCCGTAAAAGCAGGGATGGATATGGGTATTGTTAATCCTGCACAGCTTACACTCTATGATGATATAAATGAATCCCTAAAAGAAATCATTGAAGATGTTATTTTTAATAGAGACTTAAACAGTACCGAGCGCCTAGTAAATATAGCTGGTGATTATACTGGAAAAGGTAAGCGGAAAGAGAAAGACCTTTCGTGGAGAAAAGTTTCTGTAAATGAAAGACTAATACATTCTCTTGTTGAAGGCATTACCGATTATATAGATGAGGATACTGAAGAATCTAGATTGAATTTTGAAAGACCAATAGAGGTAATTGAAGGTCCATTAATGGATGGTATGAACAAGGTTGGTGACCTATTTCAATCTGGAAAAATGTTTTTACCACAAGTTGTAAAATCAGCGAGAGTTATGAAAAAATCTGTAGCTCATTTAGTACCTTTTATAGAAAAAGAAAAAGAAAAATTAGGAACAATTAAATCCAATGGTAAAATTCTGATGGCGACGGTAAAGGGCGATGTGCATGATATAGGGAAAAATATTGTTGGAGTTGTTCTTGCTTGTAATGGTTATGATATTATTGATCTTGGGGTCATGGTCCCATGTGATAAAATCATACAGACTGCTATCAAAGAGCAGGTTGATATAATTGGTCTTTCTGGACTAATAACTCCAAGTCTAGATGAAATGGTTTTTGTTGCTCAAGAATTAGAAAGAAAAGGATTAAAAATTCCTTTGATGATAGGAGGTGCAACTACTAGTAGGCGTCATACTGCAATAAAAATCGATGAGCATTATAGCGGATTTTCTGTTCATGTAACTGATGCATCTCGAAGTGTTGGAGTAGTTAGAAAAGTTTTAAATGAAGATTTAGTAGATGATTTTATTTCGTCTACAAAAAAGGACTACGTTAGTATAAGGAAGTCTTTTTTTGAAAAAGATCATAAAAATAATAATTTAGATATTGAGATGGCTAGAAGAAGAAAATTTCAAGAAGATTGGGACACGTACGCAATTATTGATCCAAAACTAAAAGGTAAAAAAGTAATAAAAGATTTTCCATTAGCAGAACTTGTAGATTACATTGATTGGAGTCCATTTTTTCATACATGGGAGCTCAAGGGTAAATACCCTGACATATTAAAAAATGAGAAATACGGTGAACAAGCCAAGTTATTATTTGATGATGCAAATGCAATGCTCAATGAAGTCATTAAAAACAACGAACTTACAGCAGACGCTGTTTTTGGTATTTATCAAGCTACCTCAAAAGATGAAAATGTGACTGTCGATGGTCATAAGTTCAATTTTCCTAGACAATTAGTTGATAAAGGGTCAGATAAGATAAATTACTCGCTAGCAGATTTTATTTCAACGAATCAAGATTGGATAGGTATGTTTGCAGTTACAGCGGGGAAAGGAATTGAGTCTATCATATCTAGATATGAAAAAGAGCATGATGATTATAAGATAATTATGATAAAGGCTATTGCAGATAGATTAGCAGAGGCATTTGCGGAAAAATTGCATCAAATGGTCAGAGTAGATTTTTGGGGCTATTCAAGAGAGAAAAATTTAGAAATAAAAAACCTAATCAAAGAAGAATATGATGGCATAAGACCTGCTCCAGGTTACCCAGCTTGCCCAAATCATCAAGAAAAAGATAAAATTTGGCAAATTCTTGATGTGGAAAAAGAAGTTGGTATAAGTTTAACGGAGAGCCGCGCTATGTACCCTGCTGCTTCAGTAAGCGGCTGGTACTTTAGTCATCCTAAATCTGTGTACTTTAGCGTTTTGAATAATTAGGTTTTTAAGGAAAATGAGAATTAAAGATAAAATTAAAAGACCCAGAAGACCAGTTGTTGCATATGAGATATTACCGCCGAGGGAAAAAGACGGGACTCTTAATTCATATGCCGCAAAAATAAGTTCTTTACTTTCTCAAACACATATTGACGCAATTAACATACCTGAAGTTAGAGATGAGGCCGCTAGAGGAGAGCGTCCCGTAAAAAATCAATTACGTGCTGAACCAAGAGAGTTCGGAAGACTTTTGCAAGATATTGTTGGAGTCGAGGCCATTGTAAATAGGGTCGTTGTACACCAAAAATTAAATGAAGAATTAAAGTGGCTTGAAGAGACCAATAAAAAATATGAGATAGAAAATTTAATTATTGTTGGTGGAGAGTCTAGATCAATTGATTATCCTGGACCATCGGTAAATGAAGCGCTTGCTGCAATTAAAAAAAATGAAAATATCAATTTGCTCTGTGGAGGAATTTCGATTCCTAGTCGCGAAGAAGAGTCACTTAAACTGGTAGAAAAAAGTGAAAATGGTTGTGAGTTTTTCACAACTCAAGTTTTATATGATTCATCAAAAATCATAAAAATGATATCTCATTATCAAAAAAGATGTGATGAGAAAAAAACATTTCCTCGAAGATTATTGCTGAGTTTTGCACCAGTAAGCTCAGAAAAAAATATAAAATTCTTGAAATGGCTTGGAGTGGAAATTCCAGTTGAGATTGAAAAATTATTGATAGAAGATTTAAGTAAAATGACAGAAAAATCTATGGAAATTGCGGTTAATGTTCTTCAGGAAACTTTAAATCATTTAAATGAAAATAATATTATTGTACCAATTGGTTTAAATGTTGAACATATAATGTCATATAACTTCCAAGCATCCATTGAGATGCTTCAAGAATTATCAAGAATATATCGTGAGTTTTGTATCAAAACAGATATATACTAATTTATATTAAATTGTTATATTTGCAGGCTAATCTGGTAAATATTTTAAAAATAACAATTCTAGGAGTTTATTTTGTCAAAATATCTTTTTACATCTGAATCTGTAACAGAGGGGCACCCTGATAAAGTATGTGATGCTATTTCTGATGCAATATTAGATAATTTATTATCCCAAGATCAAGAATCGCATGTTGCTTGCGAAACTCTTGCTACAAATGGATTAGTAGTTGTATCTGGCGAGGTGCGTTCCTCTGGATCACTAGATATTCCAAAAATAGTAAAAGATACTTTATCAGATATTGGATATACTGATGAAGCTAAGGGGATGGATAATAACTCTGTTGAAATAAAAGAAATCATCCATGAGCAAAGTCCAGAAATTGCTCAAGGTGTTGATGCTGACAATATTTCTGAACAAGGCGCTGGTGATCAAGGTTTGATGTTTGGATTTGCTTGCAAAGAAACTGAGGAATTGATGCCTTTACCAATTCAAATTGCTCAAAGATTAACTGAAAAATTGTCAAAGATTAGAAAAAATGGAACATTACCATGGCTTAGACCTGATGGTAAATCTCAAGTAACTGTTGAGTATGATGGTTTTAAACCGTTGAGAGTAACCAAAGTTGTTATTGCGACTCAACATGATGACATGCTTTTAGAATATGGCTCAGAAAAGGAAGAATTAAATTTTGTAAAAAAGGAAGTTATAGATAAGATAATACTTCCTGTTTTAAAAGATTATGATATTCCATTCGAGAATGAGTTTATTGTAAATGGGACTGGTAGATTCGTTTATGGTGGTCCTGCTGCTGACACTGGTTTAACTGGTAGAAAAATAATTGTTGATACATATGGTGGATATGCCCCGCACGGTGGAGGAGCTTTTTCTGGTAAAGACCCCTCAAAAGTTGATCGTTCAGCCGCATACATGTCAAGATACATAGCAAAGAATGTTGTAGCTGCTGATTTGGCTGAAAGATGTGAAGTTCAATTATCATATGGCATTGGCGTGGCAGAGCCAACATCCTTTTATGTTAAATCATTTGGGACTGGAAAATTGACAGATGAAGCGCTCACAAAAATATGCGCTGATATTTTTCCTTTAAGGCCAGGAGAAATTGTGAAACACCTAGACCTTAAAAAACCTAGATATTATGTAACATCTTCCTATGGACATTTTGGCCGTAATGGTGACAGTTTTACATGGGAATTAACAGATTTAGCTGAAACATTAAGATCAGCTGCAAAAAATTAAAGGAGTTAATAAATGTCAAATTCTACAGCAACAACTAGTTTAGTTGATTTAATACCGTATAGGATCAAAGATATTGCTTTATCAAAAGATGGTAGAAACGCTATTGAAATTTCAGAAAAAGAAATGCCTGGTTTGATGGCAACTAGAGAAAAATATGGTCCAGATAAACCTTTAAAAGGGAAAAAAATAACAGGTTCTCTTCATATGACAATAGAGACAGCTGTACTCATCGAGACCCTTGTAGATTTAGGTGCTGATGTTAGATGGGCAAGTTGTAATATATTTTCAACTCAAGATCATGCTGCTGCCGCAATTGCAGAATCTGGAGTTCCAGTTTTTGCTTGGAAGGGCGAAACACTTGAGGAATATTGGTGGTGCACTATGCAAGCTTTAACATGGCCTGATGGCTCAGGTCCTGATTTGATAGTGGATGATGGTGGTGATGCTACTCTTCTAATTCATAAAGGTTATGAGCTTGAAGAATTTTATGAAAAAAACAACTATGTTCCTGAAATTAAAACCACCATTGAAGAAGAAATTGTTATCGAAAAGTTGATTAGAGAAGTTCTTAAAAAAGATTCTAATCATTGGAGAGGTGTAGCTAAGAATATTATAGGCGTTTCTGAAGAAACTACTACAGGAGTACACAGGCTCGTTCAAATGGATAAAGATGGTCATCTTCTTTTTCCAGCGTACAACGTCAATGATTCAGTAACGAAAGCTAAGTTTGACAATGTTTATGGTTGCCGTGAGTCTCTAGCTGATGGACTAAAAAGATCTCTTGATATTATGGTAGCTGGAAAAACCGTCCTTGTTTGCGGATACGGTGATGTCGGGAAAGGCTCTGCTCAATCTCTAAGAGGGTATGGTGCAAGAGTAATGATCTCTGAAATAGATCCCATTTGCGCACTTCAAGCGGCTATGGAAGGATATGAAGTAGTCACAATAGAAGATGTAATTGATCAAGTTCACATTTTTGTAACTGCTACAGGTAATAAAGATATTATTACCAAGGATCATATGTATAAAATGAAAGATCAAGCTGTGGTTTGTAATATTGGTCATTTTGATAATGAAATTCAAGTTAATGCTGTAAATGATGATAGTTATGTTAAAAGAGAAACAATAAAGCCTCAGCTTGACCGCTACACTTTTGAAGATGGGCATCAAGTATTTATGCTTGCAGAAGGTAGGCTTATGAATCTTGGTTGTGCTACTGGTCACCCAAGTTTTGTTATGTCAAATTCTTTCACAAATCAGGTAATGGCACAAATCGCCTTAGCAAAAGATGCTCCAGATGTAGGTGTTTACATGCTTCCTAAGGAGCTCGATGAAGAAGTTGCTAGATTGCATCTAGATCATTTGGGAGCAAAGCTTACCGTCCTATCTGATGATCAAGCTAAGTATATTGGGGTGCATAAGGAAGGACCTTACAAGCCAAGTCATTACAAATATTAGTATTTATTAAAAATACTTTCAAAAAACCCCGTAATTTTACGGGGTTTTTTCGTTTTGCATGTCTTATAAATATTCTTCAAATTCTAGAGCGGTAGTCCAATTAACTAGGTATAGTTTTGAAAAAAATTCTGAGGAAATATTCCACTAAGTGGAAAACAGGTATTTTACAAGCTTTTGTAGCAATTTTTTTGTTTACATCGTCAGCATGTGATTTTGATATACCAGAAAAATTTGAAATGCCTACCTGGTTTCTTGATATAAAAATACCATTGGTTCAGAAACGCTATGAAATGGGCGACCTTTCTAATCCAGATTATAATATATTTCCTACGCCAGACTCTATGGGTTTTCAAATTGTTTACGAGGCAGAACTGCCTTTTACCTCCTTGGATCCGGAAAACTTAAAAATAGAATTTCCTGGTGGCTACATCGAAGCTGTGGTACCAGCGACAGAAATACCTGGTGTGGATGCAAGCAGTTTATCCTTACCTACAATTCCTCCAATTGGTCCGCCTGCACCTATTCCATTAGTTGTCTATGATCAATTAGTTTACTTGGACACAGCTGTAACATTAATACCATTATTGGATGATGATGGTAATCCTCAGTTTGAAATTGATGAAAGTGGAAACCCAGTTCCAATATTAGAACCCTTAGAGGTTGAAATTGGAGGTGTAAGCTATACTGGTACGCCTTTTTCTTTCCCTATTGATTCTATTAAAACTATAACTGCAGAATTCTATAATTCAATCATTGCTGGTCCAGCAAATAATATTTTAGATTCATTATTTGGGGCAATCAATAATGCCGCACCTGTAAACTTAGGTCTTAATGCATTATTACCTGAAACTGACCCTCAGTTTATTAGTAGTATAGATTCAATAAATATTAGTAGTACTGGAGATAGTTATTTTTCTACAAAAATAACCAATAGAGGAGTTCCTACTGGTCTATCATCAGCATATTCCAGATTGGTAACAGGGACAGAGGCTTTAGATGACACCATAGCTAATCATGAAAATTCTTTACTGCAAGCTGGGGAGTTATTAAACGAAACCAAAGATCTTGCAAGTGAGGGGTTAGCTCAGCTATTGCAAATTACAACCGGTTTTCAGATAGAATATGCTCCAATTGGTAGTTTTGTGACCTTATATCCCCCTGGACATTCATCAGGAAATGCTCCGAATGATTCGATGTATGTTGATTTTAGTCTGCAGTTTAATTTAAGTGGCATAGAGAGTATGGATGTATCTATAGATTCTGTAGGATTATCTGTTCCAAAACCTGAAATACCATTTGCTGCTACAGAAAATGAGGATGGAAGCTCAACTAGTCTTGAATTATATAGAGCAGAGTTAGCTGCGAATTCTCAGTACCTTTACAATAGAGTCCAAATTATAGACCTAAGAAATACATTTCCTTTTGATATAGATTTTCTTTTGGACTTTAAAAACTTCTTTGATCCGAATGGTAATTCAGCTGTTAAACTTGATACTGTAGTAGCTTCAGGTAGTGATCCAATCTCGGCAAATTATGATTTAAATGGTGCTACCATGAGAGCAGCTAACCCAGATTCAGCCATTGATAAATTGGATCTTGATCTTGCCGTAAGTATTCCTACACAAAAAGTAACTATTCCCTTAGATGGCTCTAGCTTAGGGGGATTAGGATTAACGTTAAGATTTGGGTCTTTAGAGTTTCAGGAGTTAGAAGCAAATATAGTTCAAGGGTTTCCTTCAGTACCTCAAGATCAGGAAATGCCTCAGGGTTTCAAAGGGGCCACAATAGCTGATGTAAGGCTAGCATTGATAATGAAAAGTCAAATAAGGCTACCTGTGAGAATGAATATGGATTTTACCGGAGTAGATGTATTTGGCGATACTACGCTGATGACTTTTAATATTGATACAATTGGTTATCCACCTACTAGCCTAGATACATCAATGACTGTCATTGAGCTTAATCGTTTTGGAACTCGCATTCAGATATTTGATAGAACTACAGATAGCACTGCTTCTTATGATACAATTGTTGCTCCAGCTGAGGGACAAGGCACTATAATTGATTTAATGGCATCAAATCCGACAAAATTAACTATTGATGCTGCAGCTAGGATAGATGGTAGAGGTACCATAGTTGCAGGAGCTGGGATTGGAGGTAGTTTCAGATTAGTCGCACCATTTTCTCTGATTTTAGACGAAATGGTTTTTCTTTCTCAGCCAACTGTGATTGAAGAAATGGATTATCAAACAAGAAATAAGATTCGTAATTCGTTAATCAGTGCGGATTTAAATTTTGATATTACTAACGCAATGCCAATAGGTGCTGAACTAGCAATGCTTTTATCGAATAGCGAGTTTTTTCCTACTGATAATACCCCGGAAATGTTAGCAGCTTTTCGAGATACAATGGCACTTAATCAAGGTTGGTCTTTGACAGATAATGTTTACATTATAAATGAATGTGAAGATTTATCACCAACAAATTCAAATGTATATATATATGATGTAATGACAGATTTTAAGGAGTGTATAGACGGTATACCCTATTTAGTGAGATCTGATGGAAGCGGTATTGATACTGTAATTAGTTATGTCGACACTTTATTTAAGTTTATTTTACCTGATCCAGGAAGGTTATATACCGCTGAAGAGGAAGACTCATTAGGTTTTCCTGAAGGTATGGTGGCGGAGCCAGGTAATTCATCGTTTTTGACTGGTTTAGATACTAATAGAGTAAGATTAATTACAGATTATGGTGATCACTATGTTATGCCTAGGTTTCAAATCAACAGCACTGACTCAAGTATGATTTTCTTATCAAAAAATGATCATTTAGAAGTTGGATCATTTGTTACATTCCGAGTAAGTAGTTCAGGTGCGTTTTCCTCTGCAAATTCTGAATTAGTAATAGTCTATCCAAATGGCGGACAAACCTTATTTACAGATCAAACACATAATATAAAATGGCGAGTTTATGGAGATGGTATTTCATCTGTTGACATTTATTATTCTGTTTCTTCTGATTCAAATTTAAATGCTGGAGCTGAAGGTTATTGGACTGGTATAAATGGAGGGGTTATAGCACAAAATGTACCTACGGTTTCAGGTCTTAACTCATACGAATGGGATTTAACAGGGTTTCCTGAGAGTGATTCTTTAAGAATTAGAATTGTTAGTGATGAAAAAGTCGTTTTAGATCAAAAAACTGATGAATATGTTAAGGCAAAGGATATTAATGGATGGTATTTTAAAATAAAAAATCCAAGTTCTTCACGTTCGGTATCAGCTATTAATAATGACTTTATTGGCCCCAAATCATATTTAGGTAGTAGGTTTAGAAAATGAAAAAAATAATATACATAATTGTTATTTTTTCATTTTTTCAAATAATAAATGGTCAAACTAAACGAGATCCTAGAGTAGTAGGATTATCAGGTGCATATACTACAATAGCTGAAGGTATTTTCTGCGTAGGGTACAATCCAGCGTTAATTACTCGCGCCCATGATAAACCATTTATGCTTCAGGTTTATCAATCTGATAGAGGATTTTTGGGTAATTTCTTTTCTATTGAAAATGTAGCTCAATTCAGTGGGGACACCCTAAATAATAAAGAAAAAGACCAACTATTTGATAATTTTGAAGATGGAGGAGGAGTTTCATTTTTTCAAGATAGGCATCTGCCCATCCCATTCCTTAATTATTCCAAAGGTAATATCGCTCTAACAAGTAATTTTGTAATGGTTAATAACTTTAAAATCCCTATTGGGCTTTTGGAATTGGTCTTTTATGGTAATGGAGGAAAGCCTGATTTAGATATGACTCTTAATCTTGAAATTTTAGGTGTTAATGAATTTGGATATACTTTTGGTATACCATTTGAATCTATCTCATTTGGTGTAACCCTAAAATATTTACAAGGTCTTTTTTATATGGGAATTGATCCAGACTCAAGTTCAGCAAATATAATTACCTCTGACATTGGTCTATATGGTGGAGGAAAATACTTAATTAGGCAAGGTATCGGGGGTAAAGGTTTTGGCCTTGACCTTGGCATTGTCACTAGAGAAATCAATGGTTGGACATTCGGTGCCTCTATGATAAACGTATTTGGTACTATTGAGTGGAATAAACCGTCCGGGATGAAAGATTTTCTAGAAAGTTATCCTGAAATATTTGGAGGATTTTATCCTTTCAAATGGGGTGGGCGCACTGTCCAAGACGATGAAGCAATCCTTTATACATACAATATAGATACCCTAAGGGCTGATAATCTGAATCAGGATTCATTATTTACCAATAAAACTGAGTTTATAAAAGACACATTAGCAAATGGTAATCCTAAAATTTTTGAAACTAGATATCCTGCACTCTTTAGATTTGGTTTTTCCAGAAAAATGCCAACTTATGTAATAGCTTCAGATCTTGTCGCAGGATTTCAAGATAAATATTATGCCCGGGCAAAGTGGAGATGGTCTGTTGGACTTGAATGGACAAAAATGGAATCGTTCCCTTTGCGAGTTGGCTATTCCTGGTCAGGAGCAGACCTGAAAGAATTATCTATGGGTTTTGGTTATAGGAAAGGTCCTATAATTTGGGATTTTGGTTTTGCCTTTAGAAATGGAACATGGCTTCATACTATGAAGGGATTTAACCTGTCAACTGGAATAACTTTAACATCTCTTGGAGGCTGGAAAACAAGTTCTGATAAAGATAGTGACAACAAAGGACTTAAAGGTCTTATAAAGAAACTGATAAAAAACCGTGTAAAAAAGGCAATTGATTCTAAGTAATCCTTTATTTTCTTGCCTTAATTAATAAAATTATCCCTCCAATGAAAAATATTATGTTGCCTATCCATGCAGATAGAATTGGGCTTAGTTGTCCCTTGAAACCCATTGATTGACCAAATTTTATAAATGCATAGTACCCAAAAATCACAAATACGCTCATACCTATTCCAAACGAAAGGCTGTTTTTTTCACGAAACACTACTAGAGGGATTCCACATAGTACAACAATGAAATTTGTAAGAGCAAAAGATACTTTTAGATACCTGGTAACTTCCCATTTAACTGTTTTTACACCATTTTCTTTGAGATCAACAATTCTTGATGTTAGCTCATAATAATCTAGTTCATCTGGCGAACGTGCCTGCTTATTTATATCCTCAGGGGTAAAGCTAAGATCTATTAGAGTGTCTTTCTCAGAAAATTGAACATTTGTTTCGACTCCACCATCAAATTTTCTTATCGAGTAGTTTGAAAGTATCCAAAATTGACTTTTTTGATCAAATTGTATCCTTTTTGCATCAATTCTTTGTCTAATTAGATCGGTTCCAAGATCGACCCAAGTCAGAATATCTCCTGACATTTTTTTAACATTATATTTTTCTATGCCTATATGAATAGATATGTCTTTTTGCAAAAAAATATTTTTCAAGGAGCTTTTAATTTTGTGTCTGGATTTTTTTTTAAGATAATCTCTATCAATAGTATATCTTTTTTTATCTAGAAGAAAAGATAAAATACTTATCATCATGCCAATACAGAGTAGTGGCGCTGATAGTCTATATAGACTAATGCCTGTAGATTTCATGGCGGTCCATTCATTTCGCTTTACCATCATTCCTATACTAAAAACTGTTGACATTAGCATAGACATTGGAAGTGCAACGCTGATAAACCATGGGATTGTATAAAGATAGTATGTTATTGTAACCACAGCTGGGACGCTGTTATCAACAAAGCGGTCAAGGTTTTCAATTAGATCTACAACGAGA